>NZ_CP087106.1:1742500-2342500 GCF_028583545.1 Methylobacterium sp. NMS14P | reverse complement strand
CGCGCAGCAGCCGTCGCTGTACCGGTTCCTGCTCAACAAGTGGTACTTCGACGAGATCTACGACCGGATCTTCGTCCGCCCGGCCAAGGATTTCGGCCTGTTCCTCTGGAAGCAGGGCGATGGCCGGATCATCGACGGCCTCGGGCCGAACGGGATCGCGGCGCGCGTCGTGGACGTGACCCGCGGGGTTGTGCGCCTCCAGACCGGCTACCTCTACCACTACGCCTTCGTCATGCTTATCGGCGTCGCCGGCCTGATCAGCTGGTACCTGATGTCCGGCCTGCCCAAGGGTGCTCACTGACATGCTCGGCCTCGGCATCCTCTCCGGCCTGCTGATCGTGCCGCTCTGCGGCGCGGCCTTCATCCTGACGCTGAACGGCGACGAGGAATCGGTCGCGCGCAACAGCCGCTGGGCCGCGCTCGCCACCACGGTGGTCACCTTCCTGCTCTCCCTGGTGGCCTGGAGCCGCTACGACACCGCCTCGTCGAGCTTCCAGCTGGTGGAGAGCCACGCGTGGCTCACCGAGACGATCCGGTTCAAGCTCGGCGTCGACGGCTTCTCGATGCCGCTGATCCTGCTGACCACGTTCCTGATGCCGTTCTGCATCGGCGCCTCGTGGCACTCGATCCACTTCCGGGTGAAGGAGTACTTCGTCGCCTTCCTCGTCCTCGAGACGACGATGATCGGCGTGTTCGCCTCCCTCGACCTGGTGCTGTTCTACCTGTTCTTCGAGGCCGGCCTGATCCCGATGTTCCTGATCATCGGCATCTGGGGCGGCGCGCGCCGGGTCTACGCGAGCTTCAAGTTCTTCCTCTACACCCTGCTCGGCTCGGTGCTGATGCTGCTCGCCGTCATGGCGATGTACTGGCAGGCCGGCACCACCGACATCCCGACCCTGCTGCAGTACCGGTTCCCGGTGCAGATGCAGACCTGGCTGTGGCTCGCCTTCTTCGCCTCCTTCGCGGTGAAGATGCCGATGTGGCCGGTCCATACCTGGCTGCCCGACGCCCACGTGGAGGCGCCCACGGCCGGCTCGGTGATCCTGGCGGGCATCCTCCTGAAGATGGGCGGCTACGGGTTCATCCGGATCTCGCTGCCGATGCTGCCGGTGGCGAGCCACGACTTCGCGCCCCTGGTCTTCGCGCTGTCGGTGATCGCGATCATCTTCACGTCGCTCACCGCGATGATGCAGACCGACATCAAGAAGCTGATCGCCTACTCGTCGGTGGCCCATATGGGCTTCGTGACGCTGGGCCTGTTCACCCTGAACGAGCAGGGCATCCAGGGCGCGCTGTTCCTGATGATCTCCCACGGCATCGTGTCGGGAGCGCTCTTCCTCTGCGTCGGCGTCGTCTACGACCGGATGCACACCCGCGAGATCTCGGCCTATGGCGGCCTCGTGAAGCGGATGCCGCTCTACGCCGTGGCCATGATGGTGTTCACGATGGCCAATGTCGGCCTGCCGGGCACCTCGGGCTTCGTCGGCGAGTTCCTGGCGATGCTCGGCGCCTTCAAGGCGAACCCGAACGTCGCGTTCTTCTCGACCTTCGGCATCATCCTGTCGGCGGCCTACGCCCTGTGGCTCTACGCCCGGGTGATCTACGGGAAGCTGGAGAAGCCGAACCTCCAGGGGATCCTCGACCTCGATCTGCGCGAGAAGATCATCCTGGCGCCGCTGGTCGTCCTGACGATCTACTACGGCGTGCACCCGGCCCCCGTGCTCGACGTGTTCGCCCCCTCGACCGACGCGCTGATGGCGAGCATCAAGACCGCGCTCTCGAACACCCAGACGGCCGCCGCGGCGCTGCCGATCCCGCGCTGAGGCGGACACCATGACCACCGTCCACTCCGTCCTGCCCTCGCTGGCGCCGCTCCTGCCCGAGCTGATCCTCGGCATCGGCGTCATGGTCCTGATCCTCTACGGCGCGTGGCGCGGCGACCGCTCCGCCGAGATCGTGAGCATCGGCGCCCTGGTCCTGCTCCTCGTCGCCCTGTCGGTGGTCATCTCCCAGCCGGTCCACGGCCGGGTCACGACCCTGTCGGGCGCGTTCGTCTCCGACTCCTTCGCCAAGGTGATGAAGTCGCTGGTGCTGCTCGGATCCTCGGCGACGATCCTGCTGGCGCACGACTTCTTCAAGCGCGAGCGCATCGACCGGTTCGAGTTCCCGGTGCTGATCGTGCTCTGCACCATCGGCATGATGGTCATGGTCTCGGCCAACGACCTGATCGCGCTCTACCTGGGCCTGGAGCTGCAGTCGCTCGCCGCCTACGTGATCGCGGCCTTCCACCGCGACGACGTGAAGTCCACCGAGGCCGGCCTCAAGTACTTCGTGCTCGGCGCGCTCTCCTCCGGCATGCTGCTGTACGGCGCCTCGCTGGTCTACGGCTTCACCGGCACGGTCTCGTTCCCCGGCATCGTCTCGGCGCTCAACGAGAATGCCGGCTTCGGCATCGTGCTCGGCATCGTGTTCCTGGCGGCCGGCGTGTGCTTCAAGCTGGCGGCCGTGCCGTTCCACATGTGGACGCCCGACGTCTACGAGGGCTCGCCGACCCCGGTGACGGCCTTCTTCGCCTCGGCGCCCAAGATGGCCGCCGTGGCGATGACCGTGCGGGTGTTCATCGGCGCGATGCCGGACGTGACGGCGATCTGGCAGCAGATCTTCATCTTCGTCTCGATCGCGTCGATGGCGCTCGGATCCTTCGCGGCGATCGGCCAGACCTCGATCAAGCGCCTGATGGCCTACTCGTCGATCGCCAACATCGGCTACGCGCTGATCGGCCTGGCCTGCGGCTCGGAGGAGGGGATCAGCGGGCTCGTCACCTACATGATCATCTACCTCGCGATGACGCTCGGCACCTTCGCGATCATCCTGTCGCTCCGGCGCCGGGACGTGATGTTCGAGAAGATCGAGGACCTGTCGGGCCTGTCGCGGACCCATCCGTGGCTCGCCTTCTGCCTCGCCGCGATGATGTTCTCGCTGGCCGGCATCCCGCCGCTCGCCGGGTTCTTCGCGAAGTTCTACGTCTTCGCCGCCGCCATCAAGGCGGGCCTCGTGACGCTCGCGGTGATCGGCGTGGTGACCAGCGTGGTCGGCGCCTACTACTACCTGCGCGTCGTGCGGATCATGTACTTCGACGAGCCGAAGGAGCCGTACGAGGCGATGGCCCCGGGCCTGCGCGTCGTGCTCGCCCTGTCGAGCGTCGTGGTCGTGCTGTTCTTCCTGCTGCCCGGGCCGCTGGTCGGCGCCGCCGGACGGGCCGCGAAGTCGCTGTTCTAGGACGGCCTTGAGCTACCGACTCGGGCCCTCGGCGCGCGCCGAGGGCCACCGCCTGCACGTCCACGACACCCTCGGCTCCACCAACACGGAGGCCATGGCGCGCGCGCGCGCGGGCGAGACCGGCCCGCTCTGGGTCGTGACTCACCGCCAGGAGGCGGGTCGCGGCCGCCGCGGCAACAGCTGGGCCTCGCACCCCGGGAACCTCGCGGCGAGCGTGCTCTGGCCGGTCGCCGGGGTCGCGCCCGACCACCTCGCCGAGTTGGGCTTCGTGGCCGGCCTCGCCCTGATCGAGGCGCTGGAGGCGGCCTGCGGCACCCTGCCGGATACCGGATCCGGCGCCGGGGCCCGATCTCTCCGTCTCAAATGGCCGAACGACGTGCTGCTCGGCGGGGCGAAGCTCGCCGGCCTGCTCCTGGAGGCGGAGACGCTGCCGGGCGGCCGGCGCGCCGCCGTCATCGGCTTCGGCGTGAACGTCGCGGCCGCCCCGGAGGGCCTCGGGGCCGCGAGCTTGGCTGCTGCGGGTTACGCGCGCGGCGCCGAGGCGCTACTGGAACACCTCTCGGACCGGATGGCCGCGCGGGCGCGCGCCTGGGACCGGGGACGGAATTTCGCTGACCTGCGCGCGGCCTGGCTCGCGCGGGCCGCGGGTCTCGGATCGGAGATCGCGGTGCACAGCGGCGGGCACACCCTGCGGGGCGTGTTCGAGACGATCGACGAGGGGGGGCGGCTCGTGATCCTCGCCCCCGACGGGAACCGGCATACCGTGACGGCGGGCGAGGTGCATTTCGGATCGGCCGCGACGGCGGCCTGAGTTTGGACGACGACAGATGGTTAAGGGACAGGAGGAGCTGGTCTTCCTGCCGCTCGGCGGCGTGGGCGAGATCGGGATGAATGCGGCGCTCTACGGGTTCGGCCCGGAGAAGGGCCGGAAGTGGATCATGGTCGATTGCGGCATGGGCTTCGCCGGCGAGGAGCAGATGCCGGGCGTCGACCTGATGTTCCCCGACCTCTCCTTCATCGAGGAGCGGCGCAAGGACCTGCTGGGGATCTTCATCACCCACGCGCACGAGGACCATATCGGGGCGATCTCGGAACTGTGGCCCCGGCTCAAGGTGCCGGTCTACGCGACCCGCTTCGCCAAGAACCTGCTGGAGACCCGGCGCCTCTCCGAGCCCGGCGCCCCGAAGGTCGAGCTGCGGGAGGTGAAGCCCGGCCGGCGGGTGACCGTCGGGCCGTTCGAGCTCGAGTACGTGCCGGTCTCGCACTCCATCCCGGAGTCGAACGCGATCGCCATCCGCACGGCGGCGGGCCTCGTCCTGCACACCGGCGACTGGAAGATCGATCCGACCCCGGTGGCCGGCTCGGTGACGTCCCCGGAGGCGTTCACGGCGCTCGGGGACGAGGGCGTCCTCGCCATCGTCTGCGACTCGACCAACGTCGTGCGCGAGGGCTTCTCGCCGAGCGAGAAGACCGTCGCCGAGACGCTGAAGACGCTGATCGCGGACGCGCCGCACCGGGTCGCGGTGACGACCTTCGCGTCGAACGTGGCGCGCATCCGCGCGGTCGCCGAGGCGGCGGCCGCCTGCGGTCGCGAGGTCATCGCGGTCGGCCGGGCCATGGACCGGGTGATCGATGTCGCCCGCGAGTGCGGCTACCTCGACGGGCTGCCCGAGTTCCGCCGCGCGGATTCGTGGAAGAGCCTGCCGCGGGAGCGCGTCGTGGCCCTGCTCACCGGGTCCCAGGGCGAGCCGCGGGCGGCGCTCGCCCGCGTCTCCCGCCGCGACCACCCGGATATCAGCCTCACCGCCGGTGACCAGGTGATCTTCTCCTCGCGGGCCATTCCCGGCAACGAGCGCGATGTCGGGTCGATCATCAACGACCTGATCGAGCAGGGCGTCGAGGTGATCACCGACCGCACCGACCTCGTCCACGTCTCCGGCCACCCGCGCCGGGACGAGATGGTCGAGATGTACCGGTGGACCCGCCCGGGCACCGCGATCCCGGTCCACGGCGAGGCCCTGCACCTCGACGAGCACGCCCGCTTCGCCCGGGCACAGGGCGTGCAGAACGTGGTCAAGGCCCGCAACGGCAGCCTGATCCGCCTGAGCCCCGGCAAGCCCGAGGTGATCGACCACGTGAAGGCCGGCCGCCTGTTCAAGGACGGCGACGTCCTGATCGACGAGAAGGACCGGGCGATCCCGGAGCGGCGCAAGCTGATGCAGGCCGGCCTGGTCTCGGTGGCCATCGCCATCGACGAGGACGGCGTCGTGCTCGGCGAGCCGGCAGTGGACATCATCGGCCTGCCGAACCGCGGCCGGTCCGGCGAGCCGCTGATCGAGACCGTGGTGGACGCGGTCTCCCGCACCCTGTCGGGGATGTCGCGGGGCAAGCTCAAGGACTCGGAGAGCGTCGAGAAGACGGTTGACCGGGCGGTGCGCACCGCGGTCAACGAGGTGTGGGGCAAGAAGCCGGCCTGCCACGTGCAGGTGGTGGAGGTCTGAGGCTGGCTGCCGATAGCGAGGCGCTGTAATCTACAGCGCCTCGAGACAGCTGAAGTCTTTGATCGTCGGCCGGGGAAGACACAGGTTCCCTCTCGCGCGCGGGAGGGGGCCAGGGTGAGGGGACAGGTTCTGCCGGAGAGGGCGCATCCCTCACCCCGACCCTCTCCCGCACGGGAGCGGGGGCGGGTCGCGTCCGGGTGCACGGGCGGAGCCTGCCCCGCGAACGAACGAAGCTCCCGGACAGGGAGCCAGCACGCTGGGGAGGAATCAACATGATCGGTCGTCTCAACCACGTGGCCATCGCCGTGCAGGATCTCGAAGCCGCCTGCGCGGTCTACCGCGACACGCTGGGTGCGACGATCACCGCGCCCCTGCCGCAGCCCGAGCACGGCGTCACCGTCGTGTTCGTCGAGCTGCCGAACAGCAAGATCGAGCTGATGTCCCCCCTGGGCGAGGGCTCGCCGATCGAGGCCTTCGTGGCCCGCAACCCGGGCGGCGGCATCCACCACGTCTGCTACGAGGTCGACGACATCCTGGCCGCCCGCGACAAGCTCAAGGCGCAGGGCGCCCGGGTGCTCGGCACCGGCGAGCCGCGGATCGGCGCCCACGGCAAGCCGGTCCTGTTCCTCCACCCCAAGGATTTCCTGGGCACCCTGGTCGAGCTGGAGCAGGTGTGAGCCGGATGATGAACGCGCTGGCCCGCTCGACGCCGGTGACGCTGGCGGCGATCACCGTCCTGATCGCCGCCTTCGTGGCGGCGGCGGTGAGCCTGTTCAAGCTGACGGTGGGCGGCGCGATCGCCCTCTACTTCGTGGTCTGGTGGACGCTGCTCTTCGCCGTGCTGCCCCTGCGCAACCAGCCGGAGACGCGGCCCAGCCACGTGGTGCCGGGCCAGGATCCCGGCGCGCCGGCGGCACCGCGACTGCGCGAGAAGGCCATCTGGACGACGCTGGTCGCGGGCGCCGCCTTCCTGATCGCCCTCGCGGTGTTCCCGCTGACCGGGCTGTAGGGCGGCCCGGAGCGGCGATCCGGAAGGCGGCACCGTCGGCGAGTCCCCGCCCCGGGAAACCGGATGGGCGAAGCCCCGACGGGTGGGCCGGGAGGGCTGCGCCGACCGGACCCAAGAATAAAAAAAGCAAGGCCCGAGGCCTTGCTTTCAAGCTTCAGTGGCTCGACCTTGAAATATCCCTCGCATTGGCTGCGGGGTGGTCGCTTTTCCTCCCGAGACTCGGACCTTGCGCCACCTCTTCCGGGCGTCGCAAACATCGCCGGACGCTTATAGGAACAACAATTCGTGTTGTCACCGGGTCTGCGAGAAAAATCTGCGCTTTCTTGCCGGCAAATGGGCATACCGCTTTCCGCCTAGGCAGCGGCCTCACCGCGGCCGGACCGCCGCCTCCGGTTCGCCGCGATTACGCCCCGCCGTGGTCGCGCAGTGCTTGTAATTTGCGTCTCCGGCGTGTTGTGTGCCGGCGCGCCGCGGCTCCTCCCGGCCGCTCCTCTTCCAAGACTCTGAAGACATGCGTCTCTCCCGCTACTTCATGCCGACCTTGCGCGAGACGCCCAAGGAAGCCGAGATCGTCTCGCACCGGCTGATGCTGCGCGCCGGCCTGGTCCGCCAGGAAGCCGCCGGCATCTACGCCTGGCTGCCGCTGGGCCTGCGGGTGCTGGAGCGCGTCTGCGCGGTGATCCGGCGGGAACAGGACCGGTCCGGCGCCGTCGAGATCCTGATGCCGACGGTTCAGTCCGCCGAGCTGTGGCGGGAATCCGGCCGCTACGACGCCTACGGCAAGGAGATGCTGCGCCTGAAGGACCGGCACGACCGCGAGATGCTCTACGGCCCCACCGCCGAGGAGATGGTCACCGAGATCTTCCGGGCGAGCGTGCGCTCCTACAAGGACCTGCCCAAGAACCTCTACCAGATCTCGTGGAAGTTCCGCGACGAGGTGCGGCCGCGCTTCGGCACGATGCGCTCCCGCGAGTTCCTGATGAAGGACGCCTACTCGTTCGACTTCGACCAGGCCGGCGCGCGCCACGCCTACAACCGGATGTTCGTGGCGTACCTGCGGACCTTCGCGGGCCTCGGCCTGAAGGCGATCCCGATGCGCGCCGATACCGGCCCGATCGGCGGCGACCTCTCCCACGAGTTCATCATCCTGGCCAAGACCGGCGAGAGCGAGGTCTTCTGCGACAGGGCCTATCTCGACTTCGACATCCCGCCGGCGACCGTCGATTTCGACGACGTCGCCGCTCTCCAGGGCATCGTCGATGCCTGGACCTCGCACTACGCGGCCACCGAGGAGATGCACGAGCCCGCGGCCTTCGCGGAGGTCCCGGAGGACAACCGCATGGCCGCCCGCGGCATCGAGGTCGGGCACATCTTCTACTTCGGCACCAAGTATTCCGAGCCGATGGGCGCCAAGGTCGCCGGCCCGGACGGGATCGAGCGGCCGGTCCACATGGGCTCCTACGGCATCGGGCCGAGCCGCCTGGTCGCCGCCATCGTCGAGGCCAGCCACGACGAGGCCGGGATCATCTGGCCGGACGCGGTCGCGCCGTTCGACGTCGCGCTGATCAACCTCAAGGTCGGGGACTCCGCCACGGACGCCGCCTGCGCGCAGATCCAGTCCGATCTCGAGGCCGCCGGCCTGTCGGTGCTCTACGACGACCGCGACGAGCGCCCCGGCGCGAAGTTCGCCACCGCCGACCTGATCGGCCTGCCCTGGCAGGTGATCGTCGGGCCCAAGGGTCTGGCGGAGGGCAAGGTCGAGCTGAAGCGGCGTGCCGGTGGCGAGCGCGAGAGCCTCGCGACCGTCGATCTGCTGGCACGCATCCGGCGCGTCTGAGGCGTGCCGATGGCGGCCTCAGCGGCGCTGGACCGGGCCCGGACCTTCGCGGCCTCGTTCACGGCCTCGTTCCGCCAGGGCACCGCGCCCTTCGCGCCGTTCGAGTGGATCCTCGCCGGCCGCTACCTGCGCGCCCGGCGCCGGGGCGGCGGCGTCTCGGTGGTGGCGTTCTTCTCGGTGCTGGGCATCGCGCTCGGCGTCGCCACGCTGATCATCGTCCTGTCGGTGATGAACGGCTTCCGGGCGGAGCTGCTGTCGAAGATCGTCGGCATCAACGGCCACCTGTTCGCCACGCCCATCGACCGGCCGTTCAACGACTGGACCGACCTGTCGGAGCGCCTGTCGAAGGTGGCGGGCGTGCGCGCGGCGGTGCCGCTGGTCGAGGGCCAGGCCTTCGCCTCGTCGCAGTACGGCGGCTCGGGGGTGATCATCCGCGGCGTGCGGGCGGCCGACCTCGACGCACTGGCGGCCGTGTCCTCGGCGATCCGCGGCGGCACCCTCGAGGGCTTCGACGACGGCACCGGCGTGCTGATCGGCCGGCGGCTCGCCGACACGCTGGGCCTGCAGGCCGGCGACACGATCACGCTGGTCACGCCCAAGGGCTCGTCGACGCCGTTCGGGACGGCGCCGCGCACCAAGAGCTACACCGTCAAGGCGGTGTTCGAGGTCGGCATGACCGAGTTCGACCAGACCTTCGTGTTCATGCCGCTGACCGAGGCCCAGGCGTTCTTCAACAAGGACGGCGACGTCAGCATGATCGAGATCTACGTCGACGATCCCGACCACGTCGGCGACATGCGCGAGCCCCTGGAGATGGCGGCCGAGCGCCCGATCCTGCTCACCGACTGGCGCCAGCGCAACCGGACCTTCTTCGGGGCCCTGGAGGTCGAGCGGAACGTCATGTTCCTGATCCTCAGCCTGATCGTGGTGGTGGCGACGCTCAACATCGTCTCCGGCCTGATCCTGCTGGTGCGCGACAAGTCGAGCGACATCGCGATCCTGCGCACCATGGGGGCGACGCCCGGCACGATCATGCGGGTGTTCCTGATCAACGGCGCGCTGATCGGCGTCGTCGGGACGCTCAGCGGGCTCGGGCTCGGCGTCCTGATCACGCTGAACATCAAGCCGATCCAGCGCGTGCTGTTTCCGGGCGCCTGGGATCCCACGGTGCGGTTCCTCGCCGAGATCCCGGCCCAGATGAACCCGAAGGAGATCACCGCCGTGGTGATCACCTCGCTGCTGCTGTCGCTCGCGGCGACGCTGTATCCCTCCTGGCGCGCCGCCCGGCTCGATCCGGTGCAGGCCCTCCGCTACGGCTGACGGGCCCATCCGATGAGCGATCCGAGCCAGACCGCCGGCGACCAGCCGGTCCCGGCCCTGTTCTTCTCCCGCGTCGAGCGGCGCTACGCCCAGGCCGAGGGCGCCCTGGAGATCCTGCGCGGGGCCGACCTCGCGATCTGGCCGGGGGAGCTGGTGGCGCTCGTGGCGCCGTCGGGCGCCGGCAAGTCGACGCTGCTGCATCTCGCCGGCCTGCTGGAGCGGCCCGACGGGGGCGAGATCTACATCGGCGGCCACCCGACCGCCGCGATGGCGGATGCCGAGCGCACCCGCCTGCGGCGCGAGGAGATGGGTTTCGTCTACCAGTTCCACCATCTCCTGCCGGAATTCTCCGCGCTGGAGAACGTGGTGATGCCCCAGCTCATCCGCGGCCTGAAGCGCCCGGAGGCGAAGGCCCGCGCCACGGAGCTCCTGAGCTTCCTGGGCCTCAAGGAGCGGCTGCCGCACCGCCCCGCGGAACTGTCGGGGGGCGAGCAGCAGCGCGTCGCCATCGCCCGGGCAGTGGCCAACGGCCCGCGCCTCCTCCTCGCCGACGAGCCGACCGGCAACCTCGATCCCGGGACGGCGGGCCACGTCTTCTCGGTCCTGATGGCGCTGGTCCGCGCCTCGGGCCTCGCCGCCCTGGTCGCGACCCACAACCTGGAGCTGGCCGCCCGCATGGATCGGCGGGTCACCATCCGGGACGGGTTGATCACGCAGCTCGACTGAGCCGACCGCTTACTTCTGCGGATTGACCCGCGCGCCGGCGCACCGACGGTCCGCGCGGCGCGGTCGTGCCAGCCGCACGACGCATCGCGTGGCCGCGCGACCGTGGGTCGATCCCTGCACGGGACATCGGACACCCCGCGCCCGACGCGCCCCGACATCCTTCATCAACCGCAAGGCGCATCGCTCCGGATCGGCGACGCAACCCGGTCCGCGGACCTGCGACTCCCGTAAGTGCACGCGATCTTTAATCCGTCGCGCCGCGTGCGGCGCGTCACGTCGCGGAGGACACCGGCCCCCTATCTTACGATTACGCAAGACAAAACAGAGCCGAACAACCGGCCTGTACTGCGTAATCTCTGGAGCTTTGCCATGAGGACCCGTATCGCCGCCGCCGTCACCGCAGTTGTCCTTGGCGTCGCTCCGATCTCGTCCGCCATGGCGGCGAACGGGGCCCGCTGGACAGGCCTCGCTCCCTACGAGGTCGAGACCACGGGCTCGCTGGGTCTCGGGGTCCACGACAATCCCAACTACGTGGGCTGCCCGCTGAGCTCGGCCTCCGAAGGCAACGCCGACCAGCAAACCCGGCCGGTGAAGCAGTACGGCCAGACTTCCGGCGGCTACCGCTGCTGAGCCGGCGCGAGGACGGATGAAGCTCAAAGCCCTCTCCTACGTCATGATCGGCGCCTTCGTGAGCGGCCTGCTCATGACCTTCGTCGGCTCCGCCACCGCGCTGCTCGGGCAGTGATCAGAGGGCGCCGCCTCCATCCGGGGCGGCGCCGCTCGCGTCCGGACGGCCGGCGCGGTCAGGACGGGCCGGAACCGGTCTCGGCGGTCATCAGCCGCTCGACGTAGTCGCAGGCGTCGCGGATGGCATCGGGGCCTTCCGCCATCCGCGCCCGCGCCGCCGCGCAGGCCCGCGCCACCGCGGGGTCGGCGAGCAGCCGGCCGAGCACCCGCGCGGCCCGCGCGGGCCGGAAGGCACGCCGGCTCAGGGTGGCGCCCAGATCCCGATCCTTCAGCCGCCGCCCCTCGTCGAAATGGTCGAAGGCCACCGGCACCACGAGCTGCGGGACGCCCGCCGCCAGGGCCTGCGCCACCGTGCCGACGCCGCCGTGATGGACCAGCGCCGCGCTGCGCGGCAGCAGGGCGCTCAGGGGAGCGTAGGGCAGGTGGATGATCTCGGCCGGCAGCGGCCTCGGGATCTGCCCGCCCTGCGGGGCGAGCAGGACGCCGCGCCGGCCCATGCGCCGGCACAGCCGCACCGCGGTGTCGAAGAAGCCGGCGCCCTGGCGCATGGCCGAGCCGTAGGTGAACACGATCGGCGGCTCACCCGCGTCGAGGAACGCTTCCAGCTCCGGCGGCATGGCCGCCACGTCGCCGAACCGGTCGACCAGCGGGAAGCCGAGCTGCACCGCCTGGCCCGGCCAGTCGGCCTGGGGCTCGGCGTACCAGTCGGGGAACATGAGGAGCATGCCGGTCGGGCTGTTCCACCAGTGCCGCAGCCGATAGACCGGATCGAGGCCGAGACGCGCCCGCAGGGCGTTCAGCGGCGGGAGGGTGAACGGCCCGACCGCCACCTTGTCGACGCCGAGGTTCACGTAGGCCCGCAGGGCGGCCGGCAGGACGCGCGGCAGCGGCAGGCCCGGCAGACGCGGCGGATCGTACCGGCTCTCGATCAGGAACGGCATGACGTGCAGCGTCGCGGTCGGCAGATCGTAGAGGTCCTGCGCGAGCCGCGCCCCCCAGCCCAGCGGCGAGGCGACCACCCGCAGGTCGATCCCCCGGGCGCGGGTCGCGCCGAGCCACAGGCAGGCCGGCTCGGCCACCTGCAGGGCGTAGTCGAACATCGGGCGGAAGCCCTGCTGCGGGTGCCACAGATCCGGCTGGCGGATCACCGCCTCGTAATCCGCCACCGTGCCCAGGGGCTGGAAGGCGAGGCCGGCCCGGCGGGCCATCGCCTCGAACGGGGCCGGGGCCGCCAGCGAGACGCCGTGCCCGCGCCTCAGGAGCTCGTGCCCCAGCGCGATGAACGGCAGCACATCGCCATGTGTGCCGACGGCCACGAGGGCGACGTCGAACCGTTCGACCGTCCGGTGCGCGGGAATGGCTTGCTCCTTCGAACCCCCCAGCCGGTGACGAGCTCGTCTCGAAGGCGGGGGCATGCCAGCCCGCCCGATCCGCATCAAGACACTTTTTACCCTGTCGAAGAAACGGGGCCGCCTGTGACCCGCAGACCCTTCCAAAAGAACAAAACATGAACATACTAGGACCGGAACACAGGAGGCAGGTCGATGCTGAAGCGGATGGTCCTGACCGGAATGGTCGAGTTCATGGCGTTCGGGATGCTGTTCGCGGCGATCGGTGCCTGGGCGATAGCCTTGGCACCGGTTCGTTAGCCGGATTTTTCCGAACGCCGCCAGGTTCCCGCCGCGGGCGGGTTATGCACAGGCGATCGCCCCGCGGACGTCGATTGTCCACAGGGCCGGGCCGAACTGGTGCTTCCGGGGCACGACCGGTGGATATCGTCCTCCGGCGGCCCGGCGCACGTCGACTTGAGGCCGGCGAGCGGGGATGCTGCCCGACCCCGGAACAAGGTCGGCCATGCCACGCCAGCTCAAGGAGGTCGGATTCGTCCACCTCCACGTCCACTCGTCCTATTCCCTGCTCGAAGGGGCGCTGAAGGTCGGCTCCCTGATCAAGGCGGCGGTCGCCGACAGGCAGCCGGCCCTGGCCCTGACCGACACCAACAACCTGTTCGGCGCGCTGGAATTCTCCGAGAAGGCGGCAGGGGAGGGCGTCCAGCCGATCGCCGGCGTGCAGCTCTCCGTGGCGTTCGAGGCCGCGGACCCGCACCAGCGCCAGGCGCCGACCAGCCACGGCATCGTGCTCCTCGCCCAGGACGAGACCGGCTACGCCAACCTGCTGCGGCTGGCGAGCCGCGCCTATTTCGACACGGCCCTCGGCGAGGCGCCGCGCCTCGATGCCGGAGCGCTCGCGGGCGCCTCCGAGGGGCTGATCGCGCTCACCGGCGGGATGGCGGGCCCCCTCGACGCGGCCTTCCGGGCAGGCCGGCCGGAGCTCGCCCTCAACCGCCTGAAGCGCCTGAAGGAGACCTTCGGCGAGGACCGGCTCTACGTCGAGATCCAGCGCCACGGCCAGTCCGAGGAGGGACGGATCGAGACCGCGCTCCTCGACCTGGCTGGCCGCCACGGCCTCGGGATCGTGGCGACGAACGAGCCCTACTTCGCCAAGCCCGACGATTACGACGCCCACGACGCGCTGCTCGCGATCGCGGAGGGCCGCCTCGTCTCGGACGAGCGCCGCCGCCGCCTGACGCCGAGCCACGCCTTCAAGACCCGGGCCGAGATGGCCGAGCTGTTCCGCGACCTGCCGGACGCGCTCCAGGCCACGGTCGAGATCGCCATGCGCTGCGCCGTCCGGGCGCGGACCCGCAAGCCGATCCTGCCGAACTTCGGCGCCGTGGCGGCGGGCGAGACGCCCCCCATGGCGGAGGCCCTGGCGGAGGCGTCCGACGCGGGCGCGCGGGCGGTCTCGGCCGACGAGCCGACCGAGCTGCGCCGGCAGGCCGAGGCCGGGCTGGAGCTGCGCCTGAAGCAGCACGGCACGGCGCCGGGCTTCTCCGAGGAGGATTACCGCAAGCGCCTCGAGTTCGAGCTCGACGTCATCGTCAAGATGAAGTTCCCGGGCTACTTCCTGATCGTCTCCGACTTCATCAAGTGGGCCAAGGACCACGACATCCCGGTGGGGCCGGGCCGCGGCTCCGGCGCCGGCTCGCTGGTGGCGTGGTCGCTGCTCATCACCGACCTCGACCCGCTCCGGTTCGGCCTGCTGTTCGAGCGCTTCCTCAACCCCGAGCGCGTCTCGATGCCGGATTTCGACATCGACTTCTGCGTCGAGGGCCGCGAGCGGGTGATCAAGTACGTGCAGCAGCGCTACGGCGAGGGGCAGGTCGGCCAGATCATCACCTTCGGCACGCTGCTCGCCCGCGGCGTGCTGCGCGACGTCGGCCGCGTCCTCGAGATGCCCTACGGGCAGGTCGACAAGCTGACCAAGCTGGTGCCGCAGAACCCGGCCAACCCGGTGACGCTCGCGCAGGCGATCGAGGGCGAGCCTAAGCTCCAGCAGGCCATGGAGGAGGAGCCGATCGTCGGCCGCCTCATCGACATCTCCAAGAAGCTGGAGGGCCTGCACCGCCACGCCTCGACCCACGCCGCCGGCGTCGTGATCGGCGACCGGCCCCTGGAGGAGCTGGTGCCGCTCTACCGCGACCCGAAGACCGGCATGCGGGTCACCCAGTTCAACATGAAGTGGGTCGAGCAGGCGGGGCTGGTGAAGTTCGACTTCCTGGGCCTCAAGACCCTCACCATGCTGCGGTGCTGCACCGACCTGCTGAAGCAGCGCGACATCCACATCGACCTCGCGTCGCTGCCGCTCGACGATCCGAACACCTACGGGCCCATGGGCCGGGGCGAGACGGTCGGCGTGTTCCAGGTGGAATCGGCCGGCATGCGCAAGGCGCTCTGCGAGATGCAGGCCGACCGGCTGGAGGACATCATCGCCCTGGTGGCGCTCTACCGGCCGGGCCCGATGGCCAACATCCCGGTCTACTGCGAGCGCAAGCTCGGTCGCGACGCCGGCAACGAGGCGTCCTGGTACCCGGACCCGAAGCTGGAGCCGATGCTGAAGGAGACCTTCGGCATCATCGTCTACCAGGAACAGGTGATGGAGATCGCCAAGGTGCTCGCCGGCTACTCGCTCGGCGAGGCCGACATGCTCCGGCGCGCCATGGGCAAGAAGATCCGCGCCGAGATGGACGCGCAGCGCGACCGGTTCGTCAAAGGTTGCACCGAGCGCGGCCTGACCAAGGCCAAGGCGAACGAGATCTTCGACCTGCTCGCCAAGTTCGCCGATTACGGCTTCAACAAGAGCCACGCGGCGGCCTACGCGCTGCTGACCTACCAGACCGCCTACCTGAAGGCGAACTTCCCGGTCGAGTTCCTGGCCGCCGCCATGACCCTCGACATCGACAACACCGACAAGCTCGCCGAATTCCGCCAGGACGCCCAGCGCCTGAAGATCGTCGTCGAGCCGCCCTCGATCAACACTTCCGGCGAGGTGTTCGAGGTGCGCGACGGCAAGATCTTCTACGCGCTGGCCGCCATCAAGGGCGTCGGCCGCGAGGCGGTGCGGGCGCTGGTGGAGGCGCGCGGGGACCGGCCGTTCAAGGACCTCGCCTGCCTCGCCCGCCGGCTGAACCCGCGGATGATCAACAAGCGGACCCTGGAGAGCCTCGTCCAGGCCGGGGCGCTCGACTGCATCGAGCCCGACCGGGCCCGGGCCTTCGCGGCGGTGGAGCCGATGATGAAGCTCGCGGCCAGCGCGGCGGAGGCCGAGACCGCCGGCGTCACCGACATGTTCGGCGGCGTGGTGGCGGACGACGTGTCCCTGCGCATCCCGCCCCACGAGATCTGGCCGATGGCCGACACGCTCAAGCGCGAGTACGCGGCGATCGGCTTCTTCATCTCGGGCCACCCGCTCGACGAGTACGGCGACCTGCTCGACAAGCTGCGGGTGCAGAGCTGGACGGATTTCTGCCGCGCGGTCCGGGCCGGGACCTCGAGCGTCGGCCGGGTGGCGGCCTCGGTGCTCGACCGGGCGGAGCGGCGGACCAAGACCGGCAACAAGATGGGCATCGTCACCCTGTCGGACCGGACCGCGCATTTCGAGGCGATCATCTTCTCCGAGGGGCTCGGCCAGTACCGCGACATCCTGGAACCGGGCCGCCCGCTGGTTCTGCAGCTCCAGGCGAACCTGGAGGGCGAGGACGTGCGCGCCCGCATCCTCACCGCGGAGCCCCTCGACCAGGCGGTCGCCCGCCACCAGAAAGGCATCCGCATCCATCTGAGCGACCCGCGCGGCGTCGCCCCCGTGCAGCAGCGCCTGTCGATGCGGGGCGAGAGCGAGGTCTCGCTGATCCTCAAGCTCGACGGCGGCGAGCGCGAGGTGGAGATCCGGCTGCCCGGCAAGTTCCAGGCGAGCCCGGCGCTCGCCGGCCAGCTCCGGACCGTGCCGGGGGTGGTGCAGGTGGAGGTGAGCTAGCGGATCGCCGCGGAAGCCGCGCCGTCTCTGCGAGCGTGGCGGCCGAGGAGGTCCGCCACTATCCGACAGGGCAGGCCGGGACCGCGGGAGGCGCGCCGGCCGTCACTTCTCGCGCCGACGGCGAGCCCGGGATCGCCGCCGCGCGCGAGCCGGCTGAGAACACTCCCGAACCCGACCGGTTGGACCTCTGCGCACCCTGCGACGAGGATCCATGGACCAGCCCCGGCCGAAGCCCGCGACCGAGGATCCGGACGAGCGGCACACGGGTAGGGGCGTCCTCGGCGCCCTGGGTACGGGGGTGATTACCGGCGCCGCCGACGACGATCCTTCCGCCATCGGCACCTACGCCAGCGCCGGCGCCAAGTTCGGCCTCGCGATCCTGTGGATCGCGCCCGTCGTCCTGCCGATGATGGTCGTGGTCGTCTACGTCTCGGCCAAGCTCGGGCAGGTCTACGGCAAAGGCCTGTTCGCGGCGGTGCGCGACCGGTACCCGCGCTGGGTTCTCTACCCGCTCGTGCTCGGCGCCTTCACGGGCAACGTCATCGAGGCGGCGGCCAATCTCGGCGGGGTCGGCGCGGCCCTGAACCTGCTGGTGCCGGTGCCGATCCCCGCCATCGTGGTCGGCGCGGCCGCGGCGATCCTGGCCTTCCAGATCTTCGGTTCCTACGCGCTCCTGCGCGACGTCTTCCGCTGGCTGGCGCTGGCCCTGTTCGCCTACGTGGCGGCCGCGATCCTGGCCAAGCCCGATCCCGCCGCGATCCTGCGCGGCACCTTCGTGCCGCATGTCCGGTTCGATGCCGACTTCCTGGCGATGATCGTCGCCTGCATCGGCACCTCGCTCTCGGCCTACATCTACACGTGGCAGTCGAACCAGGAGGTCGAGGAGGAGATCGCGCAGGGGCGCCGCACCCTGCGTCAGCGCAGGGGCGCGACCGACGCCGAGCTGCGCAGGACCCGCCGGGACGTGGTGATCGGGATGCTGTTCTCGAACGTGATCCTCTACTTCATCATCCTGTCCACGGGCGCGACGCTGCATCAGACCGGGCAGACCGAGATCGAGAGCGCCGCCCAGGCGGCGGCCGCGCTGGAGCCGCTGGCGGGGGCGGGCGCGAAGTATCTGTTCGCGCTGGGCGTCGTCGGGGTCGGCTTCCTGGCGGTGCCGGTGATGACCACCGGCGCGGCCTACGACCTCGTGCAGGGGATCGGCCGGGAGGGCAGCCTCCACGCCCGCCCGCGCGAGGCCAAGCTGTTCTACGGCACCATCGCGGCCGTGACCGTGGTGGCGGTCGGGCTGAACTTCCTCGGCTTCAACCCGATGCGGGCGCTGGTCTGGTCCGGCATCGTGCAGGGATTCTCGGTGCCGCCGCTCCTGCTGCTGATGATGCTGATGACCAACGACCGGGCCGTCATGGGCGGGCGCGTCAACGGCCGCGTGACGAACGCGCTCGGGTGGCTGACCACCGCGGCGACGTTCCTCGCCACGGCCTGCCTCGTCGTGACGTGGGTCCTGTGAGGCAGAGCCGACGCGGGGCGGGCCCGGCGCAATCGCGTCCCTAGAAGGGCGCCGCGAGGCAGCCGGTCAGGGCGCCCTTCAGCGCGGCGGCCTCGGTCTCCGCCACCGTGAACGTGGCCGTCAGGGTCGGATCCTGGCTGCGCGGGCTCGCCTGCGTCCAGGTCAGCCTGGTCCCGGGCTGGACGAGGGCCAGGGCGACCCCGCGCAGCGGATCCTCGCCGCGGCGCGCGCCCGTCACCGTCAGCGTGAAGCCCGCCTCCGGCCCGGTCGCGGCGCCCCGGACCGGCATGCGCACGGAGCGCACGCTGCCGTCACTGGAGACCAGGATGCCGGTGGTGGGCTTCTCGCTGTCGGTCCCTTCGAGGCCCGCGAAGTCGAAGCGCGGCGCCAGTTCGGCGAAGCGCGGCACGGTCAGCGCCGCCGACAGGCCGGTGCCGCCCGGATCGCAGGCGACGTGCAGGGTCGCCGGCCTCTGGTCCGCCTGGAGGGTCGCGGTGCCGGTCAGATCCGCGCTGCCGGCGGGCGCCCGGGCGCTGCCGGCGAGCAGGGGGGTCCGGCCGGTCAGGATGTCGGACAGCCTGTCCCCGCGGCTCAGCGGCCCGGCCAGGAGCGCGAAGGCGGCGATGACGACCACCGCCAGGGCCACGCCGATCCGGAGCCGCATCCTATCCTCCGCCTGTGGACATCCCGGGCCGGCGGCATAGACGATCGCCGCCGCATCGCAACCCTTCGTTCACTACGTCCGCAGGAACCCGGCGGCCCGCGCGCCCGCGTGCACCGCAGCAACTCGGTAAAAACCGATCGTTCCTATGCACCGATGCTCAAGCCTGAGCGTCGCCATGCGCACGAAGATCCTGCTCGTCCTCACCCTCCTCGTCTACGTCACCACCGGCCGGGCTCCCGGCATCCGGGAGCCGCGCAACCCGGACGCGGAGCACGGCGGCGGGCGCGTCGTGGTCGCGACCAAGCGGGCCTGGATCTGAGCCGCCGGCATCCGGTCGCGGACCTGAGTCGACGCGTTCGCCTCCGTCCGGACGCGACGCGTGGGCGACGGGATCACGCCACCGGCGCGCAGGCCCTGAGCCGCGCGGCCACCAGGGCCTGGAGGCTCCAGAGGTGGCGGTCGCGGATGCCGAGGCGCTCGCAGGCCTCCACGGTCCGGAACAGGTACTCGGCGCTCGGCCCCTTGTGCCCGCAGGCCGCGGCGATCTTCTCGGCGATCTCGGCATCCGAGAGGCGGCCGGCGTAGCGGTCGCTGGCGCGGTTGGCCAGGAAGGTCAGGGCCGAGACGGTTCCGGCCTCCGTGGCCACCGGCAGCCAGCGGGCCACGTAGCCGCGGCCGCGCATCTCGCGGCGCCAGACCGGCATCAGCGCCTCGCGGATCCCCATGCCGGGCAGGCGGAAGGCCACGCCCCGGCACAGGCCGCCGCGGTCCAGCGCCAGGACGAAGCCCGGCCGCTCCGGCGTGCCGCGGAACCGCCGCTGGAGCAGGCAGAAGCGGCGATGGAAGCCGCGCACCGTCCCGATCCGGCGCTCGGCGACCGCGAATTCCGGATTCCACATCAGCGAGCCGTAGGCGAAAACCCAGAGGTCGCTGCCCTCGCGCCCGGCGACGATCGCGTCGAGCCCCGGGCGCAACTCCGCGTCCGAGAGAACCTCGAGCGCGCTCGGGTCGTCGGGGATCGGGACGGAATGGGCGCGGGCGATCAGGTCGAGGCTGAGATCGAGGCTGCGGACGGGTGCGGCGGGCATGGACCCTCAACGCCCGGGCCTCACGGCTTGTTGCCCAGCGCGTCGAGCTCGGGGAAGGGCCGGGTGCGGTGACCGGTGCAGACCTCGTCGTCGTCCAGCACCGAGAGACGGTCGTTCTCGTCGAGCAGCGCCACCCTCGGGCGCTCGGGCTTGCCGAAGGTCCGGCCGTACATCCGGCCCGACACGCAGTAGATCACCCGGCCGCCATCCGCGATCGGCCCGGCGATCCGGCTGCCCGCGAACCGCACCGGCAGCAGCGAGACCGCGCCGAAATCGACCTGCTTCAGCGCCAGGGCGGCGATCCGCCGGAGGAGGGCCGGGGAGGGGATCGCCTCGGCCGAGGGCTTCGGTGCCCGCGGTGCGGCCTGCGCACTCGCGGCGAGGAGGGCCAGAAGGGCGGCGAGGGCGGCGCGGAGCGGCATCGGTCATCGCTACCCGGCCAAGGTTGCCCGAGGCTGGGACCGCGCGGGGCAGCGCCGGCGGCCGCGGCCCCCTATATGAGAGACAGGCGCGGAGCGCGCCTCTCACCCGATCTCTCACACGAAGACGCGACGTTCGATGCAGTGGACCGACGACGCCCTGGTGCTCGGCCTGCGCCGGCACGGGGAGACCGGCGTCATCCTCGAGGCCATGACCGAGGCCCACGGGCGCCATCTCGGCCTCGTGCACGGCGGGCGCTCGCGCCGGATGCAGCCCGTGCTGCAGGCCGGGAACCGGGTCCGCCTGACGTGGCGGGCGCGCCTCGACGAGGGGCTCGGCGCCTACGCGGTGGAGCCCCTGGACTCGCAGGTCTCGCGGCTGATCGGGTCGAGCCTCGCCCTCTACGGCATGAACCACATGGCGGCCCTGCTGCGGCTCCTCCCCGAGCGCGACCCGCATCCGGCGCTCTACGAGGCGGCGGGGATCCTGATCGAGCACCTCGACGATCCCGCCATCGCGCCGCCCCTGATGGTGCGGTTCGAGCTGGCGATCCTGTCCGAGCTCGGCTTCGGTCTCGACCTCACCGCCTGCGCGGCCACCGGCGGCAACGATGGCCTGGCCTACGTGTCGCCGAAGAGCGGCCGGGCGGTCAGCGCCTCGGCCGGCGAGCCCTACCGGGACCGCCTGCTGGCGCTCCCGACCTTCCTGCACGCGGGCGGGTCCCCGGGTCCGGACGGCGTTGCCCAAGGGTTTACCTTGACGGGGTACTTCCTCGACCGGCACGTCTGGGGCCCGCGCGGCCTCGGGCCGCCCGAGGAGCGGGCGCGATTCGTTGCGCTCGGCCGCGAGGCCGGGTAATGTTCGCGTTCTGTTCCAAACACGCCCGGGCTTGAGCGCCGCTCGACCCGGGACGAACAAACCCGTCATTCCGGGGCCGCGGAGCGGAGCCCGGAATCCAGACGCGCACGCGGTCCGGCAGGATCGTCCGTCTCCTCCGGCGGGGCAGGCGGGTCTGGATTCCGGGCTCGCCCCCCGCGCCCCGGACTGACGGACCGCTGCATGAGGTGGCGCCGCCGTTCGGCGGCCCCGCCCTGAGACAGGAGCCGTCATGGGCCAGCCCTTCGAGCCGCCGTCCGGCGACGGGATCGAGAGCGTCGAGCTGAAATCCGCGCTGGAGGAGCGCTACCTCGCCTACGCGCTCTCCACGATCATGCACCGGGCCCTGCCGGATGCCCGCGACGGGCTGAAGCCCGTTCACCGGCGCATCCTGTACGGCATGCGGCTGCTCCGCCTCGACCCGACCACCGCGCACAAGAAGTGCGCCAAGATCGTCGGCGACGTGATGGGCGACTTCCACCCGCACGGCGACCAGGCGATCTACGACGCGCTGGTGCGGCTCTCCCAGGATTTCGCCCAGCGCTACCCGCTGGTCGACGGCCAGGGCAATTTCGGCAACATCGACGGCGACGGCCCCGCGGCATACCGCTACACCGAGGCGCGGCTCACCGAGGTCGCGCGCCTCCTGCTCGACGGGATCGACGAGGACACGGTCGACTTCCGCCCGTCCTACAACGGCGAGAAGGAGGAGCCGATCGTTCTGCCGGCGGCCTTCCCGAACCTGCTCGCCAACGGCAGCCAGGGCATCGCGGTCGGCATGGCGACCTCGATCCCGCCGCACAACGCCGCCGAGCTGTGCGACGCGGCGCTCTACCTGATCAACCATCCCGAGGCGACCTCGGGGCAGCTCGCCAAGTTCGTCCAGGGGCCGGATTTCCCGACCGGCGGCATCCTGGTCGACTCGGCCGAGTCGATCGCCGAGGCCTACCGGACCGGCCGCGGCGCCTTCCGGGTCCGCGCCCGCTGGGCCAAGGAGGATCTCGGCCGCGGCACTTGGAACATCGTCGTCACCGAGATTCCGTACGGCATCCCGAAGGGCCGGCTGATCGAGAAGATGGCCGAGCTCCTCCAGGAGAAGAAGCTGCCGCTGCTCGCCGACGTGCGCGACGAGTCGGCCGAGGACGTGCGCGTGGTGCTGGAGCCGCGCTCGCGCACGGTCGATCCGGTGATCCTGATGGAATCGCTGTTCCGGCTCACGGAGCTCGAGACCCGCATCCCGCTCAACCTCAACGTCCTGGTCGGCGGCCTCGTGCCGAAGGTGATCGGGCTCGCCGAGTGCCTGCGCGAGTGGGTCGACCACCGCCGCGTGGTGCTGCAGCGCCGCTCGCGCTACCGCCTCGGCCAGATCGATCGCCGCCTGGAGATCCTCGGCGGCCTGCTCATCGTCTATCTCGACCTCGACGAGGTCATCCGCATCATCCGCGAGGAGGACGAGCCGAAGGCCGCCCTCATGGCCCGGTTCGAGCTGACCGAACTCCAGGCCAACGCCATCCTCGACACCCGCCTGCGGTCCCTGCGCAAGCTGGAGGAGATGGAACTGAAGCGCGAGTTCGAGGCGCTCACCGCCGAGAAGGCCGAGATCGACGCGCTGCTCGCCTCCGAGCCGGCGCAGTGGAAGGCGATCCAGGCGCAGATCCGCGCGGTGAAGAAGACCTTCGGGCCCGAGACCAAGCTGGGCCGGCGCCGCACGACGCTGGCGAGCCCGCCGGATGTCGGCGGCATCGACTTCACGGCGGCCCTGGTCGAGCGCGAGCCGATCACCGTGATCGTCTCCACCAAGGGCTGGATCCGGGCGCTCAAGGGCCACGTCGCCGATCTGTCGGGCGTGGCCTTCAAGGGCGACGACACCCTGAAGATCGCCTTCCCGACCGAGACGACCCAGAAGATCCTGCTGCTCGCCACCAACGGCAAGGTGTTCACGCTGGAGGCCTCGAAGCTGCCGGGCGGCCGCGGCTTCGGCGACCCGGTGCGGCTGATGGCCGACCTCGACGACGGCACCGAGATCGTGGCGGCGCTGCCCTACCGGCCGGAGACCAAGCTGCTGATCGCGGGCTCCGACGGGCGCGGCTTCGTGGCGCCCGCCGACGCGCTCGTGGCCAACACCCGCAAGGGCAAGAGCGTGCTCGGCCTCGACGGCGACGTGACCGCGGCCGTGCTGGTGCCGGCCGACGGCGACCACGTGGCGGTGGTGAACACCGAGAAGCTGCTGCTGATCTTCCCGGTCTCCGAGGTGGCCGAGCTCGCCCGCGGCAAGGGCGTCCGGCTCCAGCGCTGCCGCAGCGGGAAGCTGCTCGACGCGCACGTCTTCAAGCTGGCGGACGGCCTGCCCTGGCAGGACGGCTCGGCCGAGGGCCGGCTCGCCAACGCGTCGGTGCTGGAGAAGTGGCTGGGCCACCGCGCCGAGGTCGGGCTGATGATGGCGCGCAGCTTCCCGAAATTCGAGCGGTTCGGACGCTGAGGGAGACCAGCTGAGAGAGGACGGTGACGCGCACGTCCGTTCAGGCAGGCGCGACAGGCTCCCTCTCCCGCACGGGAGAGGGGGCCCGTGCCGCGTTCGGAGACGGTCTCGGGCGAACGCTGATCGAGCCCGAGCGCGCCGAGGGCCGGCACGCTGCCGCCACTCGGGACCCCTTCCGTCGGGCGCCATCCACGACCCGACGAACCACCCTCAGGGTACCGGGTCGACCTGCTCCTCCGTCATCACGAGCGCAGCGAAGTGACCCAGGGCAGCGCGCCATCAGGAGGCGTCGCGCCGACTGGATTGCTTCGCTCCGCTCGCAACGACGACGGCGCTGACGTCATGGGCGGGCGATCACCGCCCCCGCGCGGCCGCCTCATCCGCCGCCCAGAGGTGCTGCGCCGCGTAGGCGCGATACGGCCGCCACGCCTCGGCCCGGGCCAGGAGCGCCGCCGGGCTCGGACGGCCGGTGCCGCTCTCCAGCGCCCGCAGCAGCCCGACATCGCCCACCGGCAGGGCGTCCGGGAGCTTGAGGGCCCGCATGGCGATATACTGCGCCGTCCAGGGACCGATCCCGCGGATCGCCGTGAAGCGGAGCACCGCGGCCTCCAGCGACTCCGCCGGGGCGAACAGGTCCGGATCGGCCAGCGCCGCCGCGGCCAGCGCCCGGATCGCCGCGCCGCGGGCCCGCGGCATGTTGAGCGCCAGGGCGACGTCCGCCTCGACCAGATCCGCCGGCGCGGGGAAGACGTGGGTCAGACCGCCCATCGGCTCGGCCAGCGGCGTCCCGAACGCCGCCACCAACTTGCCGGCGAGCCCGATCGCGGCCGCCACCGAGACCTGCTGGCCGAGGATCGCCCGGCAGCCGGTCTCGAACGGGTCCCACGCCCCCGGCAGGCGCAATCCCGGCCGCGCGGCGACGAGCGGGGCCAGGACCGGATCCCCGGCGAGGCAGGTCGCGATGGCGCCGGGGTCGGCGTCGCAGTCGAACAGGCGGCGCAGGCGCCCGGTGACGGCCTCGGCGTGCCCGGCCTCGACGCCGCGGAGCGTGACGCGCAGGCAATCCGCGCCGGGCGCGACCGTCAGGAGCCCGTGCCGCCCCGCGACGCTGATCGTGCGCGCGTAGGCCGCCGCGGGATCCGTCGTCTCGACGCCCGGGATCGCCCGCTTGGCCAGGAAGGTGCGGATCGCCGCCCAGTCGTAGGGCGGCCGATAAGGCAAACGGAGCGCGTTCGCCTCCGCAAACGCGAAGGGCGGCCTCTCGGCCGCCCCGCTGGTCGCGTCCCGGGACAGGTCCCGCCTCAGCCGCGCTGGTCCACCGCCACGTAGTCGCGCTGGGCCGGGCCCACGTAGAGCTGGCGCGGACGGCCGATCTTCTGCGACGGGTCCTCGATCATCTCGGCCCACTGGGCGATCCAGCCGACCGTGCGGGCCACCGCGAACAGCACCGTGAACATGTCGGTCGGGAAGCCCATCGCCTTGAGGGTGATGCCCGAGTAGAAATCGATGTTCGGGTAGAGCTTCTTCTCGATGAAGTACTCGTCCTTGAGGGCGATCTGCTCCAGCTCCATGGCGACGTGGAGCAGCGGGTCGTCGGTCTTGCCGAGCTCCTTCAGCACCTGGTGGGTGGTGCTCTGCATGATCCGGGCGCGCGGGTCGTAGTTCTTGTAGACCCGGTGGCCGAAGCCCATCAGGCGGAACGGGTCGTTCTTGTCCTTGGCCTTGGCGACGTACTTGCCGACGTTCTCCGGGGTGCCGATCTCCATCAGCATCTTGAGCGCCGCCTCGTTGGCGCCGCCATGGGCCGGGCCCCACAGGCAGGCGATGCCGGCCGCGATGCAGGCGAAGGGGTTGGCGCCCGAGGAGCCGGCGAGCCGCACCGTCGAGGTCGACGCGTTCTGCTCGTGGTCGGCGTGCAGGATGAAGATCTTGTCGAGCGCCCGGGCGAAGACCGGGTTCACCTCGTACTCCTCGCACGGCACTGCGTAGCACATGCGCAGGAAGTTTGACGTGTAGTCGAGGTCGTTCTTCGGGTACACGAAGGGCTGGCCGATCGAGTACTTGTAGGCCATCGCGGCGAGCGTCGGCATCTTGGCGATCATGCGGATCGACGCGATCAGCCGCTGGCTCTCGTCCGTGATGTCGGTGGAATCGTGGTAGAAGGCCGAGAGGGCGCCCACCGAGGCGACCATGACGGCCATCGGGTGCGCGTCGCGGCGGAAGCCGGTGAAGAACCGGTTCATCTGGTCGTGCACCATGGTGTGGCGCGTGACCCGGTACTCGAAATCGGCCCGCTGGGCGGCGGTCGGCAGCGCGCCGAACAGCATCAGGTAGCAGGTCTCGAGGAAGTCGCCCTTCTCGGCGAGCTGCTCGATCGGGTAGCCGCGGTAGAGCAGCACGCCCTCGTCGCCGTCGATGTAGGTGATCTTCGACTCGCACGAAGCCGTCGAGGTGAAACCCGGGTCGAAGGTGAAGGCGCCGGTCTGGGCGTAGAGCTTGCCGATATCGATCACGTCCGGCCCGATCGTGCCGGATTTCACCGGCAGCTCGATCGACTTGCCGTCCACGGTGATGGTGCTGGGTGCGCTCATGGATCGTGGACCCTTCTCTGGCGACGTGGCGGATGCCGGCCTCGGGCTGCCCGAGTCGGTCCCGGGGGCCTGAGCACACGCATTATGCTGCGGGTGCTCACAGCCATGGGTTACCCAAACGGCAGTGCAGCAGCAACGGGGTCGGTGACAACCCGCCCCCGACGCCAAGCGAATTCCACCAAGCGCAATCCGGTCCGGAGCCGGCAGTTCCCGGTCCGCGCGCGGCAGTCTCAGCCCTGCGGCGCGTGGTCCCCGAGGCGCGCCAGGGTTTCCTCCCGGCCGAGCACCGCCATCACGTCGAACAGGGGCGGGGAGGTGGTGCGGCCGGTCAGCGCCGCGCGCAGGGGCTGGGCAACCTGTCCGAGCTTGCAGCCGGCCGATTCCGCGTACTGGCGCACCGCACCCTCGGTGGAGGCCGCGCTCCAGTCGGGCAGCGCCTCGAGCGTCGGCCGCACCCCGGCGAGGCGGCCGCGCCCCTCGTCGGAGAGGAGGGCGCGGGCCTTGTCGTCCAGCGCCAGGGGACGCTGGGCGTAGAGGTAGTAGGCGCTGTCGAGGAGCTCGATCAGCGTCTTGGCCCGCTCCTTCAGGCCCGGCATGGCCTGGACGAGCTTGTCCTTGAGATCGGGCTGCAGCGGCGCCGACAGGCCGCGCTCCGGCCCGACGCTGGGGAGAATGGTCTCGATCGCCGCGACGAGGTCGGAATCGGCGCTGGTGCGGATGTAGAGGCCGTTGAGGTTGGCGAGCTTGGCGAAGTCGAACCGCGCCGCGGAGCGACCGACCGCGCCGAGGTCGAAGGCCGCGACCATCTCGTCGGTGGAGAAGACCTCCTGGTCGCCGTGGCTCCAGCCGAGCCGCACGAGGTAGTTGCGCAGGGCCGCCGGCAGGTAGCCGAGATCGCGATAGGCCTCGACGCCGAGCGCCCCGTGGCGCTTCGAGAGCTTGGCCCCGTCGGCCCCGTGGATCAGCGGGATATGGGCCATCTTCGGGATCTCCCAGCCGAGGGCCGAGAAGATCTGGCTCTGCCGCGCCGCGTTGGTGAGGTGGTCGTCACCGCGGATGACCTGCGTGACGCCCATGTCGTGGTCGTCGACCACCACGGCGAGCATGTAGGTCGGCGTCCCGTCCGAGCGCAGCAGGACGAGGTCGTCGAGGTCCTTGTTGGCCCAGGTCACGCGGCCCTGGACGGCGTCCTCGACCACGGTCTCGCCCTCGGTCGGCGCGCGCAGGCGGATCACCGGCTTGACCCCGGCGGGGGCCTCGGACGGGTCACGGTCGCGCCAGCGGCCGTCGTAGCGCGGGGCGCGCCCCTCCGCGCGGGCGGACTCGCGCATCTGCGTGAGCTCCTCGGCGGTGGCGTAGCAGTGATAGGCGCGGCCCGCGGCGAGCAGCTCCTCGGCCACCGCGCGGTGGCGCTCGGCGCGGGCGAACTGGAAGATCACGTCGCCGTCCCAGTCGAGGCCGAGCCAGGAGAGGCCGTCGAGGATCGCGTCGATCGCCCCCTTGGTGGAGCGCTCGCGGTCGGTGTCCTCGATGCGCAGCAGCATCTTGCCGCCGGTGTGGCGGGCGTAGAGCCAGTTGAACAAAGCCGTGCGGGCCCCGCCGATATGCAGGTAGCCGGTGGGCGAGGGGGCGAAGCGCGTGACGACGGCTGAGGACATCGGTCCGGTATGTTCCGGGGCTGGTCGCGGACGGAGCGCGACGGACGGCGAAGGGGCGGCGGAGCGGCGAGGGGCTCGACAGGGCGCCCGTAGCACGAAGAACCCGCTGTAGCACGGGCCGGCGGATGCGTTAAGAATCGCCCGCAGAATCGCTCGGCCACGACGACAGGTCGCGCGGAGCGGGGCGGCGGCGATGCGGCGGATCGGCGCGAGGCGGGCGGACGGCGTGGTGGCGCTGGTCGGCCCGCGCGTCCCCGCCCTTCCGGCACTCCGTCACTGGGTTGCCGTCGGTCTCGCCCGCGAGGCCGAGCAGCGCCGGCTGTTCCCGTGGCTGGCGGTGGCCTTCGGCGTCGGGATCCTGGTCTATTTCGCGGCGGCCGACGGGGCGCCGAGCCCGGCCGCGCCCCTGATCGCGGCCGCCCTCGCGCTGGCGCCGGTCCCGGTCCTCGGCGCGCGGCCGGCAGCCCTGGCGACGGCGCTCGCGGTGGCGGCCGCGTTCCTCGGCTTCGCGGCGGCGACCTGGCGGGTCTCGCAGGTCGCCGCCCCGATCCTGACGCGTACCACGATCGGTCCGCTCGTCGGAATGGTCGAGGCCCTGGACGAGCGCGAGGTCGGCGCCCGGCTGGTGATCCGGGTGGAGAGCTTCGCCGGCCTCGCGCCGGAGGCGCGGCCCGCCCGGGTGCGGGTCTCGTTCCGGAAGGCGCCGATCCCGCGGCCCGGGGACGTCGTCGCCGCCACGGCCCGGCTGCTGCCGCCCCCGGAGGCGGCCCGGCCCGGCGGCTACGACTTCGCCCGGGACGCCTACTTCCAGGGGATCGGGGCGGTGGGCTCGCTGGTCGGCGCGGTCACCGTCCGGCCGCCGTCCGAGCCGCCGCCCCTCGGCCTGCGGCTCGCCGCGGCGCTGGACGCGGCCCGCAACGGGCTCACGCGCCGGATCGCGGAGGCCGCCGGCGGCCAGGCGGGCGCGGTGGCGGCGGCCCTGGTGACGGGCAAGCGCGGCCTCATCGGGCCGGCGACCAACGACGCGCTCCGCGCCGCCGGCATCTACCACGTTGTGTCGATCTCGGGCCTCCACATGGTGCTGGCCGCCGGCGTGGTGTTCTGGCTGGTGCGGGCGGTCCTCGCCGCGGTGCCGCTCTGCGCGCTCCTCTGGCCGATCAAGAAGATCGCGGCGGGCTTCGCCATGGTCGGCGTCACCGCCTACTGCGCCTTCTCGGGCTGGGACATCGCGGCCGAGCGCTCGCTGATCATGACCCTGATCATGCTGGGCGCGATCTTGGTCGACCGGCCGGCCCTGTCGATGCGCAACCTCGCCCTCGCGGCGCTGATCGCCCTGGCCCGGGAGCCGGAGGGCCTGCTCGGCCCGAGCTTCCAGATGTCCTTCGGCGCCGTGGCCGGGCTGATCGCCTGCGCCCGGCTGATCGACGGGCGGCTGTTCGTGCGCCCGGGTGCCGGGCGGATCGGCCGCCTCGTCGGGACCGGACTGTCGGCGATCACCGGGACCCTGGCCACGACCCTGGTGGCGCAGGTCGCGACCGCGCCCTTCGCCACCTACCACTTCCAGACGGTCCAGCCCTTCGGCCTCGTCGGCAACGCCCTGACCCTGCCGCGCGTCTCCCTGGTGGTGATGCCCTCCGCGGTGATCGGCTGCCTCGCCTATCCCTTCGCCCTCGACCGGCCGGTCTGGTGGCTGATGGGGCAGGCGGTGGCCGGCATGCTGGCGATCTCGGACTGGATCGCCGGGTTCGAGCGGGCGATCCTGGTGCTACCGGCCTTCGGCACCGCGGCGCTGGCCCTGCTGGCCGCCGGCCTGCTGCTGGCGACACTGCCGGCCTCGCGCCTGCGCTGGCTCGCCGTGCCGCCGGTCCTGCTCGGGCTCGCCCTCGCGGCCCGGCCCGACCGCTACGACCTCTACGTCGACCGGCAGGGCGCGGGAGCCGCGGTGCGGGGTCCGGACGGTCGGCTCGCGCCCCTCGGAAGCCCCTCCGGCTTCGTCCTCGAACAGTGGCTGAAGGCGGACGGCGACGGGCGGCGGCCCGCGGGGCTGATCGTCCGGTCGGGCAGCGGGCGCTGCGACAGGCTCGGCTGCACCGCCCGGCTGCCGGACGGGCGGGCGGTCGCCCTGGTCCGGGACCGGCGCGCCTTCCCGGAGGATTGCGCCCGCGCCGCGGTGCTGATCACCTTCCTGGCGGCGCCTCCGACCTGCACGGGCCCCCTGGTGATCGACCGGCGGGCCCTCGCCGCCCGCGGGGCCGTGGCCCTCCGGACCGACGGCGACGGCTTCGCCGCGCGCTACGCCCGCGACGACGGGCGCGCGGTGCCCTGGCGGTCGGTCCCAGGACGCGGACCGGGACCATCGCGGCCGGTCTCCGCCGAGCCGGGCGGCCGCGCCGCGGAGGACGGGGCAGCCGCGCCGTCGGAGGCCGACGCCGCGCCGGGCGGAGAGCTCGCCCCCGGCGACGCGCCGGCCGAGCCGCTTCAGTAGCGGCGGACGAGGCTGACGAGGCGACCCTGGATCCGGACCCGGTCGGGCCCGAGCACGCGGGTCTCGTAGGCCGGGTTGGCGGCCTCAAGGGCGATCGAGGAGCCGCGGCGGCGCAGGCGCTTGAGCGTCGCCTCCTCGTCGTCGATCAGCGCCACGATGATGTCGCCGGTATTGGCGGTGTCCTGCTTGCGGATGACCACGAGGTCGCCGTCCAGGATCCCGGCCTCGACCATCGAGTCGCCGCGCACCTCGAGGGCGTAGTGCTCGCCGCCGGCCACGAAGTCCGGCGACAGGGTGATGGCGTGGCTCTGGTTCTGGATCGCCGAGACGGGCGTGCCGGCCGCGATCCGGCCCATGACGGGGATCGAGATGGCGCGGCCGGACTCGTCGATCATCCGCGTGCTCGCCGGGGCCGGCGGCTGCTTGGACTTGCCGCCCTCGACCACGCTCGGCGTGAAGCGGCGCGGCTCGACGGGGGCCGGAGCCGCCTGCGTCAGGCTCTCGGGGATCCGGATCACCTCGATGGCGCGCGCCCGATTCGGGAGGCGCCTGAGGAAGCCGCGCTCCTCGAGCGCCGTGATCAGCCGGTGAATGCCGGATTTCGACTTGAGATCGAGGGCATCCTTCATCTCGTCGAACGACGGCGGGACACCGCATTCCTGCATCCGGCTCTGGATGAATCGCAGGAGGTCCAGCTGCTTGCGCGTGAGCATCGACGGGGGACTCGCGGCTTGGCGGACCGCCACGTGACGGTCTCCGAAACAAATCACGAACAGGTTAAACGTTCCGCAAGTGTTCTGCAAGAGCGGTACCGCCACGCTCGGCGCGCCGCGGCGCGCCCGCGGGAGAAGGTCGAGAAACGCATTGACGGCGCAAGCGGAGCCGTTTCAATGCAACGCGGTGCCCCGCCGGGAAGGCGGCGGATCCGGGGCGCGGGCTGGGACCCTCTTGGAATGACGCGGATGCGACGACCCGCTGCTCTGCTGCCCCTCGGCCTCGCCGCCCTCGGCCTCGGCCTCGCCGGCTGCACCACCGGGTTCTCCTACATCTCGCGGAACTACGTGGCGCTCACCCCTCAGGTCGTGACGATCGGCTGCAAGGAGCCCTACGAGGTCTACGACAACCGGCAGCTGCGCCGGATGCTGATCGTGTCCAACGCTCTGCGCGAGTATACCGGCTGCAATCTGAGCGAGGTCCGGATCGATCCGGAGCCGGACGCCACCCGGGTGAAGCGCTTCCGCACCGCCGCCCGGGCCTATCTCGACGAGACCGTGCGCGAGGATTGCCGGATCACCGGCGAGACCGTGTTCGATCCGCTGAAGACCGAGTTCGCCTACGCCTGCGACGCGCCGGTCGAGAAGCGCGGCACGGTGGTCCCCCGCCTGCCGGGCCGCAATCCAGGCCTCGGGGTGCGCTGACCGGCCGGCGGCGCGTCAGGCGCCGGGCTTCGGGAAGGTCCGTTCCGCCGCGTCGCCGGCGGCGGCCAGCAGGGCGCGGGCGAAGGCCCGGGCCTCCGCCCGGTCGAGCACGATCGCGGCGGTGACCGGCGCGCCGCCGAGGTCGGCGAGGGCGAGCTCCAGGCGCACCCCGTCGGGCACGGCGCTCGCCTGCAGGCTCCAGCCGGAGCCCCGATCCGTGCTCTCCGCCATCTCACACTCCTCCCCGCCTGCCCCGGGAAAACGCCTCAGGCGCCCGCCGAAACCGCCCGTGCTCGGGACTGTTCCCGAGCCGTGCCCAGCGCTTCCCTGCCTCGCCTGTCCGCTTACCTCAAGGCCGCGGACCTCGGGCTCGTGGTTCGTGCTGGCCGAGACGGGGGCCCTGCGCCCCCGTCGGGTGCCCCGATCGCCCCGCTCGATGATCGGCGTCCTGGACGGGGTCGGCCGGCGCGGAACCGATTGACGCAAGCCCGCCGATGATGTCTCCCCCGGGCTCCGATCAGGTGGAGTTCGAACATGCAAGAGATCTGGTTCCGCACGGGCGAGGCCACGGTGCTGGCGGCCGAGGGCCAGTACACCGACGCCATGCCGGAGGTGCTGATCGGCTCGGTGCGGGGTCCGGTCGGCCAGGCCTTCGCGTCGATGATGGGGCAGGTCCAGGGCCACACGCGGATGTTCGTGGTCCGCGACCTCAACCAGCTCGTGCGCCCCGCCACGATGATGACCACCAAGGTCACGATCCACACGGCCGAGTATGCCGAGCTCCTCGGCGGCGTGGTCCAGGCCGCCACCGGCGACGCGATCGTGGACTGCATCATCGAGGGCATCCTGCCGAAGGACGGGCTCGACGAGCTGTGCATGATCATCATGATCTGGCTCGATCAGCGCTGCGCCGAGGACGACAACCTCGACCAGAAGGACCTCTACCGGACCAACTACGAGGCCACGAAACTCGCCATCGCCCGCGCCCTCAAGGGCGAGCCGACAGTGGACGAGCTGATCGCCAACCGGAAGACCGTGAAGCACTACGCGCTCGACGGCGTGATCGAGTACTGATCAGGCCCGCGCCACGCATCCTGCCGGCTCAGGTCCGCCTCATCCCGGCGGGATGCGCCCCACCGAGCAGAGGGTCCGCATCGTGCTGCTGCCCGGGTCGGTGTAGCAGGAGGCCGACCAGCCGCTCTGCTGGATGAACGACTTGCGCCGCTCCGCCAGTGCGGTCCGGTAGGCGTTGGCGATGATCGGCTCGACGGTCGCGGCCGGCTCGCCGACGAGGATCTCGGAGGCCACCGACAGGTCGCGGAAGAAGGACGCCGACGGGGTCGGCTCGGCGGAGGTCGCCTGCACGATCGGCTCGGCCCGGCAGGTGACGTCGAACTTGATCGGGCCGGCCATGCGGATGTCGATGCTGGGGCCGGCGCGCTTGCCGACCTTGCCGCCGATGGCGCCGGCGATCTGGCGGGTGAGGTCGTCGCAGCTGTCGGCCCGGGCGGCCTCCGCCAGGAGGGGCAGGGCCGCGCAGGCGGCGAGGAGGAGGCGCGGAACGGCGAAGCTCGACATCGCCGCACTCTACGCGCGGCGCGGGGCCTGTCGAGAGGCCCGTCGAGGGGCGCGCCTCAGTGGAAATCCCGGCTGCGATACACGCGCCGGTCCGGGGGCACGCCGAAATCCGTGTTCTCGGGCGGCAGCTTCATGCCGGCCTCCCGCAGGTCGCGCAGGGCGGCGGTGAGGTCGCGAAACCCCTCCGCCACGAGGTGTACCACCCCGTCCGCCCGCTGGATCCGGCCGCGCACCGCGAGGAACCTTGCCTGCATGGCGGTCCGGCGGTTCGCTTCGAACACGGTCTTCCAGACGATCACGTTGGCGATACCGGTCTCGTCCTCCAGGGTCAGGAAGACCACGCCTTTGGCGGTGCCGGGCCGCTGGCGGATCAGCACGAGCCCCGCCACCGTGACCCGCGCCCCCTGGGGCAGGGCCGGGTCGAGATGGGCCCGGGCCGGGATCGCGCCGATCCGGGCGAGCCGCCCCCGGAAGAAGGCGACCGGGTGCCCCTGCAGCGACAGGCCGGTGGCGGCGTAATCCTCGGCCACCGCCTCGGACGGGGCCAGGGCCGGCAGGTCCACCGCCGGCTCGTGCCGGAACAGGCCGTCATCGGCGTGCCACGCGAAGAGCGGCAGGGGCGCTTCGAGGAGATGGGCGCGGCGCTCCGAGCCGTCGGCCCTGGCGGCCTTGCGCGCCGAGGTCCCCTCCAGGGTGCGGACCATCCACAGGGCGGCGCGCCGGTCGAGGCCGAGCGACCGGAACGCGTCCGCCTCGGCCAGGCGCTCCAGGGTGTTGCGGGGCAGGGCGAGGGACGCCTGCAGGCCCTCGATGCTGGCGTAGCCGTTGGCGCGCAGCCGCACGAGCCGGCGCATGGCGGCCTCGGGGAGGCCGCGGACCACCCGCAGGCCGATCCGCACGGCGTGCAGCGCGGGATCCCCGGCCGGCTCCAGGGTGCAGTCCCAGTCGCTGGCGTTGACGCAGACGCCCCGCACCTCGACCCCGTGGGCCCGGGCGTCGCGCACCAGCTGGGCCGGCTGGTAGAAGCCCATCGGCTGGGCGTTGAGGATCGCGGCCAGGAAGACGTCGGGGTGCCGGCACTTCATCCAGGCCGAGGCGTAGACGAGCAGCGCGAAGCTCGCCGCATGGCTCTCCGGGAAGCCGTAGGTCGAGAAACCGCGGATCTGCGCGAAGCAGCGCTCGGCGAAATCCGTCGGGTAGCCCCGGCGGGTCATGCCGCCCACGAACTTCTCCGCGAACCCGCCGATCGAGCCGACGTGGCGGAAGGTCGCCATCGCCCGGCGCAGGCCGTCGGCCTCGGCCGGGGTGAAGCCCGCCGCCGTGATGGCGATCTGCATGGCGTGCTCCTGGAATAGCGGCACCCCGTAGGTCTTCTGCAGGACCTCCTTCAACTCGTCCGCCGGGCCGTGATCCGGGTGCGGGGCCGGGTACTCCACCGGGTCGATCCCCGAGCGGCGGCGCAGGTAGGGATGGACCATGTCGCCCTGGATCGGGCCGGGGCGCACGATCGCGACCTGGACCACGAGGTCGTAGAACTCCTTGGGCTTGAGGCGCGGCAGCATCGACATCTGCGCCCGGCTCTCGACCTGGAACACGCCGACGGAATCGGCCTTCGCCAGCATCGCGTAGGTCTCGGGATCGTCCTGCGGCAGGTCGGCCAGCGTCTCGTAGAACGTGCCGTGGTCGCGCTCCAGGAAGTCGAGGCCGCGCTTGAGGCAGGTCAGCATCCCGAGCGCCAGCACGTCGACCTTCATCAGCTTGATCGCGTCGATGTCGTCCTTGTCCCACTCGATGAAGGTGCGGTCCGCCATGGCGCCGTTGCCCACCGGCACGGTCTCGTCGAGGCGGCCGCGGGTCAGCACGAAGCCGCCGACATGCTGCGACAGGTGGCGGGGGAAGCCGATCAGCTGGTGAGCGAGGTCGAGCGCCTGCCGGATCGCGGGGTTCTCCGGGTCGAGGCCGGCCTCGCGGACGTGCTGGTCCGGCATGCCGGTGCCCCAGGAACCCCAGACCGTGTCGGCGATCGCCGCGGTCACGTCCTCGGTCAGGCCTAAGACCTTGCCGACCTCGCGGATCGCCATGCGCGGGCGGTAGTGGATCACCGTGGCGCAGAGGGCGGCGCGCTCGCGGCCGTAGCGCGCGTAGAGGTGCTGGATCACCTCCTCGCGGCGCTCGTGCTCGAAATCGACGTCGATGTCGGGGGGCTCGCCGCGGTTCTCCGAGATGAAGCGGGCGAAGAGCAGGCGGTGCTTCGACGGGTCCACCGCGGTGATGCCGAGGCAGAAGCACACGGCGGAATTGGCCGCCGAGCCGCGGCCCTGGCAGAGGATGCCCTGGCCGCGGGCGAACTCGACCACGTCGAACAGGGTCAGGAAATAGCGGGCGTAGTCCATCTTGGCGATGAGCCGCAGCTCGTCGCGGAGCGTCGCCGCGACGGCGTCCGGGACGTCGCCGGCGTAGCGCCAGCGTGCCCGCTCCCAGGTCTTCTCCTCCAGGTATTCCTGCGGCGTGCGCCCGGGGGGCACGGGCTCGTCCGGGTACTCGTAATGCAGCTGCGACAGGTTGAAATCGCAGGCCTCGGCGATCTCGACGGTGCGGGCCAGCGCCTCCGGGTGGTCGGCGAACAGCCGCGCCATCTCGGCGGCGGGCTTCAGGTGGCGCTCGGCGTTGGCCTCCAGGCGGTAGCCGGCGTCCTCGATCCGGCAGCCTTCGCGGATGCAGGTGACCACGTCCTGGAGCGGGCGTCGGTCGGGATGGTGGTAGAGCGCGTCCGAGACCGCGACCATCGGGGCGCCGGAGGCCGCGCCCAGCTCGGCGAGCAGCCCGAGGCGCCGCCGCTCGTCGCCGCGGCGCGTGTGGCTCGCGCCGAGGAAGGTCCGGCCCGGGGCCGCGGCGGCGAGCGCCTCCAGCCGCGCCCGGAAGCCCTCCGGCAGGCGCCGGGCCGGGGGCATGGCGATCAGCATCTGCCCCTCCGCGGCCTCCAGCATCTCGGCGAAGGAGAAGCGGCACGCGCCCTTGCGGACGCGCCGGTTGCCCAGGGTGAGCAGCCGGCACAGGCGCCCCCAGGCCTCCCGGTCCATCGGGTAGGTGACGGCCTCGAACCCCTCCTCGGTGACGAGGCGCACCCCCGGCAGGAACCGGATCGCGGTGCCCTGCGGTTCGAGGGCGCGCGCCGCCGCGTGCGCCCGCACCACGCCGGCCACGGTGTTGCGGTCGGCGATGCCGATCGCCCTGAGGCCGTAGGCCGCCGCCTGCACGACGAATTCCTGCGGGTGCGCGGCGCCGTGCAGGAAGGAGAAGTTCGTGGTGACGGCGAGCTCGGCGTACGGGACCTGAGGCGCGCTCACGCGAACAGCCCGTGGACGTACCACGCGGCCGGGCGGTCGGGGGCGTGCGGGCCGTCGCGGTAGAGCCAGAGCCGGTGCCCGGCCTCGCACTCGATGCGGTAGTAATCGCGATCCGCGCCGGGCTCGCGCCACCATTCGGCGGCGATCCGCTCCGGCCCCTCGGCATGGGCGACCCGGTGGATCCGGGCGCGCCAGCGGAAGCGCCGGGGCGGCCCCTCCGGGACGGTCGAGAGCACGTCGAGGGCGGCCTCGCCGCGCGGGAAGATCACCAGGGGGCGGGGCGGGAGGTATTCGGGCCAGGGGGAGGCGATGGCACGCGCCTTCCCTTCCTCCTCTGTGCGGGAAGGCTCACCCATCTCGGCCGGGCGGCGACCTTGGTGAAGGAGCGCGACCGGCCCCCTCTCCCGTGCGGGAGAGGGTTGGGGTGAGGGACAGGAAGACACAGAACTGCGCACACCATCAACGCACGGATCGGACGTGCCTTTTCCGAACAGCCCTCGCCCCTCACCCTGTCCCTCTCCCACACGGGAGAGGGGACCTGTGAGCGATCCTGACGCCGTCCTGCCGGCCCTGATGAAGGTATCCCCCAGTCCCGCAGCGGCAGAGGGGGGAAGGAGACGCACCCGTCGCCGACCGACGCCTTGATCGGCTGACGATCCGTGCCCCTCTCCGGCAACCCAGACGCGGCCCCGGTCGGCCCGCTCCGGCAGATGGCTCGCCCGGGGCTCGAGCCGGAGCAGCGCCCGCCCGAGGCGCTGGGCCAGGGCGTCGGCCAGGAAGCCGACCCCGTCGCCCGCGGCCGCCGCGCCGAGATCCGTCTGGCGGGCCGGCATGGGACCGGTCACCGTCACGGCGAGCGCCACCGTCTCGAAGCCGAAGCCGGCGTCGAGGGCGGAGCCCAGCCGGTCGAGGCGCAGGGAGACGAGGGCCGCGACCCGCTCCGGGCAGCGCTCGGGGCGGGACAGGCCGAGATCGAGGATGCGCAGGGCGCCGTCGACCCGGTGCAGGCCGAGGCGCAGGGCGCAGGCGCCGAGCCCGTCCCGCTCCAGCCGGGGCGCGGTCTCCGCCATCAGGTCCCGGGCGGTCCGGACGATGTCCGACTGCCGCCCGATCGGGTCGAGGAAGCCCCGGGCGGCGGCGTAGTCGGCCGCCTCCGTCAGGGGCGCCAGCGGCTCGGGCCGGCGGGCCAGGGCCTGATCGAGGCGCAGCAGCAGCGCCGCGCCGAAGCGGCGGGCGAGGGGGCCGCGGGGGAGAGCGTCGAGCGCGCCGATCCTGCGCAGGCCGAGCCGCTTCAGGCCCGCCACCGTGCCGGGATCGAGGCGCAGGGCCTCCACGGGCAGGTCCCGCAGGGCCTCGGCAGCGCCGCCCGGCGGCACCACGATCGGGTCGGCCCCACCGTGACGGGCCAGCGCGAAGGCCGCGCCGGGCGTGTCGGCCAGCGCGATCCCCGCCGGGATGCGGCTCCGCGCGAGCCGGGCGGCCAAGTCCGCGACGAGGTTCGCCTCGCCGCCGCGCAGGTGGCTCGCGCCGGCGACGTCGATGTAGAGCCCGTCCGCCGCCTCGCCCGGCCCGAACGGCGCCACGAGGGGCGCGTACCCGCTCGCCCAGCGGCACAGCCGCAGCAGGGCGTCCCGGTCGGCCTCCGGGTCGGCGGGGTAGACCTGGAGCGGCACGCCGATCCGCGCCCTGACCCGGCCGAGGGGCTCGCCGATCTGGAGGCCCAGGGCGCGGGCCTCCGGATCGAGGGCCACGAGCCGCAGCCCGCCGGACCCCTCGGCCGCCACCGCGAGGGGGCCGCGCTCAGGCGCGAGACCGGCCCGCCGCAGCCGCGTCACCGGCCAGTGGCTCAGGCAGATGCAGACGATGCGCGGCATGGTCCCACTCCAGAAGCCAGTCGCCGCCGCGCCCGTTGCGGCAGCGCTCGAGCCGTGCCCGCCAGCGCGGCCTGTCCAGGGTCCCGAACCGGTCCCGCGCCGCCGGCGCGGCGGCGATCCGCCAGCGCGTGGCGGCCCCGTTGGGCAGACCGGCCGGCGCCGGCCGCAGGATCAGCAGCAGCGGCGGCGCCGGACCTTCCGCGGCGAGCTGCAGGCGCCGGCCCGGCTTCAGCGGCAGCCCGTCCCGCAGGAGGCCGATCAGGGCCGTGAGCGCCCGCGCGTGCAGGGCCGCTTCCAGGGCGCGGAACACCTCCGCGTCGCTGCCGGCTTCCAGCAGCAGCAGGCGGCCGGGGTCGAGGCCGAGGCCGCCGAGGCCGTGTCCGTAGGGCACGGGCTGGCCGGGCGCGGCGGCGATCAGCGCTTCCCCGGGCTCCCGGGCGAGCTGGCGGGCGCAGAGCGCCAGCGCGAAGCCCAGGGCCGCGATCGCGTCCGCGGGCTCGGCCGGCGCGATCTCGTGGGGTGGCCCGAGGGCGAGGCCGCCGCCGGGCAGGTGCGCGTCGAGATCCGGAACACCGAGCGGCAGGACCGGGGACGGATCCCGGCCGCGATCCGGCGGCGCGAGGCGCACCCGCAGGGCCGCCAGCCGGGCCCGGAGATCGCCCGACGGGCGCGCCGCCTCGGTCTCGTCCGCAGGGTCCAGCCCCATCTCCATCGGCTCCGGTCATGCTGGACGATAGGAACATAACAGGAACATGCACAAACGGTTTCCGCGGGGTCCCGGAATCGCGCGTGGCGGCAGCGGCTTGGCCTGTGGACGGCTGTGGACGCCTGTGGAATCGGCCTTCCCCACGGGGTCCGAGGTCGCGGTTGACCGCAATCGCGGGGCGAGACCAATGTCCGGACGCCGCGCGCGTGACGCGGCCGAACCGGACCGCGCATGCGCTCAGCCCTCAGCTCAGCCCTCACCCTGACGCTCCTGCTCGCCCTGTCGGGGGCGGCGCTCGGCCAGCAGGCGGATCCGCCGGGTGCCGCCGCCCCGGATCCGGCCGCGGCCGCCCCCGCGGCGGGGCGGTCGCGCCCCGCCCGGCCGCGGGTCCGGCACGCGCAGGCCCCGAGCCAGCCGATCATGGTCTACGACGCGCGGATCGAGGCCGGCGACCTGCGGATCTCGGGCTCCGTGCGCAAGCCCGGGGCGATCGTGGTGCTGGACGACGACATCTCGATCCAGGCCGACCGGCGCGGCCGGTTCACCTTCCGGCTGCCCTACCGGCCCTCGACCTGCGTGGTGACGCTGAAGGCGGAGCCGGACGAGCGCGAGGCGGTCGTGGCGAACTGCGCGCCCGAGGGTCCGCCCGGACCGACCGGTCCCCAGGGCGCGGCGGGACCGCCCGGCGAGACGGGGGCCAAGGGTGAGACCGGTCCCAAGGGTGAGACCGGTCCCAAGGGTGAGCCGGGGCTCAAGGGAGATCAGGGCCTCAAGGGCGATACGGGTTCCCAGGGCGAGCCCGGCCCGAAAGGGGAGCCCGGTCCCACGGGCGCGGCCGGACCGCAGGGCGCACCGGGCCCGAAGGGCGACACGGGAGCCTCGGGCCTACAGGGCCCTCCCGGGCCGCGGGGTCCGGTCGGGCCGCAGGGCGGCCCGGGCCCGAAGGGCGAGGCCACCGCCGCCAGCCTGCGGCCCGTGCGCAAATCCGACTGTCCGGGGGGCTGCGCGATCACCTGCGGGACCGGGGAGATGCTGGTCACGGCCCACTGCCTCAAGGGCGGCGCGCCGACCTACGACGGGGAGGGCGCCAGCTGCCCGGCCGAGGCGACCGGCATCGTCGGGTTCTGCACGCGGCCGTGAGGCGAGCGGCCCTGAGACCGGCGGGTCAGCCGCCGGTCTCGCGCAGCCAGTCGAGCATCCCGGCGGCGGCCGCCCGGCCGCCCGCGAAGGCGCCCTGGAGCAGGTAGCCGCCGGTCGGCGCCTCCCAGTCGAGCATCTCGCCGGCCAGGAACAGGCCGGGATGGGCGCGCAGCATGGAGCGCCCGTCGAGGGCGTCGAGCCGGACGCCGCCCGCCGTCGAGATCGCCCGCTCGATCGTCGCGGAGGCGGTGAGGGTGATGGGCGCGGCCTTGATCAGCCCGGCGAGGGCCCCGGGCTCCGCCGGGAGTGCGGCGCCGGCCGCCTCGCGCAGCAGCCCCGCCGCCACGGGCGCAAGGCCCGCGGCCTTGCGCAGCCGGGTGGCGGCCGAGTCGCCCGGCCGGGCGCCGGACAGGCGGCGGGCGAGGGCCTCCCGGGTCAGGTCCGGGCGGAGATCCACGTCGAGCCGCGCGCTGCCCCCGGCCGCGATCGCCTCGCGCAGGGGGCGCGAGAGGGCGTAGATCGCCCCGCCCTCGATGCCGGCCTCGGTGATCACGGCCTCGCCCCGCACCGTGGTGCCCGCGCAGGTGAGCGCCACCCGCTTCAGCGGCGCGCCGGAGAAGCGCTCCCGGAACAGGTCGGACCACGCCGTCGCGAAACCGGCATTGGCCGGACGCAGGGGTGACACCGCCACGCCGAGCCCCTCGAGGAGCGGCACCCAGCGCCCGTCCGAGCCGAGGCGCGGCCAGCTCGCTCCGCCCAGGGCCAGCAGGGTGGCGCGGGGCCGGAGGTCCAGGGGACCGTCCGGGGTCTCGAAGCGCAGGCCCTCTGCGATCCCCGTGAGCCGGTGGCGGGTGCGGATCCGGACGCCCAGGCGGTCGAGCCGCGCCAGCCACGCCCGCAGCAGGGGCGAGGCCTTGAAGCTCCGCGGGAAGACGCGGCCGCTCGAGCCGACGAAGGTCGGCTCGCCGAGATCCGCGCACCACGCCCTGAGCGCGTCGGGCGGGAAGGCCGCGATGGCCGCGTCGAGGGCGCCGCCCGGATGGTAGCGGGCGAGGAACGCCGCCCGCGCCTCGCTGTGGGTAATGTTGAGGCCGCCGCGCCCGGCGATCAGCAGCTTGCGGGCGACCGACGGCATGCGCTCGTAGACCGTGACCGCGCGGCCGGCCGCCCCCAGCAGCTCGGCCGCGGCGAGCCCGGCCGGCCCGCCGCCCACGATGGCGATTGCATCCCTGTCATCCGGCATGGGCCGGGAGAGCGACAGCCCGGCGCCCTCTGTCAAGGGCGAAGACCGGATCGGCGCCGGGCGCCATGGGCCGGCCCCCGGCGTTGCGCTAGGAAACGGACACGCCCGAACGCACGTTCTTCCCGATCCCGGGCGCCGCGGATACCGGCACACCGGCCCGCGACCGCGGTCCGCCCGCGCCCCCCTCATGCCGCCCCAGGCCCCGTCCGCCCCGGACGGTCGGCCGGCACGGTCCGGATCAGAGGCTCTCAGACACGTGGCCAGTCCCGTCGCCGTCACCGAGATTCAGCCGCAGGCCCAGGCGCGGCCCGCCCCGCAGGCCGCGCTCAGCCCCGGCGAGATCCGCGCCATCGTCTACGGGCTGATGACCGCGATGCTGCTCGCGGCCCTCGACCAGACCATCGTGGCGACCGCCATGCCGACCATCGGCCTCGACCTCGGCGACGCCGCGAACCTGCCCTGGATCGTCACCGCCTACCTGCTGGCCTCCACGGCGGTGACCCCGCTCTACGGCAAGCTCAGCGACATCCACGGCCGGCGGATCATGCTGCTGATCGCCATCGCGACCTTCGTGGTCGGCTCGCTCGCCTGCGCGCTCGCGCCCACGATGGTGGCGCTGGCGCTCGCCCGGGGTCTCCAGGGTGTCGGCGGCGGCGGGCTGATCGCCCTGGCGCAGACCATCCTGGCCGACATCATGTCGCCCAAGGAGCGGGCGCGCTATCAGGTGGTGATCGCGGGCGTGTTCGTGACGGCCTCGGTGGCGGGGCCGCTGCTCGGCGGCCTCTTCGCCCAGCACCTGCACTGGTCGCTGATCTTCTGGATCAACCTGCCGATCGGCGTCCTCGCCTTCGCGCTGACCAACGCCAACCTGAAGCGCCTGCCGCGCCACGAGCGCCGCCACCGGCTGGACTATCCCGGCGCCGCCCTGATGGTGGCGGGCTCCGTCACCCTCCTGCTGGCCCTGAGCTGGGGCGGGGTGCGCTATCCCTGGGACTCGGCGCCGGTCCTCACCCTCCTCGCCGGGGCGGCCGTGCTGGGCGGCGGCTTCGCGGCGCGGCTCGCCACGGCGCCGGAGCCGCTGATCCCCACGGAGGTGCTCAAGGACCGGGTGGTCTACAGCGCGACGCTGGCGGCGTGCTTCGCCATGGGCACCTTCATCGGGCTCACCATCTACGTGCCGATCTTCCTCGAAGGGGTGATCGGGCTCTCGGCGAGCGAGTCCGGCGTGGCCCTGGTGCCGCTGATGATCGGCACCGTCACGGGCGCGACCCTGTCGGGCCGGTCGATGCTGCATTTCCGGCACTACAAGCGCCTGCCCCTGGCGATGATGTGCGTCAGCCTCGCCTGCTGCGCCACCATCGCCTGGCAGGGCCGGGCGCTGCCCTTCTGGCTCATGGAGGTGCTGTTCGCGCTGCTCTCCATGGGGATCGGGACGATCCTGCCGCTCTCGACCATCTCGATCCAGAACGCGGTGGAGACGCACCAGCTCGGCATCGCCACCGCCGCGATGAACTTCTTCCGCTCCCTCGGCGGGGCGCTGATCGTGGCGGCCTTCGGCACGATCGTGCTCGGCGGCGCCGCGGGCGGGGCGGGGGGCGGGGCCCACGACGTGGAGAGCCTGATCCGCGGCGCGGACCCGGCACAGCTCGCCCTGACCTTCCGCCACGTCTTCCTGGCCGCCTGCCTCGGCCTGCTCGGCGCCTTCACGTTCCTGGCGCTGATGGAGGAGCGGCCCCTGCGCGAGCGTACGTCGCCGAAGATGGCGGCCGAGACGCCGGAGCCCTCCGCCTGACGGCCTCCCGGGATCGTCTCCGTCCGATCCCGTGACGCCGCCGGGCCGCGACGCGCGCCCGTCACCTCGCGCGCGTCCCACCTCGAGACGGGAGATCGCTCCGGAGCCGGTCGCGGCCGCGTGCAGGTGCTCGCGCCTCCCGGAAGCGGGCGCGCGCCTTCGTCGCGTCGGGGCCACGGGGGCCGGATATCGTCACCGGCCCGCGCCCCACCCGGGCGCCCTGCCCTTGATTCGCCTGGATCACCCCTTACGTCGGCCTCATCGGCTGCGGGCCCCTCTGGCGGGCGCTCCTCAGCGCCCGTGATGTCGGAGCCGATGCTTTCCATTTGGAATCAGCATCAGGTCCCGCACATGATGGACGTCCTCACCGTCGTATGGCTCGGCAAGCCGTTGTGGATGTGGCTCGGGTTCCACGTCCTGATCGCCTGCCTGCTCGCCTTCGACCTCGGGCTCCTCCACCGCGACAAGGAGCACGAGATCGACGTCCGGGAGAGCCTGCTGCTCACCGGCTTCTACCTCGCCCTCGGCCTCGCCTTCGGCGGCTGGATCTGGTGGTATCTCGGGCCGTCCTCCGCCGAGGAGTACGTCACCGGCCTCGTGGTCGAGAAGTCGCTGTCGATGGACAACGTCTTCGTCATCGCCATGATCCTGACGGCGCTCGGCATCCCCCGAGCCGCCCAGCACCGCGTCCTGCTCTGGGGCATCCTGGCGGCGGTCGTGCTGCGCGGCCTGATGATCGGGCTCGGCGCCGCCCTGGTGCACGAGGTGCACTGGGTGCTCTCCCTGTTCGCCGCCTTCCTGATCTACGCCGGCCTGAAGATCCTGCTCTCGGGCGACGAGGAGGAGGGCGACTTCCAGAACAGCGCCGTCGTGCGCTGGTTCAAGACGACCTTCCGGGTCACGCCAGACCTGCACGGCCAGCGCTTCACGGTGCGCAAGACCGACCCCAGGACCGGCAAGGTCGCCCTGTACTTCACCCCGCTGGCGCTCGCCCTGGTGCTGGTGAACGGCGCCGACGTGATCTTCGCGGTCGACAGCGTGCCGGCGATCTTCGCGATCACCACCGACACGTTCGTGGTCTACACCTCCAACATCTTCGCCATCCTGGGCCTGCGCGCCCTCTACTTCGCGCTCGCCGCGATGGTCGACCGGTTCGCCTACCTGAAGACGGCCCTCGCGTTCATCCTGATCTTCATCGGCGCCAAGATCGTCGTTGCCGACACGTTCGGGCTCATCCACGTGCAGCCCTGGGTCTCCCTGGTGGTGACCCTGACGCTGCTGGCGGCCGGCGTCTTCTACAGCCTCTGGCGGACCCGGACCGACGCGCCGGCCGCGCCGGCCCCGGAGGCCGGGCACCCCCACGAGGCCCGGGCCCACCGCGCCTGAGGGCCGGGCGGGCGCCCACCGCTCAGGCGGCCGGCAGCGCCGCGATCAGGTCGCGCAGGGTGGTGATGGTGGAGGCGTCGGCCACGCCGTCCACCCGCGCCGGGCGGAAATGGCGCTGGAATGCGGTGACCACCGCCTGGGTGCGCGCGTCGAACATCCCGGTCACCGGCAGGTCGTAGCCGTAGAGCGCGAACATCGCCTGCAGCGCCTCGACGGGCTGGCCGGCATCGCCCCGCGCGAGGAAGCGGCCGTCCTGGAGGCGGGCGGGCGGCACGCGATGGCCCACCCCCGCCGCCGCCAGACGGTCCCACGGGAAGATCTCCCCCGGATCCTCCTTGCGCTCGGGCGCGACGTCGGAATGGGCGAGCACCCGCTCCGGCGGGATCGGCCAGCGGCCGAGGATGTCCCGGGCCAGCGCGATCACCGCCTCGACCTGCGCTTCCGGGTAGGGCGGCAGGCCGCCGGCATGGCCCGGGTTCACGATCTCGATCCCGATCGACCGGGAATTGACGTCGGTCTCGCCCTTCCAGGCGCCGGCGCCGGCGTGCCAGGCCCGGCGGGCCTCCGGCACCATCTGGACGATGCCGCCATCCTCGAACACGAGGTAGTGCGCCGAGACCTCGCTCAGCGGGTCGCGCAGGCGCGCGAGGGCGGCGGCCCCGCTGTCCATCCCGGTGTAGTGCAGGATCAGCATGTCGAGCGGCCCCGCGCGGCGGGCGCCGTGGTTCGGCGAGGGCGCGACGCGGCGGGCGAGGGGGCTGTCGGGCGCGAGACTCACCGCAGCCCGCGCTCCTGCGCGATCCGGTCATAGGCCGCGTTGATCGCGGCGAGCCGCCGCGTGGCGATGGCGACCGCCTCCGTCGGCAGGCCGCGGGCGAGCGCCCGATCCGGGTGGTGCTCGACCACCAGTGCCCGGTGGCGGACCCTCACGGCGGCGTCGTCCGCCTCGCGGTCGAGCCCGAGGACGCCGTAGGGGTCGTCCGGCAGTCGCACGTGGCGCGCGGCGATGCGCCGGAACGCCGCCTCGTCGAAGCCGAAGATGCCCGAGACCGCGCGCAGGTAGCGCTCCTCGGCCTCGTGCAGCGCCCCGTCGGCGCCGGCGATCTGGAACAGCCCGTCGAGCACGTCCTCGAGGAGCGCCGGCTCGTCGCCGAAGGTCGTCGCCAGCTGGTGGGCGTAGGCCTCGAAGCCGTTCGTGGTCTTCTTGGCGAGGTCGAACAGGCGCTCGACGCCCGCCCGCGCGGACGGCTCCACCTGCACGACCCGGCCGAACGCCTCGACCTCCGAGGGCAGCACGACGCCGTCGGACTTGGCCATCTTGGCGGCGAGCGCCACGAGTCCGGTGGTGAACACGACGTCGCGCGGCGTCCGCCCGAAGGGCGCGCCGACGCGGTCGAGCAGGAAATGGCCCGCGACCCCGCCGATCAGCGCCCCGAGCGGACCGCCGATCGCGAGGCCGAATCCGGCGCCGCCGAGCTTGCCCCAGACACCCTGAGACTTGGTCGCCTGATTCATGGGACCACCGGTCCCGGCGCTGATCCTCGGCTCGGCTCTGTCATCGGGGGCGGCGGGGTTCCGGCGCCGGGACGGGCCCGGCCGAGCGACGGGATAGCCGCTCCGCACGCCGCGAGGAAGGGCCGGGACGCGCCCGGCCCGCCCCCTTCAGCTCAGCGGCAGTAGACGTTGCCGTAGGCGTCGCGATAGGTGCCGTAGGGGCAGCGCGGCGCGGTCGAGGCGCCCACGATGGCGCCGCCGGCGCCGCCGATCGCGGCACCCGCCAGGGCACCGCCCGCGCGGCCGGTGGCCGCCGCGCCGATCGCCGCACCGGTCAGAGCGCCGAGGCCGGCACCGCCCAGAGCCCGGTCCTCCGGGGTGTTGCAGCCGGCGAGCGAGAGGGCGGCGATGGTGGCGATGGCGGCGGCCGTCAGCTTCTTCATGGTCCCCAGAACTCCCTTGTGTATCCGGTCCGGCCGGTGGCCGTGATCGTTGCGGATCGGGTCGAGCTTAGCAGGAAAGGAATGTCGGCCATACGGCTAAGGTTCCATCGGCCGCGAGACGAGTTGCCAGACGAGTTGCGCCCGGTTCCCGTCTCGCCCTATGCCACGGGTCGGAGGCGCTCCGGCCGCGGTGCCGCGACGCCCTATCCGGCACCACGCCCGGCACCAGTCCGGCTCATGTCCGAGGGTCCCATGCCGACAGCCACCACGATCGTCCGCCGGGCCGCGGTCCGCGCCGACCGCGTCGCCGACACGGTGACCCTCGACCGCGCGGCCCGGGATGCCGTCGCGGGCTCGCTGGTCGCCGAGGGCGGCCTCGGCTTCGACGTCGCGCTCACCAAGGCCGCGGCGCTCGAGGACGGCGACGCCCTGCGCCTCGACGACGGCCGGCTCGTCGCGGTGCGGGCGGCCGCCGAGGACCTCCTTGAGGTGCGGGCCGAGAATCCGGCCCGCCTGCTGCGCCTGGCTTGGCAGCTCGGCGGCAGCCACGTGGACGCCGAGATCGGCGCGGACGTGCTCTACGTGCCGGCGACACCCGCCGCGGCCGAGCTGGTGCGCGGGCAGGGCTGCGTCGCGACCCCGGTCTCCCGCGCCTTCCGGCCCGAGCAGGCCGCCCACGATCACAGCACCTGCGGGCACGATCACGGGCACGATCATCATGCCCACCACGACCACGCGCACGATCACGCGCACGACCATGGTCACAGCCACGATCACGGCCACGATCACGGGCATCATCACGAGCACGGGCACCAGAAGCACGGGCACCAGAAGCACGGCCATGATCACGCCCACGATCACGGACACGTGCACGGTCCCGGCTGCGGCTGCGGCCACGATCACTAGCGCCTGAGCCGGGCGCGGTCCGGAGCGGCGCCCGGGGACCGGGCCAGTCGGGCGGGACCGATCGGGGATCCCACGCCGGTCCCCGACCGCGGACGGTCCACCCCCGTCACGCGGCCGTCACGCGGCCGTCACTCTGCGGGGACGAAGCGCAGCGTGCCGGCGCGCCGCGTGGGCTGGCCGGTATCGTTCGTGTGATTGACGCCGTCCATCACCGGGACCTCCGGGAAATCGAAGGGGCTGACCCCGTCCAGGCAGGCCACGTTGACGGCGTGGACGTTCGGGTCCGACCGCCGCTGATGATGCGTGTAGACGCCGCAGCGGGAACAGAAGAAGTGCTGCGCCGCCCCGGTATGGAACCGGTAGGTCGTCAGCGCCTCCGCGCCCTGCAGGATCCTGACCCCGCCCGGCCGCGCCATGACGACGACGGCGCCGCGCATGCGGCAGTAGGAGCAGGTGCAACGGCGGATCGACGCGAGATCCTCGCTGAGGGCCGCCTCGAAGCGCACGGCCCCGCAATGGCAGCGGCCGGACCGGATCGTCGCGTCGTCCGCCATGGTGCCGGGCCTTCCGTGCGCTTTCCTGCGAACCGGCTCGGCGACAGACCCGGCCGGTGCTCCGACGTCTAGGTCCCGGGCGCCGCGCGGACAATCACCATGTCGTCACGCGGTATGTCAGGAAAAATCACGCGCGGCCTTCGGGAGAGCGGCAGACCTCCCGGTCACAGGCGCTTCGGCACGGGCCTGCGGCAGTAGAGGCGCGCCTCCGCGTCGGACAGGCTGTCCTGGGCGGCCACGCACTGGTCGAGGGTGAGGCCGATGCTGGCCGCGTAGGGCTCGTTGGGTGACAGCGCCGCGCGGGCGAGGGCCGCCAGGTACAGCAGGAACGCCGCGACCGCGGCGATCAGCGCGGCGACGACGGCGCGATTCAGCAGCATCGCCGGCGACCGCTCACGGGATACCGACCACCAGCAGCGCAAGCGCGAGCACCGTCAGCCCCGCTCCGATCAACGCCACGGCGGTGTAGTCGCGTCCGGACCGCCGCGCGGACGCGCGGCCGGACCGGATCATGATCCGCGTCCCCGATCCCCGTGCAGGGTCCGAGTCCCGGGGCCGGCTCACTGCAGCAGACCCCACAGGCCCGTGGCCAGTCCGAAGGTGAGTGAGAGCATCGCCGCGCAGAGCAGGACGCGGTCGATCACGCGGGCGGCCCGGTCCTCCGGCTGTACGTCGATCATGGCGGGACCTCCTCGCGGCCAGAGTGGCGAACGGCTGTTGCTGACCTGTGTCGGCCCGTCGTCGGCACACGGGTTCGTGTTGCCCGCGACGGAAGCCGCCTCGAACGGGACTGTGCCGGGCGGGGCGCGGCGCCGGGGCATCGGAACACCCGGGATGCCGTGCGGTTGGACCGGCATCCCCATCGGAGACGACGCGTGACCACGGATCCGCTGCACAAATATCCCCGCCCGCCCTTCGCGGCGCAGCCCCAGAGCTTCCCCGGCAAGACCGGCCGCATGGAGCCGGAACCCGACCACGGCGAGGCGAGCTACAAGGGTTCGGGCAAGCTGACCGGCCAGGCGGCGCTGATCACCGGCGGCGATTCCGGCATCGGCCGCGCGGTCGCCATCGCCTTCGCCCGCGAAGGGGCCGACATCGCCATCTCCTACCTGCCCGACGAGCAGGCCGACGCGGAGGCGGTCGCCCAGTGGGTCGAGAAGGCCGGACGGCGGGCGCTGCTCCTGCCGGGCGACCTCAAGGACGCGGCCTACGGCCGCCAGATCGTCGCCCGCACGGTGGAGACGTTCGGGCGCCTCGACGTGCTGGTCAACAACGGCGCGTTCCAGCAGCCGAACGAGGACCTCGCCAAGATCGACGACACGGTGTTCGAGGACCATTTCCGCACCAACGTGTTCGGCGCGTTCTACGTGACCAAGGCGGCGCTCGCCCATCTGAAGCCCGGCGCCTCGGTGATCTTCACCTCCTCGGTGAACTCCAAGCACCCGATGCCGTCGCTCCTCGCCTACAGCGCCACCAAGGGCGCCCTGAGCAACATGGTGCTCAGCCTCGCCCAGCTGCTCGCCGACAAGGGCGTGCGCGTGAACGGCGTGCTGCCCGGGCCGATCTGGACGCCGTTCATCCCCTCCGGGATGAGCCAGGATTCGGTGAAATCCTTCGGCAGCCAGGTGCCGTTCGGCCGGCCCGGACAACCGGCCGAACTCGCCTCGGCCTACGTGATGCTGGCCTCCGAGGAGAGCAGCTACACGTCGGGCGCGCTCGTCACGGTGGCCGGGGCCATGCCGGTGTTCTGACGCGCCTCTCCGACGCGCCGCGCTGACGGGCGCCCGCCAGGGCTGCGCTCGCCAGGGCTGCGCCCGTCCGCGCGACGGCGCGCTCAGGCGGCGCGCATCTCGACCAGGAAGCGCATCACCTCGGCGCGCAGGGCCTCGGCGCTGCGGCAGACGTCGCCCGCGGCCGCGCCGACCTCCCCGGCCACGCGGTGCGTCGCCTCCGCGGCCGACGAGGCCGAGACCACGTTCTGGCTCACCGCGTCGGTCCCCCGGGCGGCCGCGTCGATGTTCTGCGAGATGTGCCCGGTGGCGAACCGCTGCTGCTCGACGGCCGCCGCGATCGCGCTGGCGATCGCGTTCATCGTGTCGACGGTCCGGCCGATCGAGTGGACCGCCCCGACCGCCTCCGTCGTCTCGCCCTGGATCGCCGCGACCTGCGCGGTGATCTCCTCGGTGGCCTTCGCGGTCTGCCCGGCCAAGCCCTTCACCTCGGCGGCGACCACGGCGAAGCCGCGTCCCGACTCGCCCGCCCGCGCCGCCTCGATCGTGGCGTTCAGGGCCAGCAGGTTGGTCTGCTCGGCGATCGCCGAGATGATCCGCACGACCTCCCCGATCCTCTCCGCCGCTCCGGCGAGGCCGCGGATCTGCCGGTCGGTCCGCTCGGCCTCGGTCACCGCCTGACCGGCGATCGCGGCCGACTTGGTGACCTGCCCACCGATCTCGCCGATCGAGGCGGACAGCTCCTCGGTGGCCGCCGCCACCGTCTGCACGTTGGCCGCCGCCTGCTGCGCCGCCCCGGCCGCCGAGCCCGCCTGCCGCGAGGCCTGCGCGGCGGTGTCGGCCATCGCCCGGCAGGCCTCCCGCATGCCGGCCGCGGCGGTATCGACCCGCGCCAGGAGCTGGCTCGCCTCGGCGTCGAAGCTGCGGGTCACCGTCTCCATCCACTGGGCGCGCTCCTGCCGGCGCTCCTGCTCGGCGCGCTGCTCGGTCGACAAGGTCCGGGCCTGGATCATGCTGTCCCGGAACACGCCGGCGGCCTCGGCCATGTGGCCGATCTCGTCGCGCCGACCGAGTCCCGGAATGTCGGCGTCCGTCGCGCCGTCGGCGAGACGGCGCAGGGCCGCCGTGAAGGCGCTCAGGGGTCGCGTGATGCTGCGCGCCAGCAGGAACCCGACCAGCCCGATCCCGATCGCGAGGGGTGTCAGCCAGAGCAGGGTGGTGACCATCCGCGCCCGGTCCATGGCGTGGATGTCGTCCACGTACAGGGCCGAGTTGATGACCCATTGCCAGGGCTCGTAGGCGAGCGAGTAGGCGACCTTCGGGGCGGGCTCGGTCTCGCCGAGGCGGGCCCAGCGGTACTCGGTGAAGCCGCCGCCCTCCTGGCCGTGCCGGATCATCGTCCAGACGAAGGTCTTCTTCATCGTCGCGTCGTCGCGGGACCGCGTGCCCTCGATCTTGGGATCGGGATGGACGACGTTGCGACCGATATTGCCCGGGGCCGAGCTGTAGACGAAGACGTAGTCGCCGCCGTTGTAGCGCATCGCCCGCAGCGCCTCCGCGGCGCGCCGCCGCGCCTCGTCGGCCGTGATGGCGCCGGCCTCCGCCTGCTGGGCGAACGCCGCCACGATGCCGTGCGCCGACTCGACCTGGGCGCGGATGGCGGCCTTGCGGCCATCCATCATCACCGCGCCGACGGACGAGATCTGAACGCCCACGATCGATACGAAAGCCAGCAAGATACCGCTGATGAGATAAAATATCCTCTTACCGATCGTCATTTCAAATATCTCCACACATGAAATAAATCATCCGCCTCAGACCGCGGATAGAATCAACTGTCCTTCGGCGCCGCACCGGACCATCATCTGCCGTACATTGGAATTATTCCATGCCGGCCGAACATATGAGATATGCTTCATCCTGATCGCGGCGGAGAAGACCTGTCGCGGCGGACGGACATCCTGCCGGGTCAGGCGCCCCTCCGGGCCGGCGCACGGCCCGCCATCGCCGCGCGGCCCTGTCGACGGCCGGGTCCTCGCCGTCGATCAGTGGACCATCACCGGCGCGGCGATCCGCCCGCGCGAGGACGGCTGCCCGGCGGCGATGTTCGGCGCGTGAGACCCGACCGATCCGGTGGCCTGCGCGCACCGGCTGTGCCGGGTCGACGGCGCCGAGGCCCGGGAGGCGGCCGGGGTCTCGCTGGCCGGGCTCCAGGCGCTGGGGTCGAGAGCGCGGAACCTGCGCGGCATCGCTCCCGGCCGATGCGCGAGGGTCTGACGGCCGCGGGCGAGCGGATCATCCACGAGCCGCGCGGGATGGCTCGCGGACGCGCGCTCTCGCGAATCCGCGCGCGCAGGCTCGACCGGCGCGTTCGCCCGCGGTCAATCTTGCTGAAGGGCCATGTCACCGCGGCCGCGATCAGCGAGGCCGCGCCTGTCCGACCGCGTGCCCGGACGGGGCGCTCTGCATCATCGTGCTGGCGAGATCCCTGACCCGGCAGGCCGCAGGTCCGGCACGCGTGACCTATTCCTCAAGCCGCGAGGCGAAACGATGCCCGGGGTTCGACCAGGTCACGTCGGGACGGCTCGTCTCGAAGGCTCCGGGTCCGGCGGGCTCGATCCTCGCGGTGCCGCTCGCGGGCGCCGCGAGCTTGCCGCGCCGCGTCGTGAGCCGGCCGCCTCAGCGCGGCGCGGGCACGCTCGGCCTGCGCGCAGGCCGCCCGCTCCGCCTCGACCACGCGCGACAGGAGCGACGGGGCGGCTCGTAGTCCTGCGCGAGGCACGCGATGCGCCACGATGACCCGACGGGCGGCACCGACGCGGTTTGCCCGTCGTCTCAGGCGGCGAGGCGTCCCGTCGTCAGCGAAGGAGGTTCGGGGGCACCGGCGGGCTCGCATTGAGCAGCGTGACCGTCACCCGTCGGTTCGGCGCGAGGTAGGGATTGTCGGGGAAAACCGGTTCGGTGTCGCCGCGCCCCGACACGGAGGAGAAGTTGTCGTTGGGAACCCCGGCACCCGACAGGATCTCGCGCACGGCGAGCGCGCGCCCGGCGGAGAGGTTCCAGGGTTCGCCGGCCCGCGTCGAGCCCGGGCGCGCGACGGCCGTGTAGCCGGTGATGGACAGGCGGTTGGGCATCCGGCGCAGGGCGGGCGCGAGCGCCTCCAGCACGCGACGGGTGCGCTCATAGGGCTCGACGGAGCCCTCGCGGAACATGGAGCGGCCGTCCTGGTCCACGAGGGACACGTTCACGCCCTCCTTGGTCTGCTCGATCACGATGTTCTTTGACAGCTCGGCGATGTCGGGCATCGTCTGGAGCGCCTGCCGGAGGCTGGCTATGGCGCTCCAGTTGGCCTCCACGCTGGCGACCGGGCGGCTGGCCTCGACATCGCTGGCGCGGCCGGGACTGGTCGGGCGCGACGTGACCTCCCGCTCGGCGGAGCCCCGCTCCGCGTCGCGCGGCGTGGACGGCTTGTTGCCCGCGGTGTCCAGGGCGGTGCCGTACAGGATGCCGCCAGCGCCGCTGGTTGCAGGGCTCAGGGCCGCCGGCGAGAAGTATTCCGCCAGACCGATCTTCTGCTCCTGCGTCGTCATGCTGATCAGCCACATCAGCAGGAAGAACGCCATCATGGCGGTCACGAAGTCCGCGTAGGCGATCTTCCAGGCCCCGCCGTGGTGGGCGTGGGCGGCCTTCTTGACCTTCTTGATGATGATCGTGGTCATCGAATCCCTGCCGGATCTCGGGTCAGCTCTGGGCGGGCAGAGCGGCGGTCGCCGCCTCCACCTCGTTGAAGGTCGGGCGGACGTCGCTCATCAGGGACTTGCGGGCGAACTCGACCGCCATCACCGGGGGCTGGCCGGCGATGTGGGCGAGCAGACCCGCCTTGAGTGAGAGGTAGTATTTGGACTCGGCCTCGAAGAGGCTCTTGAGCGACTGCGCCATGGGCCCGAAGAAGCCGTAGGCGACGAAGACGCCGAAGAAGGTGCCGACGAGCGCGCCGCCGATCAGGTGTCCCAGCACCTCCGGCGGCTCCTTGATCGCGCCCATCGTCTTGATCACGCCGAGCACGGCGGCGACGATGCCGAGCGCCGGCGTCCCGTCGGCGAGCGACTGCATGGCCGAGACGACGCGCTCCTGCTCCTGGTGGTGCGTCTCCAGCTCCTCGTCCATGAGCGCGTCGATCTCGTGGACGTTGTTGGCGCCCAGCGTCACCATCCGCATGTAGTCGCAGACGAACTCGACCGCGTGATGGTTCGCCGCGAAGGTCGGGAAGGCGTTGAACAGCGTCGACTCGCCCGGATCCTCGATGTGCGGCTCGAGCGCCATCGAACCCTTCTGCTTCGCGAGCTTGAACAACGAATACTGCATTCCCAGCAGCTCGACATAGGATTGCTGGTTGTACTTGGGGCCCTTCACGAGCGTGCCCAGCATGGCGGGCACGGCCTTGAGCACCGGCCCGGTGTTGCCGATGACGAAGGCGCCGATCGCTGCGCCGAGGATGATGACGAACTCGAACGGCTGCCAGAGGACCAGCAGATGGCCGCCCATCGCCGCGTAGCTGCCGAAGACGCAGGCGAAGACGATCAATGTGCCGACGATCAGCCGCATGGTGTGCCATCCTTGAGCGGCGGCAGGTGCAGCCCGCGCGACGCTACCAATGATCCGGGAAATCACTGATCTTGGTTAACGGCGCGTTTAGAGCCGTGGCCGGAGGCGGGTGGGAGGCCTCCCCCGGCGCCCGGTGGAGCCGGTTCGGCCCGATGCAGCGGGCGCGGGCGTGTCGCGAACGCGATCGCGCCGACTGTCCCAGGCCGCGGCCGACGCCCACCGGTTGGAAGTCCGGATCTCGCGATCGACCGTGCCGTCTCTTTTGACGACGATCTGGGCGTGATACCCCGTCGTCCCGGCCCTCCGCGCGCTCGACGATGGTGCCCATCGCGCGCCTCGCGATGGCGCGGCGCGGGGCCGAGCCGGCGCGGCAGAGCCGGACGCCGAGCGGTCCGACGACCGATGTGGCCCGCCGAGGTACAGCACGAGAGCGACAGCACGTGATTGCCGCAACGGAAGAACCCCGAACTCTCAGCGGATGGCGCTTCTCCGTCGCCCCGATGATGGACTGGACGGACTGATCGACTTTCCCCTCTGCAATTTGCACTTGCGGGCTGGCGTGTACTAGCTGGCGTATCAGGTTGCCCTTTACTCACACAACTGACGGCACTCTTTTCGGGCTGCCTCAATCCGGCGGTCGAGGTACGCCGCGAGGTCGACCAGAGCGACGCCCTTGGCCGATTTCTGGCTGGCGTCGATCCTCACCACTGGCAGATCCAGCTTGCCCTCGCTTATCCGGCGCAGCAGGTGTTCCTGCGACATCCCATCGAAGAAATCCTCCCGCACGCGATCCAGCGGGATGATGACCCGTGGGCCATAATGCTCCCTGAGGGTCGCGAACGTCGTCGGCGCGCTCGGCTCGGGCAGGCGCATGCTACGGGCCTTCACGACTTGCCTCCTGTGTCACTGTCGGGGAGAGGGGCGGCCTTGGCGGCGAGCCTCTGTCGCTTCTTCGCGGCGATGATCTCGGCGCAGTGGCCTACGTCCTCATCGCAGATGAAGACCGAGCATGGGCCAGCGAGCAGGATATCGACCTCGTGCTCACTGCGACCGCAGAACGAACAGTAGAGGGGCTCGGCAGCCTTTGTGATGGGCCAGGTCATGAGCCCTCCTGCGACAGGAGAGCGAGCTTCGCGGAGACGCGGACCGACGCCTCAACGGGCTTGTGCTTGGGAGTTATCCACCCGGCTTCAGCCCAGTAGGCGTCGACATGGGCTTGTGCCTCGGCCTCGGTGTCGAAGATCCGATCGGTCCAGAGCATCCCGCTCCCGTTCGGGATGACCCAAGCGCGGCGGGGGTAGGACAGCAGGTTCTTAGCGGCCATCGCCAGCCTCCTGGTTCGGGGTGAGGGCGGCGCGGGCGGCTTCGGCGATGCGATGAGCGCACCGACCGCCCCAGCGGTCATCAGGGCACTGCCGGCCAGCCATGACCGTATCAGTTCCGCACGGGTTGCCTGTGGCCGTGCAGCGTTCCGGCCCAGGGGCGGGCGGCGTCCGGATCGCCAAGCAGCCTCCGACCTCGTGCTGCTGGTATGGGTACTCAGGCATCGCCAGCGGGCGCGGGATGGGTTGCGCAGGTGGCCCAGGCATCTTGGCGAGTGCCGCTTGGATGGCTTCACGGAAGGCCGGTCCGGGGCCGAGCAGATGCGGCTGTCCTGGCCAGCGGTCTCGCACGACGGCCCAGGCTGCAGCGATCATCTCGGGCGTCGGGACGAAGGGCTCAGCGGGCACGGCGAGCATCCTGTCTCGGAGGCGGCACGATCTGCCACGTCTTGCGCCACGCCCGGCTCAGCGGAGTCGTCTTCTCAGCGACGACCCAAGCGGCAACTTCCACGCACTCGTCGCAAATATGGACCGTCCTTCCGCAAAGGAGCGCCGCAACCTCGTATTGGCTGTGACCGCAGAACGAACAGTAGAGGGGCTCGGCAGCCTTTGTGATGGGCCAGGTCATGAGCCCTCCTGCGACAGGAGAGCGAGCTTCGCGGAGAGGGCTTCGCGGGCATCCTCACACCAGCCGCGTTCGGCCTCGGCATCGCATTCTCCGCAGGGAGTGATCCCTTCGGCCCCGTCGCAGTGCTTCGCGCACAACTCACGGGCCTTGGCCGCGATGGCTTCCTCAGAGATGCCTTGGCGAGCGAGGATCAGCCCCCGCACATAGTTGCCAGCCGCGGCCAGGAACGTGGCGTTCGCCTTCTCGGCGCCAGAGCCGGTGCTGGTGAGCGCGATGGTCAACGCCGGCATCCCGTTCCGGCAGACCTTGATGGCGTAGTGGTCCGGCCAGGATGAGAACTCGCCGGGCGTGGCCTTCGCGCTCAGAGCCGAAAGCTCGGAAAGGCGCGCGTCCTCAATCTGCTCAGCGTGGCTCATGATCGCCAGCCTCCTGGTTCGGGTTGAGGGGCAGGCCTCTGATCGCGGCAGCTAGGTCGGCTCGTGTCGTCGCCCGGTAGCCATTGCCGGGCGGGCTACGAGGGCCGCGCGAGTGCCAAGCCAGGATCTGCTCAGGAAAGGTCTCGAGCAGCCTCGCGTAGGCTTCCCGCATCGCCTCCCCGCCCTGCTCAGCCTCGAGGAGACGGGAGCGGAGTTGGGCGATCTCGGCGCGAAGGCGCTCAACTTCGTTTGGCGGTGGCGGTAGGACCGGCGCACGGTCGTCCTGCATCGCGTGGTGAAGCTCGGTCTCGCAGCGCTCGCAGCTCGTGCCGTAGTACTCCTGTTCCTCGGCGGTGAGTGGGCGCCCACAGTGAGCACAGGCGGCCGTCCGGCCGGTCTCGGGGGCAGAGGTCATGGCGTCTGGCCTTCGGCCACCGCGCCCTCGTGAACGAAGCCGCCTTCAGCGTCTTCGCCCTTCGGGCTTCGGTCGCATGACGCTGGCGGCTCCGGGATCGGCATCCAGTGCGTCGGGCCGAAGTTCTTCAGCTCGTCGGGGTCGACGTCCTCGTCCACCTCGGCATCAGGGTCGAAGCCGGCGTCGTTCTCGTCCACAGAGCCTTCGCCCGTGAACCACTGGCCCTGCTCGAAGCGCCCCATCTGGACGCCCCAGGTCCAGTCCCAGGCCGCCGCGTAGAGCAACACGTCGGTGCCGTCCTTGGGCGCCGTCGCAATTGGCTGCCACCCGCGCGAAGGACACTCGGGCGAAGCCTTGAGACCGGAGGGCTCAACTCGCGAGTGGCCTGACCCCATCGGGGTCGCGCCCTTCGTCTCTTCCTTCCTCGATCCTGTAGAGGCGACGAGCTTGCCGGTAAGGCCAGACTGCAACTCATAGGCAGCGTCGAGATGCTCGGTCGGCTCCTCGTTCCCGCAGCGGGAGCACGTCAGGAACCCGCTCTTGAGGTACATCAGCGCCATCTCTGCCGAGGCGCGGACTGCCTTCTCGCCAGCGATCTGGCCGGTGGTGTGGGCCAGCCTCAGAGCTTCGGCGATGTCGGTCAGGTGCCCTGCCGGCAAGGCTATGTCGCTGCCCCGCATGAATGCCGTCTGCATCCACTTCAGGCGGATGTCCTTGGCGGCCTCATAGGCCCAATCGCTCGCCCCTTCTCCGGCCGGTGCAGTGTTGGTTGCTTCGGCCATGTCAGGCCTCCGAGGCGGTGAGAGCGGAGGACTCGGGCTCAAGCAGCCGGGTGATCTCGGCAGGAAGAGCCGGCGGCGTCAGCTCGACAGCCTGCGGGGCGGCCCAGGGCTCGCCAGCGGTCGGCTCCGGTCCCCAGTCCACGACGATCTCGCCCGTGGCGAGGTAGTGGTCGCGGAGGCGTTTGAGGGTGGCGATGACGCGGTGGGCGGGGTAGCGAACGACGCCTTCGCCCTCATCAAAGTAGCCGTCCGGCATGTAGAGGTCATTCGGAACGACGTCTTCGGGGTCGAAGGCCTCGCAACCAATCGTGTCGCCGAACAGCAGATCCGAATGCGCGAGGATGCAGCCGCATTCGCCGACGAGCGGGCGCTGTCGGACGGACGTGAAGGCCATATTGATCCGCTCCGGCGGCTGCGCCTCCAGATGCGCGATGAGCTTGTCGAGGTTCGGGACGTTGAGGGTCATCTCAGTCTCCTATCGGTTCGATCGAATGAGGCAGCGCAGCCAAGTCCGCCTCGCTCCTGCTGAGCGGGGAGTCTGTTGGGGCGCCCGCATCAGCGGTCCTCGGTCAGCCACAGCAGCGGCCAGACCGTCGCCCACATCCCGGCCCAGCGCAGGGCATCCTGCGGGCCCGGGTACATGCTGGCTCTGTTCAAGCCGACGATGACGCCGGCTCCCATCCAGCCCATCACAGCCAGTGCGGCGCCGGTCATCGCGTGAGATCCCCGCCCCAGGCCCGGCTCACGAAGGCAACGAAGCCGTTGAGGTTGCCGAGCACGAGGGACTTCTCGTCCTCACTCGCGGAGACCCAGATCATCTCCATGATGAACTCCTGCTTCAGGCGCTCCAGATCGGCCAAGCGCAGGACTGCGCGCTGAGCAATTGCCTCGTCCCGTGCGGCAGCCTCTGGCGACTGCATCGCTTCGTCGAAATCGCGGGCGAATTCTTCATTCGTAATCATCTCAGTGTCCCTTTTCAATTTGCGAACCATCGGCCCCAGCCGGTAGCCAACGAAGGCAGAGGACGCTGCGGTGTAGGCGAGCAGACCGGCGGCCAGGGCGAGGGAGGGGGTCATGTCGACGCCTCGTCTTCAGCCATCTCGGCACGAAGCTCTGCGGCGTGTTCGGGATCGACGATGTCCCAGTCGGCCAGCGTCATGCAGTCTTCGCAGACTGCCTTGCCGGCGACGTTGTGGCCGCACATCTCTTTGGCTGTTTCGTAGTCGCAGCGTGAGCAGATCGCCTCACTGCCGATGTCGAGCCAGTCGCCGCTGCCGATACTGGCTTCCGGGCGGCCATCCCATTGGGTGACGCGCGTCGCCTCGTAGTTGCCCCGCGCCAAGCAGGGCTCGCACTCGCAGCCGTCCGGGCCGGCGAAGTCCTCATCGTCCTCGCCTTCGCACTCATCGCAGCGGAGAAGGACAGCCGCCTCGCGCGTCGCCGCACGGATGATCTCGTGATCCCACTCGCCGGGCGTGCCAACGATCCAAGTCGGCAGCGGAGGCTTCACGGCCTTGGCGATAGGCGCGACGGGGACGCTTGCTCCCGCCGGTAGCCCGGCGACGGCAGCAACTGCACCTGCGCTCGCCAGGAATGCTCTGCGGCTGACAGAGGTCATGCGTCATCTCCCGCGGTGATCGCGATGGCGCCGGCTAGGGCGAGGGGGAGGAGGACGGAGGTCATACGGCCTCCCGCGTGCTGTCCCAGATCGTTTCGGACGGGGTCACGATCAGCCAGGAGTGCTGGCACAGCCGCTCCCGCAGCCGGTTCGCGAGCGCGATGGCCTTTGCGAAGATCAGATCGGGCTCGGCCGGGAAGCGCGGGTAGTTCAGCAGCCCGACGCGCACGCCAGCCTCGGCGCCGCCCGTGTAGATGAACTCGGTCGGCTCGACCGTGACGCAGAGCCCCGACATGCAGAACTCGCGGCAGACCTGCCGAGCCGTCGCGAGATCGCCCGCGAGGTAGATCGTGGCCGTGAAGGTGGGGTCGATGCGGCTGGTCATTGCTCGCACCACATGCTGTCACAGACGGCGGCGGGCTCTTCCGGCGGCTCGTACTGGCCGCGGGGGCTATGGGCCCACTTGATGATCTCGTGGATGCCCTTGGCGCCCATGCTCCGATGTGGCCGGTACATCGTCTTGCCGACCTCGGCCTCGAGGGCGGCGATGGCTTCGATGTCGGCCTGATCGAACAGGCGCAGATCGGCCTTGTTGGCGTTGATGCAGCGGCACTCGCGGGACCGGTGCGGCAGCACCTCGATGCCGGCGCGGGCGAGCAGGGCGTTGCGGCCCTCCTCCTTCATCTCGACGAAGGGTGCGAGCACCGCGCGATTGCCGTGATTGCCGCTCTTCGGCGAGAACCCAGGCCACTGAGCGCGACCGTCGTTCGGGTTTTTGGCTTCCTCGTGCCGGACGCCGACGATGCAGATCGCCCGCTTCTCCGGATCGTGCTCGGCGAGCCAGCGCATGCCCGGCTCGATCTTGAGGCGCCAGGAGCACCACTGGAAGCGCTGGGTCGGAAACCCCTTCTTCTCGCGGGCGAGGTTGGCGAAGCCGATGGACGACGTGCGGTAGGTCGCAAAGCCCAGGCTTTGAGCCCAAGCCTCCATCTTCTCGACGCGCTCGGCCCACGCCGCGGTGGCCCAGCCCGTGTCGGAGTAGACGACAGCGACGCCCTCAAGGCCCCACTCATGCGCCCACTGGATCAGCGCACAGCTATCGTTGCCGTAGCTGGAGAAGATCACGAAGCGGATCGCCGTGCTGGCGGTTGCCGCGACGGGGAAGAGATCGGTCTGCGTGGGCGAGGTCATGCGCAAGTCCTCTCGTCCTCACCCGCCTTCACGGCGGCCAGGGCATCGGTGGCGGGGAGAGCGGAAACAGCGCGACGGATGTCGAGCCAGAGGCTGATGAGCTTGACGCCGAGGCGGCCAGCGAAGGGGATGAGGAGCCAGAGGGCGAGGTGCTGGTTCATGCCGCGGCTCCCGGATGATCGGTCGGAGCGCGCTCAATCGTGCGTCCGCAGGTCCGGCAGACGTCCCGCACGTAGATGCGGACCTTGGCCGCCTGAAGCACGGAGACCGTGAAGTCGCGATCACCCTGGGTGTCGGCCGGGGTGCCAGGCGCCTCGTCGTATCGGGGCTCATAGTGGCAGCCGCGGATCCACTTGCCCCGCCGGGTGCAGTAGGGGTTCGGGCCGGCGCTCATGCCGCCTCCCCCCTCGCAGCGGCCTCGCGGCGCACGGCTTCCTCAAGCGCGGAGGTGGCGGCACGCTGGGCGGCGCGGGCTTCGGCGACAGAGAGGGGCTCCGGCACCCGGACCGGGCCCGGCTCGTCGTAGAAGGACGCCACCGGTGCCCCGAGAAGCTCGGCAACCTCCTCGAGCCGGCCGGCGCCGATGCGGTTCGTCCCGAGCTCGTATTTCTGGACCTGCTGGAAGCTGACGCCGAGAGCGTTGCCGAGATCGGTCTGGCTGAGGCGCATGAGCTCGCGGCGGGCTCGGATCCGTGCACCGATGCGGATGTCGCGATCGGTGGTGCGCTTCGGGGCGGGGGCAGGCACGGCGGCGCTCACGGGCACACCGCGGCGAGCGCGGCGCGGCGCTCGTCCTCGGATGCGGCGCGGAATCGGTTCAGCAGCACGCGCTCGTCGGCCGTCGCCGCGATGGCGGCCATGTCGAGCCCGTCGATCAGCGCGATGTCGAAGCCGTAGAGATCCGCGATCCTGGTGCGCATCTCCGGCGGGACGGCCTGCTTGGCCCGCTCCCACTTCGAGAGGAGGGCCTGCGAGATCCCGAGCTGCCGGGCGGCCTCGACCTGGAGCATGCCCTTCCGGAGCCGTGGCTCGCGGATGAGGCGGGCGACGCGCAGGCGCTCGGCCTGCTCGAGGCGGCCGTCCACCCGCTGCGGGCGGGGCCCGGCCTCGTAGCGCGGGCGAGACGGTCCCCGGGGCGCCGGCTGGCGCAGGAATGCGAGCTCGCTGGCGCTCATCGGCGCGGCTCCGTGAAGGTGTTGCGGGGAAGGCCGGCGAGCTTGCTCGGGACCCGGCAGGGCGAAGGCTTGTCGGCGGGCCGGCCGGGCAGGCCGCGCCCCTGGATCGTCTTCTGCGGCGGCTGCCAGCGATCCGGCTTCGGCGCCCAGCGCGCGATGCTCGGATCGTCGGGGGCGACCTCGCCACGATCGATCCGCTTCCCGACGAGCTGCCGGGTCTTCCGCATCTCGCCGACATCGCTGCCGGCGGTGGTGGCGCCGGTACCGCGGGTTTTCACCGCGTGCCGCGCCTTCGGCCGCCAGACGAGATACCTGGGGTCGTGCTGGTGCGGGCGGTGCTCGCCGGTGGCGGAATCCACGTCGCGGAGCCCTAGGGCCGGCTCGTGGTCGAGCTCCAGTTCCACGGGCTCGCTGACTGCCACCATGCCCAGGCGCTTCATCAGCTCGGCAATCTGGCGCTTAGACGCCTCGAGCTGCTTCGCGAGCGGCACGGCGCGGCGGGGCTCGGCCTTCATGCCGCCCTCCCGACGTTCGCGCTGAGCGCCGAGGCCGGAACGCCGATCAGATCGGCGACCACCTCGAGGCAGCCCTGCTTGGACCGCTGGAAATCCTCGCGACCCATGGCCCGCAGCGACTGCGACATGGCCCGCAGATGCCGGACGACGTCCCGGCGGACCTCGGTGACGCTGTAGGGGTCTAGGCTGCCGATGACGGTCGCGAGCCGCTGAGCCTCGGCCTGCGAGCCGCAGACGTGCTCGGTGACCGTGGCGAAGCCGGCCTTGATGAGGGCGAACTTCCGCAGGGCCTCGGCGGTCGGGAACCGCTCGGCCAGATGCTCGGGCAGCGTGCGCCAGGCGTCGCCGATCTCAGCGAACTGGTGCCCGTGCGAGGCGCGCGAGCGCTGCTCCTCCGGGACGAGGTTGCGGATCTCGCCGATGGCGTAGTGCTTGTCGGCGACCCGCTGCCAGTGCGGGGTGAGAGGCACCCAGCTCTCGCCCGTGTAGCGGTGCGGGATCGGCGGAACGATGTCCGTCACAGCGCGCCTCCAACGTTCGAGAAGAGGTCGATCTGGCCGGGCAGCGCGGCGGACGGCGGCGTCGCCCGGCGGCCCGGGACGGCCGGCTTCGCGCCGCGCCCGAAGAGGCCGCTCGCGTAGACCGGGTACTCGTGGCAGTTCTTCCGCCGGTCGGTGGCGCACGGCCGGGTCCGTCCGGTCTTGACGATCACGCCCTCGCGGATCGCGCGCTTCCAGACGCTGCCCCAGGCGTTCGGCGAAGTCGGCCGCACGGCGCAGGCGGTCAGCACGTCATCGACGTGCACCGTGGCCTGACGGGTCGCGACGGAGAGGATGGCCGCGTAGGCGGCGACAGCGAAGGCGGGCTGGCGGCGATCCTCCGCCTCGGCCGCGGCCTCCATGCCGGCATCGCGCCGGGCGCGGGCGTCAATGAGGGCGCTCATGACCCGGCACCGCGCTGCGCCGCCTCGATCGCCTTCTTCGTCTCCAGCGGGTCGCGAGAGTCGTCGCGGCCCCACCACTCCCGCAGGCCGTGCCGGTTCTGCATCTCCCAGGCGCGCACGGCCGCTGGATCGCCGGCGAGGGCCTTGAGGTGCTCCCGCACGCGGTCGGCGATGCGGCCGATCTCGACGGGCTCCAGGGGCGTATTCGGCCCGAACTGGAAGAGGATTGTCCGGCCGGCGCCAATGCGCTCCAGCCGCTCCTGTGTGGCACCCTCGGCCGCCGCCTCGGACGGCAGCACCTCAGACGCCCGGCTCCGGTCCATCTCCTCGGCGGCGTAGACGTTCGCGAGATCGTCCGGCCACGCCTTGCGCAGAGCCAGAGCCTCGGCGACCTTCGCCAGCATCAGCCGGGGCATCTTCCCCCAATTGCCGGACGTGTCGAGCTTCAGGATCCGGGTCGCGCCCTCGGCGGGGACGACGTCGTACTTCACGTCGCCGTTCGGCCATGTCTTGCCCGAGTCCTTCCGGACCACGTCCGACCACTGCTCGGTGACCGGCGCGTACTCCTCCCAGTAGGCGGAGGCCGTCACGCGGTGCCACCCGCCGTGCGCGAACTTGAACACCCGGACGGTGGCCTTCACGAGCCCCGCGGGGTTGGCCGGGCCCTTCAGCTCGGGATCGATCTCAAAGGATGGCTCGTCCTCGTCCGGCCGGTAATCGCCGGTCCGGTCCGCGATCGCGCGAAAGCCGTCGATCGCCACGATGATCGACATCCGCCGCTTGGCCGGCTTGTCCTTGTTGTAGACGAAGGCGAAGATCTGCCGGCGCAGCGGGTCCAGGCGCAGATGCCGAGCCGTGTGAACGAAGAGGTTGAACTCGTCGTCGTTGGTGTCGGCGGCGACCGTCCGGCGGATCAGCGCCACGGCCTTGGCGTCGTAGGCGGCCGCGGCCGCGGGCATGGAGACCACGTTCGACACGTTCAGGCCCTCCGGATGCTGATGGTGGTGCCGCCGTTGCTCAGGCTGGCGCCGGGGACGTCCCGGCCTTCCTTCAGCGCGGCCAGCAGTGCGCGGCGGTCGAGCTTCGGCGGCTGCGGCTGCCAAAACTCAGCGGGGATGTCGGCGATTTCACCCTCGACGACCTTCGGCGCGACCGGGCGCAGCGTGACCGTGCCGCCGTCCGTCTCGATCGTGGGCCGGCCCGAGATCTCCAGGGCCTGCACGAGCAGCCGGCGCTTGAACTCGGCGCGCTCCCCGTACAGCGCGACCCGGAGTGCGATCTGGTCCTGGTAGGCCTTCAGGCCGACGGCGTGCGCCTCGTCCTCGCCGATGGCGTGCACGAGCGTGGAGACGAGCCCGTCGAGGTCAGTCTCGCCCTCAAGCGAATCCCGGATGAAGAGCTCATCACCCTGCGCGAGATCGGAGAGGTGCTCCCGCAAGACGCGGGCGGCCTCCAGCTCCTTCACGGCGTCGCGGGTGAGGTCGGGCCGGCGGCGGGCGGTAGCCATCACGCGGCCTCCCCGTTCGCGCCAGCAATGCTGACGATCTCGAAGGGGCCGCGGCCGGCCATCTCGTTCGCCTTGGCGCAAGCGCCCGGCCCGAACCGCCGGACGTCGCCGACGGAGAACTTCGACCCGCGCAGGGCCGCGTCGGTGCAGCAGCCCTGCTCATCCGTGATGCGGATGATCTCCAGGGCCATGTCGGCAGTCATCCGCCGTGCATGCTCGTCTTGGAAGCCGGCCCAGCCAGCGCGCAGATCCGCAACGACCTGACCCAAGTCATCGCCCTTGCACACGAAATTCGGGCTGCGCTGACTCATGCCGCCTGCGTAGATCGAGGCGCTGAGGATGCCCTCCGCGTATTCGGAGACGGTGATGCTGACGGAGACGTAGGCCTTCGGGCCGATCTCGGTTCGCAGAGCCGCGAGCGCGGCATGCGCCTCGACAGCGCTCATGGGGGTGATGGTCTTAGCCCGCTTCATTTGTGAAGACCTCCATCGCCAGCAACACGAGACGCCTCTTCAAGACTGTCGAAGATGCCGCGGTAGAACACTTTGCCGCCCGCACATCCCGAGACTTGATATTTGATCTTCCCGTGTCGAAGGAGTTGGCTGACGTACTTCGGTACGTGAGAAGGCTTGCGCGTTCTCGCGCTGTTGATTGAATTTCCGTAAGGGTCCACGAGCCTTAGGTTGGCAATCCTGTTGTCAGCACGATCCCTGTTGATGTGATCGATCAGCATGTCTCGCGGCGGATGCGAGCCGCTATAGAGAGCCCAAGCAAGACGATGGGCAAACATATGGTGGCGGATGCCGTTGATAGTCGGGCTAACTACGACGTATCCCTGATTGCTTATGCTGCGAAATTCTTTCCCAGCCGGCGAGGTTGAGCGCCGAACCTTGAGGCGAATGACGCCAGCTTCGGGGTCATACGAGTAGAGAGCGGACAGCTCGTCGAGGCTTGGCAGCGGCCGGGGCATCTACAGCGCCCCCGCGCCCGCAACGGCGGGCAGCCGCGCCGCCGGCGCCGCCAGCCGCGCATCCTTGTCGTTCCGGCCGAGCCGGATCTGCATCGCCAGGGCGAGCGAGATGCTGGTGACGGTGCCCGCGTGGGGCTCGCCGAACATCAGGGCGTGGGCGGCCTGCTGGTAGGCGTACTCGGCCTCGAAGGCGATCTTGTTGACGCGCTTCAGGCGCTCGTCGGGGAGGCCCTTGTTGAAGGCGGTGGTCCGGGCACCGTCGTCGATGTCCTGGAGGAGCTTCTGCCGGGCCGCGAGGGCAATCAGCAGATCGTCGTAGGCCGCGTCGGCCTTCTCGCGCAGCGTTGGCGTGTCGAGATGGCGGGGCTGGTCAGTGGCGGTGAGGAGGCACATGACTAGGCGGCTCCATGCAGGCGGAGGACGATCACCACGCCGAGGCCGAGACCGGCCAGGACGTAGAGGGTGAGCCCGGCGGCGAGGCCGCGGGCGGTCGCGTCCGGCAGGACGTCGGCGAGGAAGGCGCGCATGACGGCTCCGGAGGTTCAGGCGGGGAGGAAGGCGGCGCTCGCGGCGGCGACCGTGAAGAGGGCGGCCACGGCGATGAGGGTCAGGATCTCGACCACAGCTCAGGCCGCGGGCTTGAGGTCGGAGACGATGGCGGCGCGCTCGGCCGTGTTCTCGGCCAGCCGGTGCACGTGCACCTCGGTGGCGCCCTTGCTGCGAGCCTTGGCGGTCCAGCGCTGAAGGGTGCCGGCATCCAGGCCGGACACGGCGCTGATCAGCTCGGCGATGCCGTCCTTGTCGCGGCCGACGGCGATGCAGACGGCCTCGGCGCCCTCGTCAGCCTCGAAGCCGACGATCGGATGCACGCCGACCACGTAGCGCCGGCCGGAACGGCCGCGCCAGGCCGAAAGCGGCAGAGCCGGAGCGCCCCGTAGGCCGGCCGTGGTCTTCAAGCGTTCCTCGCGCACGTCGTGCCTCTGCTTCCTGTCGGACTTCAGGTCGCGAAGGGCGGCGGCCCAGCTCATCTTGCGGTTGGACATCGGGGCGGCTCCATCGCGTCGCTGCGATGAAGCGAAATTAATGGGGGACATTGCCCCCGTCAATGGCCGGCGAGGGCATTTGCCCCCATTTTTTGCCGAGGCGCCGCAAAATCCGCCAGTTGTGGCGTTATCCACACCGCAACTTCTGAGGATTTTTCAGCGCAATCAACGCGCTACACGGCATTCGTCCACCGGAATAAAGATTCCTTGGCCTCTCGTTGACTCCCATCCTGATGAGAACATGATGGCAACATTCAACAGGAGAGACAGCCCATGCCGTTGCTGATGCCGTCGAATTGCGAGCTCGCCAGGGAGACGCTTCCGCTCCTCCAGGAGCGTTCCTTCAGCGTCCGCTTGAGGTGCGTTTGCTGCGACCGCGAGCGTTCACAGATCGTGCGTCTGGCCGACGAGCCGAACGATCCCGCAACGGTTCAGGAGTTCTACGAAGGAGGCGCGACGCGCGAGATCGATCCCGATTGCATCTACTGCGGTGAGACGGGCGCAGTGATCCTCGGCGTGGTCTACCTTCGGCAGCCGGGAGACGAGCGCTCCGCAGCTATCGGATAACCTGGTTGTTGAACACGAACCGGACGAGCGCGAGCACTACGACCTCGCGCCCGTCGTCCGGCGCATCATTCTCTGGGACGAAGATCGCCTCATGCTCGGGGTTGGTCGACTGAGGTCGCAGCTCCCAACCGCCCGACACCTTGAAGACCGCTTTGACCGAACGCTCCCGAAGGCGCCCGCCGTCGATCGTCTGCTGAACGACGACGATCTGGCCGTCTGTGAGCCGGATGCCAAGGTCGGCCCACACTGCGCAGATGATGAAGTCGCCATCCATGATCGGACGCGGCTTGGCCGCGTTCATCGAGTCACCGTCGACCCGGTACGCGATCTGCCGAGCGGCCGGATAGTCGGGATCTCGCGGCGCCGAGATGGCCTCACCAAGATCATCGTCGAACGCCGACGCTCGCAAAAAAGCTCCGGCTTTCACGGCGCCGTCTACGCGCGCAAGCGTGAATAAGTGGCCGGCATTGGTGAGGCCGCCCCGGTCCTGAACCCTCAGGGTCTTGGGCCCGGCCTCGAACGCCAGCCAGGAAGGCGAGACGTTTAAGCCCACCGCTAGCTTCTCCACGGTCGCCATCGTCGGCGAATTGTCCGTGCGCTTGAGGATGTCCTTGATCGCCGTGGCGCCGAGCCCCGAATCCAGTGACGCGGCTCGGGCCGACTTCTTCAGCTCTTCCAGGCGCTCGCTGATGCGCTCCCGTATGTCCCTCGTCATGCGGGGGACGATACCCTCAACTATTTTTGTTCCGGAGGAGGATGTAGCCCTTGACCGATGGGGGACATTGCCCTCACTTATGGACCCATGCTCACGACCGATCATCTCCTGCGGGTTATCGACGCCTTTCGGGAAGCCCGTGAGGTCTCGGACGCGCGCGTCTCGGCGCTCCTCTTCAACGACGGCAAGCGAGTGCGCCTCCTGCGCTGCGGCGGCGACGTCGGATCCCGGCCGTTGGCCGCTTCCTTCCAGTGGCTGTCGGATCATTGGCCCGCCGGCGGTGAGTGGCCCGCGGACGTGCCGCGCCCTCCGGTCTCTGAGGCGCTCGTCATGGCGAGCGCCCAGCCCGAGGCGCTCGCGTCATGAGCACGCTGATCGCGCTCCCGATCGCCTGCTCGGTCTCCACCGGTGCCGCTGCCCTGCTGTGGTGTCGCGGACTCCTCCCGATCATCGCCACGACGCTAGCCGTCGGTGCCTGCGTGCTGGTGCTGGCATGAGGACGCTGGCGAACACGCCTGAGCGCATCGCACGCGAACTCAGCGACGGCGCGCAGGTCGAGATCACCCACGCCCACGGCCGCACGTACCTCCGGATCAAGCCGAAGGGCGCGCGGTGCTGGTGCTCGGCCCCCGTTGATCTCGAGAGTGCCGAGATCCTGGCCGGCCGTTGGGCCCTCATGAACAGCGTCGAGCGCGCGGCCCGCGCCGCCAAGCAGCGGGAGGGCTGACATGCTCGCCGATCTCGTCTGCCTCGGCATCGCGCTCCTTCCGCAGATCAGCCTGCTGTTCTGGTCGCCCGCGCCCGCGCGGGTCGCTGCCGGAGGTCGTCGCTGATGCGCGCCTCGATCCTCTTCCAGACCCCGCGACAGGGGCCCACCACGCCTTCCGACCTGTCGCGGCAACTCGCTCGGCCCACAACGCCCACCGGGCCGAGCCTTTCTCATCCGCAGATCCGCGGTGTCGGCCTGCCTGCCGGCACATCGCGGAGGGCTCTCGGCCGTCCTTCGGTCGCTCGTGTTCAGCCGAGAGCCCGCGCCTCTTCACCGCGTACCCGCGCCCAGTCGGCGCTCTCTCACCGGAGCATGCGCCGCGTGACGCAAGATGCACCCGACCTATCCGCCCTGGCCGCCGCGGCCCGGGTCGCCGCCGATGACGCGCTCGCCCTTGCGGCGCGCACGGATCACCTGACGCACCTGTGCGGCGAGAGCGCCGGCGACTGCCAGCGCGGCATGGCCGACGCGATCCGCGCCCATGCGGAGGATCTGGATCGCGGTGCGGTGTTCCTGGAGCGCTGCTCGACCGTCCCCGAGCTGCCGGCCCTGATCTCGGCCATGGAAGCCGGGATTACGTTCGTTCCGACCTCGGCCACCTCCGTCCGGTCGGTTGTCGTTGTGGGCCAGGACAAAGCCGCCAACCGCTCGCCGCTTCGCCATCGCGTTGCCGCGGGCCTTCGCCGCCGCCTGCGCGGGGGCGCCTGAAATGATCTCATCCGTCGCCATGGCCGCGCCGACCAGTCTCCGTGCCACCGGAGAAGGTACAGCGCGTCTCGCCATGTCGTCGTCAACGGCTCTGATTGAGCTGTGCATTGCCTTTTTCCTCTCGCCCCTGCCGCGAAGCCGCCAAGCACTCGGCCTGGGCGCTGACTTTGTCCTGCGTACCGTTCACCTCCCTCGTCTCTCCGCTGCCACTCCGGTGCATTCACAGTGCACCGGAGCCCTCCCGAGATGTCGGAATACCCTCCCGAGCGTTCGGAAAAACCTTCCGAGGGCAGTCGCATGACGACGATCGAAACCGCCTCGCGCCTTCTCCAGGAAATCGCCGAACCCCGACCGGTCGGCGACACCATCAAGGCTGCGATCACCCGTGCGGCTCGCGCCGTGTCCGCCGTTTCAAAGGAGCCGATGCGCTATGGTCGTGCCGAAGATATCTGGCGGCGCGAAGCTCGTCGGATCGACGCCGCAGAGATGGACGCCATCCGCGCGGCCCATGAGCGCCGCAACCGCGCGCTTCGTCAGGAGCTTCGCGACGCTGCGGCGCTGGCGGACCGTCTTGAGCGCCTGGCCGCTCAGGCCATTCCGTCGACGGATCTTGCTGCACTTGATGAGATCGTCAGCACGGCTCGGCAGGCGAAGCGAACGGCGCGCGCGCTTCGCGACCTTGCTGCAGCAGGACAGCGAGGACTCTGAGCGATGATGACGACGCGCCTCGTCCATCGTGCAGCCATTGTGGCTCGGCGCCTTCCGGTCGGACACGTCTACAGCCTCGTCGAGATCGCGGACGTCCTGTCGCGCTGGGATGCTGGGCACGGCCCTGACACCGCGACGATCGCCCTCTCGACTCGCATCCCCGAGGCCAAGGTCTCCGCGATGATCGCGCTGGACCAGGACATCCGCCACGCCGAGCGCGCGGCGAGCCGCTCCGCCTCCTGATCTTCACCGCGGCGGGCGGCTCCCGCCATCGGCACCACGAGGCATCGCCATGGACATGGATCACGCGGAGCACGTCTCCCACGCCGTCGGCATCGTCACGGCCTATGTCGGCCAGCACCATGTGCCGGCAGCCGACCTGCCTGGGCTGATCGCGTCGGTGCACCGCGCCGTCGCTGGCCTCGGCCAGCCCGCCGAGGATGCGCCGGCTCAGGCCGACAAGCCCACGAAGAAGCAGATCGACGCCTCGGTCCGCCGCGACGCGATCATCAGTTTCATTGACGGCAAGCCCTACAAGACCCTCAAGCGCCACCTGACCAAGCACGGCCTCGATGCCCGCGGCTACCGCGAACGCTTCGGCCTGCCGGACAGCTACCCGCTGGTCGCCGCCGACTACGCGGTCAAGCGCTCCGCGCTCGCGAAGGCGGCCGGCCTCGGAGCGCCGCGTCAGCCGCTCCAGGCCGTGGCCTGATCCTGAGACCTCGCCCCTGATCCTTTCTCCAGCCGCACGAGGGCCGCCATGGCCGATTCCGAAGTCACGTCAGCCGAAGGCGTCGCCGCCGACGAGCTGAAGCAGTTCATCGAGCGCCTGGAGCGCCTCGAGGAGGAGAAGGCCGGCATCATGGGCGACATCAAGGAGGTGTTCGCCGAGCTGAAGGGCCGGGGTTTCGACGCGAAGGCGGTCCGCGAGATCTTGAAGATCCGGAAGCAGGATCATGCCGAGCGGCAGGAGCTCGACGCAATCCTTGAGCTCTACATGCAAGCTCTCGGCATGGTCTGAGCGCCATGGCTGAGCACCCGATCCTCTCCCTGTTCCTGGCCGAGGCCGAGAGTGGACGGGCCACCGCCCGCTCTCTCGCGGTGCTCTACGCCCTCATCATCGCCGGCGGTGACCACGTGCATCACGGCGACTGGATCCGCGTGAACGAGGCCGTCAACGCGGCGCTCGGCTTCCGCACGCCGAAGCAGAACGACGCCTTCCGCCGGCTGGCCTGGTCGATCGTCAACGCGACCACCGAGCGGCAGCATGCTGTGCTCGGTCTGACGGCGGCGAGCGCTCACGAGGCGCCGAGGGCCGTGCAGTGATTCCGGCTGGCCACACCGCTGTCATGGCGTCCAGGCGCGAGCCGCCGGACAGCCTCGACTTCTTCCCGACGCCGCCCTGGGCGACGCGCGCCTTATGCGAGCACGTCCTACCGCATCTCGGCTTGCAGCAGGTCATGCGGTTCGACGCGTGCTGGGATCCCGCCTGCGGCGAGGGCCACATGTTCGAGGTCCTGCTCGAGTATTTCGGCGGGGGCGGCTGGGGCTCAGACATATTCGATTATGGCCGCGGCTACCGCCTCGAGGACTTCCTTGACGAGGGCACGGTGATCGGGTCGCCCGAAGACGGGATGGCGCCCGAGTTCATCATCACCAACCCGCCGTTCCGCCCGGCCACGGCCTTCACGCTGCGCGCGCTGACGCTGGCCCCCGTGGTCGCAATGCTGCTGCGCACCGTCTGGGTTGAGGGCGTCGAGCGCTACGAGACCCTGTTCCGGGATCAGCCGCCGACTCTGCTCGCGCCGTTCGTCGAGCGCGTGCCCATGACGAAGGGAAGGTGGGATCCGGACGCTGGCACAGCCACGTCCTACGCCTGGTTCGTCTGGGTGCGCGGGCGTGCCCCGCGGGCTCCGTTCTGGATCCCGCCGGGCTGCCGGCAGCGCCTGACCAAGCCGGCGGACCGTGCTCGATTCGCCGTCGTCGCCGACGCGCCCCTCTTCGACCTCGCAGCTGCGGAGTAGCCCATGAGCGACGGCCCTGCCTGCGAATGCACGGAGGAGCGGATCGGCCGTGATGGTCGATCCCGCATCGTCTGCACATGTCCGATCCCGGAAGGTCGGAAGCCCGCCCTGCGCTACGGCTTGAAGCAGTCTGAGTGGCGCCGCATCAGCCGTCACATCATCGCTCGCGACAAGGGCGTGTGCCGGTACTGCGGCAGCACTCAGCAGCTGATGCAGTGCGACCACGTCGTGGCCTTCACCCGCGGTGGAACCAACGACGATAGCAATCTCGTCGCTGCCTGCGCTGTCTGCAATCGCAGCAAGAAGAATACACCGCTGGAGGCTTGGCGAGCATGAGCGTCGAAGCACTCCGTTGGGCGAAGACACAGAAGCCGAAGAGTGCGACCCAGCGGGCCGTGCTCATGGCGATCGCCGACTACGCGAACGAGCATGGAAAGGCGTGGCCGTCTCAGAAGACGCTCGCCGACGAGATGATGCTGACCGATCGCACCATCCGCACGGCGCTGGCTGGGCTGGAGGATGCGCTGCTCGTCATGCGGTTCTCAAAGCGGAACCCGGACGGCACCCGTGGGGTGGATCGGATCCAGCTGGTGATGACGCCCGAGCTGCACGCTCAGGCCGTTGAACGCATCCAGCGGAAAAAGCTTCCGGTGGTCAAACCACCGGAAAATGACGCCCGAACCACCGGAAATTCCTTCCAAAACCACCGGAAATTGACGACCGAGCCACCGGAAGCACGTTCCGGGCAAGAACCCTCACTAGGGGAACCACCACTAGGGATCCCCCACAAGCAGAACGGTTCCGAGGCTACCGCCTCGGGCCGGCCGGCTGGCGCCGCCCTGCCTGCTGACGCTTCCTGGACCGATCGCCTCTGGCTCGACGGCAAGGTCTGGCTGATGGAGTGCGGCTGCACCCCGAAGCTGGCCGGCGACGTGATCGGCCAGTGGCTGCGCCGCTTCCACGATCCCGAGCGGATCCACGGCGCCATCGCGGCCGCCAAGTCCGCCAGGACGCAGAGCCCGATCCCCTACGTGCTCGCCGTGCTGGACGCTCCGCAGACGCGGCCGCGCGCCTCGCCCCGCCAGCGATCCTCGGCAACCACCCGTCTCATTGAACGCATGGAGGCCCGCCATGCCCGGCAGGCAAATCGAGACCAGGAAGACGCAGCCGGCTCCCGAGGTTCGGGCCCCCTCATTGAGCACGAGGGCGATGGGCGACCTGCTGGGGCGCTTCACTAACCGGGCGGACGATCACCCATCGCAGTTCGGGCGCAAGATCATCTCGGCCTCGCAGGCCCCGCAGGGCGCAGAGCGGGACGCGCTGGAAAGCCGCCGCCGCGAACTTCTGGCGTCCCTGCGCGCGACCCCGGGCGAGGATCTGGAGGACGTGCTGGCCGCCATCATGGCGACCGGCGAGACCTTCGGCGCCTCGGGCGAAGAGACCGACGTGAAGGTGAAGCTGTACGCCGAGGCGCTCCGCGACATGCCGACCTGGGCAGTGGAGCGCGCCCGCATCGCCTTCAGTCGCCCAGGTTGGAAGGCGCCGTGGAATGGACGCGGCATCCCGTCCAGCGCGGATGTGGTTGCCGAGTGTCGGGCGATCGTCCAGCCGATCGAGGCCGAGCTCTACCGCATCGGGCAGATTCTCGACGCGGAGATCGTCGAGAATCACACGACACCGGAACAGCGGGCCGATGCCCTGGCGCGCTGGGAGCGACAGAAGGCTGCGCTCGGCCGCAGCAGCGCCATGCCCGGCCGCACCGAGGATGAGATCGCCCGCGAGCGGTCGGAGCAGCAGCGCGCCAACGCTCTGATCCGAGACCGCGAAGAGCGCGCCAAGCGCCGCCTCCAGGCCGAGATCGATGCCGTGCTTCAGTCCGGCGGCGAGCCGTTCACTGGCGTCGAGCGCACCGCCTGACCCCCAGTCGCGTAACCCCACAGAGGCCGCCAGCACATGCCCAGAGGACAGCACGGCAAGGGATACAACACAGCCCAGGCGACGCCGCAGCACAACTCGACGATCGCGCAGGACGTGCCGATCGAGGAGGGGCGGCGCAACGTGGTGCCGAACTTCGGCGGCCGTCGCTCGCCTGTCCGCTGGTACATCGCCACCACGGCGCCGAGCCGCGAGCTGTCCGCTGCCGCCAGCATCCGCAGCATCGTCATGACCGGCCGCCGCGCCGGCGAGACGCCGTTCCTCGCCTACGTGCCGTGCGAGTTCTTCTGGCGCCGCTCGGTGCGCTCGAACCTCCGCGTGCCGCGCCGGGAGCAGCAGTTCCCGATCCTGCGCCACTACCTGTTCCTGGGCGTGATCGATGGCCTGTGCGACGAGACCCTGGCTGTGCTCCGCGATCGCGACATCGACGGCCGCAACGTGCACGGGCTGGTCGGCATCCTCGGCTCACCCACGCTGGGGCCGCTTCAGATCGGACCGGTCGGCATGCGCTGGCTACGGGATCGAGGCGCCGAGGAGCTCGCCGGCGCGACCAACCGGACACCTATCGGGGCCATCGCCTCGGGTGAGCCGGTTCGCGCCATGTCTGGGCCCTTCGCCGGCTTCCTCGGGACGTTCGTGTCCGCGGCGCAGGGCGGCACCGTCGGTGTCATCTCGCTGAGCATGATGGGCTCGGTCTGCGACATCCGGCTGCCCATTGAGGATGTGGAACGAGCCGCCTGACATCAATAGCGCGCTTGACAGGCGATAGACGAAACCTATCATCCGCTCATCGCTTGCCGACGAAGAATATGCGCGGGCTCGCGACGAGAGCGGATGAGGCCGGAGGCCCAAGACCGTTTCTTGCCCCCGCGCGAAGCGTCCCGAGGCCGCGATGCCCGATCCCCGCCTCATCGCCTACGCCAACCTCTGCCACGCCGTCCTCACCGCGGGCCTCGTGCTGTGGCTCGATCTGGTGGGTGAGGCGCTGATGTGCGGTCGCCGATGTCCGGCCTGACAGACACCGGCGGTTCGCCGCTCCCCCGCGTCCCTCGGTTCCAGGATCCCGTCATGCCCCACGCCAAGCTCGTCGAGCACAGTACCGCCATGGCCCGCGCCGTCGGGGAGGCCTACGCCCAGCTGCACAACGTGCGCGCCGCGGGTGTGTCGGCCACCGCCATGGTCGCCCTCGGCACCCTGGAAGGCGCCCTGGCCCGGGTGTCCGAGAGCAACGCCGCCATGGGTGAGCTCGCCCAGGGTCTGGATGACCAGGCGCCGGCCGATGCGAAGGATGCGAGCGGTGCCGGCAAGAGCGTGGTCAAGACGGGGGCGTGACGTGCTATGCTGATGCATGAGCACCGTCTACTTGCTGTGGGCTGAAGGCACCGATCGTTTCAAGGTCGGGTACACTGGCGGCAGCGTTGATGCCCGCGCGTCTCAGCTGGAGACAGGCTGCCCCTATCCGATCAGGATCCTAGGCGAGCGGCATTGGAACTCGGCAGGCGAGCGCAGGCTGCACCGCCTTCTGGATGCCTACCGTGTACATCGTGAGTGGTTCGCTCTTCCAGAGGCAATCGTCTGGCCGCTCCTGCGGTTCTTCCGAGTGGACCTGTTACCCGCAGACGGAGAGGTTATGAATGGGACGCCCGTCGGATTACGGGCCTGAGATTGCCGGGGAGATCTGCGACCGCCTCGCCTCGGGTCAGACCCTTCGTGAGATCTGCCGCGACGAGATGATGCCGAAGCACACCACTATCTACCGGTGGATGCGGGAGCACGACGAGTTTCGTTCACAGTACGCGCAGGCGCGCGAGGCGCAGGCCGACACCTGGGCAGATGAGATCGTCGAAATTGCTGACGACGGCACCAATGATTGGATGGAGCGTCGAGGCAAGGACGGGGAGGCGTTGGATCCCGTTGCTGATCACGAGCACATCAGCCGATCGAAGCTTCGGGTCGAGGCCCGGAAGTGGCTGATGGGTAAGGCGGCCCCGAAGAAGTACGGCGACAAGGTCGACGTGAACCTCGGCGGCGAGGTGAAGCATGGCGCAGACGACGCGCTTGCCCGAATCTTCGGAAGACTCGACGCTGCTGCCGCCCTCAAGTCGAGCGGCGGCCTTGCGGCGAGCGGAGTGGATCGAGAGAGCGAGGCCTGAGCAGCTCACGCCGCCGGGGACATCCTGGTCGACGTGGCTGATCCTCGCCGGCCGCGGATGGGGTAAGACGCGCACCGGTGCCGAGCATGTCGCTTGGCGCGGGGCGAGCAAGCCCGGGCGCCGCATTGCTGTTCTGGCGCCGACCTACGCGGATGCGCGAGACACCTGCGTTGAGGGCGAGAGCGGGCTTCTGGGCGTGCTGCCGCCTGAGATGGTGGCGACCTGGAATCGCTCCCTCGGCGAGCTGATCCTCGTCAACGACACGCGGTACAAGCTGTTCTCGGCCGACGAGCCGGACCGCCTCCGCGGGCCTCAGCATCACGACGCGTGGTGCGACGAGCTCGCAGCCTGGGACAAGCCGGACACCTGGGACCAGATGCTGTTCGGGCTGCGGCTCGGCGAGGATCCTCAGGTGGTCGTCACGACGACACCGAAGCCAGTGCCACTCGTCCGACGCATCCTTGCCGACCCTCGAACCAAGATCACCCGCGGCCGCACTATGGACAACGCGGCCAACCTTGCGCCGAGCGCGCTGGCCCAGCTTCAGGCCCGCTACGCCGGCACCCGGCTCGGGCGGCAGGAGCTTGAGGCCGAGATCCTCGACGACGTGCCCGGCGCCCTCTGGACCCGGGCGATGATTGACCAGGCCGTGCGCCCGGTCGGCCTGCCACAGATGCAGCGCGTGGTGGTCTCGATTGATCCCTCCGGGACGCGTGGAGCGGACGATGACGGCGACAGCGTCGGCATCGTGGTCGGAGGCAAGGGTGTGGACGGTCGCGGCTACGTGCTGGCGGACCGGACCTGCAAGCTGTCACCAGCCGGCTGGGGCCGCATCGCTGTCGCGGCGTACCACGAGTTCAAGGCTGACAGGATCGTGGCCGAGCGCAACTTCGGGGGCGCCATGGTCGAGGCGGTCATCAGAGCCGCCGATCCGAACGTGGCCTATGGCGAGGTCACCGCATCGCGCGGCAAGGCGGTTCGGGCCGAGCCGGTGGCGGCCCTCTACGAGCAGGGACGCGTCAGCCACGTGGCGGGCCTGTCCGAGCTCGAAGATCAGATGTGCCAGATGGCGGGTGACGGCTACCTCGGTGAGGGCTCGCCCGACCGCCTCGACGCGATGGTGTGGGCCATGACCGACCTTATGCTCGGCGAGTACCGCGCCCCGATCGTCGTCGGCAACGACATGCTCGCCTGGGCGGCTCGAGGCCGCCGTTGACGAAGCGCGCCGCCCGCCGCCGGAGGGCGCAGGTAGCGGCCCCCGCCGCTGTGCCCGCGCCGCCCCGCACCATCATCGTCCCGCACGAGGCCACAGCGCTCGCGAAGCTCCGCGGCGAGACCGAGAAGGTGGTCGATCCGTTCAAGCCCGCTCTCCACCCGCCCGGCGTCGCACCCGACGCGAAGCTGGCGATGGACGATGCTTTCACCGACACCGCCGGCTGGGCGCAGTCCGGGCTGGCGGCATACGGCATCGCGGATCCGGCAGCCTTCCTCGGCTACCCCGTGCTCTCCGAACTCGCGCAGCGGCCCGAATATCGCCGGGTGAGCGAGACCGTCGCGACGGAGATGACCCGGCGCTGGATCCGCGTCACGGCCAAGGGCGACAAGGACAAGTCCAACCGCGTCGAGGCGATCGTCTCGGACCTCGAGCGGCTCGGTGTGCGAGACCATTTCCGCCGCGCCTCCGAGCACGACGGGTTCTTCGGCCGGGCCCACATCTACGTCGACCTCGCCGGCGGTGACGCGCCGACCGAGCGCCTGACGCCGATCGGCAACGGTCGGGACGCCGCCAGCATCGCGAAGGTGCGCAAGGGCTCGCTGCGCGGCTTCCGCGTCGTCGAGCCGGTCTGGTGCTACCCCGGCGGCTACAACACCACCGACCCGCTCGGGCCGGACTGGTATCACCCGACGCTCTGGTACGTGCAGGGCAAGGCGGTGCACGCCACGCGCCTGCTGACGCTGGTCGGGCGCGAGGTGCCGGACCTCCTGAAGCCCGCCTACTCGTTCGGCGGCGTCTCGCTGTCCCAGATGGTCCGCCCCTACGTGGACATCTGGCTGAAGAACCAGAGCAGCGTCGCGGCGCTGATCAGGTCGTTCTCGGTTTCGGGCGTCAAGCTGGATCTGGTCAGCGCCCTGGCCTCCGGCGGTGCCGACAATCTCCAGCGCCGCATCGAGCTGTTCACGCTCATGCGAGACAACCAGGGCACCATGGTGCTCGACAAGGGCAACGGCGGCACCAGCCCGGCCGAGGAGTTCTTCAACGTCTCGACCCCGCTCGGCACGCTCGACGTCCTGCTGGCCCAAAGCCAGGAGCACATCGCCAGCATCGCCGGCATCCCGCTGATCAAGTTCACCGGCTTGCAGCCGTCGGGCCTGAACGCCTCCTCCGACGGCGAGATCCGGGCTTGGTACGACTGGATCCACGCCAAGCAGGAGGACGACTACCGCGCGCCGCTGACGACGGTCATCGACCTGATCCAGCTCTCGCGCTTCGGCGACGTCGATCCCGACATCACCTTCACGTTCGAGCCGCTCTGGACGATGGACGAGAAGGAGCGCGCCGAGGTTCGCGAGGTCGAGGCCCGCACGGCTCAGGCCATGATCGACAGCAACGTGATCCTCCCGAGTGAGGAGCGTCAGCGGATCGCGCGTCAGGAGGGGACCGCCTACCCGGGCCTCGACCTGACGCTGGATGTCGACGACGTGGGTGGCGAAGGCGACCTGCCCGGGGTGTCCGGTCCTTCCGACGAGCGCGACGATGCTGACGACACAGACCGCCGCGCCGCGGCCTGAATCGCCATACTCGCGCCTGTCGATCCGATCTCGGCAGGCGGCCGCGGCATCGTCTCGTCCTCGGATCTCAGAGCCGATCCTGGCAATGGACCGCGGACCGCTCTCGGCGGCCTCGCTGTTCAAACGGGCGAAGCGACTGGAGAAGCAGTACGGGCAGCGGCTGCGCCGGATCGCGCGTCACGTCGGGGACATCGTCTCGGGTTTCGAGGCCGGTACCCAGGCCGCAGCCGACGCCATGGCCGGCGCTCTCCGGCGCTACGCCGACACGCTCGACCCCTGGGCTCGTGCCGTCGGTGAGAGGATGGTTGCCGAGGTGGCAGCGGCGGACCGGTCGGCTTGGCGCAAGCTGTCAGCCAGCATCGGCCGCGGTCTGCGACGCGAGATCGACGACGCTCCGACCGGCCAAGCGACGCGCGAGGCGCTGGACCGGCAGGTAGGGCTGATCAAGTCGCTACCGCTGGAGGCCGCCGAGCGCGTCCACCGGCTCACGCTGGAAGGCATTTCGCAGGGTCGCCGCGCCGAGGACATCGCGGCCGAGATCGCGGCCACGGGCGAGGTCACGAAGAGCCGGGCGACCCTGATTGCCCGCACCGAGGTCTCGCGCACCGCGACCGAGCTGACGAAGGCCCGGGCGCAGCACGTCGGCTCGACACACTTCGTCTGGCGCACCGCGGGCGACTCGGACGTCCGGGCCAGCCACCGCAAGCTCAACGGGCAGACCTTCCGTTGGGACGATCCGCCCGAGTGCGACCCCGGCCACCGTGCACTGCCGGGCGGGATCTGGAATTGTAGATGCTGGTGCGAAGTAATCGTGCCTGACTAAAACTGATGTGCTAAGATAAGCGAGCCGCCGCGGGCGCTTGCAACACCTGCGACGGCTCTAACCAGCCAAGCGTAGGAGCGCTCAGTGGCTCAGAAGGTTATAAACCAAACGCACGGACACGCATCCTTTGGGGCGACAACCGCCGAGTACGAGGCTTGGCGAAAGGCTCGACAGCGGTGCGAGAATCCCAAAAACCCGCGGTATGCCAGCTATGGCGGTCGCGGCATCCAAGTCTGCGAGCGCTGGCGCGATTTCGCAGCCTTCTTCGCGGACATGGGGTCGAGGCCGACGCCCGCTCACCAATTGGACCGCAAGGACAACGACAAGGGCTACGAGCCCGGCAACTGCCGCTGGGCGACGCCCGCAGAGCAAATGGTCAACCGCCGGAACACGCGGTTCGTTGAGGTGGACGGCAAACAAGTCCCGCTGGCCACTCTCGCGAAAGAAGCCGGCCTCCCGATTAACACCCTGCGTTTTCGCATCCTGAAGGGCTGGGACCTGACGAGAGCGCTGACGGCGCCGCTCGCCAACACCGGGCCAAAGCGCACCTAGAACAGCGCCGTATGGCGCTCGCGAGGCGCCATGCTCCTACATGACAAGCGCCAGGACACCCTGGCCTTCGATCTCGCGCCGACGGCGCGGCGCCTCGACGGCGACGGTCACCTGCACGTGGCGCGAACCGCCATCAGCAAGGCCAACGTCTGCGAGTACCTGGGCCGCGAGATCCCGAACTGGCGTGACCTCGGGTTGGACGCGGACCGCCGCTACAAGCTGCTCCGCGACCCCGAGGAACTGGCCAAGGCCGTCGACAGCTTCAACGGGAAGCCGCTGCTGCTCGACCACAACCCGGTCAACGCGGACGACCACGATCACACCCGCACCGTCGGCGCCCTGTCCAATGCGGCCTGGGATCCGCCGTACCTGCGTGCCGATCTGTCCTGCTGGTCCGGGCCGGCCATTCGCCTGATCCAGGACGGGTCACAGAAGGAACTGTCCTCCGCCTACCGCTACCGCGCCGACATGACGGCCGGGCGCACGGAGGATGGCCACGCCTACGATGGCGTCATGCGCGACATCGTCGCGAACCATGTCGCTCTCGTGAAGAAGGGCCGCGCCGGGCCCGATGTCGTTGTCGGCGATTCCGCACCATCCCGAGGAACCCTCATCATGGCATCCACCGCCCTGTCGCGGGCTGCTGCGCACACGCAGGGCGCGCTGTTCGCCTACCTCCGACCCAAGCTCGCCCAGGACAAGGCGATCGACCTGGGCCCGATCGTCGCCGGCCTGACGGCTAAGACGATGAAGACCAGCGTGCCCGCGATCGTGCTCGGCGTGCAGAAGGCTGCCCGCGGCAAGCTCGCTCAGGACGCCGACCTCGACGACCTCCCCGAGGTGGTCGAGGCGCTCGTCGACCTGACCCCGCCCGAGGTCGCCGAGACCGTCGAGGGGAAGATCGACGACATGGCCGGCGCCGGCGGCGAAGGCAACGGCGGCGAGGCGCAGGACGACGCCGAGGGCGCCAAGGCCTTCCTCAAGGAGAAGGGCCTCACCGACGAGGAGATCGAGCGCGTGCTCGGCATGCTTGGCGGCGCGCCCGCGATGGATCGCAAGGCCGTCGCCACTGCGGTGCAGACCGCCACCAAGGGCATGGTCTCCAAGCCTGCCATGGACGCGGCCATCGACGCCGCTGTCACCCGGGCCCGCACCGAGGCGGCGGCCGAGCAGCGCGCGATCCGTGAGGCCGAGCGCGCTGTTCACCCGTGGGTCGGCGATCTCGCTATGGCCCACGATTCGGCTGAGGACGTCTACCGGACCGCGCTCGGCGCCCTGAAGGTCGATGTCGCGGGCGTACACCCCTCCGCCTACCCGGCCATCCTGAAGGCCACCTCGAAGCCGAGCGAGGTCACGCCCCGCCCGGCCCGCCTCGCCATGGATGCCGCCGCGACCAAGGACTTCGCGGATCGCTTCCCCCACGCCAACCGCCTGAAGTGAGAGGGAGCGACCCATGCCCTTCCAGCAGTCCATCAACGTCACGCAGGCTCCCGGCGTCGCCGGCGACTTCTGCTCGACGAACCCGCGCCATTCGGCGCTCTCGGTGCCGGGCGGCTACGTCGCCGGCCCGAGCGGTCTGACCGTCGGCCTCTTCGCCTGGGCGGACACGGCCACCGGCACAGTGCTGCAGAACAGCGGAACCGGTCTCCCGACCGGCTTTGTGCACCGCAACCTAAACGCGCTGATCGTCACCTACCTCGCCGAGTTCGGCATGACGATCCAGCAGGGTCAGCCGGTCGGCGACCTCTTCGACGAGGGCGACTTCTTCGTGAAGAACGCCGGCGCTGGCGCGGTCACGAAGGGCATGAAGGCCTTCGCCAACACCAGCAACGGGACCGTTTCGTTCGCCGCCACCGGCGCGACCGTGAGCGGCTCCGTCGAGACCAAGTGGTACGCCCATTCGATCGGCGCGGCGGGCGAGCTGATCAAGATGTCCAACACCATCCCCGGCTGAGCCCCGTCGCACTGAAGGAACACGCACCATGAACGCGCGCACCGATTTCGCACGCCTGGAGCGCGAGTGGGGCATTATCCCGCTCGGCCAGGACTGGATGCCCGAGGAGTTCCGCCGGGATTTCCACCTCGCGATGGACGCCCAGCCCGTGCTGGTCACCACGCCGAGTGCCGGCATCCCCGCCTACCTCACGACCTACACCGACCCGGAAGTCGTCCGGATCCTCCAGACCCCGAACAAGGGCGCGGAGTTGCTGGGCGAGAAGAAGGTCGGCGATTGGACGACCCAGACCGCGATGTTCCCGGTGATCGAGAACACCGGCGAGGTGTCGAGCTACGGCGACTTCAACGAGAACGGCAAGTCCGACGCGAACTTCATGTTCCCGCAGCGGCAGTCCTACAAGTTCCAGACCATCATCGAGTACGGGGACTTGGCCGCTGAGGTGGCCGGACTCGCCAAGCTCAACTGGGTCGGCGAGCAGCAGCAGTCCGGGGCTATGACCCTGGAGAAATTCCGGGACTATTCCTACCACTTCGGCATCGCGAACCTTCAGAACTACGGGACGCTCAACGACCCGGCGCTCTCGGCCGCAATCACGCCGTCCGCGAAGGCCGCGGGCGGCAACAAGTGGGTCAATAACGGTGTCGTGGTCGCGACCCCGAACGAGGTGAACCTCGATCTGCAGTCGCTGATGTCCACGCTGATCGCGCAGACCGGTGACCGCGTGTCGGTCGACGACGAGCTCGTGCTGGTCGTCTCGCCGGGTTCCAACCTCGCGCTGACCGCCGTGAACAACTTCGGCGTCTCGGCCAACGACCTCCTGAAGAAGACTTTCCCGCGGCTGACGGTCGTCACCGACGCCCGCTACGCCACGGCTTCGGGCAACGTCGCCCAGCTCTGGGCCAAGCGCTTCGACGGCAATGACGTTGGCTACTGCGCCTTCGGCGAGAAGATGCGCGACTTCCCGCTCGTCCGCGAGCTGTCGGCCGCCAAGCAGAAGAAGGCCGGCACCACCTGGGGCGCGATCATCAAGTACCCGCTCGCCTGCGCGCAGATGCTGGGGATCTGATCATGGCCGGCAGCTCAGCAACCACTGTCACCGTCGCCTCCAAGCTGCCGCACGGCCTTGTGCTGCAGCTCCAGGAGCTCTTCAAGGTCGGTCAGCGCACCGACATCGACGCCGCCGGCAAGCCCGTGCAGCGGGACATGGTGATCCACAAGCATGTCGGGCCGCAGTACGTGCTGAAGGGGGTTGCACCCGTCCACGCGCGCATCGAGGCCGGCGACGGCACCCGCATGGCGGCCGGCTTCGCGCTGACGCCGGGTATCCCCTCCGACTTCTGGGCCAAGTGGAAGGCGCAGAACGCCGACTCTGACGTGCTCACGAAGGGCATCGTCTTCGCCCATGAGGGCGGCGACACCACCGGTCAGGCTCGCGACCACGTCGGCGAGCGCAGCGGGTTCGAACCCGTCGATCCCAAGAACCTGCCCAACGAGTTCAAGCGCACCATTCAGCCGGCCGCGGCCTGACGCACGGCCCTCGCATCGCTCGGAGACAGCCATGTCCGACATCATCCGCGTGGGCTCGCGCCTGCACACCGCCATCCGCATCACCGAGCCGATGGAGAACATCGAGAAGCCGGGCGAGGCCGGGCCGCTGCGCTCGCATGTCATCGCTGGCGCCCCGCACGACGGCGGCGAAGCCGTCACCGAGGGTGTACCCGCTGATCTGTATCGCGCGTGGCTGAAGGCCAACCCGCTTCACCCGGCCGTGCAGGGTGAGCTTCTGCGTGAGATGGGTGATGAGGAGCCTTCCGAGCCGTCCTACGGCTTCCAGCCCGGCCTCGACGCCATCACCGGCGACAAGGACGAGAAGAATCTGGCGAGCAAGGGCAGCACGGTCGGCGGCGATGCACCAGTGTCCGCCACCGACATGGCCGCGACCAGCGACGCGCCGGTCGACAACTCGCCGCGCTCGCAGACTCTGCTGGACGGCGGCCCGTCCGCGAATGCCGTGAAGGATGCGTCCGCAGGCAAGAAGCGGCACGCGTGACCCTCGCGCGCGCCGATCTCGTCGCAGCGTTTCCGGAGTTCGGGAGCGTCGTGGCGTTCCCGGATGCCACGGTAGCCTTCTGGCTTGGCCAAGCCGGCACGGTGGTGGACGCGACGCGATACGGCGCGCAGGGCACGCTGGCGCAGCTTCTCTTTGCCGCCCACTATCTCGTGCTGGCGGCGCAGTCCGCCCGTGCGGCACTGATCGGCGGTGGTGCGAACATCGGTGCTCCGATCACCGTCGCAACGTCGAAGTCCGTCGGCCCGGTTTCCAAGGGCGTCGATGCCGGGCTCACCAGCATCGCGGGCGCGGGCGAGTGGAACGCGACGTCCTACGGGCAGCGCTACTACCAGATCATCCGCGGGTTCGCGGGTGGTCCCCGCTACACCGTGCCCGGCCGGACGCCGCTCGGTGGCATGACCCGGGTCTGACGCCATGCCCGTCATCAAGGTCGCGGACCGGTTCGGCCTTCTCGATAAAGCTGTCCTCGCCCTGACGAAAAACGGCGTCTACGTCGGCATCCCCGGCGGCGATGCGCGGACACCTGTGAAGGGCGAGCCCGCGCCGCCCTCCAACGCCACGATCGGGTACATCCAGGAGTTCGGTGCGCCGGACCAGCACATTCCCGCTCGGCCATTTCTCGTCCCCGGCGTGCAGTCGGCGCAGGAGCGTATCGTCAGCATCTACCGGAGCGCCGGAAAAGCGGTGTTGACGGGCGACTTCCAGGCGATCGAGGCCGCGCACCAGAAGGTCGGCCTCATCGCCACGGATGCCGTGCGCCGGCAGATCGACGACGGCACGTTCGCGCCGCTCTCCGAGCGAACTCTCGCGGCACGCAAAGCCCGTGGCGTTACGAGAGAGAAGCCCCTGGTGGACACGGGCGAGATGCGCCGGTCCATCCAGTACATGGTCAAGCCGAAGAAGGGTGCCTGACATGGCCGACGAACAGCATCAGGGCTTGCCCGTTTCGGGCTACCTGCCGCAGGGCGCCGACAAGGTCGCCATCGTCAACGAGAACAAGCTCCTGGAGGAGCGGTGCATCCGCGCCGCCGAAGCGATCCGTGATGCCGAGGGCATGGACGGGCGCATGGCCGCGCTGGCGATCACCAACATCCAGCAGGGCTTCATGTGGCTGAACCGGGCGGTGTTCCAGCCCAGCCGCGTGAAGCTGCCCGAGGACGCCTGAGGCTCCGCCTCTCATGGCCGACCTCGACGTCAGCGACGTCCTCGACGACCCCGACTTCAACACGCCGATCACGGTCCTGTCGTCGGTCGAGCAGGTCGGGTCCGACGGCCTCGCGGTGGCGATCGAGATCGTGCCCGGCGGTGTCGTGGTCATGGCGGTCGTAATCCCCGACGGCGGCCGCGACCTGATCCAGTCCAGCGCCGGCGACATGATCCAGGGCGACATCACGGTCTACACCCGATACCCGCTCACGACCGGCAGCCGCACCCGCGAGCCGGACGTCGTGTTCTGGAACGGGGACAGCTACCGGATCATCCAGGCCAAGCCCTGGCTGTTCGGCGATGGCTACACGCAGGCGATCTGCAAGCTGGCCACCATCGAGCCCGCCGACCCGCTGGACACGCCCGGCGTTCCGGCGCCCGCACCCGGGGGCGGGTTCTATGGCTAGTACTTGTAAGAATAGGACGGCCAGCTAAGATGTCTGTATGGGCAGATATCGGCGAGAGTTCAGGGTCTACGCATTGCTCAGGCCCGATGGCCGGCCCTTCTACATAGGTAAGGGCTCCCGAGCACGGTTCGCAGATCATCTTCGTGAGGCGAAGAGCGGCGGTGGAAGCCTAAAGTGTAAAATGATCCGCAGGATGATCGCTGCGGGCGATGAAGTCGGCTACATCGTTTTGCGGGAATGCGAAGATGCAGCTGAGGCCTTCGCCCTGGAGCGAGCCCTCATCGCAGAATATGGCCGGCTCGATCAGGGCACCGGGATACTGGCGAACCACACTGAGGGTGGAGACGGGGTCTCAGGTCATTCCGAAGAGCTCAGAGCCCTTCTGAGCCTCAAGGCTCGCGAGAGCATGACCGTCGAGGCGCGTGAGAAGCTTAGGCGGTACGGCAAGGCTCAGCAGGCAGATCCGAAGTTCCGAGCGAAGATGTCGACTCTGCTAAAGGCAATTCAAAACTGCCCGGATCGCATCGCTGCCAATAGAGCCCGTGGCGTCGCTCAGGCGGCGCAGCCCGGCGCTCGGGAGCACCTTTCTCGGATCTCGCGATCCTATAACTCGACGCCGGAAGGTAGGGCGGCGAACAGCGCAAACCGGAAAGCCATGTGGGCTGATCCGGTATGGCGCGCAAAGGTTCTGGCCGCTCAGGCGGCTGGTAAGGCAGCCAGAAGAGCCCGTCTCCATGGCGACCAATGATAGTTCGACCGGCGGCTACCTCGGCCCGACCACGCCGGCGCCGCTCGAGGATCTCACCCTCGATGTCGTCATCGCGGGCCTCATCGCCGGAGTGACGGGACTGGATCCGATCCGCGTCCTGCCGCGCGATCAGCCGAACCAGCCCCACATCCCCGACATCGGGGTCACGTGGGTCTCGGTCGGCGTGATGACCTCGACGCCGGACGACACCCCCGCGCAGATTCACCACCCGGACGGTGACGGCTACAGCATCCTGCGCTCGTTCTACCGCCTGGACGTCCTGGCCAGCTTCTACGGCCCCAAGGGTGACCTCTACGCCAAGCTGACCCGGGACGCGCTCTATGTCGCCCAGAACCGCGAGGCGATGCGCGTCTATGGTCTGAACCTCGTGGGCTTCGATCCCATCCGGCGCCTGCCGGACATCGTCGCCACTCAGACCCGGCGGCGCTCGGATCTCGCGTTTCAGCTGACCCAGGTCATTGAGCGCCGGTACGAGATCCGGAACGTCCAGTCCCTTGACGGAACGATCAAGGCGCAGGGCGGGTCATCCGCCGGCCCGAAGCTTCTGACGAGCCCGCTCAGCACGACGCCGCCCGCCGGCGCCTGACGCGCCCTTCCGGCGCACTGCTTCACCTCCGCAACACCCACAGGGACGCCGGCGACGGCGCTTTTGCCATGGCTGCAGGCCTCGCCCCCGGCGTCGACATCAGCGACTTTGTCAGCGTCTCCGTCACGATCTCGCGGACGGCCGCGCTCTATCGGAATTTCGGCATCGGGCTGATCCTGGGATCGACCCCCGGGGTGATCGATACCAGCGAGCGCCTTCGCTTCTACACGGGCATCACGGGCGTCGCGCAGGACTTCGGCACCTCGGCGCCCGAATACCTCGCGGCGCTGGCCTATTTCAGCCAGAGCCCGCAGCCGGGCGCGCTCTTCATCGGCCGGTGGGCTCAGGCTGCCACCCACGGACACATCCGCGGCGCGACCCTGTCGCCGATGCAGCGGCTGCTCTCGGTCTTCACGGCCGTCAGCAACGGCTCGCTGTCGCTCAGCATCGACGGGACGGCCCGCAACATCACCGGAATCAACCTGTCGAGCGCGCTGAACCTCAACGGCGTGGCCTCGGCGATCCAGACGGCCATCGCCGCGGTGGTGCCCGGCGTCACGGTCAAGTGGGACGCCGTCTACAACCGATTCGACATCGTCTCGCCGACCACCGGAACCGCGTCCTCCGTGAGCTACGCAACCGCGTCCGGCAGCGGCACCGACCTCGGTCCGCTGATGCACCTCACGAGCGTGGATGCGTCCGCCCCTGTTCCCGGTATCGCCCCCGAGACGCTCGTCTCGGCCGCGGCGACGCTCGCGAACATGTCGACGGCTTGGTACGCGCTGCTCCTGGCGCCCGCCAGTGCGCCGCTCGACTCCGACGTCATCGCGGTCGCCTCATTCATTGAGGGCATCGCCACCAGCCAGAGCCGAATCTTCGGCGTCACGACGCAGAATGCGAACGTCCTCGACGGCACGCAGTCGGCCGATCTCGCGAGCCAGCTGCAGTCCCTCAACCTCGCACGGACCTTCATCCAGTTCTCGTCGAACAACGCCTACGCGGCTGCATCCCTGTTCGGTCGTATTGCAACCGTCGACTGGGAGGGCAGCAACACGGCCATCACCCTGGCCTACAAGCAGCAGCCCGGTATCGCGTCCGAGAACATCGCCGAAAGTCAGTTCGCGGCCCTGAAGGCGAAGAACTGCAACGTCTACATCAAGGTCAACAACGGCACGTCTATCGTCTGGGCGGGCGTCATGACCGATGGCGACTTCATCGACGAGCGGGTCATCGCCGACTGGTTCCAGAACCGCATCCAGGTCGACGTCTACAACCTAATGTACGGCACCCAGACGAAAGTGCCACAGAACGATGCCGGGATGACCCAGATCGGCAACCGCATCAAATCGTCGTGCGAGATCGGTGTGACCAATCAGTCGATTTCCGAGGGCATCTGGCTCGGGCCGCCGATCGGTCCGATCAACACCGGGGACAATCTGCCCAAGGGTTACTACGTCTACTACCCGCCGGTGGCGACGCAGTCCGATGCCGATCGAGCGGCGCGAAAGTCCGTCCCCTACCAAGTCTTGGCGAAGCTCGCGGGCGCCGTGCACCTCGTCAATGTCGCCGCCATTCTCGACCGCTGAGGAGTAGCCCTCGATGACCGTCGCCTACTCCTTCGCCGACGTGAACCTGATCCTCAGTGGACCCGGCACGGCCGACCTGATCCTGTCCGAGTCCGGTGTGGCCGACGAGGGCATCACGGTCGTTCGCACCGGCGATCAGAACACGATGACCGGCGGCGCCACCCGCGGCGTCATCCACTCGCTGCACATGACCCGGTCCGGGCGGATCACGCTGCGCCTGCGAAAGGACAGCCCCTACAACCGGATCCTGAACACCCTGGCGAACTACCAGTTTTCCTCCGGAGCCTACCACGGCCAGAACATCCTAACCGTGAGCAACCGCGTCTGGGGCGACGAGGTCGACGCCACGCAGTGCGCCTTCGTCCGCTACCCCGACGGAACTTGGGCGAAGGCCGCGGCCCTTACCGAGTGGATGTTCGACTGCGGCGACATCGCCCAGCAGCTCGGCGACGGCACGCTGGTTGCGGCCTGACGTCGGTCGGCAGGACACTCCAGCGATGAACACCACCCAACAGGCCGACCGGAACGCGAGCCGCGCGCGCCGTGCCACCGCCGTCTCGCGCATCGAGGCGCTCGGCGTGGAGTACGCCGTCCAGCGCGTGCCGCCGCTCAAGGTGATCGGCATCGCGCGGCGCCTCTCGGCCTTCGCCAACAGCGCGCTCGCCAGCGCCGCGGCAGCGTCGCGCGCGCAGCGTGTCCGGGCCAAGGCGCGCCAAAAGGCGATCGAAGAGGCGGCCGCCGCCGGCACGGAGGCCGAGGAAGAGACCAAGCTTGAGGCGCAGGCCTTCATCGCGGACCTGTTCTCGCCCGTGCTTGATGCCTTCGCGCGCATGCCGGAGGACGATCAGACCTACATCGTCGAGGCGTGCCTGCGCTGCGTGAACGACCCGTCGAACCGAGCGCATCCGACCTTGTGGGACGATGCGGCCGGCAGCCCGGTCATGATCCTGTCGGCCGGCGACGTGCTGGCGATCACGGGCGAGGTGCTCAAGATCATCCTTCCCGAGCTGTGGGAGGAGCTTCAGCAGGTCATGGGCTCCATCGCAGCCTCGTTCGTGGGCGGAGCCGATACCTCCGCCGCCGCCTGATGGCGCTTCAGTACCTCCGGAAGATCGGCCTCACCGTCAGTGGGAGCGCCGGCCAGCGCGATTTCTCGACCCTGCGCGTCGTGTTCCACGTCGAGCAGCAGACCCGCCAGACGCCGAACATCGCCGAGATCTCGATCTACAACGTCTCCCGGCAGACGGCGCAGCAGTTCATCGACAAGGAGTTCACGAAGGTCACCCTGACGGCCGGCTACGAGGGCAATCCAGGGGTGATCTTCAAGGGCAACATCAAGTTCTCCCGGTTCGGCCAGGAGACGCCCGTCGACAAGCGCCTGGACATCTTCTGCGGCGACGGCGACGAGCCCTACGTGCACGCGGTGACCAACAAGGCGCTGCCGTCGGGCTGGACACACAAGGACGTGGTCGACGCCGCCCTGGAGCCGATGAAGGCCTTCGGCGTGACGATGGGCTACGTCGCCGGCCTGCCGACCACCAAGTTCAACGGTCCCCGCATCCTGTTCTCCAACGCGCGGGACATCTTGCGGGACACCGCCAGAGCCACGAAGACCGAGTGGAGCATCCAGAACGGCCAGCTGCAGGTGCTACCCTACGATGGCACGCTGCCGGGCTCGGAGATCATCCTGAATTCGGACACCGGGCTGATCGGACTTCCGGTTCAGACGCCCGGCGGGATCGTCGTCCGGAGCCTGCTGAACCCGATCGTGATGCCCGGCCGGGTGATCCGCATCAACAACGGCTCGATCCAGCGGGCCTCGCCGGATCTGAGCATCTCGGGTGAGCTCACGAACGCAAAGCTGCCATCGATCGACGCGGACGGCCGCTACAAGGTCATCGTGGTCAACCGGATCGGGGACACTCACGGCGGGCCGGGAGGCCCCTGGTTCAACGAGATGACGTGCCTCTCGGCCGACGGGCGGGGCTACGTCCCGCAGAACCTGCGGCAATACGTGCCGCAGTGAAGTGGTCAGCGTTGAAACTTCGGAGGGTTGGCAATCTCTCGCGCGGTCTGATCGTCCCTCATGAATGAGATCAGATACGACTCCATCGAGTTGTAGTAGGCGACGCCATTTCGCATCGGCGCTGCATAGCGAATGCTCTCCCGTTTCGCATGATCGGTTGCGTACATCCACATGCGCTTGATCAGCTCGTAGCTACGCTGCTCGCTCTTCACGCATTCAATCCGAGACTGGGCATAGCTAAGCCGGCCACAGGCTCCATCCACATCGCTGCCTGGGATGAAAAGGATCGTCTCCTCGGCCGGCTCGCTTGCGGGGCGCGCAGGCTTCGCTGGCTGGCCAGTGTTGGCGGGGTCGGCCGGTGACCTCGGCCGGGCCGCCGGCGGGTACCAGCTGGTACCGCCGAGAGCGTTGGAAATGTCGTCGTTGGTAGAGGCTCGGCCCTGCGCCCAGGCTGCGACGGGTAAGGCGATGAGCAGGCAGGCGAGAGCATGGCGCATGGCCTGAACCTAGCCGATCTGGTCGCGGCGTCGAGGTAGTGGTCGATGGATGACGTCCTCAAGTCGCTGTGGGTCGCCATCGGCTTCAAGGCCGACGATGCGTCGAAGGCCGCTGCCACCAAGTCGGTCGAGGACTACCAGCGCGCCGTTGAGCGGGCTGAGAAGGCGATTGAGGACGCACGCTGGGCCGGTGCGAAGACCGAGGAGGAGGTCGCTCGCCTCACGCGCGAGACCAACCTGCGGCTCGCGAAAGAGGCCCTAGAGCGGGCCAAGAAGGAGGAGCGCGACCGCGCCGAGACGGACAAGAAGCAGGCCGCCGCCCTGAAGGAGGCCAAGGCGCGGATCGGCGATTTCGTGAAGGTCGCCATCGGCATGGGCGCGGCGATCGAGGCGGCCGCACTCGGCGTGCATGCCGGCGTCGTGAAGATGGCTCAGGGCTTCGACACCCTGAACTTCACCTCGCAGCGCACCGGCGTGACGGTCCGGAACATCCAAGCGATCGGCTACGCCGCGAGCCAGATGGGGTCCACTGTCGAGGCCGGCGTCGGCTCCCTGGAGAACTTCGCCCGCACGCTGCGGCAGAGCCCCGGCAGCTACTCGCTGCTCGAGCGGCTCGGGATCAAGACCACGGATGCGAGCGGCGCTCGGCGCTCGGCCGACGCGCTGTTCCAGGAGTTCGGCAAGGCGCTCAAGGACAAGCCCGGCTACTTGCAGGACGCTTACCTCCAGGATTTCGGGATCGACGAGAAGACCGGCCGTGCCCTGATCCAGGGGCTCGACAAGTTCACCGAGGAGTACAACGAGAAGCTCCGGAAGACCGGGCTCGACCCGGACAAGGCGGCCAAGGACGCGGCGGCGCTCCAGCGCACCTTCGGCAGCCTCGCGGCTAGCATCAGCATCATCGGCCAGAAGGTAGCCTCCAACCTGTTCTCGGGCGAGAACAACGCCTTCCAGAAATTCATTGACTTTCTGGATCAGCATGGCGACGAGATCGCGGCCGTCATCAGCCACATCGCCCAGGTCGTGTTGGAGCTCGCTCGGGCGCTACTGGAACTGGTCACCAGCCCGGAGGCCAAGAAGTGGTTCGACACGCTGATGCTGGCGTTCGGCGACTTCGACAAGGAGACGGGCAAGTTCACCGCCAACACGGAGAAGATGAAGGTCGCGCTCGGCGTGTTCGGCACGTTCATCGCGACCACGTGGCTGTCGAAGATCCTCGGCGCCTTCGGCATCTTCGGGAACGGCTGGAAGGGCTTGCTAGCCATCCTCGGCATCGGCGCCGGCGCGACGGGCACCGTGGCTGTCGGCACCGCGATCGGCGCGGATCTGGCCACGCCGAACAACCTGAAGCCCGGCCTCTCAGACCAGTGGGATGAGGATCATGCCGGCGCGGCACCCGGCGGCGCGCTCGGGGCGGCCGGGCGGCTCGCACGGCGGGCGTGGGGCGCGGTGAAGCGAGCGGTCGGTGGCGGTGGCGCAGAGGCACACACCAGGGGCGGCGAGGCCGCCGCACTGGATGGCAGCTACACCGGCAACGATGGCAGGCGATCTCGAGGTGCAACCTCGGCGCAGGGCCGCGAGAACGTCGCGTCGTGGATGGACTTCCTGCAGAAGCCGGTCGCCGATGGCGGCCTCGGCATGCCGAAGGGCAAGGCGCAGGCTACGATCGCCATGATGCAGGGCGAGAGCGGAGGAAACCTCGACCCTGGCGCGATCGGCGACAGCGGGCACGCCCACGGCACGGCGCAGTGGAGCGATCAGAACGGCAACCCGCGCTTCCCGCTCTTGCGGAAGTATGCCGAGTCGCAGGGCAAGGACTGGCGGGATCGGACCATCCAGCAGCAGTACCTGCGGATGGAGATGCTCGGCCTGCCGGGCGCGATCAGCCACCGCAAGGCCTACGACGCTATGATGGGCGCGCCGACAGACGAGCAGACGCTGTACGAGGGCATCTCGAAATTCGAGAACCCACAGAAGCACGCGCTCGCCTACCAGATCCGCAAGCCCTTCCTCGATCGGTTGCGTCAGCAGCCGGCTCAGGCGGCCGCCGGTCGTCAGGTCACGGGCCTCGACGGGCAGGTCGGTACCGATCTCGGTGACGGCACGATGCGGATGCCGAGCGGGGCGATCCGCTCGATCCCCGCGAATGCGCCTACTGCGTCGGCACCCAAGCCAGAGCGGAAGCCGGTCACGGCGAAGGACATCCTGCCGAACGGGATCCCTGGCGCTTTCAACGGCAACCTGCCATCCTTCACCTCGCCGGCAGCGCCTGCGACGAGCAACGACAATAGTAAGACGGTGCACGTCAGCATCAAGCAGGGCGACACGCACGTCCGCGGGGTCGACGATCCGAAGCGGGCCGCCGACCACATCGGCACGGTCGCCGGCTATCGAAACAGCGACCTCGTCAGGAACCTGCGCTCGTCACTGGCGTGATCAATCGCCGGGCGTGATCAGGAAGGCGCTGCCTCGAACGAAGCTGACACCCTCCTCGGTCTGCACCTTATAGGTGGAGCCCGACTTGCTGATGATCTTGGCCGGAAGGTGATCCATTGCAGGGTGGCACCCCCGACCCGGTGACCGGCACAGATCGTTGCCGGCCTTGATGAAGCAGTGCTGCTGCTCCGTCGAAACGCAGAATTTCTTGAGGTCGCCCTGGAAATCCTGCGCATGCGCGGTCGCAGCCATTGAGGCCATGGCGGCGGCGGCGAGGATGTAGCGCTTCGGTTTCAAGTGGGTCGCTCCATAGGGCTTGTCGGATCTGGACGACGAGAAAACTGGAACTCGCATGCGGGCCGCGCAACCTCGTCCTTTCGCATTCTGCGGCGAGACCTATCGCGCCGCCCGGCTCTCTGCCTGGGATCAGTGGGAATCGCTGCGGGTTCTGCGGCCGGCACTTGAGGACGGGCAGAAGCGCGCTCGAGCTCAGCGCGGCGCCGCGACGGACGATCTCACGACAGCCTTCGCCGACGCCGTGAAGGACATCGCACCGGAGACTCTAAGCGCTCTGTTCGATCTGGCGCTGACTGGTGTCGAGCGACGTGAGGGCGGGGACTGGCAGCCCGTCTGGGACGCAGCCGAGGGCGTGCCGCTGTTCGACGACCTCGGTGCCGGCAGAGTGGTCCTGCTGGTCGTCCGGATCCTCGGCGACAATCTGCACGGCTACTTCTCGTACACGCCGGTCTCGTTTGATCGGATCGAGGAGGGGCCCAGCTACGACCCCGTGCTGATGCCCGACGGCCAGTCCTGGCTCTTTGCACCGATGCAGCACAAGCACTGCCTCTACAGCGAGCTGTTCGACGGCACGCTCGACCTTCGGGATGTGGCTCGCATGAACGACCTCATCGCCGTCAGCAACGAGAACCGATCCCGGGCGCGGAAGGCGGCCCAGGATGAGGCGGCGAGGCAGACGACGTGAGCGCAGGCATCGGCGCCATTGCGCAGGTCGCCAGCGCTCTGTTCCTGTCTTCGGGCCGGAGCATCGGGCCCTACGTCCCGCACGTCATCGTCGAGGAGCAGCACCGGGACGACTCCGTGATCACCGAGTTCCCCGTCGAGACTGGGGCGGCGATCACGGATCACACCTACGAGCGACCCCCGACACTGGTGCTGCGGGTCGGATGGTCAGACAGCACCGCCGGCATCCCCGGCTACGTGCGGATCGTCTATCAGCAGCTGCTGGCGCTGAAGGCCTCCCGGCGCCCGTTCAACGTCGCCACCGGCAAGCGCCTCTACCAGCAGATGCTGTTCGCCTCGCTCGACGTCATCACCGATGGCGCCAGCGAGAACTCGCTGATGGTCATCGCGGCACTGCGTAAGATCAATCTGACCTCGACCCAGTCGACCCGCCCGAACACCGCAAAGCCGGCCCAGGACAGCGCGAACCAGGCCAACCCGGAGAGCACGGGCAGCGTCGCGGACCGCGGCGCGGTCCAGACGCAGGACGTCAGCGCGCAGAACTTCGCTGGATCGTTCAACCCCGGCGCCTACAGCCCAGATGGTGGATCAGTGGGCAACGGCAGCTTCGGCCTTGGCGGCATCAATCCGCCGGCGGCCACCGCCGTCGATATGGGGCAGCTGACGGGGCTCAGCCCCGCGACCGAGATCATGCTCCCCGAGCTGAGCGTCACCGCGCCCACGCCTGTCGGTGGCCTCCAGGGCGCCGGGCCGGACCAGTACAACATGTTCGGGGGCGGCCCGTGAGCGCCGCGCAGCTGATCCCGACCCAGCCGGGCCTACAGATCTTCTCCGTTACCCTCGCGGGCGTGCCCTACAACGTCCGCATCATGTGGAACGACGTGGCGGTCCCGCCCTTCTACGCGATCGACATCGCGACGATGAACGGGGCTGCCTTCGCCGACGGGTCGACCCTGCTGGCCGGCCTGCCGCTTCTGACGGGCGTCGATGTGATCGGCCAGTTCGCCTACCTCGGCATTGGCGGCAAGCTGCTCGTCCTCTCCGATCGCGATACCGGCGAGGATCCGACCTACGATGGGCTCGGCACCAGCAGCCGGCTCTACTTCATCCCCGACGCCTGACGGACGCGACGCGCGCATGGATGCCGATCAGCTGTTCGACCGCGAAGAGGAGATGCGGGTCATCAAGGAGGCCGTGCTCAGCGGTCTCCACATCGCGCTCCCCGTCCGCGTGATGAAGGATGGCGACGGCAAGACGACCTCGGTTCAGCCGACTATCACGCGCCGGCAGATCATGCCCGACGGGACCACGAAGGAGGTGCCGTACCCCGTGATGGAGGGGCTCAACCGGTTCATGAGCGGCGGCGGCGTCACTGGAACGCACCCGATCAAGAGGGACGACGAGGGCATGGTCATCATGACTTCGCGCTCGTTCTGGAACTGGCGGGAACAGGGCGGCACGCAAGCGCAGGTCGATGCGCGCAGCCACGATCTGTCCGACGCGATCTACGTCTCAGGGATCCGCTCGAAGCCACGGGACCTGAAGGACTACAACACCGAGGCGGCCGAGACGCGCAGCGACGACGGCAAGCACCGCACCATCTCGCACCCTAAGAACGGGGTGAAGGTGACGGTCAACGGCGGCAAGCAGACCCTCGACGTGAACGCCATCTCCGGCGCCCTGGAGATGGTCTCGAAGACGGTGACGCTGAAGGCCGGCATGACGTTGCCGGGCGCGCCGGTCAACACGGCGAACACGACCGACCGAGACCTGAATGAGCAGCTCAAGGGGCTCGCCGCCCGGGTGGCGCAGACCGAGCAGCACGTGGCCGGCCTCTTCGACGTCACCTCGCAGTTTCGGGCGATCGTGCAGACCCAGATCCCCGCGGTGGCGGCGGTGGCGTCGATCCTGAACCAGGATCCGTCGGGGCTGATGATGGCCGCGACCGCCATCGAGGGGAAGGCGCAGTCCTACCTGCAGCAGCAGATGCAGCAGGCGCTCGCCAAATTCCTGTCGCCGAACCTCGCCGGCCTCGCGAGCCTGTTATCGGGCAGCGTCGAGGGGCTAATTGCCAATGTCCAGGCGCAGATCGCCAACCTCGTCGCCAACAACCCCGTCCTCGCGACGGTCGATGACCTGCAACGACAGGCCGACGCCATCCTGACCCGCGGAGCGGCGCCGGACGTCACCGCCGCGGCGCTGAAGCCGATCCAGGATCAGATCGCCCAGCTGACGCAGGCGAATCCGGTAGTCGGGACGCTGCTCAACCTGAACTCGCAGCTGCAGTCGCTGACCACTCAGGCCGGGCCCGGGCTCAACTTCCTCGGCCCACAGCAGCGCCTTGTGCAGGGTGTCGTGAAGTCCCTGCACCTGTCGGAAGGATAGGAGGCAGCATGGCAACCATCTCCCTTCGCGTCCGCAAGGTCGATGCGAACGGCGATCGCGTCTTTGGCGGCAATCAGGCCGCCTTCCTGCGCAACTCGCCCGAGGCCGTCGCCCAGATCTGCGAGAGCCGCCTGAACCTCTGGACCGGTCAGTGGTACCTGGATCGGACCTCGGGCACGCCCTACGAGACCGACGTGCTGGGCTACCGGACGGAATCGGTGCGCGATCTCGTCATGCAGGCGCGGATCCTCGAGACCCCGGGTGTGTCCGGCCTCGTCGCCTACAGCAGCACCACGGATCGGAACACCCGGACGTTCACGCCGACCGCCGAGGTCGCCACGATCTTCGGCGCATCAAACCGGCAGACCGCCGGCGCGACCGTGCGCCTCCCCGTCGAGCAGGACCGCTGACATGGGCACCACGCCGGTCGGGACGATCACCGCCGCGGGCTTCGCACGCCCGGCGTTCTCGTACTGCCTCGACTACCGGCAGTCCGGGACGCGCGCGATCTACGGCCAGGACCTCTACCTCGGCGAGGACTGCCAGGACGGCCAGATCGAGGTGTTCAACGCGCAGGGCATTTTCGACGTCAGTGGCGTCGCCCTGGACACCTACAGCCACTACTCGCCATCGGGCGCGCGCGGCGCTGGCCTGTCGTCGCTGGTCAAGATCAATGGCCTCGCCCGCAAGGTTGCGACCAACTCGACCTGCGACTTCCTTCAGGTCGGTCAGGCTGGCACGGCGGTCTCGGGCGGCACGGTCACGGACCCATCAGGCAACGTGTGGTCGCTGCCCGATTTCCTGATCCCAGCGGCCGGCCAAATCCTCGTCACCGGTACATGCCAAGTCCTCGGCGCCGTCGCCCTGGCTGCGGGTGCGGTCGACACGGCCAACGGCGAGGGTGCGCTCGGGAACGTGCAGCGCGGCTGGCAGTCGGCCACCAACCCCTCCGCTGCCGCGCCTGGGCAGCCGGTCGAGACCGACAGCCAGTTGCGACGGCGGCAAGCCGTCTCGGTAGCGCTGCCGTCGCTCAGCATCCTCGGCGGCCTCGTGGGCGCGCTCAGAGCTGTGTCGGGCGTGACGCGACTGCGCGCCTATGAGAACGACACCAATCAGCCCGACGCGAACGGCATCCCTGGCAAGGGCATCGCACTCGTCATCGACGGGGGGGATGCGGCGACCATCGCCAGCGTGATTGCTCTGAAGAAGGGTGCAGCCGGAACCTGGGGGTCCACGGTCGTGCCGGTGACCGACGATGTCGGAATCACCCGCACCATCGCATTCTTTCGCCCCACCCAGGTGCCGATCACCTACGCGCTCAAGGTGCGGCCTCTGTTCGGGTACACGTCGTCCGTGGAGGCGCAGATCCAGCAGGCGTTGTCCGACTGGACCAACGGTCTCGGCATCGGCAACGGCGTCATGCTCTCCCGCGCCTACGTCCCGGCGGATCTGTCCGATCAGCCGACGGGCGCCACCTTCGAGATCATCGCCAATTCGCTGACGGTCGCTCGCGATGGCGTCGCGCCGACGGGGCAGGATGCCGTGCTCGCCTTCAATGAAGCAGCCATCTGCGCCCCAGGCAACATCTCGATCAGCTACGCGTCATGACGAAGACCGTCGACGACTACGCGGGGCTCGTCACGCCATGGCAGGCCAAGCCAATCAAGGCTCGGTTCCTTGCGACCGTGCGTGCCGATGCTCTGCCCTACGCCGATGCGCAGGCTGCGATCGCCAGCATGCCGGGGCTGTTCGACCTCGACGTTGCGGTCGGCGATCAGCTTGATAAGACAGGCGAGTGGGTCGGTCAGAGCCGCGGCGTGCCGATCACGCTGCCGAGCCTGTACTTCTCGGCCGACATCGCGGGCCTCGGAGCAGATGAGGGCTATGCCGCCCAGCCCTACGGCAGCGGCTACAGCACCTCCTACCTGCCGGATCCGTATTACCGGAAGCTCCTGCGCGCCAAGGTGCTGGCGAACCGGTGGGATGGGACCGCGGCAGGCCTTCAGGCGATCCTGACGACCTACTTCGACGACTCTGCGACCCTCGTCTTCATCGACGACAAGAGCGGCAGCGCGAGCCCGGCCCTGTTCTTTGCCGCCGACGACGCCATGGCGGGAGCCGACGTCGGCGTGGCGTATCCAGGCGGTGCAACCGGCACTGCCGTTGCCTCGTTCGCGATGCAGTGGCTCGTCGCCTTTGCGGGCAAGATCCCAGCCCCGGCGGACCTCGCGATCCTCACCGCCGGGATCCTGCCCGTGAAGCCGATGGGTGCCGACGTGCAGACGCTCGTCACCACTGTGGATGGGGCCCCGCTGTTCGGGGCCGACATGGACAACGCCTACGTTTCCGGCGCCGACATCGGCGCCGCTGACGGCTCCCCCGCCTACGTGGCGAGCCTCGCCGCTTAGCCTCTCCTCTCGCTGACACCGCTCTCGCACCGCCGGGCTCGCCCGAGCGGTCGCTGTTGCCTGCACGGGATCCCGCATGCCCACGAACTCCTACTTGCCGTTCGCAATTGCCGCAGGCGCCAATGTCTGGTCTGACGCGACCTACAACGGGTCTAGCCAGCAGCAGACCGGCATCCAGAAAGGCATCGTGCCGTCTGGCCTGATGTCGAAGGCATGGCGGCAGGCGACCGTTCCCGCCAGCGCCCTCGGCCAGATCATCGTTGATCATGGCCTGATCGACGCCGCCGACGACGGCAACATGCTCGGCTTCAAGGCCAACCTGCGCATGTCGATGGCCGCCATGCTAGCGGGCGTAGCCTTCGCGGTGGACCAGTCCAGCACGCCCAACGTCATCACGGTCATTCTCGACCCCGCCCCGCCGACGCTGACCAGCTACCGCGGTATCTTCGTCAAGCTTGCCAACACGAACACTGGACCGGTCAATCTCGCGCTAAACAGCCTCGGCACGCGCGGCGTGGTCAAACGGTCCGGCGCTCCGCTCGTCTCGGGCGATCTGCTCGCAGGCCAGTTCGCTCACCTTCTTTTCGATGTAGCGCTCGGCCAATGGGTGCTGGCTGGGATGGTCACGTCCGACCTGCTCGCCATCATCGCCAGCAATCAAATCGGCATCCAGAACCCGCTGGCAGCCGTGACGACCGCTGGCACCTACACCTACGTTCCGTCGAGCGCGAAGGTGCGGGCAATTTACGTCCGCGGTCAGGCCCCGGGCGGCGGCGGCGCGGGCAGTACCAGCACCGCATCCGGCTTCATGTCCGTAGGCTGCTCCGGCGGCGGTGGTGCGTATTTCGAGCATTACGTGGTCATCGCGAATGCCGCTACGTACACGGCCTCGTACACGGTCGGAGCGGCGGGCACGGCGGGCGCCGCTGGCGGCGGCGCAGGCGGAAACGGGGGCACGACTTCCTTCGGTGGCGTTGCGACGGCCACGGGGGGGCAGGGAGGCTTTGCGGGCGGCTCGGTCCCGACCGGCTCCTACACTGTGACCGCGACGAACGCGGGCGGCGCGGCGTCCGGCGGCAATATCCTCAACCGCCCCGGCGGCGGTTCTTCGACTGGCTTGTACATCAACACGGTCGCCAGTGTTGGCGCAGCCGGTCCTTCGCAGCTTGGAAGCTCAGACCTTCCGTATTCGGTCGCGCACTCCGGCACGCAGGGTAACGGCTACGGCGCGGGCGGCACAGGCGGCTGCTCGCCTCCAAATACCGCGTCGCCCCAGACTGGCGGCCTCGGTGGGCTCGGTCTCATCCAGATCACGGAGATCTTCTAAGGTGCCGCTCGCTTCGCGCCCGAAATGGGAGGACCATTTTCTTGGGCTGGTGCTGGATCCGCGATATCGGATCGTGCTTGGGGCAACGTCGCAGGACGCAACCAAAAATCCGGTCGTCAAGCTCTGCCAAGGCAGCAGCCAGAGCGATCCGAACTCCATTGGGGGGCGCGTTACCCTTCAGACGGGCACGGCAATCCAGGCGAATTGCTACCTTCGGTTCGGCGAGGCGTCCGGCTCATCGTCATGGTCTGCTCCGCAGGATGCCCGCAACTGGACCGTGAAGAGAAACGCGGTCGGGGAGTCCCGCGTAGTTTATGGGACCAACACGTATCTGCAAACCTCAGTGGGGTTCGTCGGATACAATGACCCGCAGAATTTCTGCGAATTTTACTATGACTCCCGCGATGTCGCGACTACTTGGCGGATCGCGGCGTGCCTCAACGGACAACACTCCTTTATCGACACCGGCGTTACGCATCAGCCCGGCGAGTGGCTTATCCTTCGTGTCCAGACAAATTATTGCGATGGAACGCCGACCGTCGAGGCGTATATAAATGACGCCTTGGTCGCGACGATAACCGACTCCTCAAAGATCCCACTGGATGGGATGGCTTGGGAGTGGAACATCTACAATTTCCCACTTAACGGGCGCTTTTCAAACAGCGCCATGTGGATTGATTGGCTCTATCTCAGCCAAGATCTATAAAGGAACTCCGCTCGTGCAGATCTACGCCCGCGTCGTTGACAGCACCGTTGCCGAGCTTTGGCCGCACGAGCCGGATGCTCCCATGCCGAATCCACAGCCGACCCCCATTGAGGTCTTCGGCGAGGAGATCGGAAGCCAGTTCGTCGCGTGCGGCCCCGAGGTGCAGCAGGGCTGGGCTCTGAAGGGGAAGAAGTTCTCGGCGCCGATCATCGTGCCGCCGACCGAGCCCGTGCCGGATCGCTGCTCCAAGCTCGGGCTCAAGCGCGCACTCGCCGAGACCGGGCCCGACGCGGTGTTCCCCAAGCCCGAGTGGCCAGCCGTGAAAGAGGCCATCGCCTCCGATGCCGATCTTCAGGAAGACTGGGATCTCGCCGTCAGCATCGTGCGCACTGACCCGCTCGTGCAGGCCATGGTCGCGGCCCGAAAGTACGACGACGCGACGGTCGACAAGATCCTGGTCCGCGCCAACGCGCTCGCGGCCTGATCTACGCCCGTGACTCAGATCCTCAACCTCCCGCAGTTCGACGGAACGCAAAGCGTCTTTTCCGTCGTCAAGGGCGCGGGCTGGTACGACACGATCATGTTCTCGGCGCCGGGCTCGCCCGCTTTCCAATCGGCGAGCGGCGCGCTCACGTCTGGGTCGGCCACGGTAGCGGGGCTCCCGGCTGCAACGGTGGCGGCTATCGTGCCGGGTCAGCTCGTGACTGGCTTCGGCATCCCGGCAGGCACGATTATCGCCGCGGTCCCGAGCACGACCAGCATCACGCTCAGTGCTGCCGCAACAGTGACGGATGCGGCTGCCAACTTGGCCTTCCAGCCCATGCCGCTCGACCTCACGGGCATCGCGTTTGATCTTCAGGTCCGGCTTACCGCTGACTCGCCTGTGCTTGGGCTCGACATCTCGACAGCCGCTGCCACGATGGTCAACGGTGGCACGAATGGACAGCTCGCATTCAACGTGCCGCCATCAAGTCTGAATGGCCTTACGGTCGGAACCTATACGACCGACATCGTCGCCACCGCGGACGGGCGCACGATCAACTTGTTCCAGACCAACGGCCCGGCTTCTCTCATCGTCAGGCAGGGTGTGACGCGATGAGCATCGCGCTCGTCAATGCCGCACCAGGGCCGAAGCTGGTCCTGGCCGGCAATTCATCGGCTTTGGCTGGTGCGGGCGGCATTGGCGCCGTCGTGCCGGCGACCGCTTATCCTGCAGGCGCCCAGGGCCCCACCGGGCAAGCTGGACCGCAGGGCACCCCCGGCACAAACGGCACCAACGGCGCCAACGGTTCCGATGCGTCGGTCACTGCCGCCAACATCACATCTGCGCTCGCCAGCCTCCCGACCACGCTCCCGGCCATCGCTGGGCAACTCTGGTGGAACGGCGGCGTCCTCGCACGATCCTAGGCATCACCGCATGCGCCTTATTCTCGCGCTGCTGATCGCGGCGCTCCCCACGCTCGCTCGCGCGCAGTCCTACCCCTCGCCGATCTTCGCGTCAGTTACTCTGGGCGGCGCAGGCGGGCAGACGATCACGGGTGTCGGCACCACCGCCGGCACGGTCGCGGGCGGCAACGACAGCCGGATCGTCGGGGCCACGCAGAACGCCGCTGCGGCGATCGTCAACGGGACGATCAACGGCACCGCCATCGGCGGCACGGCTCCGGCAGCCGGCGCGTTCACGAACCTCAGCGCCTCGGGCGGCATCACCGGCGCGCTGACCGGGAACGCCTCGACCGCCTCGGCACTCGCGACGGCGCGTACCCTGTCGCTCTCCGGCGATATCACTGGGTCGGCGTCCTTCGACGGGTCGGCGAACGTCGGCATCGCCGGAACCCTGGCGGCCTCCGGTGTCACTGCGGGCTCCTACGTCCTGCCGAACCTGACGTTGGACGCCAAAGGCCGGGCGACGAGCGCGTCAAACGGAGCTCTGACCGGTGACGTGACCACCTCGGCGGGCTCGCTCGCGACGACCATCGCGCCGAACGTCGTCACGCCTGCGAAGATGTCCCAGGCCGCGGCCGGCACGCTTCGCGGCAACCCGACCGGCAGCACGGCGAACGTCTCCGACAACTCCCTCAGCTCTTACCTCGACGTCCAGATCGGCTCGACGCGCAGCACGATCGCGGTTCGGGGCGCATCGATTTGGGGCGCGCTCACGCCCTCGACCTCGGGCTGCACATTCCAGTTCAATGGCACCGACACGGTGTGTGCGGCGGCCTCCCCTGGCACGGGCGCCCTGCGCTACGACGCCAGCCAGACCCTGACGTCGTCACAGCAGGATCAGGTCCGGAGCAACGTCTCGGGTCCCGTCCCGTCCACTCCCTCTACTGCGGTCACGCTCGTCGCCGCAGATATCGAGCGCCCTCTCTACCCCACCGGAACCGGGACGATCACTGCCGCGAACGGAGGCGCGGGCTGGCGGTCGGGGCCGATCCTCAACAGCAACACGACCACCGGCACGATCGCTCTGGCCGTCCCGTCTGGCGCCACGCTCGATGGCGTGACCAACGGCACGACCGCGCTTCTACCGAAGCAGAAGGCCCGGATCGTCCAGACCGGCGCGACCGCCTACGTCACCGACTGGATCGACCGGACCCCGCTGCTGATCAGCGCGCGGCTCACGAGTGCGGCCGTCTCGGCGGACTACCTGCTGCCGCTCGGCTACAGCGCCTACGAGATCACGCTGACGGCCCAGGTGGATACCGCGGGTGCGGGTGTCGGTCTTCGGTTCTCGTCCGACGGCGGATCGACGTTCAAGGCCGGCTCCTCGGATTACCTGTGGCAGTCCGTCTACAGCAGCGCCTCCGGCGTCTCAGCAGGCGCCCCCAGCAGCCAATCCTATTACCCTCTCGTCAGCAACCAAGACGCGCAATCTGTCAATTGGACGATCGCGCGCGCGATGCTCGTCCAGGGCACCGGTACGATCAAACCGCTGATGCAGACTGTCACCTCGGCCGGCATTGAAGGCGGCAACTTCATCCAGCGTGCCCCGGCCGTCGGCAATTATTCGACCGCCGCCCTGGTGGTGAACGCCCTGCGCGTCCTCACCACCACGGGAAATATGGTCGCCGGCACCACCTTCTCGGTTCGCGGGATCCCGCCGACATGAGCGATGCTCCGATCCGCCAGGACCTGTCGGGACAGTTCGTGCCCGTCGATCCCGCCGCGCGTGCGGCCGACGTAGCGGCGATGCAGACGCCCGCGGCTCCATCCGGCATCACCGGCAACCAGTTCTTCTTCGCGCTGGGAGACCTCGGGCTGGCGGACGCGTGGCTCGGAGGCGTGGCCCGGTCCAAGGGCAAGGACCGCAACCGGGTCGGGCTGATCTCCCGCGACACACCGCTGGTAGCCTCCGACCCGTTGCTGGTTCGCGTGGCAGCCAATGCCGGGGCGGACGCCTCGGGCAAGGCGCTGATCGACGTGCCTGCCGTTTTCGCCAAGGCGCAGACCGAGCCGACCTGAGGGAGCGCACGGAATGGACGCGACGCTCGCGGCCTCGGTCGCCTCAACGGACTACCTGAAGGTCGTGCAGCCCGGTGGCGAGGCGCTTGCCGCGGTCGCGCAGGTGAACGCCGACCCGTTGGCCACTGCCGCGGCTCTGTCGTCCCGCCTCGATGCCCTGGCGGCCCGCGTCGCGGCACTGGAAGGCAAGCCCGAGGAGGTCGCACACTTCGGCGCCGTTGCAGCCCTGCCGAACGTCGCCGCCTTGGCCAAATTCACGATCACCCTGACCAACCTCGTACCTGCACGGGCGGGCGACGCGCTGAAGGCCGGCGAAAGCGTGTCGGTCCAGCCGCTCGCTGCCCTGCCGGACGGCGTCACGCTGATCGGGCCGCCCACGGTGCCGAGCGACGGGACCGTGCTCCTCAGGTTCTCGGCCGCCTTGGCGATGTCCGCGGCCGCACCGATCCCCTGGGCGATCTCCGCGCTTCGGTAGCCTCTTCACCACCAGGACCCTCCATGATCCGCTCGCGTCTCGCGGCGCTGGCGCTCGCCTGTGCGCTCCTGTGGCCGGCCGCTGCCGAGGCCCGGCCCCGCTGCCGCCCGCACGCCGTCCCGGTCTTCATTGAGGGCGCCGGCACCGTCTGGATCTGCGCCTGGCCGCCGCGTCGGCGCGGCTGACGCTCCACCACCGCAAACATCGTGAGGACCACATGGCCGCTGCCAACTTCGAGCGGGCGCTCGCGCTCGTCCTGGTGCACGAGGGCGGGTACGTCGATCACCCGGCGGATCCGGGCGGCGCGACCAACCTCGGCATCACCATCGGAACGCTGTCGGGCTGGCTCGGTCGCCCGGCGACCAAGGCTGAGGTTCGCGCCCTCACGAAGACGACCGTCGCGCCGATCTACCGCAAGAACTACTGGGATGCGATCCGGGGCGACGAGCTGCCGGCAGGCGTCGATTTCTGCGTCTTCGACTTCGCTGTGAACTCGGGCCGCGCGCGCGCCGTGATGTCGTTGCAGCGTGCCGTCGGGGTCGCCGACGACGGGAAGCTCGGTCCGATCACCCTTAAGGCGATCGCGGCGAAGCCTGCGGCCCAGACTGTCGAGCGCATCTGCGCGGACCGGCTGGCCTTTCTCAAGCGGCTTTCGACCTGGCGCACCTTCGGCAAGGGCTGGAACGCCCGGGTCAATGGCGTCCTGACGCAATCCCTTGCCCTCGCGAAGGGCGGCGCCGCCGAGCCGCCCGCCCCGATGGCGAAGAAGGCCAAGGCCCCAGCCCGGAGGCGCGCCTGATGCCTACCTCCCGTCTCACCGCGCAGATCCTGTCGCATCTGGCCAACGCCCCGGCGGCCGAGCGCTCCGGCGCCGGCATCTCCAAGGCGACGCGGGTCGGCGCCGGCTCGCTGTACCCGGAGTTGGCGGCGATGGAGAGCGCCGGCCTAATCGTCAGCGCCTGGGACGAAGGTCCCGAGCCTCGCCGACGGCTCTACGCCCTGACCGAGGCCGGCCGCCGGCAAGTCGGCGCCATGCCGGCCGTGCAGGTCCAGCCGGCCCCGGGCCTGGGCAACTGGTTCTGGCGCACCTTCGTCTCCCCGTTCTTCGGCGGCTGACCCGTGAAGTGGTTCCTCGTCGCCCTGGTCGCCATCGGCATCGCCCTGATCGCCTGGGGCGTCGCAATTACCAGCGGCCCCGGCTCGGCGGACGAACGCGTCGCCGGCGCCATCCCGGTCGTGTCCGGCGTCGGGTTCATCGTGCTCGCCGTCGTCATCGCCTTCGCGTGGGTCGTCATCCGCGCGTGACCTGCGCCGGCGGGTAGCCCGGCAACCTCCACCTCGAGATCTCCTATGACCCGCATCGTCCTCGTGGCGCTGGCGCTTGTCTGCGTCGGCTCTCCAGTCCTGGCCGCAACCGGCCAGCCGTTCGACCTGTCCCGCGCCGCTGGCCACGGCGTCATGGTGCTCCTGCTCGGCTCGGCACTCATCGGCGCGCTGATCTGCGCCGCCCGCCGCGTGCCCGGTCTGACGCTCGCAGCCGTCGCGCTTGCGGTCTCCGTCGTTGGTCTCGGCATCCATCCGGCCTTCGCTCAGGCCGCGGCTACTGTCGCGCAGCCCGCGACCGATACCGCGGTGGTCACCGTCCCGCTCGGGACCTGGATCGCCTCCTATGCGCAGGCGGCGGTCGAGATCGTCACCGCCTTCGTGATGGCAGCGATCACCTGGGGCCTGCGCCGCCTGCCGGCCTCGATCGGCGCCGTGGTGAAGGGCCTGATCACTCAGCAGCTCGTCGAGAAGGCTATCAGCTTCGGCGTGAACACGGTGGCGGGCGCCGCCAAGGACAAGACGCTCAGCTTCGACGTCGGCAATCAGGTGCTGGCCAACGCCCTGAACTACGTCGTCGAGCACACCCCCGGCTGGCTGCTCTCCTGGACCGGCGGCACGAACGCGATCCGCGACCACATCATCGCGCTGCTGCCGGTGGAGGATGGCGCCTCGCTCGCGACCTCGACGCCGACGGCGGCCGGCCCGACCACCACCGCACCCGTAGTGGCCGGCTGACGTGTTCAGCCTCTCAGCCCTGCTGAGCACGCTGCTCGGCCTCCTCGCGCGGATGTTCTCGGACGCCGTCGTTAAGGAGGTCGACAGCCTGCGACACGATCAGGATCAGCGCGACCTCGGCGCGGCGCAGCAGGCGAACGCCTCCACGCTGGTCGCCGAGGCGCAGGAGGCCCGGGCGCGTGCGGCCGCCGATGCCGCGGCGGACGGCGCTGACAACCCTGACGACCTGCTCCCGGAGACGACCTCGTGACCTGCATTGGCTTTGCCCTCGGGCTCGCGATCCTGCGCTGTGACCTTGAGGCGCCCGCGGTGCCGGCCGCCCGGCTGTGCGCCGTGATGACGTCGCCCGTGCAGTACGCCCGGACCGACGACCCGCGCACGCGCCGCCGGCTGCGGTCGCTGAACGCCGCGTGGCGCTCGGCCTGCGCGGGTCGGTGATCTGAGGGATGGAACGCATCTTCCTCGCCGCCGCCGAGGTGCCGACCGGCATCCCGACGGGGCTCCCCTCCGCGGTCAACGAGGCCGCCTCCAAGATCGTCGCCGAGGGCGGCATCACCGAGTCGCTCCTGATCCTCGCCATCGCGGCCATCGTCGTCCTCGCCTGGATGGTCGTCTGGTGGCAGCCCAGGCAGCACAAGGACGCTCTGACCAAGCAGCAGAGCGAGCACGAGGAGGATCGGGACGCCTGGGAGAAGCGGCACCAAGCGATCTCGGATCAGCGCATCGCCGAGATCCGCGAGGTGATGACGGCCCTGAACAACAACACGGGGGCGCTCAACGTCATCTCGCAGACGCAGGCCGACCGGACGGCCTCGATGGACCGGCTGGCCGCGAAGCTCGGCGAGCTCGTCCAGCATGTGGCCAACCTCGAGCGCCTGAACGGCGAGCACCATCGCGACATCGACCGCAATCACGAGATGCTGCGAGGCATCGCCTGGACCCTCGGCGGCAAGGGGCCCGGCCTCCCGGGGCCGCCATGATGGGGGTGCTCAAGATGCTGCACCAGTGGCTGGCCGCGGCGAAGACGGATCGGCCCTCGCGTCGGGGCGGTCCGCCAGCAACGCCTCGCGTCGAGGCGGGCGCGGCCTCAATCAGCAAGGCGCGCCAGGCCAATGACCGCGCCGCCCTGGGCCTCGTGCTCACCTCGGGACAGGCCATGTCGGCCGAGACCCGCATCCAGGCGTCGATGGCCGGGATGCTCAGGAAAATGGACAGAGCGCACGATGCCGTGGATTAGGGACGTCCTGTTCAGCCGGTTTTTCTGGCTCTCCGTCCTGCTGACGATCGGCTTCGCGATGGTCGCGCGCGCGTCGCAGGCCGACGATCTCGGCGAGAGCGTGCGGATCTTCGTGCTCGCGGCCGCCGCGATCGCGCTCGTCACCTACATGCCGAACGCCATGCGGGCCGCCGCGGAGCGCCCCTGGCCGAGCCCGTCGAGCCGCGGCGTCTGGGGCGTCTACCTCCTGGCGCTCGGCTCGGTCGGATCCGGCGTGTTCGGCCTGCTCTGGCGCCTCGGCGGCTTCCAGAACTTCGTCGTCAACAACGCGGTGAACTACTACTTCATCGCCCTGTCCGGCGTCGGCTTCATGTTGATGGTGAGCGCGCCCAACCTGTTCGGCGAGGGCGTGCCGCCGAAGGAGCGCATCCTGCTCGGCAGCAAGTGGGTCGTCGCGCTGGGCCTCGTGCTGATCCTGGCGCTGACGCAGCCGGACTTGCGCTGGCTGGTGGAGAAGCTGCGGCCTTGGCTCGACCGGGAGCCGCGGATCTGACCGGAACCGCCAGCCCGTCCGCGCGTAGACGGCGCACATTCCCTGACGATCACCTTGAACCGCCCGGCTCCGGCCGCGGCGGTTTTTTCGTGCCCGACGGCCTGCTATTGCACCGCGACCGGCAGCTTGGACGGCCGCCGCCACTTCAGCCCCGCCGGCACCGCCGCGCGGGGCTTTTTCGTTTTCAGGCTACTTCGCCTGGTCCCACTGCTGACCGACCTCGTCGATGATCCTGGCCGCGTTCGCGCCGGAGACGGTGGGCTGTGCGGTGGCGTCCGCTCTCGCGGCCGCGACGATGGCCGCGGCGTCGGCCTTCGTGATGACGCCCTTGCTGATGAGCAGCTCCCCGAGATGCGCAGCGAGGAGAGACCCGGCAATGCCGAGTTCCTGGGCGCCCTGGCCGTAGACGATCATTCGATGTTCCTCTTGATGAAGTCTGAGACGATCAGAAGTAGCCCGGCACCCTCGCGGACGCCGGGCGACACGGGCGCTACGCCTGACGCATCTTCTTCGGGATCGGCCGCGGCGGCAGGCGCTTCGCGGGGGCGTGCAGCCCGGCGGCCGCAGCCTTCGCAAGCAGCCGCGGCAGGTACTCCAGAGCCCGGCTGTCGCGGCCGGCGAAGTAGGCCTCGGACTTGAGCGGGAGCCACGCCGTCCAGAAGTGCCGACGGAACTCCGCGAGCATGTCGTCCGGGTAGGCCTTGGGCCACACGACGCGGCCATCCTCGAAGTCGTGCCGGTACTTGGGCAGCGCGTCCGTGTCGATGCCCCACTCCTCGCGGAGCCACTTGCAGAACATGAGGCCCTGCGAGATGTCCGGCAGCAGGTGCTCAGGCAGCGTGTAGCCCATGTCCTCCATCGGGGCGATCAGCAGGATCGTCATCTCGACCAAGATGGAGAAGTGCCCAGCCGGCACGTTCGGATGGTTCGCCAGGTGGCGTCGCAGATGGTAGGGCAGCGCCGGCCGGACCGCGGAGTGACCGCGCATCCAGTCATGCACCCACTTGCTCACCTGCACCGCGAAGATCGGCGAGCACCAAGTGGCCAAGTTGATGGCGACCTGCGGGTGCACCCAGGTGCCCTGCAGCTCGGGCGTTCCGCCGCTAAGTGACTGAACTAACACCGCGGCCGGAATTCCGGTATCGGCCGCGAGCGCCGCGATGAAGGCCTTCGTGCCCTCGTTGGATGCATAGTGGTTCCACCGCTTCCCGGTCGCTTGGCACATCGCCGTGGCGTTGATGTAGCCGTCGCTGGGGCGCTGGCAGACGAGGCCGCCGGCCGTCTGGTGGGGGATGAGTTCGAGGTGCTGTTGCACGTTAAGTACGCGTCCTGACTGCGTGTTGATGACGCCGGTCAGGGACTAGACTCATCCTCCGGATCAGCGCTTAGATCCGGTTGCCCGAGGTGGTCGCGTCCCTGGCCGACCTCTCAACGGAAAGCCGCTTCGACTCGCGTCGGGGCGGCTTTCTCGTTTCGAGACAGGCAGCATCCCTGCTCGCCGGCCTCAAGTCGACGTGCGCCGGGCCGCGGAGGGACGATATCCACCGGTTGTGCCCCGGAAGCACCGATGTGCACAGGACGCCTGTGGACAGTGGGAATTACGCGATTTCCCCTTGCGCGGCCGGCTTTCTCGATCAGCGCATCAAGATCGAACGCCTCGCGGTAGCTCAGAGCTTGATCTCACGGTGTGCTCGTTGGCGTAGCCGGGCTAGAAGCAGCCCGGCACCAGCGGCAACCCGGTCCGCGCGCTCCACGCCTTCGCCCTAGCCCACGCGGCAGCCAGCGCCTCGATCGCCTCGTCTCGGGTGTCGGCCATGCCGTTCAGCGGCCGCACGCCTTCGGCCTCATGCCCGCGCTGGCAGCCGGTGCAACTCCAAGTCCACGTGCCGTTCTGCGGGCCGCCGTCCATCCGGCGGATGCGGCCGACGTGCTGGCCGGCTTCCTCGGCTACGAAGTCGTGGTGCGTGCCTGGGAAGGTGCGGCGCCAGGTGAAGGTCACGGACTGCCGTCCTCACCGCTCCCCAACACCTCCAGCAGGTCCCGCCCGGCCGGCGTCAGAAACCACCGTGGCTCTCGCTGCCCAATCCGTGTCCGCTCCTCGACATAGCCGAGGACGGCTAGAGCCTGCATGGATCGCTTGTGCGCCCCGTGCCGCATGCCGTTGCCTGAGTGGAAGGCACAGGCGCGCAGGGCGGTGACGTGGGTTTGCGAGATCGGCTGCTCGGGCATGGGCCCGTCACTGCAACCGCGGCGCCGACGAGTCCATCAGGCCCAGCCGGATAGCCAAGGCCAAAAGGTCGCTGTCGTTCATCCCTTTGCCGTTCACGACCCAGAGCGCGAAATCATCACCGACCGGCTCGACCTTGTAGCCGTAGGCGATCAGGGCGTCGGCGGCTTCGGTGATCGCGTCGTGGTCGTCAGGCATGTCAGGTCACACCGCGCAATAGGACCCGTCCCCTACCATATTCAACGCGAGGTGGATCGCCTCGCCCTCAAACCCCTCTGGGTCGTTGCAGCCGTCGTACTGGTCCCAGAGGCCGCGCAGCAGATGCAGCGGCATCTCCTTGAGGATGTCAGCCTGCCGGAACAGGCGCTGGTGGTAGGCCCTCGTCTCTGAGTCGAGGCCGGCAGGGTTGTATGTGTTGCGTGCCATCGCCACCCCTTCTCTCAACCCGCTGCCAGACGGAGATCCTGGGCGGGCCGGGCTCGCATTGCCCGTTCGGGGCAGCACGAGATTGAGCCCGGCCAGCGCGACCGAAGCTGCGCGATGCTCTGGCGGCAGCCGCAGTGAACGCACTGTGCCGGCGTTCCGGCCTCGATCTGCGCGTCAGTGATGACCGGCGTCGCGAGCCGGGCGCGGATGTGTGGCGGGTCTTGGTTCATCCTCTCCTCCTCTACGCGTCCTTGATCGCGAGGCGTCCGGCTTCGGTGAGGGCGGGCGCATGGCCTTCGGCCACCGAGCCCTCGCAAGCCGAGCCCAAGGTCTCGGCCCTCTGGGCTTCGGTCTCTTGCGCTTCCGCGTTGAGCCGAATAGCCGCGTCGAGGCCATCAAGCGCCATCTCGGCGAGTCGGCGCCTGTGCTCGCCAGTGTCGACAGGATCTTTCTGATCTGGGAAGTCTCTGATGTCTTCCAGCGCTTGCCGGAGATCATCAATGATCTCACCGGGACCTACGGCCTGCCAATCACAACGGCACACGTACCGCTCTGGTAAGCCAGGTACATCGGCATCAGCGATAGCGAGGCTCTGCGTGTGGCGGCACGCCATGAATGTGTCGTTGATTGAGCCGACGATCTCCAACACCTTTTCATGGGGCTCGACCGATGTGCGCGTCCAAACACGGGCCCGCAACGGCCAGTCCATTTCGCACTGGTCGCGCGAGGGATCGTAGGCCGAAGGCTCCTGATCCGTAGGAGCAGGACCCGAAGGGCTAGAGCCCGGCCCGGAGGGCGCGTCCTCGGCTTCCTCCCGCCGAACCTCTGCTTCTCCCAGCCGGGAGAGGATCGCGGCGGTGAGGGCTTCTCTCGCTTGGTTGCAAACCTTCGCCTGTTCGCACCAAGCGCTCGCGTTCGATGCACCCTTGCGAAATTGGTCGTGCTCGGCGTCGATCAGCTCCTCAATCGCCGTAGCGATCTCCTCTGGAAGATCTGATCGGGAAAGGGAGAGGGCGTCAGGCATCATCCGATCCTCTCCACGATCTTGGCGAACTCCTTGTTCACGCCCATGCCCTTGATGCCGGATGCGAACCATTCGGCATGCTCGCGCGGCACTTCGACGACGAGCGTCACGGTGGACTGGGCCTTGAGCCACTTGCGGGCAAACTTGACCGCATCCACGTACTCAATGAGGCTTGGCGGCTGGCTTTGGTCCGGGATGATCGTGCCGCCAAGGATCGTCACCGTGTCGGTGTCGGCGTAGTAGGTCGGATCGCTGTCGCGTCCCTCATCCACCTCCTCGCCGTTCTTCAGAATTTCGGTGTCCTCCCAGTAGGCGTCAGGCCCCCACTCAGTAGCCAAGAACGCCTTGAACTGAGCGCCGGTCATTTTAACGGGCATGGTGCGCCTTCCTCTCGGCCATGGCGTTTAGATCCTTGGGTTAGGCGGGGAACATCGCGAGCACTTCGACCGCGAGCGTGCGTGGGTCGTTGTGCCCAGCGGCAATGCTCTCAAGGGCTGCCTTGGCCGCCGCCTGAGCATCACGAGTTTGGCGCTCGCGTTCGTCCTTTGCGCGAGCCCTAGCCCACTCTGCCTCCACCCGGTCTTGGCGGGCTTTATTGCGAGCCCTGACCGCCTCGGGGTCGTGCTGGCGGCAGAACCCAAGCTCGCCCTCGTGGCCCTCAACACACCGAAAGACGATCGCCTTTCGTGGGCACTGATAGCCGTGGAGCCAGCCATAGGTCTCCTTCGGGTAGACGACGGCTCGGCAGTGCGCGAGATCAGGGCGCCGGTTGTCTAGACCGTTCCTCGGCGACCAGATGGCCATCGCGTCTCTCCTATTTGCGCAGAAAGGTTAGGCAGCGCGCTCGTCCATGGCGGCCAGTCGGCGCTCTTCGAACGCGACGAAGTCGGTGACGCTCGGGTAGGTGGACTTGGACCGAAGCGTCTTGCTGGTGACGGTCGCCTTCGTGGTTCGCTTCCCGATGTCGAGCTTGAGGTCGTAGCCGTGCGCAGCCAACCGGTCGCGAATGGCCTCAAGTCGCCCGCGCATCGGCATACTGAACATCTCGTCGGCGAGATCAGCGTGAGCCAGGATCCAAGGCGTCGCGCGAGCCATCACGCGGCCTCCGAAACGCGAGCCGAGAACCGAGGCACGAAGTTGCGCAGCAGCTTGCCGGTTGTTCGATCCAGACAGTTCGCGATGCCGATAAAATCGTGTCGGAAGTTGAAGTCGTCCGCGGCCAGCAAGTCAGCAAGGCGCAGCGGGTTGCCGTTCGCATGCGTAGCGATCAGGTCCATCTCCGAGCCGATCCGCTCCTCCTGTCCCTCAATGAGGGCGAGCCTCGCGGCACGCTCCACGATGGCAGAAACAATGGCCCGATCGGGCCGCGCAATCTGAAAGCTGACCATCGCTTAGGTGCCTTCCAAAAGTCGTTTCGTTGACAGAAGGGAACTTATAGTCTACCGAAGGGCACGTCAACCGCAAGGGACGAAAAGTTGCCCGCAGGACTCGAAAAAGTGGCCGCGACCGTCTATCCGGCTGGCGTGATTGATCGCGACACCATTAAGGCCGCTCGGGCCCTTCTAGGCTGGAATGCCGAGCGCCTTGCGTCGGAGAGCAAGGTCTCTCTCGGCGCGATCAAGGACATTGAGCGCGGAGCGACGAACCCGAAGCTTGACACGCTCAAGGCGATCCAAGAGGCGTTCGACCGTGGCGGCGTCGTGATCCTTGAGCCGGGCGACATGCGGCTCGGCGGCAGGGGCGTTCGGTTCAAGGACTGATCGCCCGTCGGCTCCGCACCCCTCGCAAACCATCTTCCGCCCGCGAGCGCACCAAGCCCAAGCCGGACTGATCTGAGGTAAGCTCCGCCCCTCGCCAAGCCGAGGACGCTTCCCATGCCCGACAGACCCGAACCTGCCCTAGACCCCTACGTCGCCCTCACGGCGATCAGAACCTTCGCCAAGATCGCCCTTGAGAACGAGGAACCGACAGAACGGTCCTTCCAGCTCATCCTCAGAGAAATCTTGAACGCGACTGAGAGAGCGCTTGCTGGAGATCCGGGTGGGGAGGGGGATTAAGGCTCCGGCTCCGTAACAACCTTCAGCCAAGGCCAGCTGGCCATCCGATCGCCCTTCTGGCTGATATGGGTGTAGCGCTGGAGGCTTTGCCACGACCGATGACCCGACACAGCGGCCGCCTGCGGGAGCGTGCGCCCCATCTCGAAAAGGCGTGACACGCCGGCATGGCGCATGTCGTGGAAGTGCAGATCCTCAATGCCTAGGAAGGCGCACGCCCGGGTGAACGAGGTCGATACCGCGTCGGTGTTGAACGGGAAGATGCGGTCCGAGATCCGCGGCATGGCGAGCGCGATGGCTAGGGCCTCCGGCGGCAGTTCGCACCACTGGTCATTGCCGACCTTCTGGCCCGGGTGCTTCATGTCGCGAACGAGCACCTTGCTATGGGCCTCGTCCAGATCTGCCCAGGCGATGCGTAGGATCTCCTCCTGCCTGCGGGTCGAGAACAACGCGAAGGCGACGATCCGCTGCATGGGCAGCGAGTTCGACCGACGTCGCAGCACGTCCCCGAAATGCGCCATCAGCCGGTCCAGCTCGGGCAGGGTCGGGACGCGCTCCCGGCTTCGGGATTTGGCGATCACGCCTAGGGACCGGGCCCCGCGCTGCGCCTCCTTCATGGCAGTCGGGCTGATCGGCCAGCCCCACAGGTCGCGGGCGGTGTTCATGACCGCCGACAGGTGCGAGACGTAGTTGCCGACCGTGGCCGGCGTCCGCCCCTCGCTCAGCTCCTGCATGAACGCGGCGATCTCGGCGTTCGTCACCTCGGAGCACGGTCGCTCGGCGATCGGGAACGCCTTGATCGCGTTGAGCACCTGGGCCTTGGTTCGGCCGATGGCTTTCCGGCTCTCGCGGATGTAGCGGTCGATCGCCTCGCCGAGCGTGGGATCGTCAGCCTTCTTGCGGTCGAGCGCGCCGGGCTCGCTTAGCTCTCTCTCGCGCCGCTTGATCCAGGCCGTAGCGGCGGCTCGGCGGTCGAACGTCTGCGTCTCCCGATGCACGACGCCCGCCCTTTGCACGACGATGCGGGCGCTGTATCCCGTGCTGCCATTGGCTCGGCGCCTCTCAATGATCGTCCCCATGCCGGCCTCGCGAGCTGATACACGGGCAGGGCGCTTAGTACACGGGGCTGATACACGGCAAGAAAATACCGCATGTTCCCGTCCCGTTCTAGGCTACGCAGGGAAACGTTGGCAAACGCACAAGAAGGCAAATGGCTGATCCGACAGGAAAACTGAACAATCTCAGCGGATGGCGCTTCTCCGTCGCCCCGATGATGGACTGGACGGACCGGCACTGCCGGGCGTTCCACCGGTCCCTCTCGGCGCGCGCCCGCCTCTACACCGAGATGGTCACCACCGGCGCGGTGCTGCACGGGCCGCGGGAGCGGCTGCTCGGCTTCGCGGCGGTCGAGCACCCGGTGGCGGTCCAGCTCGGCGGCTCGGACCCGGCGGAGCTGGCGCAGGCCGCCCGGATCGCCGCGGATCTCGGCTACGACGAGGTCAATCTCAATGTCGGCTGCCCCTCGGACCGGGTGCAGGAGGGCCGCTTCGGCGCCTGCCTGATGCGCGAGCCGGCCCTGGTGGGCGACTGCGTCGCCGCCATGAAGGCGGCGGTCTCCGTACCGGTGACGGTGAAGTGCCGGATCGGCGTCGACGACCAGGACCCCGAGGCGGCGCTCGACACCCTGGCCGACGCCGCGGTGGCGGCGGGCGTCGACGGGCTGATCGTCCACGCCCGCAAGGCCTGGCTCCAGGGGCTCTCGCCCAAGGAGAACCGGGACGTGCCGCCCCTCGATTACGGCCGTGCCGCGCGGCTGAAGCGGCGGCTTCCCGGACTGCCGATCGCGGTCAACGGCGGCCTGCGCGACCTCGACGCCGCGCGGGCGCGGCTCGCCGAGGTCGACGGCGTCATGGTCGGCCGCGCCGCCTACACCGAGCCGGCACTGCTGCTCGGCGTCGATCCCGACCTGTTCGGCGTACCGGCCCCGGCCCCCGACGTTTTCGCGGCGGTCGCGATGTTCGAGCCCTACGTCGCCGCGTGCCTGGCCCGGGGCGAGCGCCTGCACGCGGTCACCCGGCACATGCTCGGGCTGTTCAACGGCCGGCCGGGCGCTCGGGCCTTCCGGCGCCACCTCTCGACCCACGGGATGCGCCCGGGGGCCGACCTCGCGACCCTGCGGGAGGCGGTGGCGCTGGTCTCCCGCGCCGCGCCCGAGGCCTGCGCCGCCTGAGCGCCTTGCGCGGCGGCCCGGTCAGGGCCGGCGCAGGATCAGGCGGTCGCCCCGGACCTCGTAGCCGGACAGCCGCGACAGGAAGGTCTGGCCGAGGAGGTTCGCGGAGAGCGCGCCCGGCTTGGCCACCATGGCGTTGACCCGCCGCTCGGTGATGGTGCCGACGCTGAGCGAGTCGAGCTGGGTCGGCGCCGCGTAGGTGATGCCGTTGGCGGTGGAGACGCGGGCGGTGAAGTCGGCGGGCGCGGGCGTGAGCCCCAGCGCGGCGGCGTTCTCGGCGGTGAGCACGACGCTGCTCGCCCCGGTGTCGAACAGGAAGGGCTGAACCCGGCCGTTCACCTCGGCGTCGACCCGGAAATCGCCGTCCGCCCGCCGGGTGACGGTGACGGAGCCGTCGCCGCTCGAGGTCGCGCTCCCCGGCCGGAGATCGCCGAGCACGCGGGCGCCGACGTCCTGGATCCGGTCGCGGTAGCTGTAGCCGATCACCAGGGCGAGGCCGATCAGTGCCCAGGCCAGGAGGGCCTGCAGGTTCGCGCCGAGCCGCGCCGTGAATTGCCGCCAGAACCCGGCCACCACCAGGAGCAGGATCGTGCCGGTCCAGGCGAGGTTGGCCAATTGGTCGGGCCCGATCACGCCGCCGACGCTGTCGCTGCCGTCGCTGAGGACCAGGGCCACGAGGACCAGGGCGAGGGCCGCGAGGCCGAGATAGATCATGACGGCAGCGGCGCTTCGAGGGGCGTGAGCCGGGCGGCGCGCATCCGGGCGGCGAGCCCCGCCATCACGGCGCGGCGCTGCGCCTCCGACAGGGAGCCCCAGGCGGCGATCTCGTCGCGGGTCCGCCCGCAGCCGCAGCACAGGCCGGTCGCGGCGTCGAGGACGCAGACCTTGGTGCAGGGCGAGGAGGGTTTCGGCGCGGGCGGCATCGGTGATCCTTGGCCGGGGGATCGTGGCCGGGTCAAGACGGGCGGGGCCCGTCAATCGGCCACGCCCGCCGTCGCCGCCACCAGGGCCAGCAGGGCGGCGATCTCCGCGACCTGCTGGCAGGCACCGATGACGTCGCCGGTCTGGCCGCCGATCTTGGCGCGCGCCAGCCGGGTGAGGCCCAGAGCCGCGAGCCCGGCGCACAGGATCATCAGCGCGACCCCGCCGAGGGGCAGGCCGAGCGGCACGGCGCCGAGCGCCAGCACCGCGCCGAGGCCGAGCGCGGTGGCGAGGCTCGCCCGGCCCGGGCGGCCGACCGAGGCGGACAGGCCGCCCGGCCGCGCCGGCGCGAGCAGCACCATCGGGGCGAGGGCGGCGACCCGCGACAGGGCGGCCGCCAGGATCAGGCCGGTCACGGCCGCGTGGCCGATCCGGTCGAGGAGCGTCGCCAGGGCGCCGATCCGCAGGGCCAGCGCCAGGACCAGGGCCGCGCCGCCGTAGGCGCCGATCCGGCTGTCGCGCATGATCTCCAGGCGGCGCTCCCGCGTGGCGCCGCCGCCGAACCCGTCGGCGACGTCCGCGAGCCCGTCCTCGTGCAGGGCGCCGGTTGCCACCACGGCGACCGCCACCGCGAGGGTCGCGGCCAGGAACGGGCCGAGCCCGACCGCCCAGCCGGCCGCCAGCACCAGGGCGGCGGGCAGCGCCAGGATCAGGCCGGCCAGCGGCAGCATCCGCGGCAGAGTGGTGAAGTCGGGGCTGCGGTGCGGGTCCGGCTCGCCGGGCAGTTGCGGCACCGGCAGGCGGGAGTAGAAGCGCAGGCACCCGGCGAGGTCGTAGAGGGCACCGCGCCCGGGCCAGTCGGCCTCCCCGCCGGTCTGCCTGTCCATCGCGGCCTCTCGCATCCGCCCGCCACCGCGCCCCACCGCGCGCCCCTCCCGTATAGTCTCCCCGTCCGGAGGCGCCCACAGGAAATCATCGCCGCCATGACCGACCCGATGACCGCTCCCGAACCCGGCCCCTTCGACGACATCCGCAACCTTCTGAAGGCGATGCCGGGTCCCGACACGGAGGCGAAGGCCGCCGTCGCGGCCCGGGACGCGACCCTGACGAAGCCCGCGGGCGCGCTGGGGCGCCTTGAGAGCCTCGTGACGTGGCTGGCGGCGTGGCAGGGCAAGGCGCCGCCGACCTTCGACCGGCCGCTGGTCTGCGTCTTCGCCGGCAGCCACGGGGTCACGCGCCGGGGCGTCTCGGCCTTCCCGGACGCGGTCAACCGGCAGATGCTCGACAACTTCGCCGCCGGGGGCGGGGCGATCAACCAGATCTGCGCCGCTTACGGCCTCGGCTTCAAGGTGTTCGACCTCGCCCTCGACATGCCCACGGGCGACATCACGGAGGGGCCGGCCCTCGACGAGCGCGCCACGGTCGCCACCATGGCGTTCGGCATGGAGGCGGTGGCCGCCGGCACCGACTGCCTGGGCATCGGCGAGATGGGCATCGGCAACACCACGGTGGCGGCCGCCCTCTACGCCGCCCTGTTCGGCGGCGACCCCGCCCACTGGGTCGGGCGCGGCACGGGCGTGGACGGGGACGGCCTGTCCCGGAAGGTCGCGGCCGTGGAGGCGGCGCTCAGTCACCATGCCGACCACCTCGACGACCCGCTCCAGGTCCTGGCGCGCCTCGGCGGCCGGGAGATCGCCGCCATGGCGGGCGCGATCCTGGCGGCCCGGCTGCAGCGCATCCCGGTGGTGATCGACGGCTACGTGGCGACCGCCGCCGCGGCCGTGCTGCACGCCGCCGACCCGAGGGCCCTCGACCACTGCCTCGCCGGCCACGTCTCGGCGGAGGGCGTCCACGCCGAGGTGCTGGAGCGGCTCGGGCTGGTGCCGCTGCTGGCGCTCGGCATGCGCCTCGGCGAGGCCTCGGGCGCCGGCATGGCGATGGGCCTGCTGAAGGGCGCGCTCGCCTGCCACACCGGCATGGCGACCTTCGCGCAGGCCGGCGTGTCCGAGAAGGGCGCGGGCTGACGCCGCAGGGGCATCCGAGACGCCGCGTCTTTGCCAGCGCAGCGAAGCAACCCAGGGCAGCGGGACGTCGGCAAGCGTAGCGTCGCTGGATTGCTTCGCTGCGCTCGCAAAGACGGACGGTCTTCTGGCCGGCCGTGATCAGCCGGTCTTCTCGATGTTCCAGAAGAACTGCACGGGCGCCATGACCATGCCCTTGAGCTTCGCGCTGACCGCCATCGGCTGCTGCACGAGGCCCGCGGGCGCGTAGGGCACGACCTCGAAAGCCCGCTCCTCGATGCGCGCGGCGAGCGCCTTCTGCTGCGCCTCGTCGCTGGTGGCGATCCACTCGCTGCGCAGCGTCTCCAGGGTCGGGTCGTCCGGCCAGCCGAACCACGCCGCCTGACCGTTGGCGCGGATCAGCGGGTGCAGGGCCGGGTTCAGCACGTCCGCCCCCGACCAGAGGGTGTGGAACAGGGACCAGCCCCCGCCATCGACCGGCCCGCGGTTGCCGCGGCGGGCGATGAAGCTGCCCCAGTCGGTCGAGACCAGATCGACGTTCATGCCGAGCTGCTTCAGCAGGTCCTGGGTCACCAGCGACTGGTTGTAGGCGATCGGCTGGTCGGCGGGGGCCAGGAGCACCACGCGCTCGCCCTTGTAGCCGGCCTTGGCCAGCATCGCCTTGGCCCTGGCGAGGTCCGCCTGCATGGCGGCCGCCCCGCCGGCCCCGGTCGACATCGGCGAGCCCGGCGTGAAGAAGGTCTTGGCCTCCCGGTAGTATTCGGGGCTGCCGACCACCGCCTGCATGTAGTCGTCCTGCTTCATGGCCATCATCACGGCCCGGCGGATCTCGGGATTGTTGAACGGCGGCTGCGTGTGGTTGAACCGCATCAGCAGGATCAGCCCGAGCGGCACGTTGCGGATCTCGATCCCCGGCTTGCCCTTGAGGACCGGGATCAGGTCGATCGCCGGCTGCTCGTACCAGTCGACCGCGCCCTGGATCATCGCGCCCACCGCGGCCGAGGCCTCAGTGATGGCGAGCCACTCGATCCGGTCGACCTTGGCGACCTTGCCGCCGGCGGCCCAGGAGGGCGCCTCCTCGCGGGGTCGGTAGCCCGCGTGGCGGGTGTAGATCGCGTTCTGGCCGGGGATCCATTCCCGCGCCTCGAAGCGCCACGGCCCGGAGCCCGTGGCGTCGGCGATCGGCTTGGACGCGTCCTGGAGGGCGACGCGCTCCGGCATGATGAAGGGCACGTTCGAGGACAGCTTGCCGAGCGCCGCCGGGAGCAGCGGGAACGGCTTCTTCAGCGCGACGGTGAAGGTCCGCGCGTCCTCCTGGCCGTACCCCTCCACGAAGCCCGCCAGGGTCTGGCCGAACGCGTCCCGCTTGGACCAGCGCGCGATGGACGCGATGCAGTCCTTGGCCTCGACGGGGGAGCCGTCGTGGAACGTGAGGCCGTCGCGGAGATGGAAGGTCCAGCGCAGGCCGTCGGGCGCGGTCTGCCACTCGCTGACCATCTGGGGCTGGATGCGGAAGTTCTCGTCGGTGGCGAACAGCGTGTCGTAGACGAGATAGCCGTGGTTGCGGATGACGTAGCTCGTGGCGACGATCGGATCGAGGGACGGCAGGGGCGTCGACGGGATGAAGCGCAGCACGCTGCCGCCGCCGGGCTGGGCCCGGACCAGGTGCGGGAGGCCGAGGCCGGCGGCCGCACCGGCGGTTCCGGCCAGAATCTGGCGGCGGGAGAGCGTCATCGCGGGCACCCTTGTCCTGATCGAGCCCGTTGCCCGATTGATTTTATACAATTTCAGCACCGGAGCTCCGCCGTCAAGGGTCCTGCGGAGCGCCCGGAGCCGACCGGGAGCGAGACGATGAAGAACCGGACCATCGCGGGGTCGATCGGGACCGAGATCCGGCGGCGCATCCTCGACGGCCGCTACCCGGCCGGCTCGCAGCTCCGCCAGGACGGCCTCGCGGCGGAGTTCGGGGCCAGCCGAATCCCGGTGCGGGAAGCCCTGTTCCAGCTGGAGGCCGAGGGCCTCGTGCGCATCCTGCCCCACCGCGGGGCCATGGTGGCGCCGCTCTCGCCGGCGGACGCGGCGGAGGCCCTCGAGCTCCGGGGCGCCCTCGAGCCGCGCCTCCTGGCCCTCTCGGCGCCCCGCCTGACCGACGACGACTACGCCCGGGCCGACGCCCTGCTGGAGGAGTACGCCGCGGCGCTGCGAGCCGGCGCGACGGCGCGCTGGGGCGCCCTCAACACGGAGTTGCACCTCCTCCTCTACGGCCGCGCGGAGCGCCCCCGCGCCCTCGGGCTGGTCGGCTCCCTGCTGGCCGAGTGCGACCGCTACACGCGCCTGCAGCTCTCCACCGACAGCGCGGAGCTGGAGCGGGCCGACCGCGAGCACCGCGAGATCGTCCGGCTGTGCCGGAACGGCCACGCCTCGGCCGCCTGCGCCCTCCTGACCGACCATATCGACCACGTCGCCGCCGCGCTGATGGCGTTCCTCGGCGCCGCGCCGGTCCCGACCCGCTCGACCGAGATTGTATAAAATCCTTGCCAGACCTGCGCGTCGCTGCCATGGAGAGGCGTGCCGCCCCGCGAGGCCCGCAAGGCCGCCCGGGACGATCCCACCTCCCAGCAGGCGAGCCGGCGATGGCCTTCGATCGACACATCTTCTCCGGCACGATCCCGGCCCTGATGACGCCCTGCCGGCCGGACCGGACGCCCGACCTCGACGCTCTCGCGCGCAAGGGGCGGGAACTCGTCGATGCCGGCATGTCGGCGGTCGTCTACTGCGGCTCGATGGGCGACTGGCCGCTGCTCACCGACGAGGAGCGGATGGCGGGCGTCGAGCGGCTGCTCGCGGCCGGCGTGCCGGTGATCGTCGGGACCGGCGCCCAGAATCCGAAGCGGGCCGCGGCGCTCGCGGCCCACGCCAAGGCGGCCGGCGCCCACGGCCTGATGATCATCCCGCGGGTCCTGTCGCGCGGCAGCTCGGCCGCGGCCCAGGAGGCGCATTTCGGCGGCATCCTGGAGGCGGCCGTCGACCTGCCGGCGGTGATCTACAACAGCCCCTATTACGGGTTCGAGACCCGGGCGGACCTGTTCTTCCGCCTGCGCGCCCGCTACCCGCACCTCGTCGGCTTCAAGGAGTTCGGCGGCGCCGCCTCGCTCACCTACGCGGCCGAGCACATCACCGGCCAGTCGCCCGACATCACCCTGATGGTCGGGGTGGATACCCAGGTGGTGCACGGCTACGTCAATTGCGGCGCCCGGGGCGCCATCACGGGCATCGGCAACGTCCTGCCGCGGGAGGTGCTCCACCTCGTCGGCCTGTGCGAGAAGGCCGCCGCGGGCGACGTCCGGGCCCGGCGCCGGGCCGAGGAACTCGACGCCGCGCTGGCGATCCTGTCGAGCTTCGACGAGGGGACCGACCTCGTCCTCTACTACAAGCACCTGATGGTGCTGGAGGGGAACCCGGAATACGCGCTCCACTTCAACGCCACCGACGCGCTGAGCGCCGGCCAGCGCCACTACGCGGAGACGCAGCTGCGCCTGTTCAAGGCGTGGTACGCGCAGTGGTCGGAGGCGGGCGCCGGGGCCTGATCCCCGGCCGAGCCGCCGAACGCAGGGCAGCCCGCCTTTGCGCGGGACCGCCCGTCGGCGCTATGGCGGGGGCGAGATCGGCCTTACCCGCGAACCCTCCCATGAAGATCACCCAAGCCTTCACCTTCGAGGCGGCCCACCGGCTGCCGAACGTGCCCGAGACCCACCGCTGCCACCGGATGCACGGGCATTCCTACCGGGTCGAGCTGACGGTCGCTGGCCCGGTCGATCCCCATACCGGCTGGGTGATCGACTTCTACGACATCGAGTCGATCTTCGGGCCGCTGCTCGCCCGGCTCGACCACCACTGCCTCAACGAGATCGAGGGGCTGGAGAACCCGACCGCCGAGAACATCGCCGCCTGGATCTGGCAGCGCCTCCGGCCGGACCTGCCGGGCCTCGCGCTCGTGCGGGTCGCCGAGACCCCGATGTCTTGGGCCGAGTACGATGGCGCGTGAGACCGCGATCGCCGGCGACCGCGCCGCGCTGGTGCTGTTCTCCGGCGGCCAGGATTCGGCCACCTGCCTGGCCTGGGCGCTGGACCGGTTCGACCGCGTCGAGACCCTCGGCTTCGACTACGGGCAGCGCCACCGGGTCGAGCTCGACCGCCGCGCGGCCCTGCGCGCGGGCACGACGGCCCTCGATCCCGCCTGGGCAGCCCGCCTCGGCGAGGACCACACGCTCGCCCTCGACGCCCTCGGGCAGGTGTCCGAGACGGCGCTGACCCGGGAGGCCGCGATCGGCTACGAGGCGTCGGGTCTGCCCAACACCTTCGTGCCCGGCCGCAACCTCGTGTTCCTGACCTTCGCGGCGGCGCTCGCCTACCGGCGGGGGCTCCGGCACGTGGTCGGCGGCATGTGCGAGACCGACTATTCCGGCTACCCGGATTGCCGCGACGACACCATCAAGGCCCTGCAGGTGGCGCTCAATCTCGGCATGGAGCGGCGCTTCGTGCTGCACACGCCGCTGATGTGGCTCGACAAGGCGCAGACCTGGGAACTCGCCGAGAGCCTCGGCGGGCGGGCGCTGGTCGACCTGATCGTCGAGGAGAGCCACACCTGCTACCTCGGCGAGCGCGGGCAGCGGCATCCCTGGGGCTACGGCTGCGGGACCTGCCCGGCCTGCCGCCTGCGGGCGGACGGCTACGCCCGGTTCACTGCGGCCTGAGGCCGTCGACCAGCACCGCCAGCGTCCCCCGGAAGGCGTCGGGGCTCGCGAACAGGCGCTCCATCAGGAGCGCCCCCTCCAGGGTGGCGACGACGTAGCGGGCGAGCGCCGCAGGATCCGCGCCGCCGCGCACGCTGCCGTCGGCCTGGCCCGCGCGCAGGATGCCCTCCAGCCACGCGAGATGGTCCGCGAAGAAGGCCGCGATGTCCCGGCGCAGGCGCTCGGGCAGGGCCTCGCCCTCGATGGCCAGCGCCACGCAGAGGCAGCCGAGCCCCTGCTCGACGCCGCCGAGATAGAGCCGCCCGTAGGCCTCGACCCGGCCGGGCCCGTCCGGCACGTCCCGGCGGATCACCTCCAGGGCCGCGGCGTAGCGCGCCGCGTAGGCCGCCACCAGGGCGGCCCCGAGATCGACCTTGGTGGGGAAGTGGTGGTGGATGCTCGCCTTGCGGATGCCCACCGCCGCCGCGAGGTCGGCGTAGCTGAAGCCGGCGAAGCCGCGGCCCCGCACCAGGGTCTCGGCCTGCATCAGCAACTCGGCGCGGGTATCCCTCATCGCGGCGATCGTCGCTCCAAACTCGCCCCCATCATCGCACGAAATCACGCGAACGTGCGGCCGCTTCGGAGACCGGCTCCCGGCGGCCCCTTGACGGACCGGTAATCTACCTACTTAATGGTAGACAATCAAGAATGGGCAAGATCGGGAGGTTTCGGCATGACGGCACCCGCCGTCCATCCGCGGACGCAGGTCGCCGGGCCGACGCGGCGGCACGCCCTCTTCGCGGGTCTCTGCCTGTGCTGCCTGCCGACGCTGGGCCGCGCCGCCGAGAGCTTCACGATGGAGGAGGTCGGGCCGGGCCTGTACGTGCGCAAGGGCCTGATCGCCGACGCCACTCCCGACAACGCCGACGCCATCGCCAATATCGGCTTCCTCGTCGGCAGGACCGGCGTGGTGGTGACCGAGTCCGGCGGCAGCCTCGCCGACGGCCAGTGGCTGCGCGCCGAGATCGCCAAGCGCACCGACAAGCCGATCACCCACGTGGTTCTGACCCACGTCCACCCGGACCACGTCTTCGGGGCAGGGGCCTTCGTCCAGGACAAGCCGGTCTTCATCGGCCACGCCAAGCTCACCGAGGCCCTGGCGGCCCGGGGCGAGTTCTACCGCAAGCGGCTGGTCGATCTGCTCGGCGAGGACCGGACCGGGCCGGTGGTCTACCCGACGATGACCGTCGCCGACACGGCCGAGATCGACCTCGGCGACCGGCGCCTGACCTTCACGGCGCACGGTCCGGCGCACACCACCTCGGACCTGTCGATGATCGATTCCGGCAGCGGCCTGCTGTTCCCCGCCGACCTGCTGTTCGTGAACCGGATCCCCTCCCTCGACGGCAGCCTCAAGGGCTGGCTCGCCGAGATCGAGCGGCTGAAGGCCATGGGTCCCGCCCGGGCCGTCCCGGGCCACGGCCCCGTCGCGGTCGACCTCGCCCCGGCGCTCGCCGACCTCTCCGGCTACCTGACCGCCCTGCGCGACGGCACCCGGGCGGCGATCGCCAAGGACGTGCCCATCGAGAAGGCCGTGACCAGCGTCGCGGCGGACCAGCGCGACAAGTGGGCCCTGTTCGACACCTACAACGGCCGCAACGTCACCGTGGCCTACCAGGAACTCGAGTGGGAATAGGTTTTTAGGATCCCCATATCCAAGCCAATCGGGAGGCACGCCATGACGCACAGGATCGGACAGACCTTCATCGGACAGACCTTCTCCACCCTCGCCCTCGGCCTCGTCCTGGCGACGACGGCCCTGTCGGGACCGCTCGCCGGCGCGGCGCGGGCGGCCGGCGCCTCCGACACCGATCAGGAGCGGGCGGCCCGCTGGCAGGAGATCGCCAAGTCGATCTTCGGCGACCGCCAGATCGCCCCGACCGACAGCCTCGTGAAGATCGAGGCGCCCGCCCGGGCGCTCGACGCCGCCCTGGTGCCGATCACCCTGACCATGCCCAAGGACGGGCAGATCAAGGCGGTCTCGCTGATCATCGACGACAACCCGGCGCCCTACGCGGCCAAGTTCGAGTTCGGGCCGGCCGCCGACCCGGCCGAGCTGAAGCTGCGCGTGCGGGTCAACAACTACACCGACATGCACGCCGTGGTGGAGACGACGGACGGCAAGCTCTACGAGGCCAAGCAGTTCGTGAAGGCCTCCGGCGGCTGCTCGGCCCCGATGGGGATGAGCGACGAGGAGGCCATGAAGGGCATGGGCGACATGCGCATGAAGTTCGCCGAGACGGCGGCCGGCAAGCCCGTCGAGGCGACGCTGATGATCCGCCACCCGAACTTCTCCGGCATGCAGATGAACCAGGTGACCCGCGACTACACGCCGGCGCGCTACATCGACAAGCTCACCGTCTCGGCGGGCGACCGGACGGTCTTCACCATGACGGGCGACATCTCGATCGCGTCGAACCCGGTGATCAACTTCGCGTTCAAGCCGGACGGCAAGCCGATCCAGGTGGCGGCCTCCGACAACCAGGGCGGCCAGTGGCAGCACAGCTTCACCGCGCCGAGCCCGACGAACTGACCATGCGGCGCCTCCTCCTGACCGGCCGGGCCGCGGCGGCCTGCGCCGCGCTCCTCTGCCTCGCCGCGGCGCCGGCCGATTCGCCGGTCAACGTGCCCGAGCCGGAGGGGCTCTACGCCGGGCCCCCGAAGGGCTACACGCCGCCGACCCTCAAGGGCGCCGCGGTGGTCGACGCCGACGCCGTCGCCGCCCTGATCGCCGGCCCCGACAAGCCGGTGCTGCTCGACGTGGCGGCGCCGGACCGCAAGCCGTCGAACTTCCCGGAGGGCCGCCTCTGGTTGCCGGTGCATCCGTCGATCCCAGGCGCCGTCTGGATGCCGGAGGCCGGTGCCGAGCCCCTGGCGCCGGCGCGCGAGGCGCTCTTCTACGCCCGCGTCGCGGCGCTGACCGGGGGCGACACGGCGAAGCCCGTCGTGGTGTTCTGCCACGTCGAGTGCTGGGGCAGCTGGAACGCCGCCAAGCGGCTGGTGCTGAAGGGCTATACCGGCGTGCGCTGGTTCCCCGAGGGCGTCGAGGGCTGGCAGGAGATGCACGAGACCGCGAACCTGACGGTCGATCCGGACTGGAAGGCGGGCGCCGAGCCGCAGGCGGGGCGCTGACCCGCATCGCCGGGCATTGTAAGAGACGCCGCGGAACGAGGCCCGCGCCGCGTGCCGAATGGCCGGAATGAGGTCTGAACCATGTCGCAGGTCGTGCAGTCCCGACGGCTCCGGGCGGTCGATATCGGCAAGCGCAAGGCCGAGGGGCGCAAGATCATCGCGCTCACCGCCTACCACGCCCACACGGCCGGTATCGTCGACCCCTATTGCGACTTCATCCTCGTGGGCGATTCCCTCGGCATGGTGATGCACGGGATGGAATCGACGATCCCCGTGACCCTGGAGATGATGATCCTCCAGGCCCAGGCGGTGATCCGCGGCACGCAGAAGGCGCTGGTCGTGGTCGACATGCCGTTCGGCTCCTACGAGGCGAGCCGGGAGCAGGCCTTCCTCAGCGCCTCCCGGGTTCTCAAGGAGACCGGCGCCGGCGCGATCAAGATGGAGGGCGGCGCCCATTTCGCCGAGACGGTGGCGTTCCTGGTCCAGCGCGGCGTGCCGGTGATGGGCCATATCGGCCTCACCCCGCAGGCGGTGAACACGATGGGCGGCTTCAAGGTCCAGGGCCGGGCCCCCGACGACGAGCGCCGCCTCCTGGAGGATGCCCGCACCATCTCGGAGGCCGGCGCCTTCGCGATCGTGCTCGAGGGGATCGTCGAGCCGGTGGCGCGGGCGATCGCGACCTCCCCCCAGGTCACCGCCGCCACGATCGGCATCGGCGCCTCGGCGGTCTGCGACGGCCAGATCCTGGTGCTGGAGGACATGCTCGGCCTGTCCGAGCGCACCCCGAAATTCGTTCGCCAGTTCGGGAGCCTGCGGACCCACATCGAGGACGCCGTGAAGGCCTACGCGGACGAGGTCCGGGCCGGGCGGTTCCCGGCCGACGACCACACCTACGGTTAGGGCAGGGCGGCCCATGACGCGCATGATCGGACCGTGGAGCGCGCCCGCCGCGTGGCCTGTCCGCGCGCTCGCGGTCTGCACCGCCCTTGCCGGATCGGGGCCGGCCCTCGCGCTGGAGAATCCGGCCTCGGCCTTCTGCGCGACGATGGGCGGGCAGACGATCCTCGCGAAGCTGCCCGATGGCGGCACGGTCGGGCTCTGCGCCCTTCCGGGGCGGAAGATCGTCGAGGAATGGACGCTGTACCGGATGCTCCACGGCGTGAAGCCGGCACCCGACGCCGACCCGTTCCGCTAGTCAGGCCCGGCTCCCGAACAGTCTTCGTCCGTGTCCGTCGGGCCGGCTCGCGCATTCGGCGCGCGGCCCGTGGCGGCGCGATTGATTTCGCCGGCCCGACGATGCCACTCTCAAGGTCCGAGCTCTCCCGCACAGGATCGACGACTCATGCAGCGGGCCCGATCGCGCCGGCGCCTCGTCCGCGCGTGCCTCGCCCTCGGCCTGATCGCGGCCGGGCCCGGAGCCGGGTCCGCCGGGACGCTCACGCGGGCGCAGGTCGAGGCGCAGCTGCCGGCGCTGGAGGCGCTGGCGCAGCGGGCCGTCGACGCGGGCGCGGTGCCGGGCCTCGCGGTCGCGGTCGTCCTCGGCGACGAGACGCTCCTCCTGAAGGGATACGGCCTCAGGCAGGCCGGGAAGCCCGAGCCGGTCGGCCCCGACACTGTCTTCCAGATCGCCTCGCTGTCCAAGCCCGTGACCGCGACGATCGTGGCGGCCCTGGTGGGCGACGGGGTGGTCGACTGGGATTCGCGCGTCGCGGATCTCGATCCCGCCTTCCAGCTGCGCGAGGCCTACCCGACCGCGCAGGTCACGGTGCGCGACTTCCTCAACCATCGCAGCGGCCTGCCGGGGACCGCCGGCGACGACCTGGAGGCCATCGGCTTCGGCCGCGACGCGATCCTGCACCGGCTGCGCCTCGCGCCGCCCGCCTCCAGCTTCCGCGCCGGATACGCCTACAGCAATTTCGGCTTCACCGAGGGCGCGGTCGCCGCCGCGAAGCCGACCGGCCGGCCCTGGGAGGCGGTGGCCCGGGACCGGCTGTTCCGGCCGCTCGGGATGACCGCCACCGGCACGACCCACGCGGAGTTCCTGAGCCGGTCCGACCGCGCGGCGCTCCACGTCCGGGTCGGTGGCGTCTGGACCGCCGCGGTCGAGCGCAACCCCGACGCGCAGGCCCCGGCCGGCGGCGTCAGCGGCCCCGTCCGCGACCTCGCGCGATGGCTGCGGCTCGTGATCGGCAACGGCCGCTTCGAGGGCGCGCAGCGCGTCGCGGCCGCGGCCCTGGCGCAGACGCACGTCCCGCTCATGGCCCGCGGCCGCAACCCCGTGACCGGCGGCGCGTCCTTCTACGGCCTCGGCTGGAACGTCGAGTACGGCCGCCACGGCCTCGTCTGGGGCCACGCGGGCGCCTTCAGCGCCGGGGCGCAGACGCTCGTCTCGATCCATCCGGAGGCCGGTCTCGGGATCCTCGTCCTGACCAACGCCTTCCCGTCCGGCGTGCCGGAAGGGCTGGCCGACAGCTTCGCCGACCTCGTCTTCGACGGCCGCGTCGGCCGGGACTGGGTGCAGGCCTGGGGCGCGGCCTACGAGAACCTGTTCGCGCCGGGCATCGCCGCCGACAAGGCGGCCTACGGCACGCCGCCGGCGCCGCCCGCCGCGCCTCTGGCGCTCTCGGCCTACGTCGGGCGCTACGCGAACGCCTATGTCGGCGAGGCCGTGGTGGCGGAGGCGGACGGCGCCCTGACGCTGACGGTCGGCCCCGCGGGCGCGCGCCGCTACCCCCTTCGGCACTTCGACCGCGACCTCTTCCTCAGCTTCCCGGACGCGGAGGCGCCCGACCGCCCCTCCGCCGTCCGCTTCGCCATCGGGAGCGACGGCCGGGCCGCCGCCCTGACGGTCGACGCGCTCGACGCGAGTGGGGGGCTCGGCACCCTCGCGCGGCGGGACTGACCGCCGCCGTCACCCCGCGCGCCGCGACGGCAGCCGCAGGCCCGGGGCCGGGCGCTCCAGCAGCACCTCCCGGCGGAAGCGCACCAGCCGCGCCGGTCGGCCGGCGGCGCCACTGGTGACGCTCTCGGTCTCCTCGACCAGCCCCTGCTGGGCCACGAGGCGCCGGAAATTCTGCTTGTGCAGCTGCGTTCCCGACAGGGCCTCCACGGTCTTCTGCAGCTGCAGCAGGGTGAATTCCGGCGGCATCAGCTCGAACACCACCGGGCGGTACTTGATCTTGCCCCGGAGCCGGCCGATCGCGGTCGCGAGCACCCGCCGGTGGTCGAACGCCATGGGGACGCCGGTCGGGTCGTTCGGCAGGGCCGGGCCGGGATTGCCCCGCGCCTCCGGGATCAGCCCGGCCTCGAACAGCAGCTCGTAGCGCTCCAGGACGCGCTCCTCGTTCCACGTGCCGCCGTTCATGCCGAAGGTCAGGCCGAGGCGGTCGAGGCGGCGGGTCCGCGTGGCGCAGTCCTCGGGCTCGGACGCCCAGGCGGCGAGCCGCGCCTCGATGGCGTCGAGCTGGCGCGGGCGCCCCTGCCGGAAATCCTCGTAGGGCAGGTAGCGGTACCAGTTCTGCCACGCGGCCTCGGCGATCCCCGCCGGCCGCTCCTCGCGGACGAGCGCCAGGTAGGCCACCGAGAGCGAGTGCACCCCCGACACGGTCGCCGTGCCGGAGCGGTCGCGGTCGCCGAAGGTGTAGAGCTGCTCCACGTAGCCGAGGCGCTGGTGCGTCTGCCGCTCGACCCAGGCGCGCAGGCCCCGCTCCAGCGTCGCGTGCTCGGGGACGAGGGGGCCGGCCGGCAGGCCGTCGCCGCGGCCGGGCGCCTGGTCGGGGACCCGGATCGTCAGGGCGCGCGGCTCCCCCTTGGTCGCGGCGACGATCACCGCGACGAGGCCTACGGAGGAGCGCTCCGGCGGGGCCTGCCCCCCGCGCGCGTCCGTCTGCGCCGCGGCACCCTTCATCGTTCCTCGACCGTCCGTCCCCCGGGCTGCGCCGTAGCGGATCCCACCTATAGGGGGACAGGATCGCCGCGCGTCAACGCCGCCGTACGACGGAGCGGGAGGCCCCGTCGACGCACCGCTTTCCACCGGCCGCTTGCCAACGCCGCGAGGCCTGCCCAAACAGGGCCCCGGGAGGGCCGGCACGGGGCCGGCCGAGGCGGACCGAGCGACGACAGCGATGCCAGCGAGCGCGACTTCCCCCGCGACTTCCCCCGCGACCGGCAGCCGGGCCGTCGACCTGCGCCTCTACGGGCTCCTCGATGTCGGCGTCTGCGGCGCCGACGGGGCGCGGCTGGCGGAGCTCGGCGCCGAGGCGGTGGCGGGGGGCTGCACCCTGCTCCAGTACCGCGAGAAGGACATCGCCGATGCCCGCGCCGCCCTGGCGCGGATCCGGGCGATCCTGGCGGCGGTGGACGGCCGCGTCCCGGTCCTCGTCAACGACCGCGTCGACCTCGCCCTCGCGGCCGGAGCCGACGGGGTGCATCTCGGCCAGGGCGACCTCCACCCGGCCGACGCGCGCCGGCTCCTGGGGGAGGGCGCGATCATCGGCCTCACCCTGAAGAAGCCCGCCCAGGCCGACGAGCTGTACCGGCTGCCCGTCGACTACGCCTGCATCGGCGGCGTGTTCGCCACCACCAGCAAGGACAATCCCGACCCGCCGGTGGGCCTCGACGGCTTCGCCAGCATCGCCTTCCGCGCCCGCCTCGCCCGCGGGGCCGGCCTGCCGCTCGGCGCCATCGCGGGGATCGGCCTCGACAACGCCGCCGCGGTGGTCGCCGCGGGGGCGGACGGGGTCGCGGTCATCACCGCGCTGTTCGGCGCGGAGTCGGTGCGCCAGCGCGCCCGCGACCTGCGCGCGCGGATCGACGGCGCCCTGGCGGAGCGGGCCGGCGCCCGATGAGCGGCCCCGCGCCCATCGCGGTCACGATCGCGGGCTCGGATTCCGGCGGCGGCGCCGGCATCCAGGCGGACCTCAAGACCTTCTCGGCGCTGGGCGTCTACGGCGCCAGCGTGATCACGGCGCTGACCGCGCAGAACACGACCGGCGTCCAGGGCATCCACGACGTGCCGGCGGAATTCGTCGCCCGGCAGATCGACAGCGTGTTCTCCGACCTCGCCGTGAGGGCCGTGAAGATCGGCATGCTGTCGCAGACCGCGGTGATCGCCGCGGTCGCCGAAGGCCTGGCGCGCCACGCCGGGTCGATCCCGGTCGTCCTCGACCCGGTGATGGTCGCCACCAGCGGCGACCGGCTGATCACCGACGCCGCCGTGGCGACGCTGCGCGAGCGGCTGCTGCCGCGGGCCGACCTGATCACCCCCAACCTGCCGGAGGCCGCGGTGCTCCTCGGCGAGCCCGTCGCCGCGGACGCGGCGGCGATCGTGGCCCAGGCGCGCCGGCTCGTGACCCTCGGCGCCCGGGCGGTGCTGATCAAGGGCGGCCACGGCACGGGGCGCGAGAGCATCGACCACCTCGTCACGGCGGACGGCGCCCTGCGGACCCTGTCGGCGCCGCGGATCGCGACCCGCAACACCCACGGCACCGGCTGCACCCTCTCGGCCGCGGTGGCGGCGGGCCTCGCCCAGGGCCTGGCGCTGCCGGAGGCGGTGGCGGAGGCCAAGGCCTACCTCACGGCCGCCCTCGCGGCGGCGGACAGCCTCGCGGTCGGGACGGGGCACGGGCCGGTCCACCACTTCCACGCCGTCTGGTCCTAGGCCGGCCCCGGGCCGATCACGGGCCGATCACGGGCCGATCACGGCTGGCGCTTTCCGGTGCGCACGCCGCCCGCCGCCTTGCAACCGGGCGGCGATTGCGTTTGAAGAAGCGCACGATCGTTCGGATAACGGAACGGTGCAGGCGGATCGGGGACGATGCAGGATCAGGCGGAACGGCCCGACCGGGCGCGCGGGCGCGACCTGCTGACCGGCGCGCAGGTGCTCTCCGGCCAGCTCGGCAAGACCATCCAGCGGTTGCGCAAGGCCTACAACCTGTCGCTCTCGGAACTCGCCGAGCAGTCCGGCGTGGCCAAGTCGATCATCAGCCAGATCGAGCGCAACGAGACCAACCCGACGCTGGCGACGATTTGGCGCCTGTCCCAGGCCCTCGACGTGTCGATCGAGCGGGTGCTGGCGGCCGGCGACGAGGAGCCGTTCATCGAGAAGACCTCCCGGGCCGACACCCCGATCCTCGTCTCCGAGGACGGGAAGGTGCGGCTGGCGATCATCGGCTGGCTCAAGACGATCGAGTGGCTGCAATGGTACGAGGTCACGGCCGATCCGGGCGGCGTCCTCGACTCGGACCCGCACCAGCGCGGCTCGGTGGAGTCCCTCTCGGTCACCGAGGGGGCGTTCGAGGTCGAGATCGGCGGCGTCGTGCAGCGGGCGCGGGCCGGCGAGACCCTGCGCTACCGCTGCGACCGGCCCCACCTCGTGCGCTGCACGGACGGCCCGGCCCGGGCCACCATGGTGGTGATCATGAAGGCCGCCGTGATGGAGTGAGGCGGCCTCACCGCCCGCTGTTCACCCAGCGCACCACGTCGGCCAGCACGATGCTCAGCGCCTGATCGAGGGCGCGGGCGCCGCTGCCGGCATCGATCTTGGACACCGGCACGCGGGCCGTGAAGATCCGCGCCGCCGCCACCTTGCCGGTGCCGTCGGCCACGAGCTTCAGCGACAGGTCGACCACCGCCTCGCCGGTCCCGGACTGCACGTCGAAGGCCCGGATCTCGCTGATCAGCTGGTAGTCGGCCACGACCTTGTCGCCGGGCCGGCTCACCGAGCGGAGCCGCCCGGAATTCTCCAGGCTCTGGATGAGCCGCGTCTGGATCAGGCGCGGCAGCCGGTCGGCCCACTGGCCGCCGCCCAGGAACGACAGGGCGCCGCCGTTCTCGCGGACGATGATCCGGTCGGCCTCGAAGGGCTGGATGCTCACCGGCTCGGAGACCGCGATCGAGCGGCCGGCCGCGATCGGCCGCCCCGCGGCCGGCAGCGCCGCGAGGTCGAAGGTGAGAGGCGCCGCGCCGCCGCAGCCGCCCAGGAGGGCGGCGAGCAGCGCGGCGGCGGCGATGTGGGACGAGCGGACCATACGCATGACCTGAAGGACCCCGCCGGCGAACGGCGGAGCTGTATAAGCTATGCGGTTAAAACTAATCCGCTGCGGCATCCGTGCCGTGCGCCGGGACACATCCGCCCGGCGACGCGGCATTTCACCGGCCACCGTTGTATTCAGGCAACGAAGGCTTGCCGCCGAAGATCACCTGGCTCGGGTCGCGCTCCAGGCTGCGCACCGTGCGGTTGAGGGTGCTCAGGGTCCGCTGCCCGTCTCCCGACAGGGCCTCGACCTCCCGGCGACCGGTGCCGCTCAGCCGGCCGAAGTTGGACGAGATGCTGGCGGTGCGCTTGTCGAGGTTCTCCGACATGGTCCGGAACGCCTTGCCGGCGTCGCGCACCGAGATCGCCGCCGCGCGGATCTCCGTGAAGGTGCTGGAGCCCTCCTGGCCGGAGGCCGAGCCCAGGAAGCTCTGGGCGCCGTTGAGCACCGCGTCGATCTTGTCGGCCGAGGCGCTGAGCTTGCCGGCGAGCAGCCGGGCGTCGTGCAGGCCGGCCTCGATGTCGGGGCTGGCCTTGGACAGGGCGGCCGAGAAGCGGTCGGCGTTGTCGATCACCCGGCCGAGCTTGGCCCCGTCCACCGCCTTGACCAGCGCGGAGATGTTCGGGCCGGCATCGGCCAGCGTCTTCGAGAAGGTCTCGACGTTGGTCAGAGACCGGTTGATCGCCCCCTCGTTGGCGGAGACGAGCCGGTCGAGGCGGGCCAGCATGTCGTCGGCCCGCTGCGCCACCTGGCGGGCCAGCGCCATCATGTCCTGCATGTCGGAGGAATCGGCGAAGATCGTCGGCGGCTCGCCGTTGGCCATCGGGGTCAGCACCGGCGCGTCGGCGTTGCCGCCCGACAGGGAGATCACCGAGACGCCGGTGAGCATCGCCGAGTCGAGGCGGGCGCGGGTGTCGGCCCGGAGCGGGGTCGCGGGATCGACCTTGATCGTGGCGAGCACCCGGCGGGGATCCTGCGGGGCGAGGCGGATATCGGTGACCTCGCCGACCTTGATGCCGTTGAAGTTCACGCTCGAGCCGCGCGACAATCCCCCGACCGAGCCGGAGAAGACGATGCGGACGAGCTGGCTGACCTGCCGCGACGAGCCGCCGGAGAGCCACAGCACGGTGCCGAAGCCCGCCAGGATGACGGCGATCGTGAAGGCCCCGATCAGGGCGTAGTTCGCGCGGGTTTCCATGCGCTCAACCTGCGGTTCTGGCCGGCGGAGATCCGGCCGGGCCTGGAGCCCCAGCTCCCGGAGGGGAGCAGGGCGGGATCTGGGTGGGACGGCGGCGATCGGGCATCGGATCAGGCACGGGATCAGGCATGGGCCGAGGCGCCGCCCGTCGCGATGGTCCGGGCGCGCTTGCCGTGGAAGTACGAGCGCAGCCAGGGATGGTCGCTCGCCAGCATCTCGTCGATCGTGCCGGCGGCGATGATCTGGCCGTCGCCGAGCGCCGCGATGCGGTCGCAGGCGGTGTAGAGGCTGTCGAGGTCGTGGGTGACCATGAACACGGTCAGCCCCAGCGTCTCCTTGAGGGTCGAGACGAGGTCGTCGAACTCGCCCGCGCCGATCGGGTCGAGGCCCGAGGTCGGCTCGTCCAGGAACAGGATCTCGGGATCGAGCGCCAGGGAGCGGGCGAGCGCCGCGCGCTTGATCATGCCGCCCGACAGCTCCGACGGCAGCTTGTCGGCGGCGTCGGGCTTGAGGCCGACCATCTCGATCTTGAGCCGGGCGAACTCGTCGAGCAGGCGCTCGGACAGGTTCAGGTGCTCGCGCATCGGCACCTGGATGTTCTGCTTGACGGTGAGCGCCGAGAACAGGGCGCCCTGCTGGAACAGCACGCCCCAGCGCTGCTCCATCCGGCGCCGCTCGGCGTAGGTCAGCTCGTCGACGTCGCGGCCGAACACCTCGATGGTCCCGGCGCGCTTCGGGTTGAGGCCCAGGATCGTCCGGGTCAGCACCGACTTGCCCTGGCCCGAGGGCCCGACGAAGCCCAGGATCTCGCCGGGGCGGATGTCCAGGCTCAGACCTTTCAGGATGTTGCGGTCGCGGAAGCCGACCACGAGGTCGCGCACGCGGATGATCGGGGCGGGGCCATTCGGCGAGGCGGTCATCGGGGCATCCATCGCGGCGGCCTCAGAAGTCGATCGCGGCGAAGAACACCGCGAACAGGCCGTCGAGGACGATGACCATGAAGATGGACTTCACCACCGACGCGGTGACGTGACGGCCGAGCGATTCCGCGGAGCCCTCGACCGCGAAGCCCTCGATCGTGGCGATCACCCCGATGGTCAGCGCCATGAACGGCGCCTTGATCAGGCCGACCATGACGTGGTGCACGCCCACCGCCGCCTGGAGCCGGACCAGGAACTGGTCGAGGGTCAGGCCGCCGTAGAGCATCGCGGTGAGGCCGCCACCGGCGAGCGCCGCGAGGTCGCCGATCAGCGTCAGCATCGGCAGGCCGATCATCAGCGCGAGCACCCGGGGCACGATCAGGATCTCGACGGGGTCGAGGCCCATGACCCGGAGCGCGTCGACCTCCTCGCGCATGCGCATGGAGCCGATCTCGGCGGTGATCGCCGAGCCCGAGCGGCCCGCGACCATGATCGAGGTGAGCAGCACGCCCATCTCGCGCAGGATCAAGAGGCCGATCAGGTTGACCACGAAGGTCTGGGCACCGAAGCGCTGGAGCTGGAAGATGCCCTGCTGGGCGACGATGCCGCCGACGAGGAACGAGATCAGCACGATGATCGGCGTGCCGTTGAGCGCCACCTGCTGGATCTGGTTGATCAGGGCGTTGCCGCGGAACGTGCCCGGCCGCAGGGCGACGCGCCCGCAGGCGGCGATCAGCTCACCCAGGAAGGCGAGGGCGGTGACGAACTCGTGGCCGCCCTGCACGGTCCGGCGCCCGGTGGCGTCGAGCAGGCCGACGACCGGCCCGTGCCGCCGCGGCGGCGGCGCGTCCGGCTCGCGCAGCCGGACCTCGCCCAGCAGGGTGCGGTGCTCCGGGCGGGCGCCGAGATAGGTGAGGGCGCTGCCCGCCTGCTCGATCTCGGCGCGGGTCCGCTCCAGAACCCAGGCGCCCAGGGTGTCGAGGCGCTCGATCCCCGACAGGTCGACCGCCACCGGCCCGGCGCGGCCGGCCGCCGCGATGCGCGCGGCCGCGGCCTCGACGGTCGGGGCCTGGTCGGCGGTCCAGCGGCCGTCGAGCGCCAGGCGGCCGTCGGCCGACCGGTCCCGCAGCGCGGCGCCGGCCAAGGCGCCGGGAACAGTGCCCTCGCTCAGCAACACCCATACTCCTCGATAGAGGCACCACCCTGCCCGGCGGTTATGACGACATTACGGTTGACGATCCGTCTCCAACCTCACCCCCAGCGCGCGGCGGGAGGCCAGGGCGAGGCCCAGGCCCGCGGCGGCGAGCGGCGCCATCAGCAGGAAGGCGAGGGGGCCGCCGGCCCGGTAGGCGACGCCGCTCCCCAGGGTCGCGACCACCGAGATCCCGGCATTGACCGCGCTGAGGGTACCCTGCGCCCGGCCCCGCGCGCCGTCGGGGGCGTAGGCCGAGACCGCCGCCATGGCGCCGAGCTGGGTCGCCCCGAAGGTCAGGCCGTGGAGGCACTGGAGCGGCACCAGCGCGGCGAGGTGATCGCCGAGGAGGTACATGCCGATCGCCCGCAGGATCGCCGCCACGGCCCCGGCGCCGAGGAGCCGCACCGGGCTGCGCCAGGCGGCCGGCAGGGCGGGCAGGCCGGCGAACAGGGCGATCTCCGCCAGGACGCCGATCGCCCAGAGCGCCCCGACCCAGGTCGGCGGGATGCCCTGGCCGGTCCAGTAGATGCTGCCGAACCCGTAGATCGCGCCGTGGCTCGCCTGGATCGCGGCCGCCGCGCCGATGCACAGCCAGAGCCGCGCCGGCAGCCGCTTCCGGCCGTCGCCCTCCGCCGACGGCGGCAGGGCCGCCACCGCGCGGCTGCGCCACGCCACCAGCGCCGCGCCGAGGGCGAGGCCGGTCAGGAGCAGCGGCACGGCGAGCCGGCCGCCGAGCGCCGTCAGCAGCACCCCGCCCGCGAGGTTCGCCAGCAGGAACGCGACGGAGCCGGCCATCCGGATCCGCGAGTAGGTGAGGCGGGTATCCCGGCGCACGGCCGCGAGCGTCAGGTAGTCGATGCAGGGCACGAGCGGCGCGCCGGCGACCGCGTTGAGCACGATCAGCCCGGCCAGCAGCGGCCACGCGGTCCCGGCCGCGGCGGGCATCAGCGCGTAGGTCAGGCTCAGGGCGAGGCTGCCGAGCAGGATCAGCCGCCGGGGCCCGAGGCCGCGGTCGAGGAGGCTCATCAGCGGCGCCGTGGCGGCGATCCGCGTGGCGATCGGCAGGGCGAGGAGGACGCCAATCACCCGGGCATCGAGCCCCAGGGCGTCGAGCCAGAGGGGCATGAACGGCATCGCGATGCCGATCTCGGTGAACACCACGGCGTAGAGCAGCGACAGGCGCGCCGGGCCGGACGGGCGGGGCAAGGCGGGTCTCGACGAGCGGGCTGGGGGACGGAGGCGGGAGCGGGAGGGCGTCCGTAAGCGCCCGTTAAAGGGCCTCTGTCAAATTCGCGGCGATTGGCGCGCACCGGGGCGGGCCGCCCCCGCGCCCGCATCGAGCGTCCAGAGAGGCCCATGTTCGGTTCCGTCACCCCGAGCGCGCACGCTTCGGCCGAGTACGAGGCGATCGAGGCGACGATCAGCGCCAGCGAGCGCGGCCGCTGGTTCCTCGCCGAGTACGCCCGGCGCAACCGGGGTGCCGAGACCGAGGTGCTGCTCGGGGCGATCGCGCGGCTGGAGCGGAGCGTCACCGCCGACCGCGGGCAGGAGGCCTTCGGGCACCTGCGCGGCAACCTCCTCGACATGGCCGACGCGATCAGCCGGACCAAGGGCGAGATCGCGGCGCTCAACGCCCCGAACAGCGACGAGACCCGGCTGACGCAGGCGTCGCTCGCCCTCGACGCCATCGTGCGCGAGACCGAGCAGGCGACCTCCGACATCCTCAGCGCCGCCGAGTCGATCCAGGAGGCGGCCTGGACCCTGCGCGAGCACGGGGCCGACGCGCAGGCCTGCGACGCCCTCGACCGCCACGCGACCGCGATCTACACGGCCTGCTCCTTCCAGGACCTGACCGCGCAGCGCACCGCCCGGATCGTCTACACCCTGCGCTACCTGGAGGACCGGGTCTCCGCGATGATCGCCATCTGGGGCGAGGACGCGGTGCGGGTGCCGCCCCACCGGGGCGCGCGGCCGGCCGGCGAGCCGGCCGATCTGAACCAGAGCGACATCGACCGCTACATCGCCATGGACGTGCCGGCCGTCACGGTGGCGGCCCTCGTGGCCCGCCCCGGCAGCCCGGCGCTGCACGAGGACCTGATGTTCCTGCCGGTCCCGGAGGAGGCCCGGGCGCCGGAGGCCGAGACTGTGGCCGAGACTGCGGCCGAGACTGCGGCCGAAGCGCCGGCCGAGCCGGAGCCGGTGGCGGAGGTCGAGCCCGACGCCGTCTCCGAGCTGGTCGGACTGGCCGCGCTGGGGGACGCGCTGGGGGACGCGCCGGAGGCCGCGCCGGCGGGCAACCTGGACGCTGGCGCGAAGACCGATCTGGACACCGACTGGGCGGTCGATTTCGAGGCCGTCCCGGAGACGGTGCCGGAGCCGGCTCCGGAGGCCGCCTCCCCCCCTGTCGCCGACTCGTCCGCCGAGGCCGCGCCGGAGCCCGACGCCGCGATCGAGGACAGGTTCGAGGAGACGTTCGAGGAGGATTTCGCGCAGGACATCGCGCGGGACGTGGCCGACCTCACCTGGGGCGAGACCGTCGCGGCGGCCCCCGAGCCGGCGATGCCGCCGGAGGAGCCGGCCCTGAGCTTCGCCGAGATCGACGCGCTGACGCCGGAGCAGCGGCTCGCGCTGTTCGCCTGACCGAGGCCGCCCGGGACCCGCCGCCGACGCCGCGCACCGGGAAGGCGCGCCGCGGCGCGGACCCTGCTATCAGGGGCGCCCCCGGCAACCCCGAGCACGCGCATCCGTGGCCCTGCACCTGATCAAGCTCTGCGTCGGCCCCGCCACCATCGCCGATCTCGAGGCCCGGCAGGCCCGGTTCCGGGAGGAGGCGCTCCGGGACGGTCGGCCCGCGGCCCCGTTCCACGTCACCCGCACCCTGCCCAAGCGCCACCGGGAGATCACCGGCCACGGCTCGATCTACTGGGTGATCCGCGGGACGCTGTCCTGCCGGCAGGCGATCACCGCGATCGAGCCGCTCACCGACGCGGACGGCATCCCGCGCTGCCGGCTGGTCTTCGATCCCCGCCTCGTCCCGGTGGCGCCCCGGCCCTACCGGCCGTTCCAGGGCTGGCGCTACCTCACGGCGCGCGACGCGCCGGCCGATCTCGGGGCCGAGGCCTCGGGGGACCTCGCCGAGATGCCCGAGGCCCTGCGGCGCGAGCTCGCCGGCCTCGGCCTGCTGTGAGGGCGGGGCGGCGCCCGCGCCGCACGGCCCCGCGCCGCACGGCCCCGCGCCGCACGGCCCCGCGCGCATAACCTCTGGATGCGGGGAGAGGGTGCGACGGGTCTCGTCGTCCCCGGTGCGGGTCCCGCCGGCGCCGCGAGCGGCCCCGGCGGGATCGGTCCTACGCCCCGTCGAAGCGCCCGCTGGCATGGGCCAGCATCGTGTAGACCTTGCCGGTCTCCGAGGTCAGGTAGGCGTCGGTGCGCTTGGCGTCGCTGTCGTTCTTGACCACGTCGCCGAGCAGGCGCTCGAACTCGCTGACGTAGCGGTCGACGCTGCGGCGGAACTCCGCGTCGATCCTGTACCGGCGCTGGATCTCCGCGAAGGTGGCCCGACCCTGCGGCGTGTAGATCCGCGGGTCGAACAGGTTCGGCTCGCCGCGGCGGTACCGCTCCCACAGGTCGACCGCGGTCCGGTGCTCGATCATCTTGGCGATGTCGGTCGAGATCGTGTCAAGGGCGATCCGCCCGGTCTCGGCGGCCGCCACCGCGGGGCGGCGGGCCGCCGGCGCGGGCGCCGGGGCGGCGGCCGGCGCGTCGGCCGCCGGCTCCTCGTCGTCGTCCAGCGAGGCGCGGGTCAGCAGGTCGGACAGCCAGCCGCGCTTGTCGCCGGCCTGCGCCGGGCGGGCGGGCGCGGACGGGCGCGGCGCCTCGATCTTGGCCGTGGCGGCGCGGGGCGTCGCAGCGGGCGCCGGCAGGGCCGGAGCCGCGGGGGCCGCCGTCGGGATCGACGGTGCGATCGGGGCCGCGGCGGACGGCGCCGCCGCGACGGCGCGGCCGCCGCTCTCCGCGACCCGGCGCTGGGGCTGCGCCTGCGGCTGGGCGACGTCGACCGCGCGGCCGGAGCGGGAGACCAGGGACGACAGCTCGTTGAGGGCCTTGATCTGGTCCGCCACCACCCGGCGCATCTCGCCGGTGGCGTCCTGCGTCTCGCGCGGCAGCTCGAGGACGCCCTTCGCGAGTTCGGCGCGGGTCGCGTCGAGTTCGCCACGGATCGAGCCCGCCATCTCGCGCAGGGCCGAGAAGGAGTCGCCGAAGCTGGCCTGGGCCTCCTGGAAGCCGCTGCGCATCTCGCGGGCCGCCTCCTCGATGACCTGCCGGACGCCCTGGGCGGTCTTCTCACCCTCGGCGCTGGCGCTGTCCTTCAGGTCCGCGAAGGCGCTCGTCACCGAGGCCCCGGCACCCTGGGCCGACTGGGCCAGGGACTCGCCGACGCTGCGGGCGCGCTCCTCGGCGGCGCGCAGGGTCTGGTCGATGGTCTGCGCCAGGGCGGTGCCGTTCTGCTCCAGGGCGGCGGCCCGGGCCTCGAAGGCGGCCAGCGCCTCGGTCAGCTTGGACTCGCGGCCCGACAGGGCCGAGTCGAGGCGCTCCTCGATGGCCGCCAGGGAGGCCGCGGCCCGGTCGAGGGCCGCCACGTGCGCGGCGGTCTGCTCCCCGAGCGAGCGGCCGCGGCCGTCGAGGGTCTCGGCGAGGCGCGAGGCCTCACTGAGCGCGCCGTCGGCGGCGCCGCGCAGGGCCTCGACCTGGGCCGAGACGCCGGCGCTGGCGCGGCCGGTCTCGGCGGCGATGCGCTCCAGCGCCGACTGGACCTGCTCGATCCGGCCGGCGAGACCCTGCTCGATCGCGCCGAGATTGGTGTCGGCGCCGGCCACGAGGTCGGTCAGCGCCGTGTTGGCGGCCTCGATCCGCTGGAGCAGGGCGCCGAGCTCGCGGCCCATCCGGTCGTTGGTCTCGAACAGCTCCGAGAGCGTGCGGCCCGCGCCGTCCTCGACGGCGGCGCGCAGCAACTCGGCCGAGGCCCGCGACTGCACGGCCAGCTCCTCGGTGCGCTCCCGCAGGCTCTCGGCCAGGGGCACGCCGGTCTCGGCGAGCGTCCGCTCGATCGCCTCGGCCCGGTCCGACAGGGCCCGCGACAGGTCCATCATCGGGCCGTCGATGGCGCCGCGCAGGCGCTCGACATGGCCCTCCAGGCTGTCGCCGACGGCGCGGCCGCTGCCCTCGACGCTGGCGAGCAGCGCGCCGCCGCGCTCCTCGATGGCGCGCACCAGGGTCTCGGCGCTCTCGGCGAGGCGGCGGGACAGGGCCTCGCCGCGGGCGTCGACCAGGGCACCGAGCGCCGTGGCGCGGCGCTCGAATCCGGCCCCGAGGGCCTCGGTGCGGGCGTCGATCAGGCCGGCGAGCGCGGCCTCGCGGCGGCTGAGCGTCTCGGCCAGGGCCGCGTTGTGGGCCTCGACCTGCTCGGCATGGGCGCGCGCCCGCTCGTCGAGGGCGGCGACCAGGGACGCCGTGCGCTCGTCCATGAGGCCCGCGAAGGCCTCGTGGCGGTCGTCGAAGGCGGTGGCCAGGGTGTCGGCGCGCTGCGCCACGAGGGTCGCGAACAGCCGCATGCGGCTGTCGATGCGCTGCGTGAAGGCGTCGGCGCGGGCGTCGACGCCGCGGGCCAGGGCCTCGCTCTGCGCCTCGACGGCCTGCGCCAGGGCCGCGGTACGGCCCTCGACCACGCCGTCCAGTTCCCGCAGCCGGGTGTCGAAGGTCTCCACGAGGGCGCCGGTCCGGCCCTCGACGGCGCCGTCCAGGGCGCGCAGGCGGGCGTCGAAGGTCTCGACCAGGGCGCCAGTCCGGCCTTCGACGGCACCGTCGAGAGCGCGCAGGCGGGCGTCGAAGACCTCCACCAGGGCGCCGGTGCGGCCCTCGGCGGCCGCCACCAGGGCTTGGCCGCGGTCCTCCAGCAGGCCCTCGATCGCGGCGCGCGCCTGCTCGAAGGTCGCCCGCAGGGTCTCGACGCGCGCGTCGACCCGCTCGGACACGTCGCGGCCGGTGCCCTCGACCAGGGCGCCGAGGCGGTTCTGCACCCGGTCGAACAGGGTCTGCAGCTCGCCCGTCCGCTCCTTGAGGGTCTCGGCCAGGCGGGTCTCGCGCTCCTCGAGCAGGCCGGCGATGGCCGGGTTCACCCCCTCGATGGTCGCCTGGAGCGCCTGGGTGCGGTGCTCGATCGTCCCGGCGATCTGGCGGCCGCGGGTATCGACGAGACGGTCGATCTCGCCCTGTGCCCGCTCGAACAGGCCCTGGAGGTCGGACAGGCGGGTGTCCAGCAGGTCCGCCATCTGGGCGGGCGCCGCGTCGAGGGTCGTGCGCAGGCCCTCGGTCCGGGCCGCGATGGCGTCGGCGACTTCCTGGCCGCGCCCGTCGACGAGGTCGCGCAGGCCGGCCTGGGCCTCCTCGAACAGGGTCTGCAGGCGCTGCGTGCGGGCGTCGAGGGTGGCGGCGAGCTGGCGCTCGCGGGTCTCCACCAGCGCCGAGACGGCGGCGGGCGCCTCCTCCAGCACCGCGCGGAGAGACTGGATGCGGGCGTCGACCGCGGCAGCGAAGCGGCCGCCGCCGCCCTCGACCACGCCGTCGAGGGCCGACTGGGCCTCCTCGAACAGGGTGCGCAGGGCCTGGGCCCGGGCGGTGAGGGTGTCGGCGAGGCGGTTGCCGCGTCCGTCGACCAGGCTCTCCAGGTGGCCCAGCCGCTCGTCGAACAGGCTGCCGAGCTGGCGGGTGCGGTCGTCCAGGGCGCCGGTGGCGGAGCCGAACGCGCCCTCCAGGGCGGCGACCATCGCCTGCCCGCGGCCGTCCAGCGCCTCGTGGATCGGGCCCATCCGGCCGTCCAGGGTGGCGGCCAGGGTGCCGGCATGGTCGTCCAGCAGGACGCGGATCTGGTTGGTCCGGTCGTCCAGCAGGGTGTGGACCGAGCGCACGCCCTCGTCGAGGAGGCCGCTGATGTCGGCGGTGCGGCTCGACAGGGTGTGGCCGAGGCGGCCCTCGCCGGCATCGAGCATCCGCTCGGCGTCCGCGATGGTCTGCTGGAGCTTGGCGAGCACGCTCTCGCCGCGCTGATCGATGAGCTCGGCGAGCGAGGTGCCGCCGCGGTCGAGCAGGCGGGCGAGCTCGGTGATCCGGCCGCCGATCGCCCCGAACACGGCGCGGCCCTTCTCGTCGAGCTCGCCCGACATGGCGGCGACGCGCTCGTCGATGAGGCGGCCGAGGAGTTCCGCGCGCTCCGCGAAGGCCGCGTGCACGGCCTCGGTGCGGGCGGCCAGCGCCGCGTCGGCGCTCTCGGTGCGCTCGTCCACCAGCCGGATCATCGAGTCCGCGCGGTTCGCCAGCGCGGCCTCCAGGCCGCGGGTGGCCTCCTCGATGGTGCCGGTGAGGGCGCGGACGCGCTCGGCCATGGCGCCGTCGAGGCCGCCGGTCCGGTCGGCGATCATCGACACGAGGTCGCGGGTCCGGCCGGCCAGCTCCTCGTCGACCGCGCGGGTGCGCGCCTCGATCAGGCGGATCGCCTCGAAGGCCTGCACGCCGAAGCTCTCGTCCACGAGGCGGGCGCGCTGGTCCAGGGTCTCGGCGATCGCCTGCAGGCGGCCGATGACGCCGGTGTCGAAATGGCCGGCGCTCTCCTCGATCCGCCGGGCGATCTCGCCCGTGTGGCGGGCGATGTCCTGGCCGAGCCCGGAGGTGCGGCCCTCCAGCATCTCCATCAGGCCGCGATGGCCCTCGGCCATGATCCGGCCCATCTCGTCGGTCCGGGCGCGCAGCGCCTCGTCCACGGCGTTCGCGCGGCTGCCGAGACGGTCGTCGATCTGGCCGACCAGCGCCGCCACGGCGGCCGCGATGGCGGCGGCCCGCTCCGCGGAGCGCGTCTCCAGGCCGCCGAGATGGGTCTCGATCAGGCTGCCGGCCTCGCGGGCCCGGGTCGTGATCGTCTCGGCGACGGCCTCGCCCTTGCCGGTGAGGAGCCGGTCCATCTCCTCAAGCCGCGCGCCAACGGTCTCGCCCAGCGCGGCGGTGTCGCGGCCGATCCGGTCGGCCAGGATGTCGCCGCGGGCGATGGTCTCCTGCAGGGCGGCGAGGCGGTTGCCCAGCGTCTCGTCGATCGCCCGAACGCGGCCGTCGGCGGTCTCGGCGAAGCTTGCGCCGGTCTGGCTGAGGGTGTCGGCGATGCGGGCGCCCTGGCTCGCCACGGCGAGCACGATGTCGCGGCCGGTGCCGCTGATCCGGGCCTGGGTCTCGTCGGCGTGGCCGGCGAGCAGCTCGGCGACGCCGCGGCCGTGCTCGCCGAAGGCCGCCTCCATCTCGCCGATCCGGGCGGCGAGGTCGGCCGAGATCGCGCGGGCGGCCTCGGCGAGGCTGCCGGTGGCGTCGCCGGTCCGGGCGGCGAGCTCGCGGTTGAGGTCGTCGAGGGCGGCGCGGACCGCCGCGACGGCCTCCGTGCCGCGGGCGCCGAGCTCGGTGCCGGTGCGGTCGGCGGCGTCGCGGAACCGGGCGGTGAGGATCGCGGTCTCGGCCTCGACGGCGCCGGTGACCTCGCCGGAGGCGTTGCGCAGGGTCTCCAGGGCCTCGGCGAGCCGGGCGGCGGCGTCCCGCGTCTGCGTCTCGGCGGCCTGGCTCGCCTGATCGGCGGCGGCCCGCAGCGCGGCGGCCGCCTCCTCGGTGCGCGCCGACAGGGCGGCGGCGGAATCCGCGACCCGGCGCTCGAACACCCGCACGGCCTCGAGGGTCCGGGCCTCGACCGCGCCGGTGGCGTCCTCGGCGGTGCCGCGCAGGGCGCTGGTGGCCGCGTCAGCGCCGCGCTGGAGCGCCGCGACCGCCTCGGCGGTGCGGCCGTCGATCTCGCCCGACAGGCCCTCGACGGTGCCCCGCAGGGACTGGACCGCCGAGGAGGCCCCGGTCTCGAAGCCCTGGCCCAGGGCCGCGAAGGCGGCCTCCAGGTTCGCCGCGACCGTCTCGGTCCGGTGCGCGATGCTGCCGCCGGCCCGCTCGGCCGCCGCCGCGACCCGGTGCTCCAGGTCCGCCGCTCGGACCGTCACGGTCTCGTCGAGGCGCGCCGCGATGCCGTCCATCCGCTCGGCGAGGGCGCCGCCGCGCTCCGACAGGGCCTCGGCGATCCGCTCGGCGGTGCCGACGAGGTCGTCGCGCACGGCGCCCGCGCGGGCCGCCAGGGTCTCGCCGGCGCCGCTGGCGGCGAGCGCCAGGGCGGCCTGGGCGTCGCGCCCGCGGCCCTCGATCGTCTCGGCGACCGACAGGCCGGCGCTCTCGATCTCGGCGCGCAGCGCGAGGCCGCGGCCGGCGATGTCCTGGGTCAGGGCCGAACCGGTGTCGGCGAAGCGGGCGGTGATCTCGGCGCCCATCGCGCCGAAGCGCTCGGTCAGCTCCGAGCCCCGCGACAGGAAGACGGATTCCAGCCCCGTCACGGAGCGCTCGAAGGTCTCGCGCACCGTGCCGGCCTGGCGCTCCAGCGCGTCGCCCACGCGGCTGCCGGTCTCCTCCAGGGTCCGGGTGAGGGCGCCGGCATTCTCCGACAGGCGCTCGGCCAGGGCGGTCCCGGCGGCCTGGAAGGCGCCGGTCGCCGTGCCGGCGCGGTCCTCGAAGGTGCGGGTCAGGGTCTCGCCGACCTCCTGGAAGCTGCCGCGCACCTCCTGGCTGGTGGCCGCGAGGGTGTCGATCAGGTCGCTGCCGCGGGCGGTCATCAGGTTGACCACCCGGTCGCCGGCCTCGCCCAGGGAGGCGGTGATCGCGGCGCCGCGGGTCTCCAGCGCGCCGGTCACGCGCTCGCCCGCGCCGGTCACCGCGGAGACGATCCGGTCGGAGGCGCCCTCCAGGTCCTGGCTCAGGCTCTGGTGCGACCCGGTGATGGCGCTGCGCACCCGCTCGGCGTTGGTGACGATCGCCTCGCGCTGGGCCACCAGCTCGTCCACGAGGGAGCGGATGCGGATCTCGTTGTCGGAATAGGCCCGCTCCAGGGTGGCGATCTCGCCCCGGACCAGGGTCTCCAGCTCGCCGGCCCGGGCGAGCGCCCGCTCGACGCCGTCGCCCACCGCCGCCACCTCGCGGCGCACGGTCTGCGACATGGTCAGGACCGCGTCGGTGGAGAAGCTCTCGGGCTCGGCCAGACGCACCGCGACCTCGCCGACCGCGCGGGCGACGAGGCGCATCTCCTGGGCGCGCACCGCCAGCATGGCGGCGATCACGAACAGCACCACCGGGCCGAACAGGGCCGCGGCGCCGACGCTCGCCTGGAGGGCGGAGAGGCCCGACACGACCGCGCGCAGGTCGCCGTCGGACTTCGACCACGCGATCAGCACCAGGGCGCCGATCCAGACGGCGCCGGCGGCGAGCGCGAGCAGGTAGGGCTTGGGCGAGGAGCGCACCCGCAGGGTCTGCTGCAGGATGCCGATGTTGCGCCGGTCGTCGTTGGCCACGAGCGAGCGGTCGGGGGGCAGGAGGCCGCCCTCGCGGCGAGGGCGGTCGAGGCCCGGCGGCGGCAGGTCGGAGGCGAGCGGCGGGTCGAGGTCGAGGCGCGGCGGCATGGTCCGGCCGGCGTCGAGGCCGCCGTCGCGCAGCGGGTCGGCGTCACCGACATCGGGCAGGCGCGGCTCGGCGCGGCCGTCGGTGCCGTTCGGCGTCAGGGCGTCGAGGTTCAGCGCCTGCTCGATCGCAGAGAGCGCGGCCTCGGCCGGGTCCTTCAGCTTCTTCTCGGTCGCCATTCAACGCCTCGTTACACGGGTTCACCGGCGCCTGGGGAGGCTTGAGCCGGAGACGCAACGCCCCGTTTACCATTACAAGACTAAACTCGGGCAGCGACTGCCGATACCCGAGCCCTCGACCGGCCCCAGAAAAGGTTAACCGAATGGTTACCGGGCCCGTCGCTCACCGCCTCCACCATCCTGCCGCAGGGGAGGGGTCCGGCGCGATCCCCACCCGGCGAATCAGGGGGTGAATTGTGTGGATCAGATCCGCAATCCCCGACGAATCCGGATGCCGGGAGTTCGAGCATGCAGGCCATCGACCCCGCGGAACTCGAGGCCCAGACCGGCGGCGACGCCGATCTGGCCCGTGAGGTTCTGGAGCTGTTCGCCGGCCAGTGCCGGTCGATCCTGCCGCGCCTCGCCGACCCGGCCCTGCCGCGGGAGCAGCGCGCCGACCTCGCCCACACCCTGAAGGGCTCGGCCGCGGGCGTCGGGGCGGTTCACGTGCGCGCCCTCGCGGACGCCGCGGAGGCGCGCCTGCGCGGCGGGGCCGGGGCGGTGCCGGTCGACGACCTCGCGGCCGCGGTCGCGCGGGCGCTGGCGGAGATCGCGGAGGCGCGCGCCTGACGGTGTCGCCGCAATGCGGCGATCGATCCGGGACCGGTGTCTAATGCCGCGCTTGCATTCCGCGTTTCCAGCCGCCAAGCAGGCACGCCGCCCGTCGGACAGACTGCGCTCGACGCGAGCCCGGAGCCCCCAGCATGCCCAAGATCACCTACGTCGACCACGCCGGGACGGAACGGACCGTCGAAGGCAGCGTCGGCGCGACCGTGATGGAGACGGCTATGCGCAACAACGTCCCGGGCATCGACGCGGAGTGCGGCGGCGCCTGCGCCTGCGCCACCTGCCACGTCTACGTGGCCGACGCCTGGATCGACACGGTCGGCAAGGCGCAGGATATGGAGCAGGACATGCTGGATTTCGCCAGCGACGTCCGCGAGAATTCCCGCCTGTCCTGCCAGATCAAGATCACGCCGGCGCTCGACGGCCTCGTGGTGACGACGCCGTCCCAGCAGGGCTGAGACGGGAGCCGTCTCGGTCGCGCGATCCTTTCCCGTCCTCGCGAGCGCAGCGAAGCGACCCAGGGTAGCGCGACATCCGTGTATGCGGCGCTGCTGGATCGCTTCGCTGCGCTCGCGAGGACGGCATCGCCTCCGGTCGCATCGCGCTGTGAGGCCGTAACCGCACCTGTCATCGCACCAGTGCCCGCGCCGCGGCGTCGAGCCCCTCCAGCGTCAGCGGGAACATCCGGCCGGCGACCAGCCGATGCACCATGCCGATCGACTGGGTGTAGCCCCAGTGCGTCTCGGGCACCGGGTTCAGCCACGCCGCCTTCGGGAAATGGTCGAGGAGCCGCTGCATCCAGACCGCGCCGGCCTCCTCGTTCCAGTGCTCCACGGAGCCGCCGGGCGTGGCGATCTCGTAGGGGCTCATCGAGGCGTCCCCCACGAAGACGAGGCGGTAGTCGGCGCCGTAGGTGCGGATCACGTCGAGGAGCGGCGTCTTCGCCTCGTGCCGCCGCCGGTTCTCGGTCCAGACCGCCTCGTACGGGCAGTTGTGGAAGTAGTAGTGCGCGAGGTGCTTGAACTCCGAGCGCGCCGCCGAGAACAGCGCCTCCGCCTGCTCGATGTGCCAGTCCATCGAGCCGCCGACGTCCAGGAACAGCAGCACCTTCACGGCGTTGCGCCGCTCCGGCCGCAGCTTGACGTCGATGTAGCCCTGGCGGGCGCTCGCGCGGATCGTGCCGTCGAGGTCGAGCTCCTCGGCCGCCCCGGTCCGGGCGAAGCGGCGCAGGCGCCGCAGCGCCAGGCGCATGTTGCGCGCGCCGATCTCCCGGTCGTCGTCGAGGTCCTTGAACTCGCGCTTGTCCCAGACCTTCACCGCCCGGAAGTTGCGGTTGCCGTCCTGGCCGATGCGGATCCCCTCCGGGTTGTAGCCGTAGGCGCCGAAGGGCGAGGTCCCGCCGGTGCCGATCCATTTCGAGCCGCCCTGGTGGCGCCCCTTCTGCTCGGCGAGGCGCTGCTTCAGGGTCTCGAACAGCGCGTCCCAGCCGAGCGCCTTCAGCTCCGCCTTCTCGGCCTCGGTCAGGTACTTCTCGGCGAGCTTCCTCAGCCACTCCTCGGGAATGGCGGCGGGCTCCACCGCCTCGCCGAGGGTCTCCAGCCCCTTGAACACCGTGCCGAACACCCGGTCGAACCGGTCGAGATGCGCCTCGTCCTTCACCAGCGCCGTGCGCGACAGGAAGTAGAACGCCTCGACGTCGTGCTCCGCGAGGCCCCGGTCCAGGGCGCCGAGCAGGGTCAGGTACTCCTTCAGGGAGACGGGGACCTTGGCGTCCCGGAGGGCCGTGAAGAACTGCAGCAGCATCCCGGGAGAACGCGCCAGCCGGGCGTCCGGGTCAAGCCCGCGCGAATCGGTCGGCATCCCGACGAGCGGGGCAGGACTTTCCCGGAGGACTTCCGAGTCTTCGACGATGGTCGACAAGATTCAGCCCCGTCGGCAACGCTGATTCCGGGGCTCTAACGAGTCTCTCCGACCCGATGGGACTCATAACCTGGGTATAAGTCGTCGAATCTGTTGATATGTGGCCGGACAAGCCTCGCCCAGTCACTCAATCGGTCATGGGAATCGCTCAACTCGGGACATCGAGTGTGTGCGGACGCGGCGACGCGGCCCACACGGAGCTAGCGAGGAGACCTGCGATGGCGGTCATCCTGCGGAATCTGACGGAATTCAAGCGGTTTCTCGGGAAGCCGGGGGCGACGATTCAGCTGGTGCGCAACACCTTCATGGACCGCCAGCCGGAGGCGACCCGGGACGCCTACCGCGACAAGGGCATGTACGCCCCGCGGGCGGTGCAGGCCCTGTCGCGCAAGGCGGCGGTCTTCACCCTGCGGGGCTATCCCGGGACGGTCTGGCTCTACTGGGACAAGGGCGCCCGCGGTTGGCGCTTCTCCGGCGACACCGTGACGGTGCCCCTGGTCACCGGCCTCGGGCCGGCGGACGAACTGGTCTACCGGTGCAGCTTCGCCGACGGGTTCGAGCCGGCGCCGCGCAGCCGCGTGGCGCGGCGGGCCAAGCACGAGGACGCGCATCCGGTCCTGATCTGAGGAGACCCGGACGCCGCGGCGGCAGCCGCGGGGCCCTCGCGACGAACGCGGGCGGCCCGGCCCGGGCTCAGTGCCGTCCCCGCTGGAGCCCGGCCCAGACCCTGAACTCGGTCGGCGTCTGCCCGAACCGCTCCTTGAAGCGCCGGGAGAAGTGAGCCTGGCTGGCGAAGCCGCACTGATAGGCGACGAGCCCGACCGGCAGGACGCCGTTGGCAGGATCGGCGAGCTTGGCCTGCGCCATCTGCAGGCGGCGTTCCCACATCCAGTCCATGAGCGCGACGCTCTCCGCGCTGGCGACCTCCTGGAGCCGGCGAACCGAGATGTTCAGCGCCGCCGCCACATCGTTGATCGACAGGCCCTCGACGCCGATATGCGCCGTGATGAAGGCCTGTGCGCGGCAGAGGATCGCGGCTCCGCTCAGGGAGCGGGGCGGGTCGGCCTCCAGCCGCTCGGCGAAACCCGCCGCCAGGAGCTCGACGGCGACCGAGGCCATCCGCGCCTGACGGGCGGGATCGAGCGATGCGCCGTGCTCGACGAGGGAATGGAGATACGCCGCGATGATCGGGAAGCTCGTCTGCGCGGCGGTGATCGACGATCCGACGGCGTGGCGGCTCGGCCCGAGGGCCCGGTCCAGGGTCGCGCGCGGGATGAGGAAGCTGACGACGTCGAGACCCTCGGGGTGCCCCCCCACGTAGGGCTGAGCATTGTCGATGAGCGAGATGCCGCCCGAGACGGCCTCGTGGTAGCGGCCCTGCGCGAAGTTCCAGGTCCGCCGCGATCCGAGAATGATGTTGTAGTCATCCGTATCGGACGACCGGAGATGACTTTTCCGCCGCTCCATGGTGTGGGCGGCGCCGAAATAGTGGCACACCTTGATGGTGTCGACCGCGAACAGGTCGAGCCCGGCGCGAAAATCCTTCCGCGCGTAATCGACGAATTCGAACAGGCCGACCGCGTTCCGGCAGGCATGCTCCCAGTATTCGAAGCCGGAATGCCGCGGCACGTCGTCGGTGCTCATGCTGTAGGTCGCGTGCCGAGCGATGATGCGGCCGGGACTGCCGCCGTGATCCCCTCCCTGACTGTCGCCCATCGCCGCACACCCGAGCCCCGGCTGCTCGGCCTCCCGCTGACCGGTCCGATATTCGCAGCCGACGCACCGCTACAATCGAATAGCCCACCCATCAAAGCAGAAATCTTACTTCGAAGTCTCCATGAATGCAATCGATCGACCCGGCACGGCAACTATATTGGCTAGGCCACATCGACCGGCCGCGATCGAACTCCAGCAAGAGATGCCCGAAGAGCGGATTTCATCCGTGAATATAGCGCTAATCAGACAAGCCTAGATATCACGCGGTTGTGATCAGATACGGCGCGTCATTCGCGCGCGGCGGCGGCCGGGCGGCAGGCGCCGTGGCCGCGGAGGGATCTGGCATTCGGCCGATCGGCGTACGGAGACGATCACGGTCCTGGCCGGCAGGGCCTTGGGCGCAGGAGAAGCCGTCGCTCTCCCGCGGGCCACGCCCGGAGAGCCGTCTCGATCGCGGGCCTGTCCGGGCAGCCGCGACGTCGTCCGCCAGGGGTGCGCCGCGCGCCGCGGAGACGGTCGGCCCCGCGCGCGATCGCCCCCGCTCTCGCCGGGCCGCGGATCGTCGACGGACCGCCCCGGGCGCCACCGGGCGGCCGCGCTCTGGCGGCGCTCCGACGGCGACCGCGGGAGGCCGCCCTCAGGCCTCCTGGCCGGCCGCCTCCTGGCGCTCGGGCTCCCGCTTGACCGGGGCCTTGCCCAGCGCCTTCCCGACGGTCCGCCGGGCCCGGAAGATCGGCTTCGACTCGCCCTCGCGCTTCTTCAGCAGGGCGCGATACTCGTCCCGCCGCTCGTGGATCGACGCGATCACCAGCCCCATCGGCACGCCGACATCGACCAGCACGGCCTCCGACAGCTGCAGCGACGCCTCGATCGTCTCCGGCACCGCGTCGTCGACGCCGAGCTCGTAGAGCGAGGAGGCGTGGCGGGCGTCGCGGGCCCGGGCCACGATGGTCAGGTCCGGCCGCTCGGCGCGGGCCGCCGCCACCGCCGCCTCGACGGCGCGGGGATTGTCGAGGGTGACGACCAGCGCCCGGGCCGTGGCGATGTCGCAGCGGCGCAGCATCTCGGTGTTGCCGCTGTCGCCGAAATAGACCGGCGCCCCGGCGCGGCGCTGCTCGGCCACCCGCGCGGCGTCGGAATCGAGGGCGATGTACGGGATCTTGTGCCGCTCCAGCATCTCGCCGACCTGCCGGCCGACGCGGCCGAATCCCGCGACGATCACCCGGTTCCCCATTCGCTCCGGCACCGGCTCCGCCTTGGCGGCGGCCTGGGCGCTGGCGGTCGCCCGCAGCTTGAGCCGGCGGCCGACGGCGGCGAGCGCCGGGATCATGATCATCGTGACCGTGGTCACCACGAGGGCCGCCGCCCCGACCTCCTCCGGCACGAGGCCGGTGGCCATGGCGCCGCCGATCAGCACGTAGGCGAACTCGCCGCCCGGACCGAGGAGCAGCGCCGTCTCAAGCGCCACCGGCCGGGGGATCTTCAGGACGGGGGCCGCCATCATCACCACGGCGGCCTTGATCAGGACCAGCGCCAGCGACAGGCCGATGATCGCCCCCGGCGTCGCCATCAGCTGCGCCGGGTCGAGGTTCATGCCCACCGAGACGAAGAACACGCCGAGCAGCAGGCCCTTGAACGGGTCGATCGTCGCCTCGATGGCCCGGCGATACTCGGTCTCGGCGAGCAGCAGGCCGGCCACGAAGGCGCCGAGCGTCATCGACAGGCCGCTCGCCGCCGCGGTCAGCGCCGTGCCGACGATGACCAGCAGGCAGGCGGCCATGAACAGCTCGGTGGAGCGCGTGCGCGCCACGAGCTGGAACAGGGGGCGCAGGGCGAGGCGGCCCGCCACCACGATCAGCACCAGCGCGACGGCGGCCTGGCCGAGCGCCATGGCGAGGGCCCAGCCCTTGTCGCCGCCGTCGTCGCGGCCGAGCACCGCGATGGCGAACAGGACCGGCGCCACCGCCAGGTCCTGGAACAGCAGGACCGCGAAGCTGGTCCGGCCCGTGGGCGCGTTCAGCCGCTTCTGCTCGGCCAGGACCGGCAGCACCACCGCGGTGGACGACAGGGCGAGGCCGATGCCCACGATCACCGCGCCGGTGAGCGGCACGTTGAGCCCGTAGAGGATCGCCCCGAGGATCAGCGCGGAGCAGCCGACCTGCAGGGAGCCGAGGCCGAAGACCAGCCGGCGCAGCACCCGCAGGCGCTCCCAGGACAGCTCGATCCCGATCATGAACATCAGGAAGATCACGCCGAACTCGGCGAGGTGCGAGATCTCGGCCCGGTTGCCGATGGTGAAGAGGTGCACGGAGGGATAGGTGTCGGCCAGCCGGCCGAGGCCGAAGGGTCCGAGCAGGGCCCCGGCGCCGATGAAGCCGAGCACCGGCGAGATCCGCAGGCGGTGGAACAGCGGCACCACGATGCCCGCTGTGACGAGAAACAGGATCGCTTCCTTGTAGGAGCCGGCGTGGACCTCTGGCATCGGCGGCGGATCGAACCTCGTCTCTCGGGGGCGGGGGGATGCCGATCACGGCTGCGCGATCATGGGTCGGCACCGCCCCAGGGGCAACCGGATTCGGGCCGCGATCGACCCCGCGGATGTGCGTTCCGACACAAGCCGGATACAGGCGCGGGTGAGACATTTCGGTCACCGGCACGCGGGATGCGGGCGGCATCCAGAGGATGCGTGCGGTGAAGGCGTGCAACGCGGCTCAAAATCGGCACAATGCGCGCATACACGCCTGAGTTAACCGGGGGTTAAGCTCGGCCGGGCCCAGCCCGGAACTGGACCCGATGGATGCGACGAGGCCGATGATCTCCATCAAATCGATATTTGCCGGTCCGACAGCGCCCCCCAGCCGCGACCTCGAGCGCGAGAAGCGCGAGTGGAAGCTCGAGTCGGACCGCTGGCGCCACCAGCGCCACGTCGAGAAGGGCTACCGCATCAAGTGGGGCTACGTGGGTATCGCGTACCTCGTCGAGTTCATGGTGATCGGCGCCTCGCTCTGGGGCGCGTGGCTGTTCGCGGGCGTCTACAGCGACGGCGACTGGCACGCCTTCTACTTCATGCTGCTGGCGCCGCTGGTCTACGCCGCGGTCGAGCTGTGCCGCGTGCCGCTCGGCATCCTGGCCCGCACCCAGCGCTCCTACTTCGTGCGCGGCCTCGCCGTGCTGGGCATCATCTTCGCGGCGGGCGTGACCACCAAGTCGGTGTCGCAGCTCGGCGAGATGATGTTCCATCCCCGCCTGATGGAGGCGGCCCGGACCAAGACCGCCCTGAAGGACGCCCAGGCCGACCGCGCCACGATCGGCGACCGGATCAAGGCGGCGGACGAGCGCGTGGCCCAGTACACGGCCGAGCTCGACCAGATCGAGAAGCGCTCCGCCGACAACGCCCAGCAGCTCGCCGGCCTGCCGGCCCAGCGCTGCGAGCGGGTCTTCGGCACCAACAGCAAGGGCCGCAAGTACCAGAACCTGAAATGCGTGGCCGATCCCCGCGTCGCCGCCCTGTCGCAGGGCGTCGCCAAGGCGTCCGCCGACCGCGCCGGGATGATCAAGGACCTGGAGGAGGCCCGCAAGGCGCGCGCCGCCCTCGATCCGGGCGCCGCCGACCGGCGCGTGGCCGACGCCGAGCAGGGCTACCGCAACGCGGTCAACCGCTCGCAGCTCCACTCCTTCACCGCCATGGTCTACGGCGTCGACCCGATCGACGTGACCGAGAGCCAGGTCCACGCCTTCCTGCGGATCTTCGTGTTCCTGCCCGCGGTCTGCGCGGCCTTCGCGTCGACGATCCTGGCGCTCTGCGCGGTCTCGACCCGCCGGACCTTCATGGACGAGGACGATCTCGGCGCCGCCGTGAACCCGGAGGCGGCCCCGTACATGCTCGACGCGATCGCCGACGCCCTGCGCTCGCATCCCGAGCCGATCCTGCCGCGCGCCGCCAACGCGTCGGGCGCGGTGATCCCGATGAACCGGCCGGCCCAGGGCCAGCAGGCGCTGCCGAACCAGACCCATCCGGGCCCGACCCTCCCTGCCGCTGGAGCCGGCGCATGAACTACGTCGCGAGCGGGACCCCTGAGAACATCGCCCTCGCCCAGCAGGTGAACTCCCGCCTGCGGGCGGATTCGAGCTACGTCGCGGCCCGGGCCTTCCTGTTCCGGGCGCTGGGCTTCGGCGCCTTCGCGTGCCTCGCCGGCATCGGCGTCGGCGCGGCGGCCTACGGCTGGGCGACCCTGAACCAGTTCGACACCGCCGCCGAGAAGATCGCCGCCGCCATGCAGGCCGCGCTCTCGGACGTGACCCTGAAGACCAAGGGCGAGGTCACGCTGACCGACAACACCCTCAAGCTCGAGGGCCTGCCCAAGGTCGCCGCCTCGCCGACGCCCACCCGGGCGCAGCTCGGCAGCGACGCGACCCCGGCCTCGAAGGCGACGGTGAACACGACCTTCACGGTGTTCAAGCAGGTGCCCTACCTCGACGGGCAGATCGTGACCGGCTGGAACTTCAAGGACAGCGCCGACCAGCCCTACCAGCAGTACTGCTACTTCTCCCGCCGCACGGCCGAGGCGAAGGGTCAGGTCGAGATCAAGATCGACCTCGCCATGGACGGCAAGACCCTGCCGCAGCCGCAGAAGTCGGACGTCAACCTCGAGATCCTGGCCCGGAACTGCGTCTGGCACGAGAAGGGCTGAGATCGCTCGCGGCGCCACCGTCCTTGCGAGCGGAGCGAAGCAATCCAGGGTAGCGCCACGCCTCCGAACGTCCCGCTGCTCTGGGTCACGTCGCTCCGCTCGTGATGACGGCGTCAGCCATTCAGCGCGCGCGTCGGCCGGGCCCGGACGGGACGGCCGGACAGGTACGGCGCTTGCGGCGCGGCGGCGCGGCGCGTTACCCCTGGGCCCGAGCCCACCTCTCCGAGACCGCGATGCGCTTTTCCGGAACCGAGACCTACGTCGCGACCCCCGACCTCACCGCGGCGGTCAACGCCGCCGTGGTCCTGGAGCGGCCGCTCCTCGTGAAGGGCGAGCCCGGCACCGGCAAGACCGTGCTGGCCGAGGAGATCGCCAAGGGGCTGAACGCGCCGCTGATCGTCTGGAACATCAAGTCGACCACCAAGGCGCAGCAGGGGCTCTACGAGTACGACGCGGTCTCGCGCCTGCGCGACTCCCAGCTCGGCGACCCGCGGGTCTCGGAGATCGGCAACTACATCCGGCGCGGCAAGCTCTGGGAGGCGTTCACCGCGCCCGAGCGCCCGGTGCTGCTCATCGACGAGATCGACAAGGCCGACATCGAGTTCCCCAACGACCTCCTCACCGAGCTCGACCGGATGGAGTTCCACGTCTACGAGACCGGCGAGACCGTGAAGGCCGTGCGCCGGCCGATCGTGATCATCACGTCGAACAACGAGAAGGAGCTGCCGGACGCGTTCCTGCGCCGCTGCTTCTTCCACTACATCAAGTTCCCCGACGCCGAGACGCTGCAGCGCATCGTCGACGTCCACTATCCGGGCATCAAGCACCGCCTCGTCGAGGAGGCGCTGCGGACCTTCCTGGCGATGCGCGAGGTCCCGGGGCTCAAGAAGAAGCCTTCGACCTCGGAGCTGCTCGACTGGCTGAAGCTCCTCGTCTCCGAGGACATCGCCCCCGAGACCCTGCGCGAGCAGGACGGCCGCAAGCTGATCCCGCCGCTGCACGGGGCGCTCCTCAAGAACGAGCAGGACGTCAGCCTGTTCGAGAAGCTGGCCTTCATGATGCGCCGGGACCAGCGCGGCGGCTGAAGGCCGGAGGGAAGACCCGAGGACTCCCGCGAGAGGGGCCCGGGACAGGGAAGGGAGCGTGCGGCATGGGCGAGATCGCGATCGTCGGCGGCGGCGTGATGGGGCACGGCATCGCCCTGGTTCTGGCGCTCGCCGGCCACGGCGTGCGGATCACCGACACGCAGCCCGAGACCCGGGCGCGGATCCCGACCCTGATGGACTCGGCCCTCGCGACCCTGCGGGAGGCGGGCGCCGCCCCGGAGGGCTGGGATGCGGGGCGGCTGGCCCGCGCCGTCCGGGTCGAGGCGGAGCTGGACGCGGCGGTGTCGGGCGCCGACCTCGTGATCGAGGCGATCACCGAGAACCCGGAGGCCAAGCGCGCGCTCTTCTCCGAGCTCGACCGGCTCTGCCCGGCGGACGCGGTCCTCGCCAGCAACACCAGCTACCTCGACGTCTTCCCGCTGATCCCGGAGCGCCGCCAGGCGCGGGCGCTGATCCTGCACTGGTACACGCCGCCCTACATCGTCGACCTCGTCGACGTGGTGCCGGGGCCCGGCACCGACCCGGTGGTGATCGCCGCCATGGCCGACCTCGTGCGCGGCCTGGGCCAGGTCCCGATCGTGCTGAAGCGCTTCATCCCCGGCTACGTCGCCAACCGCATCCAGCAGGCGATCAGCGCCGAGGTGTTCCGGCTCCTCGACGAGGGCGTCGCCGCGCCGCGGGACATCGACGACGCGATCATCCACGGCCTCTCCTTACGCATCCCGATCCTCGGCCACCTCGCCAAGGCCGACTTCACCGGCCTGGAGCTGACGCAGCGGGCGCTGGCCAACGGCAGCTACGCGCCGCCGCCGCCGCGCACCCGCTCCGAGACCCTCGACGCCCTCTGCGCCGAGGGCCGGACCGGGGTGATGGCGGGGCGCGGCTACTTCGACTGGGGCGGGCGGGAGCCCGCGGACCTGTTCCGCGAGCGCGACCGCAAGCTCCTGGCGCTCAAGGCGGCGATGGCCGGGATCGGCCGGATGGAGGGATCATGATCGGAGCGGACCTGTCCGGACGGCGCGTCCTCGTCACCGGGGCCTCCTCGGGCATCGGGCTGGCGACGGTCGCGATCTTCGCCCGCAACGGCGCCACCGTGGCGCTGAACCACCTGCCCGACGATGCCCGCGGCCCCGAGGAAGCCGCCCGGCTCGCCGAGGCGGGGCTCTCGGTGATCGCGCTGCCCGGAGACGTGTCGCGGGCGGGCGAGGCCGAGGCGATGGTGGCGGCCGGCATCGACCGGCTCGGCGGCCTCGACGTGCTCGTCAACAATGCCGGGACTTCGGGCACGACCACGCCCATCGCCTTCGAGGATCTCGACGCGATGAGCGAGGATTTCTGGGCCACGATCCTGGCGACCAACCTGCTCGGGCCGTTCCGCTGCGCCCGGGCCGCGGCCGCGACCCTCAAGGCGAGCCGCGGCGCCATCGTCAACACCGCCTCGGTGGCCGGGCTCGGGCGGCGCGGCTCGTCGGTCGCCTACTCGGCCAGCAAGGCCGGGCTGATCAACCTGACCCGCAGCCTCGCCCGGGCGCTGGCGCCGGACGTGCGCGTGAACGCGGTGGCGCCGGGGCTGGTCGCCACGCCCTGGACCGAGCCCTGGTCGGAGGAGCGCAAGGCCTCGACGGTGGGGCGCACCATGCTCGGCCGCATGGCCCGCCCGGAGGACATCGCCGAGACGATCTTCTTCCTGGGCGCGGGCGCGGCCTACATCACGGGCGAGACCCTCACGGTCGACGGCGGGGCTATGTGAGTCCGGGGAGCACACCGATGTCGAGCACCACCGTCATCACCTGCGCCCTCACGGGCTCCTTCGACACGCCGAAGAAGAACCCGGCCGTGCCGGTGAGTCCGAAGGCCATCGCCGAGTCGGCGCTCGAGGCCGCCGCCGCCGGGGCCGCGGTGGTCCACATCCACGTCCGCGACCCCGCGACCGCCGCGCCCAGCATGGCGCTCGTCCATTACCGCGAGGTGGTGGAGCGGATCCGCGAGAAGAACGACGCCGTGATCCTCAACCTGACCACGGGGGCAGGGGGCCGGTTCGTGCCGGGCGACCCCGACCCGGCGGTCGCCGGCCCGGGCACCACCTTCGTGGGACCGGAGGCCCGCACCCGGCACGTCGGCGCGCTGCGGCCGGAGATCTGCACCCTCGACATCGCCACGATGAATTTCGGCGAGCACCTGTTCCTCAACACCCCCGGCCACCTGCGGGCGATGGCGGGTCACATCCGCGACGCGGGCGTGAAGCCCGAGATCGAGGTGTTCGACCTCGGCCAGATCGAGCTGGCCCGGCACCTGATCGCCGAGGGGCACCTGGCGCGCCCGCCGCTGTTCCAGATCTGCCTCGGCATCCCGTGGGGCGCCCCGGCGACACCCGAGGCGCTGGTGGCGATGCGGGCGCGGCTGCCGGAGGACGCGGTCTGGTCGGCCTTCGGCATCGGCCGGGAAGAGTTCCCGATCCTCGCGGTGGCCGCCGGCATGGGCGGCAATGTCCGGGTCGGCCTGGAGGACAACCTGTACCTGTCCCGCGGCACTCTGGCGCCGAGCAACGCCGCGCTGGTGGAGAAGGCCGTGAGCCTGCTGGCCCATCTCGACCGGGAGCCGGCCACGCCCGATCAGGCGCGGGCGATTTTTGGATTGGCGCCGCGTAATGGGACGGCGGCAGGCGGATAAGCCGATCGCGGCCGCCCTCCGTCATCGCGAGCGCAGCGAAGCGACCCAGGGCAGCGCGACCTCGGCGAGCGTGGTGCTGCTGGATTGCTTCGCTCCGCTCGCAAAGACGGCGGTGTCGTCTCGGGCGGGAAGGGCGGCCCCTGACGGATCGCCGGCATCCTCACGCGCACCCGTTCCAGCAGCCGACCGCCACGGATAGTCTGCCTTCGGAAACATCCCGAGCGGCGATCAACGCCGCCGGGTGGACACGACAGGGAGAGAGACATGACGCTCCGCCACCGCGCCGCGGCGCTGCTCGGGAGCTTGTGCGCACTCGGTGCCGGCGCGGCGCTCGCGGCCGACCTCGTGCCGGTGAAGATCGGCGTGCTGAACGACCGCTCCGGCGTCTACTTCGACTCCACCGGCGAGGGCTCCGTGGTGGCCGCCCGCATGGCGGTCGAGGATTTCAAGCCCGAGGAACACGGGCTGAAGGTCGAGGTTGTCGCCGCCGACCACCAGAACAAGCCCGATGTCGGCGCCTCCATCACCCGGCAATGGTACGACCGCGACGGCGTCGACGCGGTGTTCGACGTCCCCACTTCCTCGGTAGCGCTCGCCATCGCGCAGATCACCAAGGAGAAGAACAAGGCCTTCATCAACTCGGGCGGCGGCACCGCCGACCTGACCGGCCCGGCCTGCACGCCCAACACCGTGCACTGGACCTACGACACCGCGGCGCTGGCCAACGGCACCGGCAAGGCCATCCTCAAGCGCGGCGGCAAGTCCTGGTACTTCATCACCGCCGACTACGCTTTCGGCCTCGCCCTGGAGCGCGACACCAAGGCGGTGGTGGAGAAGAACGGCGGCAAGGTCGTCGGCGGCGTGCGCACGCCCTTCCCGAACCCGGACTTCTCCTCGTTCCTCCTCCAGGCCCAGGCCTCGGGCGCGCAGGTGATCGGGCTCGCCGATGCCGGGTTGGATGCCGCCAACGCCATCAAGCAGGCGCACGAGTTCGGCATCCGCCAGGGCGGCCAGACCCTCGCCGCCCTGCTGATCGCCATCACCGACATCCACTCGCTGGGCCTGGACGTGGCGCAGGGCCTCGCCTTCACGGCCTCGTTCTACTGGGACCTCAACGACGGCACCCGCGCCTTCGCGGAGCGCTTCGAGAAGCGGATGCCCGGCAAGAAGCCGACCTCCTACCAGGCGGGCGTCTACGCCAGCACGCTGCACTACCTGAAGGCGGTGGCGGCCCTGCACTCGGCCAAGGACGGCGCCGCCGTGGTCGCCAAGATGAAGGAGATGCCGACCGACGACCCGCTGTTCGGCAAGGGCACGATCCGGCCGGACGGGCGCAAGATCCACCCGATGTACCTGTTCGAGGCCAAGGCGCCGTCCGAGTCGAAGGGCGAGTGGGACCTCTACAAGGTGCTGGAGACCATCCCCGCCGAGCAGGCGTTCCGCCCGATGAGCGAGGGCGGCTGCCCGATGGTGGCCGGCATGACGGCGAAGTAAGCGTCGGCTCGATCGATTCGGCACCGCCGTCTTTGCGAGCGGAGCGAAGCAATCCAGACGGCGCGACGCCGACCGTCGTCGCGCTGCCCTGGGTCACTTCGCTGCGCTCGTGATGACGCGGAGGGAGACCGCAAACGAGCGTCCGAACGGAACCGTTCACGCCGCCCCGATCCGATCAAGGGCCGCCATGGCGTCGTCCGGCAGGCGAAGCTCCGCCGCCGCGAGGTTCTCGCGCAGGTGGCCGAGGGACGACGTCCCCGGGATCAGCAGGATGTTGGGCGACCGGCGCAGCAGCCACGCGAGCGCCACCTGCATGGGCGTCGCGCCGAGCCCGGCCGCCGCCTCCGACAGGGTGTCCGACTGCAGCGGGCTGAACCCGCCCAGCGGGAAGAACGGCACGTAGGCGATCCCGGCCGCCGCCAGATCGTCGATGAAGGCGTCGTCGCCCCGGTGGGCGAGATTGTACTGGTTCTGCACACAGACGATGTCGGTGATCCGCCGCCCGTCCGCGACCTGCCGCGGCGTGGCGTTGCTCAGGCCGATCCGGCGGATCAGCCCCTGGCGCTGCAGCTCCGCCAGCACCGTCAGCGGCGCCTCGATCGACCCTTCCGCGGGGCCGTGGACGTCGAACATCAGGCGCAGGTTGACCACGTCGAGGACGTCGACGCCGAGGTTGCGCAGGTTGTCGTGGACCGCCTGGGTGAGGTCCTCGGCCGAGAAGGCCGGGTTCCACGAGGCGTCGGCCCCGCGCTTGGCGCCGACCTTGGTGACGATCACGAGCCCGTCCGGGTAGGGGTGCAGCGCCTCGCCGATGATCTGGTTGGTGACGTGCGGCCCGTAGAAGTCGCTGGTGTCGATGTGGTCGACGCCCGCCGCCACGGCCGCGCGCAGCACCGCGACCGCGGCCGCACGGTCCTTGGGCGGCCCGAACACGCCGGGCCCGGCGAGCTGCATGGCGCCGTAGCCGAGCCGCTTCACGTTCCGGTCGCCGAGGGGGAAGGTCCCGGCCTGCGCGATGTCGGCGGTGATGTCGGTCATGACGTATCTCCTGTTGGCGCCCCGGATGTAGACAGCACCGATTGCGCCGATAAGCCGTGACGATCGGCACGACCCGTGCGAGATCCCGAACAATGCCCACCGATCTCGCAGATCTCACCGCCTTCGTGACCGTGGCGCGGGCCGGCGGGTTTCGGGAAGGCGCCCGGGCGAGCGGCGGGAGCGCGTCCGGCCTCAGCGAGGCGGTGCGCCGGCTGGAGGCTGGCCTGGGGGTGCGCCTCCTGAACCGCACCACCCGCAGCGTCGCGCCGACCGAGGCCGGAACCCGCCTGCTGGAGCGGCTCGGCCCGGCGCTCGCGGAGGTGGATGCCGCCCTCGACGTGGTGAACGGGTTCCGCGACCGGCCGGCCGGCACGCTCCGGCTCAACGTGCCGCTCAGCGCCGCCCGGCTGGTCCTGCCGGCGCTCGTGCCGCCCTTCCTGGCGGCCTACCCGGAGATCCGCCTGGAGGTGGTGGTCGAGGACGGGTTCGTGGACGTGCTGGCGGCCGGCTGCGACGCCGGCATCCGCTACGACGAGCGGCTGGAGCAGGACATGATCGCCGTGCCGATCGGCCCCCGGCGGCAGCGCTTCGCCACCGCGGCGGCCCCGGCCTATCTCGAGAAGCGCGGCCGGCCGGAGCACCCGCGGGATCTCCTGGGCCATGCCTGCCTGCTCGGCCGGTTCCCGAGCGGTGCCCTGACGGCGCCGTGGGAGTTCGAGCGCGACGGCGCGGTCGTCCGCGTCGACCCGTCCGGGCCCCTGATCGTGCGGGTCGGCGCCAGCGACCTCGCGGTGGCGGCGGCGGTCGCCGGCACCGGGATCGTCCACCTGTTCGAGGACTGGCTGCGCCCGCATCTCGACAGCGGCGCCCTGGAGCCGGTGCTGGAACCCTGGTGGCAGGACTTCTCCGGCCCGTTCCTCTACTACCCCGGCCGGCGGCACCTGCCGGCGCCGCTGCGCGCCTTCGTGGACTTCGTCAGTGGCCGGCCGGCGGTGCCGGATCCGGCAGTTCGAACACCGTGAGCTGCCCGCCCGGCGCCGTGTACTGCGACAGGGCCGCGTAGCCGCCGACCGCCCCCGAGCCGTCGGCCGGGTCGGTCAGCCCGGCCGCCAAGCCGATCCCGGCCCAGCCGCCGATTCCGGAGAGCACCGCCACGTACTGCCTGCCGTCGTGCAGGTAGGTGGTGACGTTGCCGACGATCCCGGACGGGGTCTTGAACCGGTAGAGCTCGTGCCCGTCCCGGGCGTCGACCGCCTTCAGGTAGCCCTCCAGCGTGCCGTAGAAGACCACGTTGCCCGCCGTGGCGAGCGCCCCCGACCAGACCGAGAACGGCTCCGGGATCGTCCAGGCGATCCGGCCCCTGGCGCCGTCCCAGGCGATGAACGCCCCAGTCCGGTCCGAGCCCTCGGGCGGGTGCAGGGTGAGCGTCGCGCCGACATAGGGCTGGCCGGGCGTGTAGGTCACCCGGAACGCCTCGTAATCCATGCACATGTGGTTGGTCGGCACGTAGAACAGCCGCGTCACCGGCGAGTAGGCGGCCGGCTGCTGGTTCTTGGCGCCGAGCGCCCCGGGGCAGATGTTCCTCGTGGCCTCGTCCTCGTCGGCCTCGCCGGGGGCGTAGCGCCTGTCGACGACCGGCCGGCCGTAACCGGGGGCGGCGGGGTCCATCTCCACGCGGCTCGCCCAGTTCACCGTGGGATCGAACTTCTCCGCCACCAGCAGCGCGCCGGTGGCCCGGTCCAGCGTGTAGCCGAAGCCGTTCCGGTCGAAATGGGTCAGCACCTTCCGGGCGCGGCCGTCGATCACCTGCTCGGTGAGGATCATCTCGTTGACGCCGTCGTAGTCCCACTGGTCGTGGGGGGTCATCTGGTAGACCCAGCGGGCGATGCCCGTATCGGCGTCGCGGGCGATGATCGCCTGTGCCCACCGGTTGTCGCCCGGGCGCTGGTTCGGGTTCCAGGTCGAGGGATTGCCGGTGCCGTAATAGACGAGGTTCAGCTCCGGGTCGTAGGAGAACCAGCCCCAGCTGCAGGCGCCGCCGGTCCGCCACTGGTCGCCCTCCCAGCTCTTCAGGGAGGAATCCCGGCCGACCGGGCGCCCGAGCTCGGTCGTCGCCTCCGGATCGACCAGCATGTCGGCGTCCGGCCCGGTGGCGTAGGCGCGCCAGAGCCGCCGGCCCGTCGCCTGGTCGTAGGCCGTGACGTGGCAGCGCGCCCCGTACTCGCCCCCCGCGAGCCCGACGATGAGCTTGCCGCGCACCGGCAGGACCGTGGCGGTGTTGGTCTCGCCCCGGCCCGGGTCGCCGTTCCGCACCGACCACAGCACCCGCCCGGTCTCCGGATCGAGCGCCACCACGGTGGTGTCGGCCTGCTGCAGGAACAGCCGCCCGTCCGCGTAGGCGAGCCCCCGGGAGACCGTGTCGCAGCACATCACGGCGATGACGCCCGCGTCCTGCCGCGGCGCGTAGCGCCACAGGATCTTCCCGCCCTGGTCGAGGTCGAGGGCGTAGACCGTGTTGGGGAACGGCGTGTGCACGACCATCACGTGCCCGACCACGATCGGCGCGCCCTCGTGGCCGCGCAGGACGCCGGTGGAGAAGGTCCAGGCGACCTTCAGGCGCCCGACATTGCCGGCGTCGATCCGGTCGAGGGCGGAGTAGCGGGTGTTGGCGTAGTCCAGGGTCTGCAGGATTGGCGACGGGCCGGCCGCCGCCGCCCCGGCGAGGCCGGCGAGCGGCAGGGCCGCGAGGAGTGAAACGCGCATCGACGACCGCATCCTAGTGATCCCCATCGCCGCGCGGCCGGCGGCGGGCCGGACCCCGCGCCCGTCCGGGATCCGCGACGGCACGCACCTACATGCGCTGCTGGACGATGCTCTCGGCCTTCGGGTCCGGCTCGTGGCCGGCCGCGCGGAGCAGCGGCACCACCTCGGCCGCCTCCCGGGCGACGAGGTAGCTCAGGTCGAGGCCCTCGCGGATGAAGCCGTGGCCGCGCATGTGCTCGAACAGGGCCAGCAGCGGCGCCCAGAACTCCGCCACCGAGACCAGCACCACCGGCTTCCGGTGGCGCCCGAGCTGCGCCCAGGTCAGCTGCTCGACCAGCTCCTCCAGGGTGCCGATGCCGCCCGGCAGGGTCACGAACGCGTCCGAGCGCTCGAACATCAGGCGCTTGCGGGTGTGCATGTCGGACACAACCACGGTCTCCTGGATGTCCGCCAGCATGTGCTCGCGCGCCTGGAGGAAGTCCGGGATGATGCCGGTGACGTGTCCGCCGGCGGCGAGCGCCGCCCGCGCCACCGTGCCCATCAGACCGACATCGCCGCCACCGTAGACGAGGCCCATCCCGGCCTGCGCGACCGCGGTCCCGAGGATCTCGGCGGCCTCGCGGAAGGCCGGGTCGCGGCCGAAGCCGGAGCCGCAATAGACACAGACTGTCCTCACCGGAGCCATCCGGCGTCCTCCTCGCGCGTCCGTTGCGAGCCGTCCAGAACGCGCCCCGCGCCCGGCACTCCACGTGCCAAACTGCTGAATTCGCGTGGGATTCACCCGCCTGGGCGGCAGGACGGCTTGGTGTGGGGACCATGTACGGTATTATGGGCGGCGCCGTCGACGGTTTTCGCGCGGGCGGATGGCCGCCCGCCGGGCGGTGGCAGGATGCGGGGAGGCCTTCGTGGCGATGTCGAGACAGGTGCGGCGTAGTCTCGCCCTGGCGCTCGCCGGCCTTCTCGGCGGACTGGGACTCGTGCTGGCGCTGTTCGGCGGCGACTCCCTGCGGCGGCTCACCGGCCGCGCCGGTCCCGAGACGTCCGCGTCGTCGGTGCCCAGCGGCGGCCTGCGCAGCCTCGCCGATCCGGGCGCCCTGGCCGGCCGCGCCGACCCGACGATCGACTTCCGCGACGACAAGCCGGGCCGGGCGAGCCCGGCGCCGGGGACGGGCCCCGTGGCGGCGCTCCCGCAGGACCCCCGCGCCGGCACCGCCGGGGCGCCGCAGGTCGGTCCGGGCCAGGACGCGCGCCTGCCGGAGGCGGCCGAGGCGCCGCGCTTCGACATCGTCCGGGTCGAGCCGAACGGCGACGCCGTGGTGGCCGGCCGCGGCGCGCCGGACGCCGCCATCGAGATGCTGGTCGACGGCAAGCCCGTGGCCCGGGCGAAGGCCGACGCCAACGGCCAGTTCGCGATCGTGCCGCCGGCCCTGCCGGCGGGCGCCAGCACCCTCCGCCTGCGCATGACCGGTGCGGACGGTCGCGCGACCGAGTCGCAGCAGAGCGTCGCGGTGGACGTGGCGCCCGGCCGGGACCGCCAGCCCCTCGTGGCCCTGACCGCCCCGGACGCCGCGACCGTCGTGCTGTCGCAGCCCGGCGCGACCGCCGACGCGAAGGGCGGCCCCGGATCCGGGACCGACCCCAGCACCCGCACCGCGCCGGGCACCAGGGCCGCCGACGCGGTGCCGGCCGGGCGGCCGGCCGGGAGCGGGGAGACCCGCGATGCCGCGGGATCGGGATCAGGATCGGGATCAACCCGGATCGCCAGCGTGGACGTGCAGGGCAACGGCCGCCTGTTCGTGACGGCCACCGGCGCGCCGGGGGCGCGGATCCAGCTCTACCTCAACGACACGCTGATCGCCCCCGGCAGCATCGGGCCGGACGGCCGGGCGACCTTCACGATCGGGCGCGGGATCAAGCCCGGGCAGTATCAGGTGCGGATCGATCAGGTCGATCCGGCCACCGGCAAGGTCGCCAGCCGCGCGGCGGTCCCCCTGTCGGTGCCGGAGCCGACGCAGGTCGCCGCCCGGGAGACCGCCGAGCCCGCACCGTCACCCGCTCAGAGCGGCGGGCGCGATCAGGCCGCGCGCGACGGTGCCGGGCGGGACCGGCCGGCGGCAGCCTCGCCCCCGGCCGCCATCTCGAATCCCCAGATGGCCGACATGGCGGAGCCGGACCGGGTGGGCGCGGTGTTCGTGCCCGAGATCAGCACCGCCCGGATCACCCGCGGCGACAACCTCTGGCGGATCAGCCAGCGCACCTACGGCCGCGGCGAGCGCTACACGGTGATCTACGACGCCAATCAGAACCAGATCCGCGATCCGGACCTGATCTACCCGGGCCAGATCTTCGTGCTGCCCACCGACAAGCGCGGCTGAGCGGCCGCGCCTACTCCACCACCTGATCGTCGCCCGCGAAGGCCAGGCGGCGCAGGCCGCGCAGCGCCCGGTCGAGCTCCTCCCGCGACGGCGAGGCCAGGGCGAGGCGCACCGCGTTCGGCGCGTGGCCGGGATGGACCGCGAAGGACGAGGCCGGGAGGAGGGCGATGCCCTGGCGCAGGGCCGCGGCCGCGTAGGCCTCGGCCCGCCACGTCTCGGGAAGTTCCAACCAAAGATGGTAGGCCTGCGGATCGCCCACGACCCGCAGGTCGGCGAGTGCGGCCCGGGCGAGCGCCTGCCGGGCCGCCGCGTCCCGGCGCTTGGCCGCGGCCAGAGCCGCCGCCGAGCCGCCCGCCATCCAGTGCATGCCGGCCGCGAGCGACAGGCCGAGCACCGTCCAGGCGCCCTGGCGGACGGAGGCGGCGAGCCGGTCGGTGAGCGCCGGCGGCGCGGCGATCAGGCCGACCGTCAGCGCCGGCATCACCCGCTTCGACAGGCTGTCCACGAAGATCACCCGGTCCGGCGCCAGGCCGGCGAGCGGCGGCGCCGCGGCCAGGAAGCTGTAGACCGCGTCCTCGACGGCGGTGAGCCCGGTCCGCTCCAGCACCTCCGCCAGGGCGGCCCGGCGCGCCGGCCCCATCGTGGCGCCGAGGGGGTTGTGCAGGGTCGGCTGGAGATAGACGCCGCTCAGCGGGGTCGTCCGGTGGGCTTGGAGCAGCGCCTCGGGGCAGACGCCCTCCGCGTCCATGGCGAGCGGGATCAGCGTGATCCCGAGCCGCGCCGCGATGCCCTTCACCCCCGGATAGGTCAGGGGCTCGCAGCCGATCCGCTCGCCGGGCGCCGCCAGGGCCGCCAGGGCGGCGGCCAGCGCCTGCCGGCCGTTGCCGGTGAACAGGATGTCGGCGGGATCGGGGGCGTAGCCCTCCCGGGCCAGGAACCCGGCGGCGATCGCCTGCGCCGACGGCGTGCCCGCGGGCCCGTACTGGTTGAAGCCGATCTGGCCGTCGTCGCGGGCGAGCGCCGCCAGGGTCTCCGCCAGGACGGCCTCCTGCTCGGGCAGGCGCGAGTGGGTCCGCTGCAGGTCGAGGGCGGCCGGGGGCGGCTCCGGGCGGAGCAATCCGGCGCGCCCCGGCTCGCTGCGGACGTAGGTGCCGCGCCCGACCTCGCCGGTCACGAGCCCCCGTCGGGCCAGCTCGGCGTAGACGCGGCTGGCCGTCGAGACCGCGATGCCCCGCGCGTAGGCGAAGTCGCGCTGCGGCGGCAGCCGCGCGCCGGGGCGGAGCCGGCCCGCCGCGATGTCGGCCGCGATGGCGTCCGCGACGGAGCGGTAATCCGCGGGCCGCATAATTGCTCCGAGGTCAATGTTTCGATTGATCCGAGGTTTGTATCGGATCAATGCTCCGCCTGCAATCCCGGCCGGACTGCATTCCCGCCACCGGATCGTCTGCGATGCAAGCCGTCACCCTGTCCTCGTCGCCCGCCGCCGCTCGTCCGAGCGCGCACCCGTCCCTGCTCGGCACGTGGCTGCAGCGGATCCGCACCCGCCGCGCCCTGGCGGCGCTCCACCCCGACCAGGCCCGGGATGCCGGCCTCGAGCCCTGGGACCTGCGCGCCGAGGTCGCGAAGCCGTTCTGGCGGGCGTGAGACGGGGGCCTGCACGCAGCGCGGGTGCTCCCGCGCGGCAGCGGGCCTATATGCGGGGCCAGGACATCCCGCCCCGCAGAACCCTTCATGACCGACCACACCGCGCCCGCGGCCGGGACGCCGATCCCGGCCGAGCGCCCCGGCCTGATCGCCACCTACCGGCGGCTCTGGCCGCATCTCTGGCCCCACGGCCGGCCCGACCTGCAGCGCCGGGTCTTCCTGGCCTTCGGGCTGCTGCTCGCCGCCAAGCTCGTGACCATGGTGACGCCGTTCACCTTCAAGTGGATCACCGACGCGCTGGTCGCCGCGGTCGGCGGCAAGGACGAGCCCGTGCCCACGGGGCTGCTCGCCGCGCCGATGCTGCTGATCGCCCTCTACGGCGTCTCGCGGATCGCCATGTCGGCGCTGACCCAGGTGCGCGACGGGCTGTTCGCCAAGGTGGCGATGCACGCGGTGCGGCGGCTGGCGCTCCAGACCTTCGAGCACATGCACCGCCTGTCCCTGCGCTTCCACCTGGAGCGCAAGACCGGCGGCCTGACCCGGGTGCTGGAGCGCGGCCGCGCCGGCATCGAGGAGCTGTCGCGCCTGATGGTGCTGACCCTGGTGCCGACCATCGTCGAGTTCGTGCTGGTGCTCGGCGTGCTGGCCTACGAGTTCAGCTGGACCTACGCGGCGACCGCCTTCCTGACGGTCGCGGCCTACCTGGCCTTCACCTACAAGGCGACCGAGTGGCGGATCGCGATCCGCCGCCGGATGAACGCGTCGGATACGGACGCCAACACCAAGGCGGTCGACTCGCTGCTCAACTACGAGACGGTGAAGTACTTCGGCGCGGAGCGCCGCGAGGCCGCCCGCTACGACGAGTCGATGGCCAAGTACGAGAAGGCCTCGACCCAGACCTACGTGTCGCTGGCGGTGCTCAACGCCGGGCAGGCGGTGATCTTCACCCTGGGCATGACCGTGGTGATGTGGCTCGCGGCGCGCGACATCCTGGCCGGGCGCACGACGATCGGCGGCTTCGTGCTGGCCAACACCATGCTGGTGCAGCTCTCGATGCCCCTGAACTTCATGGGCATGATCTACCGCGAGATCAAACAGGCGCTGATCGACATCGACGACATGTTCCGCATCCTCGGGCAGAACCCCGAGATCGCCGACCGGCCGAGCGCCGCCCCGCTCGCCGTGGCGGGCGGCACGGTGCGGTTCGAGGACGTGCGCTTCGCCTACAATCCCGAGCGGCCGATCCTGCGCGGCGTCACCTTCGAGATCCCGGCGGGCCAGACCGTGGCGGTGGTGGGGCCCTCGGGCGCCGGAAAGTCGACGCTCTCGCGCCTGCTGTTCCGGTTCTACGAGCCGCAGGGGGGCCGGATCAGCGTCGACGGGCAGGACATCGCCGCGGTGACGCAGGCGACGCTCCGGGCGGCGATCGGCATGGTCCCGCAGGACACGGTGCTGTTCAACGACACGATCGGCTACAACATCCGCTACGGCCGGGCCGACGCCACCGAGGCGGAGCTGCGGGAGGCGGCCCGCCTCGCCCAGATCGACCGCTTCGTCTCGGGGCTGCCGGAGGGCTACGACACCCCGGTGGGCGAGCGCGGCCTGAAGCTCTCGGGCGGCGAGAAGCAGCGGGTCGCCATCGCCCGCACGATCCTCAAGGCGCCGCCGATCCTGGTCCTCGACGAGGCGACCTCGGCGCTCGACTCCTTCACGGAGGCCGAGATCCAGGCGGCGCTCGACCGGGTCAGCCGCGGCCGGACCACCCTGGTGATCGCCCACCGGCTGTCGACGGTGGTCAACGCCGACGCGATCCTGGTCCTCGACCACGGCCGCATCGTCGAGCGCGGCACCCACGCCGCGCTGCTGGAGGCCGGGGGCGTCTACGCGGCGCTGTGGGACCGCCAGCGGGAGGCCGACGCCGCCCTGGAGGTGCTCCAGCGCGCCGACGCGCCGGTGCTGCCGCCCCGGCAGGGCCACGCCGCCGTGCCGGAGACCGCGGCCGCGGAGTGACCGAAAGGCCACACGTGGAGAGCGCAATCCGGGCGGGACGCAACCGGAGGCGGTAAGCGCGGTTCTGCGGTTATGCCGCACTTCTACCTGCACATCCGGGACGGTCAGTGGCTGGTCGAGGACCTCGACGGCTCCGACCTGCCCGACCTCGACGCCGCCCGCACCGAGGCGGAGCGCTCCGCCCGGGCGCTGCTGGAGATCCAGCAGGTCGACGGCGCGGTGCTGGCCGGGCAGTCCTTCGAGATCGCCGACGCGTCGGGGCAGGTCCTGGCGGTGGTGCCGCTGAAGGACGTGCTCGAGCTGCCGTAAGCTCCAGGGCGCGGGCGGGACGGTCGGGAACGACCGCCCGATGGCCCCTACGGCCGCGACCGCACCCGGACCCCGAGCAGGTCCTCGAACGGCAGCACCATGGCGCCCTTGTCCCGGTCGCCGTGGCCCTGGCGCAGGGCGGTCTGGTAGGTGGCGGTGGCGGCCGCGGTGACCGGCATCGGGAAGCCGTTCTCCGCCGCGACCGCCGCGGCGGCGACGAGGTCCTTGTAGGCCGCCCCCATCGGGTAGCCCTCGTCGAACTGTCCCCGGAGGATGCGCGGCACGAAGTACTGGGCGGCGTAGCTCCGGCTCGTGCCCGTGGTGACCACCTGGGCGACCTGGTCCGGGTCGAGCCCCATGGCGACGGCCATCGGCAGCACCTCGGCGAGCGCCGCGATGTTGATGTCGTACAGCACGTTGTTGATCGTCTTGGTGAGCTGGCCGGACCCGGCCGGGCCCATGTGCAGGATTGTCGTGCCGATCCGCTCCAGGAGCGGGCGCACCCGCGCGACCGCCCCGGCCTCGCCGCCGCACATCACGGTGAGCGTCCCGGCCTCGGCGCCGGCCGGCGCGCCGGAGACGGGCGCGTCGACGAAGGCGCGCCCGGTCGCCGCCATCGCGCGGCCGATCGCCAGGGCCTGGGCGTGCGCGATCGTGCTGAGATCGACCGCGACCGCCCCCGGGGCGAGGCGCTCCGCCAGGGCACCGGTCCCGAGGAGGGCCGCCTCGACCGCGTCGCCGTTCGGCAGGCACAGGAACAGCACCTCGGCGCCGGCGGCTTGGCGGGGATCGGTGGTGGCGACGAGGCCCGGCGCGTCGAGACCGGCGAGGCGCGCCGGGTCGGTATCGATCGCGACGAGCGTCTCGGCGCCGGAGGCCCGCTTGGCCGCGAGGTTGCGGGCGATGGGATGCCCCATCGCGCCGAGGCCGAGGAGGGCGATGCGCGCAGCCATGCGGGTGTCCCCGTTCCGAGTGTCCGGGCGCCCCCTGTCTGTGTCGAGGAGGCGCCGCGCCAGCATGTCGCCGGACGGGGCCGTCTTCCAGCCCCGGCCCCAACATTGGGGAGAGGCGCGTCATCCCGGGGCCGCTCCCGATCGTGCTGCGGCGGTCAGGACGGCGGGCGTCCCCGATCGGGACATCCGCGCCGTGCCCCCTCTCCCGTGCGGGAGAGGGCTGGGGTGAGGGATACGACGGATCCGGATCGGGCCGACCATCGCCGTGCGTCGGCGTCGAGCCACGTCCGGGCAGGCCTGATCCCTCACCCTGTCCCTCTCCCGCACGGGAGAGGGGACCGGCGTCTCGCACTCACGCGCCGAGACGACCCGCGGCCTTCCGATCGTGACCGTCTTTCCTATTTTGCACTTCCTGTCCGCGGCGTCCCGTGAGCGATCCCGCGGCGTCCCGCGTCCCTCGTGCTCGCGTCCCGGGCCATGCCCCCGGCGCCGCACGGCGCGCGGGGACGATGGCGCGCACCGGAACGGCGGGCGGGGGGCAGGGATGCGTGAAGTTGCGCCGCGCCGTTGTTCCCTCGCCCGGGAAATCGGTCTACACGGCCGCTCCCTCGAAACCGCTTACCTGCCCCGTATGCAGGACTGAGCCCGGAGACGCTCGTACCATGCCGATTCTCACCTTCCCCGACGGCAACACGCGGGAGATCGCCGCCGGCACGACCGGCCGGGCCGTGGTCGAGGGCATCGCCAAGTCGCTGGCCAAGCGCACCGTCGCCATGGCGCTCGACGGCACGGTCGCCGACCTCGACGACCCGATCGACCGCGATGCCCGCATCGAGTTCCTGGACCGCACCGACCCGCGCAGCCTGGAGCTGATCCGCCACGACTGCGCGCACGTGCTGGCCGAGGCCGTGCAGGCGCTCTGGCCGGAGACGCAGGTCACGATCGGCCCGGTGATCGAGAACGGCTTCTACTACGACTTCCACCGCGAGACCCCGTTCACGCCCGAGGACTTCCCGAAGATCGAGGCGAAGATGCGCGAGATTATTTCGCGCGATGCTCCGTTCACCAAGGAAGTCTGGAAGCGCGAGGACGTGCGGGCGCTGTTCGCCGGCAAGGGCGAGGGCTTCAAGGTCGAGCTGGTCGACGCGATCCCGCCGGGCGAGGACCTGAAGATCTACCGCCAGGGCGAGTGGTTCGACCTCTGCCGCGGCCCGCACATGACCTCGACGGCCAAGGTCGGCACCGCCTTCAAGCTGATGAAGGTCGCGGGGGCCTACTGGCGCGGCGACTCGAACAACCCGATGCTGACCCGCATCTACGGGACGGCCTGGGCTGCCCAGGCCGACCTCGACGATTACCTGCACCGGCTGGAAGAGGCCGAGCGCCGCGACCACCGCCGGCTCGGCCGCGAGATGGACCTGTTCCACTTCCAGGAGGAGGGGCCGGGCGTCGTCTTCTGGCACGCCAAGGGCTGGACGATCTTCCAGGAGCTGATCGCCTACATGCGCCGGCGCCTGCGCGGCGACTACGCCGAGGTGAACGCGCCGCAGATCCTCGACAAGGCCCTGTGGGAGACCTCCGGCCACTGGGGCTGGTACCGGGAGAACATGTTCGCCGCGCAGTCCGCGGGCGAGGAGGCCGAGGACAAGCGCTGGTTCGCCCTCAAGCCGATGAACTGCCCCGGCCACGTGCAGATCTTCAAGCACGGGCTGAAATCCTACCGCGACCTGCCCCTGCGCATGGCGGAGTTCGGGATCGTGCACCGCTACGAGCCGTCCGGCGCCATGCACGGGCTGATGCGCGTGCGCGGCTTCACGCAGGACGACGCCCACGTCTTCTGCACCGAGGACCAGCTCGCCGACGAGTGCCTGAAGATCAACGACCTGATCCTCTCGACCTACGCGGATTTCGGATTCGACCAGATCGTCGTGAAGCTCTCGACGCGGCCCGAGAAGCGCGTCGGCTCCGACGCCCTCTGGGACCACGCCGAGGACGTGATGACCCGGGTCCTCGCGCAGATCGAGGAGCAGTCGGCCGGCCGGATCAAGACGGCGGTCAACCCGGGGGAGGGCGCGTTCTACGGGCCCAAATTCGAGTACGTGCTGCGCGACGCCATCGGCCGCGACTGGCAGTGCGGGACCACGCAGGTGGACTTCAACCTGCCCGAGCGGTTCGGCGCCTTCTACATCGACGCCGACGGCGCCCGGAAGCCGCCCGTGATGGTCCACCGGGCCATCTGCGGCTCGATGGAGCGCTTCACCGGCATCCTGATCGAGCACTTCGCCGGGCACTTCCCCCTGTGGCTGGCGCCGGTCCAGGTGGTGGTGGCGACGATCACCGGCGAGGCCGATCCCTACGCCCGGGACGTCATCCGCACCCTGGAGCGCGCGGGCCTGCGGGTCGAGGCGGATCTGCGCAACGAGAAGATCAACTACAAGGTCCGCGAGCACTCGCTCGCCAAGGTGCCAGTGCTGCTGGCGCTCGGCCGCCGCGAGGCGGAGGAGCGGACGGTCTCGATCCGGCGGCTCGGCAGCCAGCAGACCCGCACGCTGCCGCTGACCGAGGCCGTGGCGGCCTTCGTGGAGGAGGCGACCGCGCCCGACATCCGCCGCGCCGAGGCGGTCGCCGCGACGGTCCCGACCAGCGACACGGTGCTCGACGGCCATCACGACCGGCACGACGCGCCCTGACGGCGCCTCCGGAAGACCGCGTCCCGGGGCCGCGCGGCGGCGCCGGGACGACGGAGCGAATCGACCGCGTCGACGCGTCGACCGACAGAGTTCGCGCGCCGGGATCGCGCTCGCAACTTGCGGATGGTCAATCTCGGCACGGATCGCTCAACGCGCACGACTTTCGTCAAGGTTGGCGAAAGGAATCCCATTCTATGAAGATCGGAGACTAATTTCCGGGCCGGCACGTTCCGGCAATCGCCCGACGACGCTGTCGGGCGCTTCGGGGGACCGGCCATGGCGGCGGAGGCGGGCAGGGCGGCGACGAGGCTGGCGCGGCGCCACCGGCAGGTGGCCTGCGACCGGCGCCAGGACGGGCTCGGCCGCGGGCGCAAGCTCGGACCCGGCATCGTTCAGGCGCTGGATTCGCTGCCGCACGGCCTGTGCCTGTTCGATTCCGCCGACCGGCTGCTGTTCGTGAGCGACGGGTTCCGGCGCCTGTTCGGCCCGCCCGCGAGCCGGGTCCGGCCCGGCATGCACGCCCGGGCGGTGGGCGCGGCGAGCGCGGCGGGGGCCCTCCCGGCCGACCGGGATCCCTGCGGCCTCTGGGCGGCGCGCCGGCGGCTCCTCGCCCGGGGCGCGACCGACGCCGTGGTGCAGACGCTCACGGACGGGCGCCAGGTCGCGATCACCCTGCACCCGCAGGCCGGCGGCGGCTGGACCGCCCTGTGGGAGGACGTGACCGAGCGCCGCCGGGCGGAGTCCCTCCTGCGCTACATGGCCCACCACGACCCGCTGACCGGCCTGCCGAACCGCAACCTCTTCGCGGCCCGGCTCGACCGGACCCTGGCCGACCTCGACGGCGCGCCCTGCGCGCTGCTGTGCCTCGACCTCGACGGCTTCAAGCCGGTGAACGACCGCCACGGGCACGCGGTGGGCGACGCGCTCCTGCGGCAGCTGGCCGAGCGCCTGCGGGCGGCGCTGGGCGCGGGCGATTGCGCCGCGCGGCTCGGGGGCGACGAGTTCACCATCCTGCTCGGCGACGCGGCGCCGGCGCCGGCCCTCGGCTTCGCCCTGCGGCTCCAAGCCCGCCTCGCCGAGCCCTACGATCTCGGGACCGGGTCGCCGATCCGCATCGGCGCGGCGATCGGCGTGGCCTGCGCGCCCCTGCACGCCACCCGGGCGCAGGCCCTGGCGGAGCGGGCCGACGCGGCGATGTACGCGGCCAAGCGCCTCGGCCATCCGTACCTGTGGGACGACGCGCTGGGTCCCGGGCCGGCGGATCGGGGCGGCGCGGCCTCGAACGCGGCGCCGGCCTGAGGCGGCCGGGACGGCGCTCAGCGCGCCTTCTCGTGCTCCGCGAGGCCCACGGCCCTGTAATCGTAGGTCGGGAAGAACTCGGTGCGGTAGGCCCCCCAGGCCGTGTCCTCGAGGACGCGGTTGACCTCGCGCAGGCGGGACGCGGGCAGCCGCAGGACGATGATCTGCCCGATCCCCATGACGACGTTCCAGGAGACGACCTCGATGCCCGGCGGCGGGAAGGCCTTGTAGAAGCCCTGCTTGGCGAGCTGCGCGTTCAGCTCCGCCAGCGGGCGGGACTGGTCGTGGCGCAGGAAGACCGTCAGCAGCGCGGCGTTGTCGGCCGTCGCCGCGGCGAAGCCAGCCGGCGGGGGCGGCGCGGTCTGCGCCACCGCCTGTCCGCCGGGACCGAGCAGCAGCAGCGCCGCCGCGAGCGGGGCGGTCAAACCTGTTGGACGTCGCATGCGATCTCCTGGCCTTCCGGTGCGCCGGCCGTCGTCAACGCGCCCGGGCGCCGGACTTTCCCGCTCCGCGCGCCGGCCGCGCCGTCAGCCGCCCTCGACATCGTAGGAGAGCCGCAGGCGCAGGCGGACCGCGCCCTGCGCGTCGCGCACGGCGATCACGTAATCCTGCCGCTCCATCGGATCGGTCAGGCCCTGCGCGAGCCGGGTCAGGATGCGCACCGCCTGCGCCCGCGCCGCGGCGAGATCCGGAAGATCGAAGCCGTCGCGGTCGCGAACCAGGTTGGCGCCGTCGTGGAGGTCGATGAAATAGCGGGGCACGGATGCGAGCTCAGCGAGCGCCGGAGCTCGCAAGGATCAATCTCCGCTGTTTCTACGTAGTTTCCCGAGGGCCGCAATCCGAGGTCGCCCGTGTCGCACCCCCAGAGGCGGCCGGTTGTAAGGCGGGCCAAGCGGGCGGCGTCAGCTCCCCAGCAGGCTCTCGGCGAAATCGTCCGGAACGGTCCCGAACTGGCCGAGGATGGTGACGCCCTCGAGCTCCCCGGTCTCGTCGTCGGCCACGACCTTGAGGGCCGCGGCGCCCGGCATGCGGGCGGCCAGCGCCTCCGCCTTCTTGAGGGCGCCGAACTCGCTCTGCGCGGGCTCCTGGCGGGCGGGGCGCAGGCGGTTCCGGTGCAGCTCGAACGGCTGCACGAGGTAGGTGGTCTTCAGGGTCATTCCGGCCTCCTCGGCGCGGCGAGCGGTCGCGAACGGGCCGCGGCGCGGTCCGCTACAGGCTGCGGGTGGTCACCCCGAGGGCGAGCAGGGCGTAGGCGCCGATGAAGAACCATTGCCGGTGCGCCACGACGGTTTTTCCGACCATCGGGATGCGCGTGTACAGGCTGGCGACGGCGAGGCCGATCAGCACGGCCGATACCAGGAACGTGAGCAGGCGCGGGGCGGAGAGCGTGGGCATGCTCCATGCTCCGCCCGGTACACTTACCGGACCGTTACCGGTCGAGTCCGGGCACGAGGGGGCGATACGCCGTCAACGGCCCCTGCGTTCCGGGAAGCAGCCCGACCTCGGCGAGCCAGAGGACCATGATCGCCCCGGCCAGCAGCGTCGCGAGCGAGGCCAGACGCCCGGTCCACCGCCGCAGGACGAACATGGCGACCACGACGGCCAGCAGGGCGACGAGAAGGGCGAGCATCAGCATGGTCGGGCCATGCCACGCCCGGGCCGGCGCGTCACCGCGGATGACGGCGAAACACGCTGCCGGCCGGGGCGCATCGGCGTCGCGGCCGCCAGATGCACGTTCTGGTCGTTCCGCAGAGTGGAAACTCTACCGCAGTCGATAAGCTGCCTCGGGAGGCGCCCGGAAATACTCCGCCGCAAATCGCCAGAAATAGCTGTCCGCTCTCCGCGGCGGGCACCCCAATCATGCACCGGATGCGGCCAACCAACGCTTTTGTAACTTGCATTCAGTGCTCAAAAGTAGCAGATCCCGGGCGAGGGGCACACCAGGAATCTTGCAGTGACAGAAGAAACCACAGGGCCCAACTCCAACTTCATCGAGCTGGCGGGCGATATCGTCGCCGCCTACGTGTCGAACAATCCGGTGCCGGCCGCGGAGCTGCCGGCGCTGATCGCGCGGGTGCACGGCGCGATCAGCGGGCTCGTCACCGGGACTCTGACGGCGGAGATCGGGGCGGCTCCGGAGGCCGAGGTCGAGAAGCCGAGCGCGGCCCAGATCCGCAAGTCGGTCCGGCACGACGGGATCGTCAGCTTCATCGACGGCAAGACCTACAAGACGCTGAAGCGTCACCTGACCAGCCACGGCCTGGACCCGCGCAGCTACCGCGATCGCTACGGCCTGCCGGCCGACTACCCGATGGTCGCTCCGAGCTACGCCGAGCAGCGCTCCGCCCTCGCCAAGGCGATCGGCCTAGGCCAGCCCGGCGCCATGGCCGAGCGCGAGCGCAAGGGCCGCAAGGCCGCCTGAGGATGAAGACCCCCGAGGGTGCCCCGCCCGGGGCACCCTCGCAACGACGCGTCGCGGAGCCCGGCGCGTCGCGCGGCCGCGGCCGGCCCCTCCCGGAGCGCGGGAGCCGACCGCCGCGTGGCCCGAAACCGCGCCGAGATCGTTGCATCCTCGCCACACACGCCCAGGACATCGCGCGACACGGACAAGCTGCCACACTCTGCACAAAGCTGATGCGCACGCCGGAGCCCGAGGATGCTACCGAAGGGTTCGGCGAGATGAAGCGAGAGCAGACGATGACGAGTTCGGTCGTGCCGTTCCCGGCGCATATCGCGCCCGCGGTCGTGGACGAGGACACCGCGTCGATCATCGCCGTGTTGCAGGACCAGCTGGCACTGGCCCGCGAGGGCCGGCTGCGCTCGGTGGCGGTGGTCTCCGTCTCGGCGGACGGCGAGGCGATCGGCACGCAATGGTCCTGCAAGGGCTCCGATATCAGCAACCTGATCGGCAAGCTGACCGTCCTGACCCACGACCTGATGGCCGCCCGGAAGTGACCGACCGGAGCTGACGGGCGCGCCCGCGAGGCCGGCCCCGCGCGCTGCGGTGAGGGGTGGCACGGTCCGCCCGGTGCGGCGTTCCAGAGTCGGGTCCAGCCTCGGACCGAAGGAATGCCCCGGATGACTCGCGCTCTGCTGCTCGCCGCCCTCCTGGCCACGGCCGTCCTGCCGGGCGCGGCCCGCGCTGCCGAGGAGACGGACGACACCAAGCGCACCGAGACGATTCAGGGGCTCGTGCGGATCGTCGGCGCGCAGGCCGGTATCGTCCTGTACTGCCGCAAGCTCTACACCATCGACGACACGGTTTCCGAGGGTCTGTCCCGCACGGTGCGCCGAGCCCTCGACGTGTCCCTCGGCCACCCGCGAGCCCGGAACGCCATCGCCGAGGAGGGCCGGCGGGTCGCGGACGAGATCGCCGCGGTCGGAGCGGAGCAGTGGTGCGCCGACCAGCGCGACATCCTGAACACGGACGGCGTCCGGGTCTTCATCGACTGATCCCGTCGGATCCCGTCTCCCGGGCCGGTCCGGGCGGTTCAGTCGGCCGGCATCCCTCGAGAATGGCGACTCCGGCGGCGCGCGTGCCGCGAGTCCCGCGTCCAGATCGGACGAAGGCGGCCTTGCGGCGGATGTTCCGCAGTGCAGAACAGATGAGCGTCTTGTTCACCGCGTCTTCGTCTGTCATGTTTTGACGACGGAAGAGCCTGAACAGATCAAGCCGGTCGCACTCGTCCGTTTACAAGAGCCCTCAAGGGCCGCGAGACCGGCGCATAGGGAAACGCCATGTCTCGTCCGATTCTCCTGGCCCTCGCTCTCGTCATCTGCGGGGCCGCGGTCACACTGTTCGCCTTCCTGCGCGCACCCCAGTCGCGGGAGTTCGCCGGGTGGGACGCCGCCTTCATGGGCGGCATCGGCGCGGTCGCGCTGGGCTTCCTCACCACCCTCGTCGAGGTCGTGACCGGGTAGGTCGATCCTGGGGCAGGCCTCGAGCCGCCGGGCGACCCGACCGAGGCCGCCCCGGTTCCTCGGATTCGCTGCCCCCGCCGCTCGGCGGGCGGCGAAGCTCTGCGCATCCGGTACTCGGCCGAACCCGCATAAAGAGCGCAGAATTCACAGGGACGCGGGCATCCCGACAATTCGAGGCATTTCGCAAACCCCGCTTGAACCCGGGTGACCGATCCTGTCGGGCAGAGGTTCTCGAGGCGGTGATGTTCGAACGACGCAGCGCTCCACGCACGCTTCTCAACGAGACCGGCAGCATCTCGGTCGACGAGCATCGAAGCTTGCCCTGCATCGTCTACGACCGGTCCGCCGGCGGCGTGCGGGTCGCGCTTCCGGATGCCGAGATCGTGCCGGACAGCTTCATCCTCAGCATCGACGCGAGCAGCGAGATCCTCGTCTGCCGCGCGATCTGGCGGAAGGCGGAGGAGATCGGCGCCACGACCGACATCCCCGAAACGGCGCGGTCGGGCCGCGTGACTCTCTGGCGCGAACTCGAACCGAGCTGACGGGCGCCTCCGGCGGATCATCCGGCGCTCGGCACGACCACGCTCACCGACAGACCGGGGCGGCGGCGTTGCCGGCCGGGCGCGCGTCACTCCCAGTCGATGTTGAGCGAGCGCTCGAAGGCGGCCGCGGACAGCTCCTTGCCCTTCGGATCGGCGACCGTGATCTCGCGGAAGCCGCGCCGGGCCAGCTCCCAGGTCTTCTCCATCGCCTGCTCGTCCGTCCCGCAGGCGAACGTCATGACGCGCCCGGACGGATCAATCCCCTTGACGGTGAACACACCACTCTCCCTGCTCGCGCCTCCCATATAGAGCCGCGATCCGAAACGCGCCTCCCGCCATCGTGACGGAGCCCCGGGACCCGTACCCGCGCCGTCGCGTTGGCTGCAGGCAGGGAGAGACCGCATGACGAGCGCGCGCGAGACCGCAGCCCCGACGAGCCTCGATCCGGATCCGCGCGAGGCGGATACGGTCCCGGCGGAGCGCCGCGAGAGGGCGGCACCGGCCACGCTCCCGACCGACGATCCCGAGGTCGGCCTCGCGCAGAAGGGCAGCGGGGAAGAGGCGGTCGTCCGGCGCGAGACCGAGATCTGACCGGTCGCGCCGGCACGCGGGCGATCCCTGGACGCCGTCACGTGTGCGATGCACAAACGGGCCGGCCGCACCCGGATGGCGGCCGACAGGAGACCGCTCATGGCACAGATGTCGAGCTGCGAGGTCCCGAACCAGATCCGCGACCGCGCCGAGACCAGCGTCGCGCAGGCCCGCGAGGCCTTCGAAAGCTTCATCGGAGCGGCGCGGTGCGCCTCCGACACGGTGCACGGGACCGCCGATCTCGCCCGCACCAACGCGCAGGCCCCGTACGCCCGCAGCCTGGAGCACGCGGAGCAGAACATCCGCGCCGGTCTGGATCACGCGCGGAAGCTCGCGGCGGCCAGATCGCACTCGGAGGCGACCGCGCTCCAGGCCGAGTACGCCCGCGAGCGCCTCGCGGCCCTGCAGGCGCAGGCCCAGGAGGTCGGCAGCCTGGCCCAGAGCGCGTTCCAGCAGGGAGCCGAGCGCGCCGGCGCCGCTCTGCAGCGGGGCGCCGACGCGGCCCGCACGCCCCTGGAGCAGGGGCAGGATGCGGCCCGGGAGGCGGCGGTCGCGGCTCACGAGGCCGCCGGGGCGGCGTCGCACTGACCGGAACCGCCGAGCGGCTTCAGGGCGAGTGGCCGGCGGCCCTTCGCGGCACTGCCGGCCGTGTTCGGACGCGGAGTTGGAGATGATGTACGGGGAGGTTGGCCGCCTGGCGGATGAGAGCCTGCGGCTGGGCCTGAGACAGGCCGAGAACGCCGTCCTGCTCGTGTTGGCGGCGCAGTACGCGTGGGCGGATCTGTGGTTCGAGGGGTATCGCGCGGCGGGGACCGCCCTCAGCACCGAGCTCGATCAGCGGGCGCGGACGCGGCGGCTGATCCGTCGCGGCGTGGCACCATCGGTGGCCGCGCAGGAGTTGCACATCGTCTGAGCCGTGGCCGGGGACGGAGCCGCTCGAGGCGCGCCGTCCCCGGCAGCGGGCTCAGCGGCCGGCCTCGACGGACGCCTGGACCATCGGTCGGCCGAGGGACGAGACCGTCCCGTTGACGGTCGCCGGCGCGGCGACGGGCTGGGGCGTGGTGGTCAGATCGTGGATCGCGCGGATCTGCTGGGCGGGCCGGGCCTGATCGCGATAGAGCGGCGGCGTCAGGTGCAGGCGGTCGTCGGCGGCGGAGAGACCCGTGAAGGCCGCCGAGGTGAGCGCGGCCGACGCGAGGATAAGGATCGTGCGCATGGTGCGTCTCCGGTTCGATCGCGGCGTCGACCGCGGGATGCGATCGACCAGCGCAGGAGACCACGGATTTGTGCGGCGCGGCATGCAATTTGCGCATTGCACCATATCGCCATGACGGCACGGTATTGCAGTGTTTCCGGGGAATTCTCAGCCGTGAATTCAGGCACGGATCGCGCGCGCCATGCATTCGATGCAAATGAACTAAACTTCCACCGGCGCGTTCTCAAATCAAACTTGAGGAGCGCGTCATTTGTTTTTGGCGCGCCATCCCCGGATCGATCGAAACCGTCGGGCGAGCGTGAGCATTGTTGGCGTCGCGGCCCGCGACACGAATCAGAGGCCTCAGCGCCAGATCCGCGTCACACAGGCACGCTAGAAAATCGCCTATCCCGCGCAAGCATCCTGCGAAGCACCACGAGAGCGCCGATGACGCCCTCCGACCTCGACAGACGAGCCGAGCTGACCATCTGGCCCAAGGGTGCGCCCGGCCACGCCGCGGAGGGGCGGCCCTTCGCGACCCTGCGCGAGGCTCTCGCCGTCGCGATCGCGGCGATCGAGTCCGGCGAGGCCCAGCCCTGGATCATCACCGAGGCCGGCGACATCCTCTCGCCGCGCTGGATCCAGGCGAATTCCCGATCGCGGGCACCGCACTAGCCGGCGCCGCGCCGCGGGCGGAGCGGATCAGCAGCCGATGCAGATGTCGCGGACGACGTGCTGATGCCGCTGGCCGGTGCGCTGGTTCGGCAGCTGTCCGTCGATCGACGAGAATCCGCTGCCCAGGGCCCGGAAGCGGCGCTCGACCGCCGGAACAGACACGGCCTTGACCGGGGCGGGCACCTCCGCGGCCGGGGCGGGAGGCGGCGCCGCCGTCGGGGCGGGCGCCCCGTTGGCCATGCCGGGATCGGGCAGGGCCAGGGCCATGCCCGGCGCCGGCGGCGCCTGCGCGAACTCGCCTGCCCGACCCGGCAGGGGCGCGGCGACCAGGAGCGCGAGGACCGGGGCCGCGACGACGCGCCGGTTCAGCGGATGCATCACACTCTCCTGCCTCGGGAGCCGGCACGCCACGGACCCCGTGCCTCTGGGCCATTGCCCGATCGGCCCCCGTCCCGATGACGGGAGCGGGGCCGGCCTCGGTTGTGCGCGGCGGAGCGGGGCGCCGCCACTCATCCATTCGGCGGAGCGTGCGCCGGGCGGCTCAGTAGGCCCGACCGTAGAAGGGCTGCGAGACCGGGCGATAGCGGTCGCTCACCGGCCACGTATAGGGCTGCTCTTTGCCGGTGCGCAGGTCCGAGCGGAACTTCGGCTCGTTGAAGCCGATCCCGTGCAGGCCCGCCGCGCTCCTGGCACCGTGGCCCTTGGACCCGGCATCGCGCGCCAGGGCAGCGCCCGAGACGCCGATAACGAGAGCGGCCGCGAGTGAGACGCGGCCCAGCATGACGTTCATCTCTGTCTCCTGTCCCGGCCGAGGTGCCGGCACAGAAGCAACGGCAGCGGTTCGGCCCGGTTCCGGGCCCGGAGGCCGCTCAGAACCCCTGGCCGAGGCAGGCTTCGGCGAAGGGCCCGCCGCAGAGGTCGCCGGTCCGGATCGGCGCGGCCGCCGCGCCGCCGATGCCGGCACCGCCGATCGCCCCGCCGCCGGTCGGCAGGGTGCGGGCCGCCTGGGCGGAGTCGTCCGCGGGCAGCCCGGGCGTCCCGGCGATCCCGGCGCCGCCCGTGCCGGTGCCGACCGCCCCGGATGCCGTCACGGCCGCGGTCCCGCTGGCGGCCGTTCCGGTCCCGAGCCCGAGAAGTCCGAACAGCCCGAACAGCCCGCCGGTGGACAGGGTGGTGCCCGTCGCGCCGATGCCCGACGCGTTGGCCACGCCGCTGCCGGCACCGGTCGACCCGGCGACGCCGGTCGAGCCCGTCGCGAGCGAGGATCCGAGGGTCCCGGCGGCGTTCAGGCCTGTTCCGACACCTGTTCCGACACCTGCGCCGATACCGGTTCCGGCGCCCGTGACACCGGTGCCTAGGCCGGAGGCGAGGCCCGTCCCGCCCCCGAGCCCGCCCGTGCCGAGGGTCGACGTCAGGAGGCTCCCCGTGCTCGAGCCCGGTCCCGTGCGGGACGCACCGCTGAGACCGCTGCGGACCCCGGTGGCGCCGATCGTCCCGCCGGTCCCGAGGGTCGTGCCGGTGACGCCGGCACCGCCGGTCGCGGTGGATCCCAGGCCGCCGAGCTGGCCCGCGCCGCCCGAACCGGCGGTCGTGGTGCCGAGCGTCGTCCCGGCCGAGGCGCCGGCCGACGCGCCGATGCGGCCGCCGCCTCCGCCCCCGCCGCCGCCGAAGCTCAGCTGGCCGGCATTCACGAGGCCGCCGGTCTGCGCCGAGACGGTCGGGAAGGGCCCGGTGGTGGAACTGCCGCCCAGGCTGAGCTGGCCGGGATTGGCGATGGGGGTGATCGGCTCCAGCGCGGCCGAACTCGGAACCGTCGCGGTGGCCGACAGGCTCTGCGCCCCGGCCGGGACGGCGATCGCCAGCAGCAGGGCGGCAGCGAGGATGGACCGCATGGCACGCTCCACAGGCGGGGACGGCGGCGAGGGCCGGGACACGGTATGGCTCGGAAACCGGAGGGCGTCCGACCGGTTCCGGCGGCGCAGGGACGCGGCGCGGCGCCGTCGGGTGGGAGAAAGGAGGCCGCCGGCCTTCATGCTGCCGGAAAGGCGGTGTGCTCTCGGCACAGGATCTGCCCGACCCGCGTCCTGACCCGCGTCCTGACCCGCGTCCCGACCTGCGCCCGAACCTGCGACCGTGCCGTTGCCCGAAACCCTCGCCCAAGGCCTGCGCAGCGCCGGCTGGCTCGCCGGCCTGCCGGCCCTCGCGCTGATCTGGGCGAGCGCGACCCTCTACGCCGCCCCGCGGATCGCCGACGGGCTCGCGGCGGAGGGCGCGGCGATCGCCGCCGGCACGGCCACCGCCACCGGCGAGCCGTGGCTGCGCCTGGAGGCCAGCGGGCGCGACCTCGTGGCCGCCGGCGAGGCGCCGGACGTCGCCGAACGCGCCACCGCGCTGTCCCGCCTCGCGGCCCTCGACGGCCCGCGCCGCATCGTCTCCGAGCTCGGCATCGTGGAGACCGCCGCGCCGTTCCAGTGGGCGGCGATCCGCACGGGTCAGAACCGGATCGCCCTCGAAGGCAGCCGCCCGGTGGAGATCGGCCGGCGGGCCCTGGAGGCGCGGATCACCGGCGCCCTCGATCCCGGCACCGGCCTCGACGACACCGCCCGGGCCGCCCGGGGCGCGCCGCCGGATTTCGCCGGCGCGGCCGCGTTCCTGGCCGCCCGGCTCTCCGGCCTCGCCAGGGGCGGGCGGGCGGCGCTCAGCGACACCGTGCTCAGCCTGTCGGGCGAGGCGCTCGACGTGCCGGCCTACGAGGCGCTGCGGGCGGCCCTGTCGAACCCGCCGGAGGGGTTCAGCGTCGGGCGGGTCGAGATCCTGCCGCCCAGGGTGGCCGCGTACCGGTTCGCCGTGGAGAAATCGGTCCGGGGCCTCGTCCTCGACGGCTTCGCCCCCTCGGCGGCCGACCGCGAGGCCGCCCTGCGCGCCGCCACGGAGGCCGCCGCGGGCGGCACCGTGGAGGACCGGCTCCTGGCCGCCCGGGGGCTCGACCCGGCGATCGACCCGAAGACCCTCATCGCCTTCGCGTTCAGGCTCGCCGAGCTGATCCAGTCCGGGCAGGTCGTGTTCCAGGACGGGGCGGTCTCGGTGACCGGCGACGCCATTGACGGGCAGGCGCTCCCCGACGCCGAGGCGCTGATGCGCGACGGCCGACCCGCCGGCGTGGCGGCCGGGCGGGTGGCGCTCACGGCGCGGCCGCTCTCGCCCTACCGGGTGGCGATCCGCCGGACCGCCGACGCCGTGACCCTCACCGGCCACCTGCCGGACGCGGCGACCCGGGAGCGGGTGCTCGCCGCGCTGCGCCCGCGCCTGTTCCGGGAGCCGGTCATCGACCGCACCCGCCTCGCCGACGGCGCCCCGCCGGATCTCGGGGACGCGCTGGCCGCCGCCGCCCCGCTGGTGACGAACCTCGCGGACGGGACCGTCGCGGTCTCGGACCGCGCCCTGACGCTGACGGGCGAGAGCCTCTACCGGGAGGGCGCCGCGCGCGCGCCCGACCGGCTCGCCGAGGTCCTGCCCCCCGGCTGGATCGGGCAGGCCAGCGTCACGGCCCGGGACGCGGCGGAGCGGCGCGATCCCGCCACCTGCCGCGCCGACGCCTCCGCCGCCCTGGCGGGGGCGGATCTGCGCTTCCCCGCGGGCGGCGCCGTGCTGACACCCGCCTTCTACCCGACCCTCGACGCCCTCGCCGCCCTGGCGAAGACGTGCCCGTCGCTGCGCGTCGCGGTCTCGGGCCCCGCCGACCCGGCGAAGCCGCCCGCGACCCCGGCCGCCGGACCGGCACCGGGGGAGGGCGCGACCGCCGAGCCGACCCGGGTCGCCGACGCCGCCAAGCCGGAGGCCCCTGCCAAGCCGGCGCCCCCCGCGCATCCGGCCCCGGCAGCCAAGGAAGCCGCGACGCACGCGGCCAAGGATGCGGCGAAGGACGCGGCCAAGGATGCGGCGAAGGACGCGGCCAAGGATCGAGGCAAGGCGAGTCCGGCCAGGAAGGAGCCGGCCGCGCCCGGCAAGGCGGCGGCGAAGAAGCCCACCGAGGCCCCCGACGAGCCGCCGGTCGACCTGCCGCGCCTGCGCGCCCAGGCGGTGGTGGAGTATCTCCTCCAGGCCGGAGCCCGGCCGGAGCAGGTCACGGCCGGGCCGGACGGGCCGGCCGGCCCCGTCGTCTTCGCGCTGCTGCCGTGACGGACACCCGCTCCGCCACGCGCCCGCCAGCCGGGCCGCGCCCATCAGCGCGCCCATCCGCGCGCCACCATCGCGCCCGCAGGGAGGCCGGACGGCCGTGACGCTGCTGCTCGCCGGATTCTGGCCCGGGCTCGCCGGGGCGGCCGCGCTCGGCCTCGTGGTCGGCGCGCTGGTCGGCTGGCCGGACCGGCTCGCCGTCTCGCTGGGCCTCTGCGTGGTGGCGGGGCTGGTGGCCGCGGCGGCGATCGCCGGGTTCGTGCCGGGCCTGCCCGGCCTGTGGCTCGACGGCGCGGCCCTGATGCTGCCGGTCTACTGCGCGGCCTGCCTGCTCGGGGCGCTGGGACGCCGTCTCGTCGGTCGGACCTGACGGCGCGGGAACCTCTCCGCCCCCTGTCGGCGTTTTTCCGGCAGAAGGGCCCCGAGGGCCCGCCCCGAACCGGAGAGGCCGCGATGTCCAGGACCGTCGACAGTCCCCATCCCGCGCGACGCCGCGCCGTCCGCCTGCCGCGCCCCCGCGCCGGCGCCGCCGCCACCGGCCTGTTCCTGGCCGGCCTGATCCTCTCGGCCGCGACGGTGCCGCTGGTCGAGCCCGCCGATGCCACCACCGGCGGCGGCACCGCGCAGGCCGCGCTCGCGACGCCCGCCCGCTGAGCGAGGCAACCCGGGCCCGCCCCGGATTGTTGTTCGCCCGGGCCTGTCCGGCCCGGACCCACGGGGGAGACGCGCATGGGACTGCTCGAATCGGCGATCGGCGGCGTGCTCGGTCAGGTGTTCGGCGGGCAGAAGCAGGGCTCCGGGGGCATGTCGCCCCTGGTCAAGGCGCTGCTGATGCTGCTGCTGGCCAAGGGCGCCAGCGGCGGCTTCGGCGACATCTTCGGGCGCGGGCACCGGGGCGAGCCCGGCCCCGAGGCCGACCGCTCCGGCGGCGCCGGCCCCTACGGGCGCGATCCCGGCCAGCACCCCGCCGATGCCGGCGGGCGCCGCCCCGACGACGGCGGCGACATCGGCGGCTGGGACCAGTACGGCGGCCGCCGCGACGGCGGCCCGGGCGCGCCGGCGGACCCGTCCCTGCCGCCCGGCGACTTCTCGGACCTCTCCGGCATGCTCGACGGCCCCGGCGGCGCCCCACCGCCGAGCCGCGCCGCCCCGGACGGGCAGGGGGATCTCGGCGGCCTCGACGGGCTGGTCGACCGGTTCCGCCAGGGCGGCCTCGGCGACGTGATCGAGTCCTGGATCGGCCACGGGACCAACCGCCCGGTGGCCCCGGACCAGCTCGCCCGGGCGCTCGGCCCCGACACGGTGGACACCCTTCAGAGCCAGACCGGGCTGGACCGCGAGACGCTGCTGTCGCAGCTCGCCCAGGCGCTGCCGGAGGTGGTGCACACGCTCACGCCGCAGGGGCGGGTGCCGGGGGAGAACGAGCGGCAGGGCTGGTAGCCGGACGCGGGGGCAGGGGCCGCGCGGCGCGCGTGATCCGGATCCCGGTCACGGCTTCATCCTGAAGGGCCAGGGCGCCGCGCGGGCCTCGAAGGCGCCCCCTCTAGTCGAGGCTGCTGCGCAGTCTGCCAGGAGGAGGGCGCGCGGGGTCTCGCTCACAGCGCGCACGAAGCCGGGCTCGCGGACTATCAGGACCAGTGCCTGCGCGGGCACGATCGCTAGATCGAAGCCCGTATTCCGGACGTCAGCGCGCGGCCAGAACTTGCGGACGACGTTCCGAAGACCCGCGACGCGTGCCGGCGGGAGACGACGACGCGCTTACACGACCCGCCGCATCACCAGCGACGCGTTCGTCCCGCCAAATCCGAACGAGTTCGACAGCACGACGTCCACCTGCTTGCGCTTCGCCTCGAACGGCACGAGGTCGATCTTGGTCTGGACGGAGGGGTTGTCGAGGTTGAGCGTCGGCGGGATGACGTTGTCGCGCAGGACCAGGATCGAGAAGATCGCCTCGACCGAGCCGGCGGCGCCCAGCAGGTGGCCGACCGAGCTCTTGGTGGACGACATGGTGGCGCTCGCGGCGGCGTCGCCCAGGAGGCGCTCCACGGCCTTCAGCTCCAGCTCGTCGCCCATGGGCGTCGAGGTGCCGTGGGCGTTGATGTAGCCGATCTCGGACGGCGAGATGCCGGCGCGCTTCACCGCGGCGGTCATGCAGCGGAAGGCGCCGTCGCCGTCCGGGGACGGGGAGGTGATGTGGTAGGCGTCGCCCGAGAGGCCGTAGCCCACAACCTCGGCGTAGATCTTCGCGCCGCGCGCCTTGGCGTGCTCGTACTCCTCGAGCACCACGATGCCGGCACCCTCGCCCATGAGGAAGCCGTCGCGGTCGCGGTCGTAGGGGCGGGAGGCCTTCTCGGGCGTGTCGTTGAAGCCCGTGGTCAGCGCCCGGCAGGCGGAGAAGCCCGCGATCGACAGGCGGTTCACCGGCGACTCGGCGCCGCCCGCCACCATCACGTCGGCGTCGCCGAGGGCGATCAGGCGGCTCGCGTCGCCGATGGCGTGGGCGCCCGTGGAGCAGGCCGTCACCACGGCGTTGTTCGGCCCCTTGAGGCCGTGGGCGATCGAGACCTGGCCGGAGGCGAGATTGATGATCCGGCCCGGGATGAAGAACGGCGAGATCCGGCGCGGGCCCTTCTCGTGTAGGGTCACGGAGGCGTCGTAGATGCCGCCGATGCCGCCGATGCCGGAGCCGATCAGCACGCCGGTGGCGCACTGGTCCTCGTGGCTCTTGGGCGCCCAGCCGGCATCCTTCAGCGCCTCGTCGGCCGCCGCCATCGCGTAGACGATGAACGGGTCGACCTTGCGCTGCTCCTTCACCTCCATCACGAGGTCGGGGTTGAAGGTGCCGTCGGTGCCGTCGCCGAACGGGACCTGCGCGGCGATCCGGCAGGGCAGGTCGGCGGATTCGAAGCCGCGGATCGGGCCGGCGCCGCTGTCGCCCGCGATCAGCCGGCTCCAGGTGTGCTCCACCCCGCTGCCCAGCGGCGTGACCATCCCCAGACCCGTGACCACCACCCGCCGCATGTGCCCTGTCCCGTCTTGAGGCGCCGCCCCGCCGGCACCGCCGCGGTCGCGCATCGTCCTAACGTGCTCGGAGGCAGAATCGGTCCCCGCGGGACCCGTCACGACTCCGAGCCTTGAAACGCGTAACGGCGCGGGGGCTGTTTCGCCTCACCCGCGCCGCGTCAAACCCGGTCCCCGGCGCCTCAGGCGGCGGAGTTCTTCTCCAGGAACTTCACGGCGTCGCCGACCGTCTGGATGGTCTCGGCAGCGTCGTCCGGGATCTCGACGTTGAATTCCTCCTCGAAGGCCATGACCAGCTCGACCGTGTCGAGGCTGTCGGCACCGAGGTCGTCGATGAAGTTGGCGCTCTCGATCACCTTCTCGGGCTCGACGCCCAGGTGCTCGACGACGATCTTCTTCACGCGCTCAGCGATATCGCTCATCGGTCTTCCGTCCTCGTCCTTCTGGTCTGTCAGTCTTCTCGGGGTGGTGCCGTGGCCGCGTCGCGCCCTTGCGGGCTTGTTGTGACGGGCCGGTGTCCGATCGCGCGTGCTTCTGAGGTGAACCGGCGCGTGAGCCGGGACGCCCCCGCCGGAGGGCCTTGGACTGAAAACCCGCTGAACCGTCAACCCCCTGTACGGCTGCGGGGGGTGGTAGCACAGGGTTCCCGCCCTGGCGAGGGCCCGTTCAGAAAGCCTTCATGGGTGTGGCACTTGCGTGTCGGCGGGGGTGATTCGCGCGCCGTTCCCGCCGGCCGGGAACCGGTATACGCGCCCTAGTACATGGCCATCCCGCCATTCACGTGCAGCGTGTGGCCGGTGACGTAGCCCGCCTCCGCGGAGGCGAGGTAGAGGCAGGCCGCCGCGACCTCCGACCCCTCGCCGAGCCGCCCGGCGGGCACGCGGGCGAGGATGCCCTCGCGCTGCTTCTCGTTGAGGGCGTCGGTCATGGGCGAGCTGATGAAGCCCGGGGCGATGCAGTTGACGGTGATTCCCCGCGACGCGACCTCGGCGGCGAGGGCCTTGGTCATGCCCACGAGGCCGGCCTTGGCGGCGGCGTAGTTGCCCTGGCCGGGATTGCCGGTGCTGCCGACCACCGAGCCGATGTTGACGATCCGCCCGGAGCGGCGGCGCATCATGCCCTTCACGGCGGCCCGCGACAGGCGGAAGGCGGCGGTGAGGTTGACGGCGATCACCTGCTCCCACTCCTCGTCCTTCATCCGCATGAAGAGGTTGTCGCGGGTGATGCCGGCATTGTTCACGAGGATGTCGAGCGGGCCGATCGCGGCCTCGGCGGCCGGGACGAGGCCCTCGACCGAGTCCTTGTCGGACAGGTCGGCCGCGACGGGGCTGGCGCGCTCGCCGAGTTCGGCGGCGAGCGCCTCCAGGGCCGCGGGCCGCGTGCCCGAGAGCGCCACGGCGGCCCCCTGCGCGTGCAGGGCCCGGGCGATCGCCTGGCCGAGGCCGCCGGTCGCGCCGGTGACGAGGGCCTTGCGGCCGGTGAGATCGAACATGCGGGACTCCGTCGGATCAGAGCGCGCGGATCAGAGCGCGAAGGCGGCGACGTCGGCGGGGGTGCCGATTGCGGCGGCGCTCGCCTGGGGGGCGATGCGCTTGACGAGGCCGGTCAGCACCTTGCCGGCGCCGAGCTCGTAGAACCGGTCGACGCCGGAGGCGGCCATGGCGGCGACGCTCTCGCGCCAGCGCACGGTACCGGTGACCTGCTCGACCAGGGCCGCGCGGATCGCCTCCGGATCGGTGACCGGGGCGGCCGCGACGTTCGCGTAGAGGGTGACGCGCGGGGCCGCCAGGGCGACGGCGGCGAGCGCCCGGGCCATGGCCTCGGCGGCCGGGGCCATCAGGCGGCAGTGGAACGGCGCCGAGACGTTGAGCATCACGGCGCGCTTGATGCCGCGGCCGGTGGCGATGCCGACGGCGCGCTCCACGGCCGGGCGGTCGCCGGAGAGCACCACCTGGCCGCCGCCGTTGTCGTTGGCGACGTCGCAGACCGCGCCGTCGCCGGCCTCGTCGGCCGCCGCCTCGGCGACGGACCGGGCGGCCTCCAGATCGGTGCCGATCAGCGCCGCCATGGCGCCGGCGCCCGGCGCGACGGCCTCCTGCATGGCCTCGCCGCGCAGGCGCAGCAGCTTGGCGGCGTCCGCGACGGTGAGGCTGCCGGCGGCCGCGAGCGCCGCGTACTCGCCGAGCGAGTGGCCGGCCACGCAGGCGACGTCGCGGGCGAGGTCGAGGCCGCGCTCGGCCTCCAGCACGCGCAGCACCGCGAGGCTCGCCGCCATCAGCGCCGGCTGGGCGTTGGTCGTGAGGGTCAGTTCCTCGACCGGCCCCTCGAACATCAGCCGCGACAGGTTCTGGCCCAGGGCGGCGTCGACCTCGTCGAGCACGGCCCGGGCCTGCGGGAACGCCTCCGCGAGGTCCCGCGCCATGCCGACCGCCTGGCTGCCCTGGCCCGGAAAGATGAGTGCGCGCATGTTGCGTCCTGATCGCCGGCGCCGCGCGGCGCGCGAACGCCGCCCGTGTCGGCCGAGACTCTGGAATGGCGCGCGCACTCGCACCCGCGGCCCCGGGTGTCAACAATGCGCCGCACCATGATGCCGCACCACGCCGCACCGCGACGCGCGTCGACGGCGCGCCTCGCAGGGTCCCCGCGGGCCCCGGGTCGGCCGGACCGGCACGCGCGCCGGGCGCCTGCCGGACGCGCGCCGGGTTCGCGCCGGACGCGCGCCCTGCGCAACCCGCTGTGCTTGTTGCACAACGGCATCCGGTGTAGAGTGCCGCCATACCCGACATCACCCGTCGCTCAAGCCCAAGGAGCCGCCCCGCATGGCGCGCGTCACCGTCGAAGACTGCATCGAGAAGGTCGAGAACCGCTTCGAGCTGGTGCTGCTGGCGAGCCACCGGGCCCGCCTCCTGGCCGCCGGCGCCCCGCTGACCATCGACCGCGATCGCGACAAGAACCCGGTCGTGGCTCTGCGCGAGATCGGCGACGAGACGATCACGGCCGACGACCTCAAGGAGCAGCTGATCCACTCGATGCAGAAGTACGTCGAGGTGGACGAGCCCGAGGCCGAGACCGTGCCGCTGCTGTCGAGTTCGCCGGCCGCCGCCGCGGTGGCGCCCCAGTCCTCCAGCGACGACGCGGCGGTCCAGTTCGACCGCATGAGCGAGGAGGACCTGCTGCGCGGCCTCGAGAACCTCGCCCCGCCGGTCGAGACCGACGACGAGGGCGAGTGAGCCTGGAAACGTGGGCCTGGACGCGCGCGACCTGACCGAGACCGGACCCGGCGGAGACGCCGGGTTCTCTCGTTCCGTGGCCGGCCCGCCGGCCCCCGGCGCGGCCCCGCCGCCGGAGGCCAGCGCCGTCCCGGCGGCCGCGGAACCGTCGCGCGTGATCCCGGCCCCGCGCACGGCCCCGGACGCGCCGGTCCCGTCCCGGCGGATGATGCGCCAGTACGAGCTCGTCGAGCGGGTCAAGCGCTACAACCCGGCCGCCGACGAGGCGCTGCTCAACCGCGCCTACGTGTACGCGATGCAGGCGCACGGCACGCAGAAGCGCGCCTCGGGCGACCCGTTCTTCGCCCACCCCCTCGAGGTCGCGGCGATCCTGACGGACCTCCACCTCGACGACGCCACCATCGTGGCGGCGGTCCTGCACGACACCGTCGAGGACACCGAGGCGACGCTCGAGGAGATCCGCCGGCTGTTCGGGCCGGAGATCGGCGCCCTGGTCGACGGCCTGACCAAGCTCAAGCGCCTCGACCTCGTCTCCAAGCAGGCCGCGCAGGGCGAGAACTTCCGCAAGCTGCTGCTCGCGGTCGCGGCGGATGTCCGCGTGCTGCTGGTCAAGCTCGCCGACCGCCTGCACAACATGCGGACCCTCCAGCACATGCGGGAGGACAAGCGCCACCGCATCGCGCAGGAGACGCTCGACATCTACGCGCCGCTCGCCGGGCGCATGGGCATGCAGGAGCTGCGCGAGGAGCTGGAGGACCTGGCCTTCCGCAACCTGGAGCCGGAGGTCTACGCCACCATCACGCAGCGCCTGACGCGGCTCTCCGCCAAGTCCGAGAGCGTGGTCGAGACCATCGCGCAGGTGCTCACCGAGAAGCTCGGCGCGCAGGGCATCACCGCCGAGGTCAGCGGCCGGCAGAAGCGCCCGTTCTCGATCTGGTCGAAGATGGAGCGCAAGTCCGTCGCCTTCGAGCAGCTCTCCGACATCTTCGGCTTCCGCGTGGTCGTCGACACCGTGCAGGACTGCTACGCGGCGCTCGGCATCGTCCACACCAGCTGGCCGATGGTTCCGGGCCGGTACAAGGACTACATCTCGACCCCGAAACAGAACGATTACCGCTCGATCCACACCACGGTGATCGGCCCGAAGAGCCAGCGCGTCGAGCTGCAGATCCGCACCCGCGCCATGGACGACATCGCCGAGTACGGCATCGCGGCCCACGCGCAGTACAAGGAAGTCGGCGCCGAGCTGGTCAAGGACCCGGCCCGCGCCGAGGGCAGCGTGCATCCCCGGCTCGCCGCCGAGAGCGGCGCCTACCAGTGGCTGCGCCGGACCATCGAGCTCCTCGCCGAGGGCGACAGCCCCGAGGAGTTCCTGGAGCACACCAAGCTGGAGCTGTTCCAGGACCAGGTGTTCTGCTTCACCCCGAAGGGCCGGCTGATCGCCCTGCCGCGCGGCGCGACGCCGATCGACTTCGCCTACGCGGTCCACACCGACGTCGGCAACACCGCGGTGGGCGCCAAGATCAACGGCCGGATGGCGCCGCTGCTGCACGAACTCGCCAACGGCGACGAGGTCGAGATCAGCCGCTCCGACGGGGCCTCGCCCCCGGCGGCCTGGGAATCCCTGGTGGTGACCGGCAAGGCCCGCGCGGCGATCCGGCGGGCGACCCGCACCGCCGTGCGGCGGCAATATGCCGGCCTCGGCCGCCAGATCCTGGACCGGGCCTTCGAGCGCGCCGCCAAGACCTTCTCGGAGGACAAGCTCCGGGGCGCCCTGCCGCGGCTCGCCCGCGCCACCACCGAGGACGTGTTCGCCGCCGTGGGGCGGGGCGAGATGTTCTCGGGCGACGTCGTCCGCGCCGTCTATCCCGACCACCGCGACGAGCGCCGGCCCTCCGCCGCGCAGGGCGCCGCCAGCGGCGCCGGCCGGCTCGTGCGCTCCTCCGACCAGACCATGCGGCTGACCTTCCCGGGCGCCGAGGGCGGCAATCAGGGGGAGGACGCGGATCGCAGCGACGCCATCCCGATCCGCGGCCTCGCGGGCGACCTGCCGGTGACCTTCGCGCCGAACGGCGGCGCGGTCCCGGGCGACCGGATCGTCGGCATCCTGACCCCCGGCGTCGGCGTGACCGTCTACCCGATCCAGTCGGCGGCGCTCGCGGCCTTCGACAACGAGCCGGAGCGCTGGCTCGACGTCCGCTGGGACACGGAGGCGCTCGGCGGCGAGCGCTTCCCCGCCCGGCTGGCGCTCAAGTCGATCAACGAGCCCGGGGTGTTCGCCCAGATCGCCCAGGTGATCGCCGACCACGACGGCAACATCGACAACATCTCGATGAAGCGGCGCACCCAGGACTTCACCGACATCACCATCGACCTGTCGGTCTGGGACCTCCAGCACCTCAACGCGATCATCGCCGAATTGCGCGGCAAGCGCCCGGTCAACAGCGTCGAGCGCGTGAACGGCTGAGGCCGAGGGGCGCGGCGCGCGACGCATCTGAGGTTTACAGGATCAACTTCCGTAAACCACCGTTTTCATGATGAATCCCTGTCTCGGGCAATTAATCCCGGCCACGGATCCAGTTTTTCACGACCGCACAATCTCGTGCTCTGCTTGACACGGACCCGTTTGAAACGAATGGTCCGGCGGCCGGGGCGGCAGTCGCGCGGATCTCCGACCGCGCCGGCCCACCCCGGATTGCAGAGCGTGGCGGCCGCGATCGCGGAGCACCGTCCTCGGCCGTTCGTCCCGGCCATTCGCCCCGGGCGTACCCTGACCGATTGTTCAGACGATTTCCTGTCACCCACGATTTTCCGGGACCTGACCTGTTCATGCCAGTCACCCAGCGCAGCGCCATCTTCATCGACGGCGCCAACCTCTACGCCACCACCAAGGCCCTCGGTTTCGACATCGACTACAAGAAGTTGCTCAAAGAATTTCAGTCGCGGGAGAACCTCCTTCGGGCATTCTACTACACGGCCATGATCGAGGACCAGGAATACTCCTCGATCCGGCCGCTGATCGACTGGCTCGACTACAACGGCTACCGCGTCGTGACCAAGCCCGTGAAGGAGTTCACGGACTCGATGGGGCGCCGGAAGTACAAGGGCAACATGGACATCGAGCTGGCGATCGACGCCCTCGAGCTCAGCCCGCACATCGACCACATGATCCTGTTCTCCGGCGACGGCGATTTCCGCTCCCTCGTCGAGGCGATGCAGCGGCGCGGCGTGAAGGTGACGGTGATCTCCACGATCCAGACCCAGCCGGCGATGATCTCCGACGAGCTGCGGCGGCAGGCCGACGAGTTCGTCGACCTCGCGAGCCTCGCGGGCCGCATCGGGCGCGAGCCCGGCGAGCGCCCGGCCCGGGCCTCCGGGGAGGCGCCGACGCGCTACCGCGGCGAGGGCCGCGCGAATCCGGGCCTGGAGAACCGCTACGGCATCCGTCAGCCGGAGGCCGAGGAGGAGTAGCGCCTCAGGCGCCGCCCCCGTCGAGCCAGTCGAGGACCTGCCGGGCGCTCCGGTCCGGCGGGAAGACCGGGTAGAACAGCTCGCTCACGACGCCGTCGTCGATCACCAGGGTGAGGCGGCGCAGCAGCACCTGGCCGCCGGCCTCGAAGACCGGCAGGCGCGCCGCCATCGCGAAGGCCCGGTGCGGGTCGGCCAGCAGCGGGAAGGGCAGGCGCAGGCGCTCGGCCGCCTCGCGCTGGTAGGCGCTCGTCTGGGTCGAGAGACCGAAGACCTGGGCGACGCCGCGGTCCGTCAGCGCGGCGTGGTGATCGCGGAAATCGCAGGCCTGCGGCGTGCAGCCCCGGGCGCCCGGGATCGCGTCCCAGTCGGGTGTCAGGCCCGGCCGTCCCGGCTCGCCGGTGCGCGGGTAGGCGTAGGCCACGGTCCGGTCGGCCAGCCGCGCCAGCGAGACCGTGCGGCCGTCGGTGGCGGTGAGCGCCACGTCGGGCAGGCGCATCCCGCGGAGATGGTCGGCCGCGCCGTCGTCGACCGGGACCGGCAGGTCGTCGGGCAGGGCGTCGGGCAGGGCGTCGTGGGTGGAGGGCATGGGTCGCTCCGCAGGATCGCAGGCTCGGGACGCAGCACAGGCGAATCCGGGATCTTGAGACATCGCGCGGTCAGCGCAAGGCGAGCGCATCCCGTCCTCCGCGGCCCCCCTGTCGGAACGATCGTCTTCGCGAGCGGAGCGCAGCGATCCAGCGGCACCACGCCCGCGGACGTCGCGCCGCCCTGGGTCGCTTCGCTCCGCTCGCGATGACGGCGCGGCCTCAGCCCCGGTCCCGCAGCAGCCGCGCCCGGTCGCGCTGCCAGTCGCGCTCCTTGACCGCCTCGCGCTTGTCGTGGGCCTGCTTGCCCTTGCCGAGGCCGAGCTCGACCTTCGCCCGCCCCTTGTCGTTGAAGTAGATCTTCAGCGGCACCACCGTGTAACCCTGGCGCTGGGTCGCGCCGATCAACTTGTTGATCTGGCGGCGGTGCAGCAGCAGGCGGCGCGGGCGCTTGGTGTCGTGGTTGAAGCGGTTCGCCTCCAGGTATTCCGGGATGTAGGCGTTGAACAGCATCAGGTCGTTGCCGGAGGGTCCGGCATAGGCCTCGCCGATCGTCGCCTTGCCGCCGCGCAGGGACTTCACCTCGGTGCCGGTCAGCGCGATGCCGGCCTCGAGCGTGTCCTCGATCGTGTAGTGATAGCGCGCGGCGCGGTTGTCGGCGACGATGCGCCGACTGGGCTCCGGTTTCGGGGCCATGATGCGTGACTTCCCTCAGTCGACCAGAAGGCCGGCGTGGCGCAGGGCGTCGTCGACGATGCGCTTGGTGGGCTCGGTCACCGGCACCAGCGGCAGGCGCAGCTCGTCGGTCATGTGGCCGAGCCGCGACAGCGCGTACTTCACCGGCGCCGGGTTGGCCTCGGCGAACAGACCGGTCTGGAGGGGGAACAACCTGTCCTGGAGGGTCAGCGCCTTGGCGTAGTCGCCCGACAGCGTCGCCTCCTGCAGGTCGGCGCAGAGCCGCGGCGCGACGTTCGCCACCACCGAGATGCAGCCGTGGCCGCCGTGGGCGTTGTAGCCGAGCGCCGTCGCATCTTCGCCCGAAAGCTGGATGAAGCTCTCACCCATGGCCTGACGCTGCTGGCTGACGCGATCGATCTTGGCGGTCGCGTCCTTCACGCCGGCGATGTTCTTCAGCTCGAAGAGCCGGGCCATCGTCTCGACGCTCATGTCGACGACGGAGCGCGGCGGGATGTTGTAGATGATGATCGGAATGCCGACCGCGTCGTTGACGGCCTTGAAGTGGGCGTAGAGGCCCGCCTGCGTCGGCTTGTTGTAGTACGGCGTCACCACCAGGACGGCGTCGGCGCCCGCGCGCTCGGCGTGCTGCGCCCGCTCGACCGCCTCGGCGGTGGAGTTGGAGCCCGCGCCGGCCACGACCGGCACGCGCCCGCCCGCCTCGTCGATGCAGGCCTCGACCACCCGGTCGTGCTCGGCATGCGTGAGGGTCGGGCTCTCGCCGGTGGTGCCGGTGGGCACGAGGCCGTGGCTGCCCTGCTCGATCTGCCAGCGCACGAACTTTCGGAACGCGGCCTCGTCGAAGGCCCCGTCGCGGAAGGGCGTCACAAGCGCGGTGAGCGAGCCCCGCAGGCGGCTCCCGGTCATCTCGGTCATCTCAGGCGTCCCAAAGGGTCCCAGCTGGGATTTCGGCGGTCTCGGCGCCGCGCGTGGTCCGCATCGTACGGGCACGGACCGGCAGACATAGGCGGTCGCGTCACGGCGCGCAAACAGATCGTGGCGACGGTTAACGCGATCTTAATGGTCACGGCACGATCCTCGACCTTTCCCGCTCCGGTGATCAGTAGGGGGGAATCGTGATCCGACCCGCGGCCTCGCATCCGGCCTCGAAGCGCACGTCCCTCACCGCCGCCGCGCTGGTCGCCACCGTCGGCGTGGCGCTCGCCGGCTCGGTCGGCCAAGCCGGCACCGACGCGCCCGCGACGCCGCCGGCCTCGCAGCCGACGCCGCCGGCGAGCGACGCCGCCCTCTCGACCGCCCAGGTCCGGGGCGCCCAGGCCGCGAAGGCCGCCGACCCGGTCGCGGCCGACGCCCTGAAGCTCGACCCGGTCCACGCCTCCGGCGGCGACGACAAGGGCGAGGAGCCCGCCCGGACGCTGCCCGCCGCGGCCTCGGCCTACGCCTCCGCGGACCCCGACGCCCCGGTGGCCTTCCCGCTGCCGGACGCCGCCGTCACCCCGGCGGCCCCGGTCCCCGAGGTGCCGGACCCGGGGCGCCCGAAGATCTCCGGCGACACCGACCCGACGCTGCTGCGCGGCGCCATCGACCTCTACCGCAAGGGCCGGGTCGCCGACGGCGACCGGATGCGCGACGGCTTCACCGACCCGGCCGCGAAGGCGCTGCTCGAATGGGTGGCGATCCGCGCGGGCGCCGGGATCGGCTTCAACCGCACCGTCGCCTTCGTCCGGGCCAACCCGGACTGGCCGGCCGGCCCGCTGCTCCGCCGACGGGCCGAGGAGGCGCTGCTCTCCGAGCGGAAGTCCCCCGCGCTCGTCCGGGCCTACTTCGCCACGGCGAAGCCGTCGAGCGCGCCGGGCAAGTTCGCCCTGGCGCTGGCCCTGCGCGCCGACGGCTGCGAGACCGACGCCGCCGAGATGGTCCGCGACCTCTGGCGCACCGAGAGCTTCGGGCGGAGCCTGGAAGCGAAGGTGCTCGACGCCTTCCCCGATACGCTCACCCGGGTCGACCACCGCTACCGGATGGAGCGGGCGCTCCTGAAGGACGACTGGGAGAGCGCCGGCCGGGCGGCCGGCTACGCGGGCGGCGGCTACGCCAGCCTCGTGCGCGCCCGCCGGGCCGTGGAGGACAAGTCCTCCGGCGCCGCGGCCGCGCTCGCCGCGGTGCCGCCGTCGCTGCGCGGGGACGCGTCCTACATCTTCTCCCGGGCGCAGTATCTCCGCCGGGCCGACAAGCCCGAGGCCGCCGCCGCCGTGCTCGCGACGGCGCCGAGCAACCCGGACGTGCTGGTCGACGGCGACGAGTGGTGGATCGAGCGCCGGATCGTGGCGCGCAAGCTCCTCGACCTCGGCGACGCCAAGACCGCCTACGCGGTCGCGAGCCAGCAGGCGGCGCGCACGCCCGAGAAGCGGATCGAGGCCGAGTTCCACGCCGGCTGGATCGCCCTGCGCTTCGCCGGCGATCCGGCCGCCGCCGCGCAGCATTTCGCCCGGGTGGCGGCCATCGCCGAGAGCCCGATCTCGGTGGCGCGGGCCGCCTACTGGCAGGGACGGGCGGCCGAGGCGCTCGGCCAGTCGGAGGAGGCGAAGCGCTTCTACGAGCGCGCGGCCCTGCAGCCGATCGCCTATTACGGCCAGGTGGCGCGGGCCCGGCTCGGCCAGACCAGCCTGCCCCTGCGGGCGCCGGCCGACCTGGAGGGCGCCGAGCGCCAGGCCTTCGACGGGCGGCTCTCCGTCCGCGCCCTGCGCCTGCTCGGCGAGGCCGGGATCAAGGAGCTGGCCCTGCCGCTCTACATCGACGCCGCCCGGGACCTCTCGGACCCGCGCGAGCTCCAGGCACTCGGCGACCTCGCCACCGACATGAAGGATCCGCGCGCCCTGGTGGCGATCGGCAAGCTCGCGGTCCAGCGCGGCCTGCCGCTCGACGCCCACGCCTATCCGACGATCGGGATCCCCACCTACGAGACCTTCACGGCGGTGCCGCAGGTGGAGCGGGCCATGGTCTACGCCATCGCCCGCCAGGAGAGTCAGTTCGACCCGCGCGCCCAGTCGGGCGTCGGCGCAAGGGGGCTGATGCAGATGATGCCGGCCACCGCCCAGCGCACCGCCCGCCGGGTCTCGACCGCCTTCGACGTCGACCGGCTGACCAGCGATCCCGCCTACTGCGCCAAGCTCGGTCAGGCCCATCTCGGCGAGCTGATGGAGGATTGGCGCGGCTCCTACGTGCTCGCCTTCGCCTCCTACAACGCGGGCGGCGGCAACGTGAAGAAGTGGATCGACGCCTACGGCGACCCGCGCAAGGGCGACGTCGACGTGATCGACTGGGTGGAGCGCATCCCCTTCACGGAGACGCGCAACTACGTGCAGCGGGTCATGGAGAACCTGCAGGTCTACCGCTCGCGGCTCGACAGCCGCAGCGCCCTGCTGATCGAGGGCGACCTCCACCGCGGCGCGCGGTAGCGGGCTCCTCACCGTCCCTGCGAGCGGAGCGAAGCAACCCGGTCGCGCCAGACCGCCGGACGTCGTGTTGCCCTAGGTTGCTTCGCTCCGCTCGCAGAGACGTAGTTCTCAACCTGCAGCCCGCCTCCGGGACGTAACCCACACCCCAGCTACGCCGCGGCATAGCTTTTGGTTGTGCCTCCGCTGCCTGGCTCCCTAGAAGATGGGCCGGTCCGCATTGGCCGGCTCCCGTGAGCCCGCGCTGCCGAGAGGTTCCCCATGCCGCGTTCGAGATCGGGTTTCGCCCTCCTGCTGAGCACCGCGCTCGCGGCCGCCGCCCCGGCCCTGGCCCAGGAAGCCTCCACCGCCGAGCAGACGATCGACGTGATGAACACGCTGTTCGGCAAGCATCCGGGGGCGCGGGCCAACCACGCCAAGGGCGTGGTCGCCGAGGGCAGCTTCACCCCGTCGCCCGAGGCGGCGAAGATCAGCAAGGCCTCCCTGTTCCAGGGACCGGCGGTGCCGGTGACGATCCGGTTCTCGGACGCCACCGGCGTCCCGACCATCCCGGACGGCGTCGCCGACGCCAACCCGCACGGCCTCGCGCTCAAGTTCAAGCTGAGCGACGGCTCCGAGATGGACGTCGTCACCAACTCGCTGAAGTACTTCCCCGTCGCCACGGGCGAGGAGTTCCGCGACCTCCTGAGGGCCGCCGCCGAGAGCGGCCCGAAGGCCGCCCATCCGACCGCGCTGGAGCGCTTCGCCGCCGCCCACCCGGCGGCCGCCACCGCGGGCGGAACCGCCAAGACCCCGTCGAGCCTCGCCCGGCAGACCTATAACGGCGTCAACGCCTTCATCCTCGTGGATGCCGCCGGCAAGCGGCAGCCGTTCCGGTTCCGCTTCGTGCCGGTGGAGGGCGAGGAGATCCTCGCCCCCGAGGACGCGGCCAAGCGCGATCCGAACTTCCTGATGGCCGAGATCGGCCCGCGGGTCGCCAAGACGCCCGCGAAGTTCAGGATGCTCGCCCAGCTCGCCGAGTCGGGTGACCCGACCAACGACGCCACCAAGCCCTGGCCGGACGACCGCAAGACGGTCGATCTCGGCACCGTGACGGTGAGCAAGGTCGTGCCCGACAGCGCCGAGGCCGAGAAGGCGCTGCTGTTCATGCCGAACAACCTGACCGACGGGATCGAGGTCTCGGACGACCCGCTGATCGACGCCCGGGTCCAGGCCTACGCGGTCTCGTTCAGCCGCCGCTCGCAGTAGGCGATCCGGCCGGACGGAACCTCCGGTTCGCGCCTTCGTCCTGCGGCGCCCGCCTCAGGACGAGGTCCAGGGTGGGACGTCGCCCGAGGCGGGGCGGATCAGCGGCCCGTCCCGGCCTTCGGAGCGGAGGGCGGCTTCGCGCCGCCCGGCTGCCCCTTGCTCTCGACCGAGCCCGTGCGGGCACCGTCCTGGGTGGAGCCGGTGCCGCTGAGGCCGCCCGCGCCCATGCTGGTCGTGGGCGCGCCGGCATCCTGGCCGGCCTTGCCCTGGCCCTCGGCGGCGTGAGCGGTCCCCGCCGCGCCGGCGAGGAGGGCGGCGAGCAGCGTCGTACGGGTCAGGATCCTCATGGGGCCTCCGCGGTTCCACCTGCGCCCGGGCGGGCTTGCCGGTCCAACCGGGCGCGCCCGGGAGCGTTCCCGCTGACAACCGGCCTGTCACCCGGCGGCGCCGAGCGCGGCGGCGGCGCGCCGGCCCCGCCGCTCGGCGGGATCCTGGAACACCCCCGACCACAGGCCGAGGCGGCGCCCCCAGGCCCGGTCCGCCGCGGGCGCGTAGTCCGGCGCGAGGTCCCGGTCGGGCAGGGCGAGGCCCTGCGCCACCATCCAGGCCCCGAGATCCGCGTCGCCGACCCGGCAGAGCGCCGTGTTCGCGTCACCCCGCGGCTCGCAGGCGACGGACGCCCCGCCGATCCGGTCGGCGAGCGCCCGGGCGGCGTCCCGGCCGCACGGGTAGGGCCGGTCCTGGGCATCCGAACAGGTCGCGTCGCCCTCCGGCGCGGCGATCCCGAACAGGCTGACCTGCCGCGCGCCGAGGCGGAGGGTTCCGCCGTCGATCACCTGGGCGGGGCCGCGCAGGATCTCGCCGGCCCGGGCGGGGGCGTGCCAGGACAGGCCGCCGATCAGGAGCGCGGCGAGGAGCGGCGGGCGCGAGCGGGCCCCCTTGTCGTCCGGGCAGAGGAGGGTGCCGGCGAGGCCGGCCGCGCAGGCGAGGAGGATACCGACGAGGAGCGACATGGTCTCAGGTCTCCGGAAACGCTATGGCCGCCCTTGTGCCGAATCCCCGTCCCGCGACCCTGACGCCGCCTGTCAGCGTCCCGTCAGGCGGCGCGGCCTAGCCTGCGCCCGCATGAGCCCGTTCCCGTCCCGCCGCGTCTTCATTCTCGCCCTCGGCCTGCTGGCCGCCCTCGCGGGCGGGCCCGTGCACGCCTCCGAGGATGCCGACCGGGCCCGCCGGGCCCTGGAGAGCGGCGAGATCCGCCCCCTCGACGCGGTGCTGGCGGCGGCCCGGGCGGCGGTGCCGGGCGACGTCGTGTCGGTCGATCTCAAGCACGACGACGGGCACTGGCTGTACAAGCTGCGCATCCTCGGGCCCGACGGGAAGCGCCGGACCGTGAAGGTCGATGCCGGCACGCTCAAGATCCTGGACGAGGACGACGATGATTGAGGAGGCCGGGCCGTGCGCGTCCTGATCGTCGAGGACGAGCCGCGCATCGCCGCCGACATCCGGCAGGGGCTGGAGAGGGCCGGCTACGTCGCCGACGTGGTGGCGGACGGCGAGGCGGCGTGGTTCCGGGCCGAGACCGAGACGTACGACGCGATGGTGCTGGATCTCGGCCTGCCGCGGCTCGACGGGCTCGGCGTGCTGCGCCGCCTGCGCGCCGCGGAGGTCGCCCTGCCGGTCCTGATCCTCACCGCCCGCGACGGCTGGCGCGAGCGCGTCGAGGGCATCGACGCCGGCGCCGACGACTACCTCGCCAAGCCGTTCCGCATGGAGGAGCTGGTCGCGCGGCTCCGGGCGATCCTGCGGCGCACCGCCGGCCACGCCTCCCCGGTGCTGCGCACCGGCGCGGTGGAGCTCGACACCCGCACCCGCGCGGTCAGCGTCGACGGGCGGCCCACCGAGCTGACCGCCCTGGAGTACCGGCTCCTCGCCTTCCTGCTGCACCGGCCGGGGCAGGTGGTGCCGGCGGGCGAGCTGCTCGACCACCTCCACGGGGTCGGGACCGAGCGCGAGGCCAACGCCCTGGAGGCGCTCCTGACGCGCCTGCGCCGCAAGCTCGGGCCGGGGGTGATCGAGACCCGCCGCGGCCAGGGCTACCTGATCGCCGGACCGGGCGGATCGTGAGGCGCGACTCCCTCCGCCTGCGGCTCGGCCTCGCGGCGGCCGCGCTGATCGCGCTGGCGCTGGTGCTCGCCGGGATCGGCCTCACGGTGATCCTCGACCGGGTGCTCGACGCCCGCACCGTCGCGGATCTGGACCGGACCGCCAAGCTCATCGCCGGGCGGGTCGGCCTCGCGCCGGACGGGGCGCCGACGCTCTCGCGCGACCTGCCGGACCCGCGCTTCGCCACGCCCTACGGCGGCCTGTACTGGCAGGTGGAGGCGGGCTCGCACCTGCTGCGCTCGCGCTCCCTCTGGGACAGGAGCCTCGATCTCGGACACGCCGGGGCGGACGCGCGGGCCCCCGCCACCCTCGACACGACCGGGCCCGACGGCGGCCGGCTCATCGCGGTGGTGCGGCCGCTGCAGCTCGGCGCGCCGGGGGCCGAGACCGCGCTGCGCGTCGCGGTGGCGGAGGACCGGCGCGGGCTCGCGGCGAGCCGGACCACGTTCCTGCGCCTGCTGGTCCCGGCCCTGGTCGCCCTGTTCGTCGTCCTGACCCTGGCGATGGGCCTGTTCGTGCACCGGGCGCTCGGCCCGTTCCGGGTGCTGCAGGCGGAGCTCCTGGCGGTCCATGCCGGCCGGCGGGCGCGGCTGCCGGAGCAGTTCCCCGACGAGGTCCGGCCGCTGGTCACCGACCTCAACCGGCTGCTCGACGCGCAGGAGCGGGCCCTGATCCGCGCCCGCGACGCCGCCGCCGAGATGGCCCACGGCCTCAAGACCCCGCTGGCGGTGCTGGACGCCCTGGCGCGCCGGACCGGATCGGCCGACCCGGCGCTGGCGGCCGAGATCGCCGAGCAGGCGCGGGCGATGGGCGGTCAGGTGGAGCGGGCGCTGGCCCGGGCGCGGGTCGCGGCCGCGGGCGACCTGCGGCGGCGGTCCTGCCGGGTCGCCCCGGTGGCGGAGCGTCTCGTCGCGATCCTGCAGCGGCTGCCGGAGGGCGACTCCCTGGAATGGACAGTGGCGGTGTCCGAGACCCTCGCCTATCCGGGCGAGGAGGGCGAGCTGATGGAGGTGCTGGGCAACCTCCTCGACAATGCCCGCAAGTGGGCGCACCGGCGGGTCCGCGTCACCGGGACGGCCAGCGGCCGCCCGGGCCTCGCCGTCGAGGATGACGGCCCCGGCATGAGCGCCGCGGCCATCGCGGGGATCGGGCGCGGCCAGCGCTGGGACGAGAGCCGGCCGGGCACCGGCTTCGGCATCGCCATCGCCCGCGACGTCGCCGAGGCCGCGGGCGCCCAGCTCGATTTCGGCCGCTCGGAGCTGGGCGGCCTGCGGGCGGACCTGCGCTGGCCGGGCGGATAGGGGCACCGACGCCGCGGGCGGGCGCGACCTGCCCCCTCTCCCGGTCGGGAGAGGGCTGGGGTGAGGGACGAGAGCGCCCAGGATCGAGCACGTGATCGACGCGCCGACCGGGCGCGCCGCGTCCGGTCCGACCTGATCCCTCACCCTGTCCCTCTCCCGACGGATCTCGGGCCTGCCTGAGATCCGTCCTGAGAAGCCCGAGTCGGGCAAGCCCGACTCGGGTGGAGAGGGGACCCGCGCCCGGTCCCGGATGGTCAGCGCGTCCGCGGCTCGTCCGCAGCTCTTGCGGCCGCCCGGCTCAGCCGCATCAGCCGCGCGCTCAGGGCGCGGGCGCAGGCCGCGGTGCCGCGGCCCTCGGTGGCGATCGTCAGGTCCGGCCGCTCCGGCGCCTCGTAGGGCGCCGAGATGCCGGTGAAGCCCGGGATGCGGCCGGCGCGGGCCAGACGGTAGAGGCCCTTCGGATCCCGGGCCTCGCACAGGCCCAGCGGCGTGTCGACGAACACCTCCAGGAACGGGATGTCGCCGGCGATCCGGCGGGCCAGCGCCCGGTCGGCCCGGTAGGGCGAGATCAGCGAGACGATCACCACGGTCCCCGCCTCGGCCATCAGCCGCGCCACCTCGGCGGTGCGCCGGACGTTCTCGGCGCGGTCCTCCGGCGAGAAGGCGAGGTCGGCGTTCAGCCCGTGGCGCAGGTTGTCGCCGTCGAGGACCGCGCTGTGCCGGCCGCCCGCCACCAGGGTCCGGTCGGCCTCCGCCGCCAGCGTCGACTTCCCGGCCCCCGACAGGCCGGTCAGCCACGCGATCACCGGCACCTGGCCGAGGCGCGCCCAGCGCGCCTCCCGCGCCTGGAGGGGGTGCCAGGTCACGGGGCCCGGAGGGAGGCCGGCCGGGATCGCCTCTGGAATCGTCTGCGGGATCTTCTGCACGACGCACATATCCACCGCCTGGTCCAGCGCCTGGGGCAGCGTCCGCGGGGGCGGCCGCCGGTTCTCGGACATCGACACGGGCGCGCGGGCCCCTACGGCACGCGCCAGACCGGATAGCCGACGGCTTCGCCGAGGCGCTCCCGGCACTCCTCCAGGACGTGGGCCGTCCGCCGCCGCCACGCGGGCGGGGACCGGAAGGCGGCCCGCGCCGCCGCCGCCCGCACCAGCGCCTCGACCGCGGCCTCCGTCTCGGGCGCGACCGGCCCGGCAGCGAGCTCGTTCGGCGGCGCGGCGGGCGCGGCCGCGATCACCGCGTCCCAGCTCTGCCCCCAGCAGGCGGCGGCGAAGCGCGCGTTCCCGGCCGCGTAGCGCGCCGCGACGCGGGCCAGCCCCTCCGGGGCGTCGCCGCGGAACCGCTCCGCGTCGAGCCCCCGCGCCCAGGCCCAGTCGTCGAGGACGTGGCCGAGCAGCCGGCGATGCCCGGTCACCTGCCGGTGCACGCCGAGCCGGTACAGGCGGCGCGACGCCTCGACCGCGACCGGCCCGGAACTCCGGTTGGTGCGGTAGGCGAGGTCGGCCGGGCCGAGGAGCGGGGCGAGGCGCTCGCCCAGCCCGAGCCCGTCGACCAGCCGCGCCAGCAGCGGCGCGTCGGACCGCCGGTCGCGGTACGGCAGGGCGGTGACGCGCCCCGCGGCGGCGCGGCGCCAGGGCTCGAGCCGGTCCGCGTAGTCGTAGCGCCGGGACCCGCCCTCGGAGCGCAGGAAGCCGCGGAACGTGCGGCCCTCGGCGACGACCTGCGCCCGCAGGGCGTAGGCCGAGGCCAGCTGCTCGGCCTGCGGCTTGACCACGAGCGCCGCCTCCAGGGCGAAGCCGCGGCGCGCGAACAGGTCGGACAGGATCCCGGGCACGCGCCAGAGCGGGCGCTGGACGGAGAAGTCCTCGTAGGAGAGCAGGACCGTGTCGGCCGGCGTGGCGGCGAGGATCGCGTCGAGGCGCGCGAGGGCCTCGCGGCGCTCCGCGGCGCCGCGGCGCCGGTCCAGCGCCTGGCCGAGCCGGTAGTGGTTGACGTCGTCGCTCCCGGGGGCACCCGGCGGGGCGAGGTTCGGGTAGCAGATCCCGACCGAGACGAGGCGGGGGCGCAGGCGGGCCAGCACCTCCTGGAACGCGGTGGAGCCGGTTCGCGGCATCCCGATGTGAACGATCGCGCGGCGCACGTGTCCTGTCGACCCTGCTGGAATTCGCGGTTGCGGCAAGTCTTCCGCGCGGCCGGACACAGTCCACGACCCCTCGTGGACGCGCACGTCTCGGGAAAACGCCAGACGAATCCGTAATCACGGTCCGATCACGGGAACGCGACCAGAAATAGCCAAGCTCCGTTTCTGCTCTATTTCAGACGGATTCCGGAATCGCCGGGCCGGGGCGCGGCGGGCGCCGACCCTCGAGGCCCGGACAGCAGCGCGATGCGAGAGTCGCTCCCGATCGGGTTCGGACGGAGGCGATTGCCGAGCCCGTGCCGTCCGTGACGCGGGTCCCCTCTCCACCCAAGTCGGGCTTGCCCGACTTGGGCTCCTCAGGGCGGATCTCGGGCAGGCCCGAGATCCGTCGGGAGAGGTCTGCTCTCGCAGAGAGCCGGGTGAGGGATCAGGTCTGGCCGGACGAGGCGCGCCGTTCGGAAGCGTCCGGTCCCTCACCCCAACCCTCTCCCGCACGGGAGAGGGGGCTCGGTGTGACTGTCTCGACCCGGGTCGCCGTCCTTCCAGACCGTCGCGACGCGACCGGCAGCGGCGCTAGTGCCCGGCATCCTCGCGCCGGAGCAGGAACACGCCCTGCGCGCCGAACAGGTTCCAGACCCACCAGGGCATGGAGAACCGCATCGGCCGGCCGCGGGCGTCCAGCGCCGTGGCGTGCTCGATCCGGGCGCCGATCAGGCGGCACAGGCCGACGAAGTCGCGGATCGTGCAGTGGTGGATGTTGGGCGTCTCCCACCACGCGTCCGGCATGATCTCGGTGACCGGCATCCGCCCGCGGAGGGCCAGCTCGGAGCGCACGCGCCAGTGCCCGAAATTCGGGAACGAGATGATCACCTGCCGGCCGATGCGCAGCAGGTGCTCCAGCACCACCCGGGGGTTGCGGGTCGCCTGGATGGTCTGGGACAGGACCACCACGTCGAAGGCGCCGTCCGGGTAGTTGGCGAGGTCGGTGTCGGCGTCGCCCTGGATCACCGACAGGCCCCGGGCGAGGCAGGCGTTCACGCCCTCCCGGGACAGCTCGATCCCGCGCCCGTCGATGCCGCGGCGGTCGCGCAGCAGCGCCAGCAGCGAGCCGTCGCCGCAGCCGATGTCGAGGACCCGGGCGCCGGCCGGGACGAGGCCGAGCACGACGAGGTGGTCGACGCGGGCGCCGCTACCCTCGGCCGCGTGGGGGAGGGCGTCCGCGCTCTCCCAGGGGGCGCCGTGCCGGATCTTGCCCGAGGAGATCTTGCCCAAGGAGATCTTGGCCATGGGCAGCTTGCCGAAGGTCATCTTGCCGGACCCGCCGCTCGCCATCCGCGTCACAGCCCGCGCGCCCGGGCGGCGGCGTCGATGAAGCCGCGCGCCGCGGAGAACATCGCCGGCTCGTCGAGCAGGAAGGCGTCGTGGCCCTTGTCGCTCTCGACCTCCACGAAGGCCACCGGCGCCGCGGCGGCGTTGAGCGCGTGCACGATCGCCCGCGAGTCGCGGGTCGGGAACAGCCAGTCGGAGGTGAACGAGATCACGCAGAAGCGGGTCTTCGTGCCCCGGAAGGCGTTGGCGAGCACGCCGCCGTGGTCCTCGGCGAGGTCGAAATAGTCCATCGCCCGGGTCAGGTAGAGGTAGGCGTTGGCGTCGAACCGCTCGACGAAGCTCAGGCCCTGGTGGCGCAGGTAGCTCTCGATCTGGAAATCGGCGTTGAACGAGAAGGTCGGCGCCGTGCCGCCCTGGAAGCGCCGGCCGAACTTCCGGTGCAGGGCCGGCTCGGACAGGTAGGTGATGTGCGCGCCCATCCGGGCGACGCCGAGCCCCTTCGCGGGGCGCGTGCCGGCCTCGAGGTAGCGCCCGTCCGCCCAGGCGGGGTCGGCCATGATCGCCTGCCGGCCGACCTCGTGGAAGGCGATGTTCTGCGCCGAGTGGCGGGCGCCGGTGGCGATCGGCATCGCGGCGAAGACGCGCTCGGGATAGAGCGCCGCCCATTGCAGCACCTGCATGCCGCCCATCGAGCCGCCGATGCACAGGAACAGGTCCCGGATGCCGAGATGCTCCAGCAGCATCGCCTGGGCCCGGACCATGTCGCGGATCGTCACCAGCGGGAAGTTCAGCCCGTAGGGCCGCCCCGTCGCCGGGTCGATCGAGGCCGGGCCGGTGGAGCCCATGCACGAGCCGATGACGTTCGAGCAGACGACGAAGTAGCGGTCCGTGTCGATCGGCTTGCCGGGGCCGACCAGCGTCTCCCACCAGCCGGGCTTGCCGGTCACCGGATGGGTGTGGGCGAAGTACTGGTCGCCGGTCAGCGCGTGGCAGATCAGGACCGCGTTCGAGCGCGCGGCGTTGAGCGTGCCGGCGGTCTGGTAGGCGATCTGGAAGGGCGCGAGCTCGACGCCCGCGTCGGTGAGCAGCGGCGTGTCGGCGGCGAAGCGCGCCACCGGGCTCCTCGGGTCGAGCGCCTGCGAGCGCTCGGACGCGCGCCGTGCCGGCTCGTCGATCGGGTCCGGCCTCAGGGCCGTGTCCGTTTGGGTGTCCATGGCGGGTCTTGACGACCGTGTATCGGTTCGGATCCGAACCGGGAGAGCACGGGATCGCCTGACGCGCCGCACTCGCCCGACGCGGCCAGCCCCGCCGAGGTAATGCGCGGGGCGTCGAGCGTCAACGCGGGCGGGCCGGTCGGTCAGGCCCGGTCGGGTCGCTCACGCGATCGGGGCGGCCATCACGGCGAGGCCCAGGGCGGGCAGGCCGAGCGCGAGGGCGGCCCGGGCATCCAGACGGTCCGCGCGGACGCCCGACCGCCAGTGCCGGCTCGCCGCGCTCTCGATCAGCATGCCGGCGAGCACGAGACCGCAGCCGATCAGGGCCTGCATCGAAACCATGGAACCCTCGCCCAGCCAGCCGCGCCTCCGGGCGCAGGCCCGGACGCCGCTGGGAAAGTCCGTCCGGTGTCCGACGGTTCCTCAGAGCATGGCGGCCGCGCAGGCCGCGAAGACCAGGGCGGCGCCGGCGGCCGTGATGCAGCCGTTGGCCCACGGAGCCGCCTCGACACGGCGCAGGCGGCAATCCGCGGCGACCGACACGAGGATCCCGATCAGGAAGAGGCTGCAGGGGATCAGGTCACCGGGCATCGTCGATCCATCCAGGGGCTGCGGGGCGGGGCACGCCCGACGCGCCCCTGTTCTCCCGGTTCAACAGGCCGAAACGTGGCGAGTGCCCCGCGGCATTTGCGCGTCGCCGATTTGCCGCGGCGCCCCGGATGGACCGAGCCGGTCAGGGCCTGGCGGTCAGGGCTTGGCCGAGGCGGGCCGGGTATCGAAATCCTCCGGGCCCAGATCGAGGAGGTCGTTGGGGGTCTCGGTCCGGTCGTAGGCCTGGCTCGCCGCGGCCTCGATCACCGCCTGATTGCGGGCGAACAGCTCCAGGGGGGCAGAGTCGGCGCCGCCGCCGAACTGCTGGCGCAGCACGGGAACCGGGACCTCGACCGCGATCACCCGCTGGCCGTTGGTCATGGCGAAGCGGATCAGCGAGTCGTCGGCGGGGAGGATGTGGGCGCCGCCGTCCAGGTAGCGTTCGAGGGGCATGCGGGGATCCTTCGTGTTGGGCGCCTGTCGGCGGAGCGCCGGCATACAGCCACGACTCCGTGCACGCGGACAAGTCGCCCTGGCCGGGTCGGCACCTCCGGGCGCGGCCCCGGGTTCACCGGCAGAGGAAATGCTGTAGACGGACGCGGAACCGAACGAACCCCGCGCATCCCGAGTCGCACCGCAATGTCCGCCCCCCGACCCGCCCGTCCGGAACCGCGTCCCGGCGTCCTGGCGATCGACACCTACGTGCCCGGCAAGAGCGGGCGGCCCGGCGGCGGCAAGGTCTACAAGCTGTCCTCCAACGAGACGCCCCTCGGCCCGAGCCCCGCGGCGCTGGCCGCGCTCCACGCGGCGACCGCCAAGCTCGAGACCTACCCGGACGGGCGCGCCACCGCGCTGCGCACCGCCATCGCCCGGCGCTACGGGCTCGATCCCGAGCGGATCGTCTGCGGCGCGGGCTCGGACGAGCTGCTGTCGCTGCTGGCCTACGCGTATGGCGGGCCGGGCACCGAGGGGATCTACTCGGAGCACGGATTCCTCGTCTACCGGATCGCCATCCTGGCCTCGGGCGGCGAGCCCGTGGTCGCGCCCGAGCGCGACCTCACCGTCGACGTCGACGCGATCCTGGCCCGGGTCACCGACCGGACCCGGATCGTCTACGTCACGAACCCCAACAACCCGACCGGCACCTACCTGCCCTTCGACGAGATCCGCCGGCTCCACGCCGGCCTGCCGCCGCACGTGCTGCTGGTGATCGACGGCGCCTACGCCGAGTACGTCCGGGCGAACGACTACTCGGCCGGGCTCGAGCTGGCCCTTGAGGCCGAGAACGTCGTGATGACCCGCACCTTCTCGAAGATCCACGGCCTCGCCGCCGTGCGGATCGGCTGGATGGTCGCGCCGGCGCACGTGGCGGACGCGGTCAACCGGATCCGGGGGCCGTTCAACGTCTCGGGCCCGGCGATCGCCGCGGGCTCGGCCGCCATCGCCGACGAGGCCCACATGGCGGCCGCCGCGGCCCACAACGCCGAGTGGCTGCCGAGGCTCACCGAGGGCGCCCGCGCGCTCGGCCTGGAGGTCACGCCGAGCGTCGCGAACTTCCTGCTGATCCACTTCCCGGACGCGCCGGGCCGCTCGGCGGGGGACGCGGACGCGTTCCTGACCGAGCGCGGCCTCATCACCCGGCGGGTCACGGCCTACGGCCTGCCGAACGCCCTGCGGGTGACGGTGGCCGGCGCCGAGGCCAACACGGCGTTCCTGGCGGCGCTGGGCGACTTCGTGCGGGGCCAGCATGGCTGAGCCGCTGAAGGCCGGGACGCCCGCCGTCGGCCGCCTCACCATCGTCGGCCTCGGGCTGATCGGCTCCTCGATCGCCCGGGCGGCGCGCCGCTACGGCCTCGCCCGCACGATCGTGGCCGTCGACCGCGACGAGGCCGTGCGCGCCCGGGTGCGCGACCTCGGCATCGCCGACGTCGTCACGGCCGACCCGGCGGAGGGGGCCGCCGACACCGACCTCGTCATCCTGTGCGTGCCGGTGGGCGCCATCGGGGCGGCGGCGGCCGAGATGGCGCCGCACCTCAAGCCCGGCGCGATCGTGTCGGATGTCGGCTCGGTGAAGGGCGCCGTGGTGGCGGCGGTCCGGCCGCACCTGCCCGAGGGCGTCGCGCTGGTTCCCGGGCACCCGATCGCCGGGACCGAGTTCTCGGGGCCGGACGCGGGCTTCGCGACCCTGTTCCAGGGCCGCTGGTGCATCCTGACCCCGCCCGAGGGCACCGACCCGGCGGCGATCGAGACCGTTCGCGCCCTGTGGGCGGGGATGGGCGCCGATGTCGAGACGATGAGCGCCGAGCACCACGACCACGTGCTCGCCATCACCAGCCACCTGCCGCACCTGATCGCCTACAACATCGTGGGCACCGCGGCCGACCTCGAGGCGGCGACGCAGTCCGAGGTGATCAAGTTCTCGGCGAGCGGGTTCCGCGACTTCACCCGCATCGCGGCGTCGGACCCGACCATGTGGCGGGACATCTTCCTCAACAACCGCGAGGCGGTGCTGGAGATGCTCGGCCGGTTCAACGAGGACCTGTCGGCGCTCGCCAAGGCGGTGCGCTGGGGCGACGGCGACGCGCTCCACGCGATGTTCACCCGCACCCGGGCGATCCGGCGCAGCATCGTGGCGCAGGGCCAGGAGACCGCGGCCCCGGATTTCGGCCGGCCGCGGCCGCCGGAGGAGTAGGGAAGGCTGGACGGCTCGCGCCGATCGCACCGTCGTCCTCGCGAGCGGAGCGAAGCAATCCAGTTGGCGCCACGCTCAAAGGCTGTCGCGCTGCCCGGGTCGCTTCGCTGCGCGCGCGATGACGGCGCGGGCCCTCACGCCGGCGGGCGATTCACCAGAACCGGCTGCGCGGCCGTGCGCTCCGGGAACAGGCTGCGCAGCGCCTCCAGCTTCGGCGCGTCGTTGGCGGCGATGTACGGGTGGCCGGGGTGCAGGGCCATGAAGTCCTGGTGGTAGCCTTCCGCCGGGTAGAACGCGGCGCCCGGCTCGATCCGGGTGGCGACCGGCCGCGCGTAGGCCTGGGCCGCGTCGAGCTGGGCGATGTAGGCCCGCGCCACCCGCGCCTGGTCGGAATCCTGCGGGAACAGGGCCGAGCGGTACTGGCGCCCGGCATCGGGTCCCTGGCGGTCCACCTGGGTCGGGTCGAGGGCGACCGAGAAGAAGATCCGCAGGAGCTCGTCGTAGCGGATGACCGAAGGGTCGTAGGTGACCGACACGGCCTCGGCATGGCCGGTCCCGCCGCCGCTCACGGTGCGGTAATCGGCCTCCGCGCGGGTGCCGCCGGCGTAGCCCGACACCGCGCCGCTCACCCCGCGCACGTGCTGGAACACCCCCTGCACGCCCCAGAAGCAGCCGCCGGCGAAGACGGCCACGCGCGGCCCCGGCGGCTCGGCGGAGCGGGTCGCGGCCTCCGGCAGGCGCCGGGGCGCCTCCTCGGCGAAGGCCGGGAGCCGGGGCAGCAGGACGGCCCCCGCGAGGCCGAGCCCGAGGGCTGCCCCGAGGAGCGGGCGGGCGAGGGGGCGGGCGAGGGAGTGGGAGAGGGTGCGTACCGTGTCGCGCAGTGCCATGCTGACCTCCTTGACGGCCTCCTGGCGGATGCTGACAGCCTGTTCGCCCCGGCACCCGATCCGGTTACGCGCGCGGCAGGCCGCATTGCGGTGACGGCCGCATGGGTCTAGGCACCCCGCAAATCATCGCTTCGCCCGCAGGATCCGTCCCGTGACCATCGCGCCCGAGCCCAACTCCTTCCGCACCGGCCCCGACGAGCGCGGCCGCTTCGGCATCTTCGGCGGCCGCTTCGTCGCCGAGACGCTGATGCCGCTGATCCTCGAGCTGGAGGCGGCCTACGAGACGGCCAAGCAGGACCCGACCTTCAAGGCCGAGATGGAGAGCTACGGCACCCACTATATCGGCCGGCCGAGCCCGCTCTACTACGCCGAGCGCCTCACCGAGCACCTGCGCGCCAAGGCGCCGGCCGGGCAGGGCGCCAAGGTCTATTTCAAACGCGAGGAGCTGAACCATACCGGCTCCCACAAGGTGAACAACGTGCTGGGCCAGATCCTGCTGGCCCGCCGCATGGGCAAGCCGCGGATCATCGCCGAGACCGGGGCCGGCCAGCACGGCGTCGCCACCGCGACGCTCTGCGCGCGCTTCGGCCTCAAGTGCGTCGTCTACATGGGCGCGGTCGACGTCGCCCGGCAGGCGCCCAACGTCTTCCGCATGAAGATGCTCGGCGCCGAGGTGATCCCGGTGGAATCCGGCACCAAGACCCTCAAGGACGCCATGAACGAGGCGCTGCGCGACTGGGTCACCAACGTCGCCGACACGTTCTACTGCATCGGCACGGTGGCGGGCCCGCACCCGTACCCGGCCATGGTGCGCGACTTCCAGTCGGTGATCGGCCGCGAGACCCGCGAGCAGATGATCGCCCAGGAGGGCCGGCTCCCGGACTCCCTCGTCGCCTGCATCGGCGGCGGCTCGAACGCCATGGGCCTGTTCCACCCGTTCCTGGACGACCGCGAGGTCGAGATCTTCGGCGTCGAGGCCGCGGGCCACGGCGTCCAGTCGGGCCTGCACGCGGCCTCGCTCACCGGCGGCAAGCCGGGCGTGCTGCACGGCAACCGCACCTACCTGCTGATGGACGGGGACGGCCAGATCGCCGACGCCCACTCGATCTCGGCGGGTCTCGACTACCCGGGCATCGGCCCCGAGCACGCGTGGCTCCACGAGATGGGCCGGGTCACCTACCTGTCGGCGACCGATTCCGAGACGCTGGAGGCGTTCAAGCTCTGCTCGATGCTGGAGGGGATCATCCCCGCCCTGGAGCCGGCCCACGCCCTGTCCAAGGTCCTGGACCTCGCGCCCCAGCGCCCGGCCGAGCACCTCATGGTGATGAACCTGTCGGGCCGCGGCGACAAGGACATCCCGCAGGTGGCCGAGATCTTCGGCACGAAGATCTGAGGGCGCACGGCCCCGGTCCTCTGCCCGCCGCTCGGCCCGCGCGCGGACCGCCGGCTTCGGCGGGTCTCGATGTCGGTGAGCGGGCCGTCGCTGCCCCTGCAGAGCAGCGGCACGCCGTGGGCCCGGGCGTGGGCGGAGCCGTCGCCGACGTTCAGGCCGGCCGGGTGCCGGCCCTCGCCCTAGCGGTCGCGGGCGTCCAGCGCGGCCGCGGCCGCTCACCGCACGGTCACCGCACGGTCACCTGATCCTTGATCTTCTCGTAGACCGACCGGCTGAGCACCCGCTTCGACAGCAGCTGCTCCACCGACGTGTACGGGCGCTTGGCGACGATCGCCCGGCCGATGGCGCCGCCGCCGCGCAGGCGGTTGAGATCCGCCACCGAGGCGGTGTTGAGATCGACGACGGCCAGGGCCCGGGGACCGGCGCTGTCCTCCGCCCGCTCGACCTCGGCCTGTCCGGCCGCCTCCTGGGCCGGCGGCTCGGGCTGCGCCTCCCGCGGGAGCGGCTCGGCGGGGAAGGCCGTCGCGTCGGAGGGCATCTGCGTCGGCCCGGCCGGCGCCGGGGCGCCGCCCGGCGGGGCGGGGGCGGGCTCGACCGCGGCGGGCGGGGCGGTCGAAGCGGCTGGCGCGCGCGGGGGCGCCGGAGCCGGTGCCGGCGCCGGCTCGACGCGCCGGACCGTCGCCGAGGGCTGGGGAGCCGCCGGTGTTTCCGGAGCGGACGCCGGCGGAGTCGCCGGTCCGGGTGAGGGGCTCGGCAGCAGGACCTGCACCACCGCCGCGAGGATGCCGGCAATGATGAGGAGGACCGAAACTCTGAGAATTGCAGGACCGCTGAGCACGCACCACTCGACGAGAATTAAAACTATATGCATCTACAGTTAATGCTGCCCTTGCGCGTCGTCCAATCCACGCCCGAAACCCGGCGGGTCATCCCCAGGGGATGAGCGGTCCCGCGCCGCGGCCGGGGGCGGGCCCGCGTCGGCGACCCGGCGAGCGACTCGGCGGGCGACTCGGCGATCGCCTGGGCGTGCGCGTCGGCGCCCTGCGCTACCTGCCGACCCTGTTCCGGGAGATCGCCGCGGCGAGCCCCGGCCTGCTGGCGGCGAGCCTGTCGCTGCGCCTCGTGGCGGCCTGCCTGCCGGTCCTGACCCTCTACCTCGCCAAGCTGATCCTCGACGGGATCGTGGCCGAGCACGCCCGGCCGGCGCCGGAGGCGGGGCTCGCGGCGTGGCTCGCCGATCCCGGCCGGGCGCGGCTCGCCGGCCTCGTCGCCGCCGAGCTCGGCCTCGCCCTGCTCTCGGACCTGACCGGCCGGCTCACGAGCCTGGTCGAGACCCTGATCGGCGACCTCTACGCCAACGCGGCCTCCCTGCGGCTGATGGCGCACGCCGCCGACCTCGACCTCGCGCAGTTCGAGGACAGCGCCCAGCAGGACCGGCTGGAGCGGGCCCGCCGGCAGGTCAGCGGCCGCACCGGCCTCATCGGCACGGTGTTCGGCCAGCTGCAAGGCCTCCTGACCCTCGCGACCCTGGCGGTCGGTGTCGCGGCCTTCACGCCCTGGCTCGTGGTGCTGATCGCCGCCGCCCTGGTCCCGGCGGTCCTCAACGAGTGGCACTTCACCAAGGCCGGCTACCGCCTCGCCTGGGTCCGCAGCCCCGAGCGGCGGCGGATCGACTACCTGCGCTACCTCGGCGCCAGCGTCGAGACCGCCAAGGAGATCAAGCTCTTCGGCCTCGCGGGCTACCTCACCGGGCTCTACGCCGCGGTGGCGGGGCGGCTGCTGGCCGAGAACCGCAACCTCGCGGTCGCCCGGGCCGGCTGGGGCTTCGCCTTCGCGAGCCTCGGGACGCTCGCCTACTACGCCGCCTACGCGGTGATCGTCTGGCGGACGGTGGCGGGCGCCTTCTCGGTGGGCGACCTCGCCTTCCTGGCCGGCGCGTTCCAGCGGCTGCGCGGCGGCCTGGAGGGGCTGCTCCTCGGGCTGACCCAGATCACCGGCCAGGCGCAGTACCTCGAGGATTTCTACGCCTTCTTCGCGATCCGGCCGCAGATTCGCTCGCCCGCGCGGCCCGCGCCGGTGCCGAGCCCGATCCGCGCGGGGCTGGTCTTCGAGGGGGTCGGCTACCGCTACCCGGGCACGGAGGCCTGGGCGCTGCGCCACCTCTCCTTCGCCGTCCGGGCCGGGGAGACGGTGGCGCTGGTCGGCGGCAACGGCGCCGGCAAGACCACGATCGTCAAGTTGATGACCCGGCTGTACGACCCGCACGAGGGCCGCGTGCTCCTCGACGGCGTGCCGCTGCCCGCCTACGACCTCGACGACCTGCGGGCGCGGATCGGGGCGATCTTCCAGGACTTCGTCCGCTTCGACCTCACCGCCGGGGAGAACGTCGCGGTCGGCCGGATCGAGGCCGCCGACGACGCGGCCCGCATCACCGCCGCGGCGGCCCGGGGGCTCGCGGCCCCGGTGATCGAGCGCCTGCCCGGGGGCTACGCCCAGCCGCTGGGCAAGCGCTTCGCCGGCGGCCTCGACCTGTCCGGGGGCGAGTGGCAGAAGGTCGCGCTGTCCCGGGCCTACATGCGCGAGGCCGAGATCCTGATCCTGGACGAGCCGACCGCTTCCCTCGACGCCCGGGCCGAGCACGACGTCTTCGCGCGGTTCCGGGAATTGTCGGCCGGGCGGACAGCGGTGCTGATCTCGCACCGCTTCTCCACCGTGCGCATGGCCGACCGCATCCTCGTCCTGGAGGGCGGCCGCGTCCTGGAGGAGGGCAGCCACGCCGCCCTCATGGCGCGGGGCGGCCGCTACGCCGAGCTGTTCGCCCTCCAGGCCGAGGGCTACCGGTAGGCGCGCCCCCGACCGCCCGAGGCCGGGAACGGCGCGCGGCCGGCGCCTCGCCGGCGCATCGCCGGGGCGGCCCAAGCATTGCCCGATTCCCTCAGCCTGCTATCTGCGGCGGACCGAACCGGGGTTGTCCATGCGCCTGCGCCTCTTCCCACTGCTGACGGCCGGCCTTCTCGTCTGCGCCGGGCCCGCCCGCGCGGCCCCGCCCGCCGGGCCCGAACCGGAGGCCAAGCCGCCGGCGCCCGAGATCGTGCTCGCCAACCACCGCGCGGTCTACGACCTGTCGCTGGCCGAGGGCGGCGGCACCCGCTCGGTGGAGAGCGCCCGCGGGCGCATCGTCATCGACTTCCGGGGCGACGCCTGCCGCGGCTACACGATGCAGACCCGCCAAGTGACGGAGCTGTCCTCCGGCGAGACCGGCGCGCGCCTGTCCGACATGCGCAGCACCACCTTCGAGGGCGGGCAGGGGCGCGAGTTCCGGTTCAAGACCACGACGCTCACCAACAACAAGCCCGCCGCCCCCGTGGACGGGACCGCCTCCGAGCAGGGCGACGCCCTGACGGTGAAGCTGAGGGGCGGCCCGAAGCCGTTCACCGTGGAGGGGCCGGTTCTGTTCCCGAGCGAGCACATGCGCCGCCTGATCGAGGCGGCGCGGGCCGGCCAGTCGACCCTCGCGGTCAAGGTCTTCGACGGCTCCGACGACGGCAAAAAGGTCTACGACACCTTCGCGGTGATCGGCCACGCCGCGACCGGACCGGCCCCGGCCTCCGACTCGACCCGCGACAAGCCCCTGCGCGACGGGTCGCTGGCCACGATGCCGCACTGGCCGGTCCGCCTCAGCTACTACACCGAGGGCGCCGGGGAGCGGACGCCGATCTACACCCTCGGCTTCGACCTGTACGAGAACGGCGTCAGCGGCGCGCTCAAGCTCGATTACGGCGACTTCGCCATCCTGGGCGACATGACCGCCCTCGACATCGACGCCAAGGCCGGGCGGCCCGACCGGGAGGCGGGGAAGGGCTGCACGCCCTGAGGGCGCCCGCCCGCCCAGGTCCCGGCCCGCTCACGCCCACTCGTCGTCCGGCCGCGGCGACAGCCTCTGCCAGGCCGCGGCGATCCGCTCCGGCTTGATGCCGAGGCCGTTCGCGCAGGCAACGAGCACGTTCTCGTCGCCCATCACGTGGTCGAGGACGCCCACCAGGAAGGCGGGCTCCCGGGCGCTCGCGCGGAGCGTGTCGGGGCTCAGGCCGCTCGCCGCCAGGAAGGGCAGGAGACGGTCGTCGTCCCCAGCGATCCACAACAGAACGTCCAGGGCGAGCCGTTCGGCCGACTCATCCCCTTGAAGAGGTTTGCCATTCATCAACATGTGAACGCTACAAAGGTGACGGAGGGGCTTCACGGCCCGCTAATCATGATCGGCGCGCACCGGGACAACGGATCATGAAGAAGACGGTGCTGATCGTCGAGGACAACGAGTTGAACATGAAGCTGTTCAACGATCTCCTGGAGGCGAACGGCTACGCCACGCTCAAGACCGCCCACGGCATCGAGGCGATCGAGCTGGCGCGCGCCCATCATCCCGACCTGATCCTCATGGACATCCAGCTCCCCGAGGTCTCCGGCCTCGAGGTGACGAAATGGCTCAAGGAGGACGACGACCTCAAGAGCATTCCGGTGATCGCCATCACGGCCTTCGCCATGAAGGGCGACGAGGAGCGGATCCGCGAGGGCGGCTGCGAGGCCTACCTGTCGAAGCCGATCTCGGTCGCGAAGTTTTTGGCAACGGTTCGGGCCTATCTTGAACCGCGTTGACGCCGGCGAGGCGTGCCGTTGAACCGCTCCCCCGGCCGCGCCGGGCCGGGTGACCGGTTCAACCGTTCGTCCCGTCGTGTCCGTCCCGGCCCCGGGGGCCGCCCGGCGGCGCGCACCCACGGCACACGGCGCCCGGTCCGGGCCGCTCATCCGCGCCCTCACGAGGAAGCATGTCGGCCCGTGTCCTGATCGTCGACGATCTGTTCCCGAATGTCAGGCTTCTCGAGACGAAGCTCGGCCTGGAATATTTCGACACGCTCGCGGCCATGAACGGCCGCGACGCGATCGCGATCTGCGAGAAGGGCCTCTGCGACCTCGTCCTGCTCGACGTGATGATGCCCGGCATGGACGGGTTCGAGGTCTGCCGGCACCTCAAGAACAACCCGCTCACGGCCCACATCCCGGTGGTGATGGTCACGGCCCTCGACCAGCCCGCGGACCGCCTGCGCGGCCTCGATGCCGGGGCCGACGATTTCCTGACCAAGCCGGTGGACGACACCGCCCTGTTCACGCGGGTGCGCAGCCTCGTGCGGCTCAAGGCCGTGACGGACGAGTTGCGCCAGCGCGCGCTCGCCTCCCGCGAGTTCGGCATCGGCGATCCCCTGGCGCTCGCCACCGCCGAGACCGGCCTCGACGCCCGGATCCTGCTGATCGAGGACCGGCCCGGATCGGCCGAGCGCCTCGCCGGGGCCCTGCGCCAGCACCACGTCGTCGCGGTCGAGCCCGACCCGCAGGAGGCCCTGCGCCGCGCCGCCGAGGAGGCCTTCGACCTCGCCCTGGTGAGCCTCGACCTGACCGACTTCGACGGCCTGCGCCTGTGCAGCCAGCTCCGGTCCCTCGACCGGACCCGCGCGATGCCGCTGATCATGCTCGCCGAGGAGTACGACCGCGCCCGGGTGGTCCGCGGCCTCGACTTCGGCGTGCACGACTTCCTGATGCGGCCGGTCGACCGCAACGAGCTGATGGCCCGGGTCCGCACCCAGGTGAAGCGCAAGCGCTTCACCGACGCCCTCCGGGGGGCGATGCAGGCCTCCCTGCAGATGGCCGTGACCGACGCGCTCACCGGCCTGCACAACCGGCGCTACCTCGACAACCATCTCGGCACGCTGTTCGGCGACGAGGCCGCCCGCCGGGCGAACCTCGCCGCGCTGATCCTCGACATCGACCACTTCAAGGGGATCAACGACAGCCTCGGCCACGAGGCCGGCGACGAGGTGCTGCGCGGCTTCGCCGAGCGCGTCCGCCAGCACACCCGGCCCATCGACATCGTGGCGCGCTACGGCGGCGAGGAGGTGGTGGTGATCCTGCCGGAGGCGGGCCTCGTCGAGGCGCAGGGCATCGCCGAGCGCATCCGCGAGCGCGTCGAGGCCCTGCCGTTCACCGTGCAGCGGGCGACCCGGACCGTGTCGGTGACGGTCTCGATCGGCGTCGCCGTGCGCCGCGGCGAGGATCTCGGCCCCGCCGACATGCTCCGGCGCGCCGACCTCGCCCTCTACCGGGCCAAGGCGGCCGGGCGGAACCGGGTCGAGTCGCAGGCGGCCTGACGGCCCCGCCCTCGGCGCCGGCCCGAGGCGGTGGATCCGCCCCCGCGCGCCCGCGTCAAAACGCGCGCGCCCCCGCGCGGATGAAAACCCCAGGGTCCGCGTGTTATCGGACGCGGCCGGCACGCCGGCGCAGCGATGCAGGGGATCGGACGAGCCACATGGACATGCAGGTGCCGGCACATTCCGGCCGCGACGCGAGCGTGCTGAACCACCGCCGCCTGTGCAAGATCGCCTCCTCGCCGCACGCCTATGTCCGCGGCAGCACGGCGCGGTTCTACGACCTGCTCGGCGGGATGCCGGCCGGCACCCTGCCCGAGGGGCCGCCGGTCTGGATCTGCGGCGACGCGCATCTCGGCAATCTCGGCGCGCTCGCCGGCCCGGACGGCGGGATCGACATCCAGATCCGCGACCTCGACCAGACCGTGGTGGCGAACCCGGCCTTCGACCTCGTCCGGCTCGCGCTCTCCCTGGTCACCGCGGCGCTCAACGCGACCCTGCCGGGCATCGTCACCGCCCGGATGATGGACGCCATGGCGGACGGCTACGCCGACGGGATCGCCGATCCCGAGGGGGCCGAGCGGGGCGTCGACCCGTCCGAGATCGTCGTCACGACGAAGCGGCGGGCGCTCGGCCGGCGCTGGCGCCACCTCTCGCGCGAGCGCCTGAAGGGCAAGGCCGCCCGGCTCCCGCGGGGCAGCCGGTTCTTCGACCTCGACGCCGACGAGCAGGAATCGCTGGCGGCGCTGATCCGCGCCCCGGAGATCCGCCGCCTCGTCCTGGCGCTCGGCAGCGCGGCCGACGACGCCGAGATCCGGCTGCTCGACGCCGCCTACTGGATCAAGGGCTGCAGCTCCCTCGGGCGCCTGCGCTACGCCGCCCTCGTGGAGGTCCTGGGCGGCGACCGTCCGAACCTCGCCCTCCTCGACGTCAAGGAGGCGGTGCCGCACCTCGCGCCGGCCGCCGCCGGGATCGCGGTGCCGTCGGACCACGCCGAACGCGTCGTCGCGGGGGCGCGGGCGCTGTCGCCCAACCTCGGCGACCGGATGGTCGCCGGCCATGTCGGTGGCCATGTCGGTGGCCATGTCGGTGGCCATGTCGGTGGCCATGTCGGCGGCCATGTCGGCGGCCATGTCGGCGGCCATGTCGAGGGCCGTGCCAGTGGCCACGTCGGCGGCCAGGTCGGCGGCCAGGTCGGCGGCACGCCCGTCACGGTCCGCGAGCTGCTGCCGCAGGATCTCAAGATCGACGCCGAGCAGTTCTCCCGCGGCGAGGCGGTCCGCGTCTCCCGGCACCTCGCCGCCATCCTGGGCCGGGCCCACGGCCGCCAGATGGGCGAGGCAGACCGCCGGGCCTGGATCGACGCCGTGCGGGCGCCGGGGCCGGGCCCCGACGCCCCCGGCTGGCTCTGGTCCGTGGTCACCGACCTGATGGGCGCGCACCAGCGCGGCTACCTGGAGCATTGCCGCCGGATCGCCCGGGAGGAGCTGGACGCGGCCTGACGCGGCCTGACGCGGCCCGGCCCGGCCCGGGCCCCGACCGGACCGGACGCGGGGCGCTTCCGCCACGACGCCGGTTGACACCATCCCCGCCATCGCCAACACCTCGCGCCCGCCGCCTCTCGCGCGGCGGACCCCGGGAAGACCTGTGATACGATGGCGGTGACGCGCACCTACCTCGACTTCGAGAAGCCGGTGGCCGAGCTGGAGGCCAAGCTCGAGGAGCTGCGCGCCGTGAGCGCGCGGGACGGCGCGGTCTCGATCGCCGAGGAGGTCGGCCGGCTCGAGGCCAAGGCCGGCCAGGCGCTCGCCGAGATCTACGCGAATCTGACCCCCTGGCAGAAGACCCAGGTGGCCCGCCACCCGCAGCGGCCGCACTTCGTGGACTATCGCGACGGGCTCATCACCGAGTTCACCCCGCTGGCCGGCGACCGCAGCTTCGGCGAGGACGAGGCGATCCTGGGCGGGTTCGGCCGGTTCCGCGGCCGGCCGGTGCTGGTGCTCGGCCAGGAGAAGGGCGCCACCACCGAGGCGCGGCTGCGCCACAATTTCGGGATGGCCCGGCCCGAGGGCTACCGCAAGGCGGTCCGGCTCATGGAGACCGCCGACCGGTTCGGCCTGCCGGTGCTCGCCTTCGTGGACACCGCCGGCGCCTATCCGGGCATCGAGGCGGAGGAGCGCGGCCAGGCCGAGGCCATCGCGCGCTCCACCGAGGCCTGCCTCGCGCTGGGCGTGCCCAACGTCGCCGTGGTGATCGGGGAGGGCGGCTCGGGCGGCGCGATCGCGCTCGCCACCGCCAACCGGGTGCTCATGCTGGAGCACGCGATCTACGGGGTGATCTCGCCGGAGGGCGCCGCCTCGATCCTGTGGCGCGACCAGGGCCGCGCCTCCGACGCCGCCACCGCCATGAAGATCACCGCCCAGGACCTGCTGCGGCTGGGCGTCATCGACGGGATCATCCCGGAGGCCACCGGCGGGGCGCACCGCGACCGCGAGGCGGCGATCCGGGCCGCCGGCGACGCCGTCGCCGACGCCCTCGGCCAGTTCGACGGCCTCTCGCCCGTCGAGGTCCGCGACCGGCGCGCGGAGAAGTTCCTGGCGATCGGCCGGACCCTGTGACCGAGCCCGGGGCGACGGGGGGCCTGCTCGGCGCGCTCGGCCGGCTGCTGGGCCGGCGCGACGCGCGGGAGCCGGGCCGGCACAACCACGTCTCCCTCGGCTGCAATTGCCAGATGGCGCACGTCCTCAAGACGCTCGACCTGCGCCAGTGGTCCGGCCCCCTCGACTGGATCTTCTCCATGCCCGGCATGGCCCGGGACTGCCTCGCCGACGACTTCGCCGCGCTCGTCGACCGGGGCCAGCTGGAGAGCATCCCGGAGGCCGAGCGGCGCGGCCCCGGCATCTGGCGGGGGCGCCACCGCCTCTACCGGGAGCGGCACGGCCTCGAGTGCGTGTTCAACCACCACGACCCGGCGACGAGCGAGGCGGACTACGCCTTCCTCACCGAGGGCGTGCGCCGGCTGCGCCGGGCCCTCGACACGCCGGGCACCGACAACCGCCTCTGGATGATGACCCATCTGCACACGCCCCGGGACGTGGTCGAGGCGATCGACGACCTGCTCGGGCGGCGCGCCAGCCGCAACCACCTGACCTTCGTGCAGCTGGAGACCGGGCACCCGCGCATGGCGGTGGTCGAGGCGGTCGACCTCCGGCCCACCCTGCGCTGGCTCACCGTGCACACGCCCTCGGAGCCGGTCGGCCTGCGGCTCGCCGACCCGGCCGACGACGCGGCGCTGGTGGCGATCGTCCGCGCCGAGGCGGCGCGGCGGCCGGTCCTGTTCGCCTGAGCGGGCGGGCCGGGAGGCCTCGTCGAGCCTCCGCCGCGGCGCGCTGTGGATAGCGCGCATCCGCCGGCTCTCCACACCGGAGAACAATCCAGTGTTGCAGCCGGGTCCTTGCGGTAAGGAAGGCGCAAGCTTAACGAGCCTATTGGGTTGGGGAGTGGCACCCGACGCGGCCAGCAAGGCCCGCGGGCGCGCGTAAGACGATCGAGGTTCCCCATGACGGCGCGTCTCGCGACCGCGCGACTGCTGGCGGCGGCGTCCCTGCTGGCCCTGTCGCTCGCCGCCTGCCAGGACGGTTCCGGGATCAACGGCCCGAGCGCGCGCAGCCTCGCGCCGATCGCCCCCCAGACCGTCGCGTTGATGCAGTCCAAGGGGATGCAGCCCTCCGACCCGATCCTGATCCGCACCTTCAAGAAGGAGGCGGAGATGGAGATCTGGAAGCGGGGGAACGACGGCCGCTACGCCCTCCTGAAGACCTACCCGATCTGCCGCTGGTCCGGCCAGCTCGGCCCCAAGACCCGCGAGGGCGACCGGCAGGCGCCCGAGGGCTTCTACACGATCACCCCGGGCCTGATGAACCCGAACTCCTCGTACTACCTCTCGTTCGACACGGGCTTCCCGAACGCCGTCGACCGGGCCAACGGGCGCACCGGCAAGTACCTGATGGTGCACGGCACCTGCTCGTCGGCGGGCTGCTTCGCCATGACCGATGCCACCATCGCGGAGATCTACGCCGTCGCCCGCGACGCGTTCATCGGCGGCCAGCGCAGCTTCCAGTTCCAGTCGTACCCGTTCCGGATGACGGCCGAGAACATGGCCAAGTTCCGCAACGACCCGAACATCGCCTTCTGGCAGAACCTCAAGGAGGGGTCCGACTATTTCGAGGCCCTGCACGAGGAGCCGAAGGTCGGCCAGTGCGGGACCAAGTACGTGTTCGGCGGCGCCGACGCGGCCGCCGGCTCGTGCAAGCCGCGGGTCGACCCGCTGGTCGCCGAGAAGAGCGCGCGCGACACGCACGCGGTCGCCGACCTCGTCGCCAAGGGCACGCCGGCGGTGCGGGTCGTCTACCAGGACGGCGGCCAGAACCCGGTCTTCCGCCCGCAGAACGCCAGCGCCTTCGCGAGCCTCGGCGGGACCGAGACGGTCCTGCCCTACGACGCCAAGGAGTACGGCCGGCACAATCTCGGCGACGTGAGCCGGCCCGAGACCCTGGCGGCGGGTCCGCAGGAGATCGAGCTCGCGCCGAAGGGCCAGCCCACGATGCTGGCCGGCGCCGAGCCGGCGGCCGCGACCCGCGCCGCGAAGGCCGGCGGCAAGGGGCACGGGCGCGAGCCCGCCCCGGCCACGCCCACGACGCTCATGGCGAACCGGGCCGATCCCGGCGCGCAGGTCGAGACCACGGCGGCCCTGCCCGACAAGCCCGCGCGGATCGCCGTCGCGGACGCGGACGGCGATCCGAGCAGCTACCAGAAGCTGTTCGGCCAGCTCTTCGCCAAGGACAAGCCGGCCCCGGCGGCGCCTCCGACCCCTTCGGTCGACGCCGCGGTCATGCCCGCGGCAGCGCCGGAGCCGGCGAAGGTCGCCCACGCGGCCGAGACGGTCGCGCCGAAGGCCGCCAGGGTCCACGCGGTGAAGACCGCGAAGGCGGAGTCGAAGGGCGACGCGAAGGCGGAGAGGCCCGCCCTCCGGAAGGGCGAGCCCGAGGGCCGGAAGCCCTGACGGCTCAGACCAGCGGCCGGTCGCGGTTCATCAGCCACAGGGCGTGGACCGTGCCGGGCAGCCAGCCGAGGATCCACAGCAGGATGTTCAGCAGGAACTGCAGGCCGAAGCCCGTGGTGACGAGCACGGCGATCGGCGGGAAGAAGATCGCGAGCAGGATGCGGACGAGGCTGGACACGGGGACTCCGGGCGCGAGGTAGGCACGTCCCGGCTCCAACGAAACACGGTTTTATCCGTTCCGCTCGGTCCGGCCGCGACAACCCCGGCATGCCGGGGCCGCGCGGCGGCGCCTCAGTTCTTCGCCGGCGGCGTGGTGGCGGAGGGGACGTTGGCGGCCTGCTTCTCCGGGTGCTTCACCTGGCTGTAGGCGACGTTGGCGAAGGTGCCGATCACCGCGGGCCAGCTCGGCTTGCCGTATTGCGGGTCGTCGCGGCCGACCTTGCAGAAGGCCGTGGTCAGGCCGTTGACGATGTCGTCGTCGGTGACGCCGGTCGGCTCCGCCTTCACCTGCTGGACCAGCCGGACGAGGGTCGGGACGAAGTCCTGCTGCTTCAGACCGGTCAGGCTCGCCTGGATGCCGATCTTGTCGAAGGCGGCCTTGAGCTTGTCCTGCTCGATCTCCGCGCAGGGCGCCGTGCCGGCCAGCATCGTCCGGGTGGCGGCGCGCGCCTCCGAGGCCTTGTCGCCGGTCACCGGCGGCGCCTTGTTGCCCCAGGAATTGCGGATGTAGTCGGTGACGTTCTTCACCTCGACGTCGGTCATCTGCTGGCCGATCGCCACCATCGGGGCCAGCCCGCTCTGGGCGGCGAGCCCGCCGTAGATCACCCGCAGCACCGTCTCGGGCCCCTCGGACTGGACCGAGGTGTTGCCGGCGAGCGCCGGGACCGCACCCTCGATGCCCTTGCCGTCGGGCTGGTGGCAGGAGGAGCAGTAGGTCAGGTAGGTGGAGGCGCCGGGCGCGTCCGGCGTGTCGAAGGCCGCGAGGTCCTTCGGCTTGTAGGTCTGCTTGGCCGGCACGGTGCGCAGGTACGCGACCATGGCCTTCAGGTCCTCCTCCTTCACCTTGGAGAGGGATTCCATGATGGTCTGGCGCATCGGCCCGGCGGCGACGCCCGGCCGGTCGCCCGGGGCGGTGCCGGTCTTGAGGTAGGTCACCACCTGCTCGTCGGTCCAGGCGCCGATGCCCTGGTGGCCGTCCGGGGTGATGTTGGGGGCGTACCAGCCGTCGATCACGCCGCCGCCGAACCGGCCCGCGAAGCTCGAGTTGCCGACGAGCTTGTTCTCGTTGTGGCACATGGCGCAGTGGCCGAGCCCCTCCACCAGGTAGGCGCCGCGGTTCACCTCGGCGCTGGCGTTCGGGTCGGGCTTGAAGCGCTCGTCGGTGAAGAAGGCCGTCCGCCACGTCACCAGCGCCGTGCGGACGCTGAACGGGAATGGGATCTGGCTCTCCTGGCGCTTCTCGTTCACGGCCGGGACCGACTGGAGGTAGGCCCAGATCGCCTTGGTGTCGTCGTCGGTGACCTTGGTGAACCAGCCGAACGGGAAGGCCGGGTAGAGGTAGCCGACATTCTTGCTGTAGCCGTGCCGGAACGCCTGGTCGAAGTCGGCGTAGCTCCAGTTGCCGAGGCCGGTCTCCTTGTCGGGGGTGAGGTTGGGGGTCATGATCACGCCGAAGGGCATGTTCAGCGCGTAGTTGCCGGCGAGGTACTTGCCGCCCGGCGCCGTGTGGCAGGCCGCGCAGTCGCCCATGGTCACGAGATACTTGCCGCGCTCGATCTGGTCGGCCGACCCGTCCTGCGCCAGCGCCGGCGCGGCCAGGAGCAGGCCCGCGAGGAACGGGGCGGCCCGCATCGGGGCCGCGCGCATCGGGACCGTCACGCGGCCGGAGGAGAGGGCTCTCGTGCGCTGCATGCCGCGTCTCCCATCCCGATTTTAGAGCTGTTTGAAACTTGTGACGCGCGTGAACGCGGCCCCGCCGGGCGTTGTTCCTGCCGGGGCCGAACTGCGGCGTTGTGCCGTGGCCGCCCGGACGCGCAGGCCGAGGTCGACGAGATGGGCGACGAGCCCGGCCAGCATCCACCCGGCGACCGCCACCCAGCCCGCCCCCACGAGCGCCGCCCGCAGGGCCAGCATCAGGGCGGCGCCGGAGGCGAGGTTGGCCAGCAGGGACGGCAGCGGCGGCCCGCCCCGGCGGGCGAGCCACGCCAGGGCGAGCGCCTCGGCGGCGACCAGCAGGAGGATCCCGTCGACGATCCGGCCCGACGCGAAGGCGGGGCGAAGGACCGGGTCGAGCAGCGCCTCCATCAGGCGGGCTCCGCGAACGGCCCGTTGAGGCGGACGATGCGCAGGTTCAGGCAGGCGGCGACGCTGACCCAGGCGAGGTAGGGCAGGTTCATGAGCGCCGCCGCGCCCGAGACCCGGCCGGTCACCAGCACCAGCGCGGCGATCGACAGCCACAGGGCGGCGACCTCGGCCAGCGCCCAGTCGGGCCGGCGGAACCGGAAGAACAGCACGCTCCAGGCGATGTTGAGCACCCCGTTCACCGCGTAGGCGGCCACCAGGACGCCCCGGGCGGCGGGACCGGCGTCGCCGTTCCAGGCCAGCACGCCGGCGGTGGTGGTGAGCGCGAAGATCACCGCCCAGACCGGCCCGAAGGCCCAGTCCGGCGGCTTCCAGGCCGGGACCCGCAGGCGCCGGTACCACGTGTCCGTGGTGGTCGCGAGGCCGCCGGCCACGGCCACCAGCACGGCGGCGACGGCGGCCACCACGGGCGGCCCCAGATCGGCGGCGGCGAGGCTCACGGCGAGACCCAGCGGAACAGGTGGGCGAGGTCCTTGAAGAAGATCCGCGCGTGGGCGGCGGGCTTCGCGCGGACCAGCTCCTTGTTCATGTAGCTGTCCCAGGTGAGCTGCTGGACGTCCTTGTCCCGGCAGATCGAGACGAAGCGCTCGCGCAGGCCGTCGCTGCGGTACCAGACCCACTGCATCATCCCGAGGATCCAGAACACGCGCCCGTGCAGCTTCATGAACCGCCGGCGCGCGCCCGCGAGGGCGCGCGCGTCCCCGGTCCGCAGGAAGGCGGTGGCGGCCTCGGCCGACAGCCGGCCGCCGAGCATCGCGTAGTAGATCCCCTCGCCGGAGGCCGGCGCGACGACGCCGGCGGCGTCGCCCGCGAGCAGCACGTCGCGGCCGTTGTCCCACCGCTTCAGGGGCTTCAGCGGCAGCGGCGCGCCCTCCCGGCGGACGGTCTCGGCGCGGTCGAGGCCGGTGGCGGCGCGCAGGGCCCGGATCGAGGAGCGGAGGGAGAACCCCTTCCTGGCGCTGCCGGTGCCGATGCTCAGCGTGTCCCCGTGGGGGAAGATCCAGCTGTAGAAATCCGGCGAGTGGCGGCCCTGGTAGTAGACGTCGCAGCGGGTCGCCTCGACCGACTCGGCCCCGGGGGTGCCGGCCTCCGGCACCCGCAGGATCTCGTGATAGGCGAAGACCTGCCGCATCTTGGCGTGGCCCGGCACCTCCGCGCGACCGACCGGCGAGCAGGCGCCGTCGGCGCCGAGGACGAGGCGCGCCCGGACGGCGTGGCGGGCGAGGCCGGCCCCCGCGCCGGTGGTGAAGTGGACCAGCGGCGGCCCGTCGTCGGGCCGGGTGATCCGGTCGTAGGCCGCCTCCCGGAACTCGGCGCCGGCCTCCGCGGCCCGGGCGCGCAGCCACGGGTCGAACTGCTCGCGGTCGACCATGCCGACGAACCCCTCGCCCACCGGCATGTCGACGGCCTTGCCGCTCGGCGCCACCATCCGGGCGGACCGGATCTTGGCGACGAGGAGCGAGTCGGGGATCGCGAAGTCGCGGATCAGCCGCGGCGGGATCGCGCCGCCGCAGGGCTTGATCCGGCCGGGCTTGTCGAGGAGCAGCACCGCGTGGCCGGCCCGGGCGAGGTCGGTCGCCGCCGTGGCGCCGGCCGGCCCGCCGCCGACCACCACGACGTCGTAGCTGTCGCGGCCGGGGCCGCCATCGTCCAACCGGGCCATGGCCTCACCTCGCGCTGAAGGCAGGATCGAGCGGCACCGAATCCGGTGCCGGAGCGGGTTCGAGCCGCGCCGCCAGGGCGACCGCGACGAGGAACAGCAGCCCTTCCGCGGCGAAGACCGCCGCGTAGGCCTGGACGGGTTCGGCGGTGACGAGCCGGACGGCGTCGACCGCCACGGCCCCGAGGAAGCCGCCGGCCCCGAAGGCGACGCCCTGCGCGGCGCCCCAGACGCCCATCCGGGTGCCGCGCTCCCGCGCGTCGCCGCGGCCGGCGAGCGCCATCATCGAGCCGATGGCGGCGACCGCGTAGGCGCCGTTGGCCACCCCGAGGGCGAAGACCGTCGCGCGCAGGGGGAAGTCCGATCCCGCCGCCGCGCCGCTCGCCAGGGCGAACAGGGCGGCGGCCGAGCCGGCGCAGCCGATCCCGATCCACAGCCGCAGGGAGGCGAGGGCGGTGCCGCGGGCGACGAGCGTCACCGCCGCCACCAGCAGCATGCCGGCGAGCACGCCGCCGTGCTGGAGGCCGGCGAGCTTGGTTGTGGCGCCGGGGCTCATCGCGAAGACGAGGCCGGCATAGGGCTCCAGGATCAGCTCCTGGGCGCTGTAGGCCAGCATCGACACGAAGACGAAGACCGTGAAGGTCCGGGCCACCGGGTCGGCGAGCACGTGGGCCAGCACGGTGAAGAACGGGCGGCGGGCCTCCGCGGCCTCGGGGGCCCGGACGGGCAGCCGGCGCTCGACCCCGGCGACCGCGAGCGCCGCCACGCAGAAGGCGACGAGCGAGACCGTGCCCGACACCGCCGCGAGGCGCGGGCCGGAGAACGGGTCGAGGAAGTGCCCGGCGAGCGGCGCCGTGACGGCGAAGCCGACGATCATCATCACCCAGACGACGGTGGCGGCCGCGCCCCGCCGGGCCGGCGCGACGCCGCCCGACAGCAGGACGAGGAGGGAGGTCCCGGCCGCGCCGGCGCCCATGCCGACGCACAGGAACGAGAGGGCGGCGAGCGCCAGCCCCAGGGCGAGGTTCTCGGCCGCCAGCGCGGTGCCGCAGGCGGCGCCGAACCCGCCGAGGCAGAGGGCCGCCATGCCGCCGACGATCCAGGGGGTGCGCCGGCCGCTGCGGTCGGACCCGTAGCCCCAGCGCGGGCGCAGGATCTGCACGGCGTAGTGCAGGGCGACCAGCAGGCCCGGCACGAGGGCGGGGAGCGCCAGTTCCACCACCATCACCCGGTTGAGGGTGGCGGTCATCAGCACGACGACGCTGCCCAGCGCGGTCTGGACGAGGCCGAGGCGGACGATCTGGGGCCAGCCGAGGCCCGCGCTTCGATCCTGCGCCATCACGCCCCTCCCACCAGCGGCCGCAGCGCGAAGGCCGCGACCAGCATGCCGAGGACGTAGAGGGTGGTGCCGGTGCCGTTGTACCAGATCGCCCGCTCCCGGGGATTTTCGAGGAACCGGACCATCAGGGCGAACTGCCCGGCGAGCAGCGCGGCGACGAGGCCGGCGTGCCAGTAGCGCTCCCAGCCGACGAGGAGCGCGATCACCGCCACCTGCGGCAGGGCCATGACCAGGCAGGCGAAGCGCGCGGCGCGCTCGGAGCCCATCTGCACCGGCAGCGACAGCAGCCCCATCCGGCGGTCGCCCTCCACGGACTTGAAGTCGTTGAGGGTCATGATGCCGTGGGCGCCGGCCGCGTAGAGCAGCGCCACCAGGAGCACCCGCCGGTCGGGCAGGGCGGCGGCCATGACGGCGGCGCCGGTGAACCAGGGCAGACCCTCGTAGCAGAGCGCCACCGCGGCGTTGCCCCACCAGCCGTTCCGCTTCAGCCGCACCGGCGGCGCCGAGTAGATCCAGGCGAGCACCAGCCCGAACAGCGCGGCCCCGAGGATCCAGGGCCCGAGGGCGGCGGCCACCGCCAGCGACAGCGCCGTCCAGGCGAGCGCGAGGTAGAGCCCCCAGCGGCCCGGGATCCGCCCGGACGGGATCGGCCGGTTCGGCTCGTTGATCGCGTCGACGTGGCGGTCGAACCAGTCGTTGGCGGCCTGGCTGGTGGCGCAGACCAGTGGGCCGGCCAGCAGGATGCCGGCGGCGATCACCGGCCACTGGCCGCTGGCCGGCTGGCCCGACGAGATCACCCCGCAGGCGAAGGCCCACATCGGCGCGAACCACGTGAGCGGCTTCAGCAGCTCGATGACTGCGCTCGGGGCGGGCGTAGCGGTCATGGCGGGAGGCTACCGGCGCCGGCCCGAGTGTCAAGCCAGATTTACACGGCGCGGCCGCGTGTGCGCGACGTTTGTCGGATAAATACAGCGGCGCGCCAGAAATACATTATCCGAGACACCGGAGAACCGCGCCGGTGAAACCCCCGGCGCGGGCGTTCTCCGGCGCTCCGGCGGCGCTCCGGGCGCTCCCGCCGACCCCTCGGCCGCGAGGACAATTCCGCGATCCTCGAGGCCCTCGGCACCGGGCTCCCGGCACCGGATTCCGCGCGGATGCGGGGCGCGCGCGCGGCTCCGGCAGGCCGGGCGGGAAGAGAATCGGGCGGGAAGAGAATCGGACGGGACGGGATCGGACGGGACGTAATCGGACGGGACAGGGCGGGACCCGCGGCCGGCCGCGGGTCCCGGGCCCTCAGGCCTCCTCGACCGGGCCGTCCAGGTCGCCGACGCCGTAGCGGCGCATCTTGGCGTAGAGGCCCTGCCGGCTCAGGCCGAGCATCTCGGCCGCCGAGGCCCGGTTGTCCCGGGTGATCCGCAGCGCCGCCTCGATGCAGAGCTTCTCGATCAGGTCCGTCGTCTCGCGCACCAGGGTCTTCATCGAGACCCGGCCCACCAGCTCGGTCATCTGCTCCACCGAGCGGGGCACCTCCCGCCCGACCCCGGCGCGCGCCTCGGAGATCCGCCGCGGGCCCGACCGGATGGCGAAGCCCAGGCAGGGGCGGGTCCCCGCCACCGACACGGCGGCGACCTCCACGTCCTCCACGCCGCCGTAGGCGCCGCGGACGACGGTGGCGAAGCGGCGCACGGCGCCGTGGTCGACGAGGGTCGCGAACAGCGCCTGCGCCTCGGTCTCGTCGCGGCCGAGCCAGTGGTCGAGGGTGCGCCCGCGGGCCTGGCCCACGGTGGCGAGCTGCGCCAGCTCCAGGAAGGCGGCGTTGGCCATCAGGACCCGCCGCGCCGTGTCGGTGACCACGAAGCCCTCCGGCATCGCCTCGATCACCGCGGCGGTGGGCGCATCCTGGTCGGGGCCGGCCGCCGCGGCCGCCGGGTCGGGGACCAGCTGCAGCAGGGCGCTCGCGCCGCCCTCGCCCCGGAACAGCGAGGCCGAGACCGTGACCTCCCCGCGCCCGTGCTGGAGGGCCGCGCGGATCTCGCCCGCCTGCCCGGTCGCCCGCAGGGCGGCGAACTGGGCCTCCAGGGCCCGGGTGCTGGCGGGGTCGAACAGCTCGACGGCGTCCTGCCCGGCGATGCGCTTGGCCGGGCGCCCGAGCAGGCGCGCCGCGGCCGGGTTGGCCTCGGCCACCCGGCGCGTGCCGGCATCGACCACCAGCACCGGCTCGCCGGAGATCTGGAACAGGAGCCGGTAGCGGGTCTCGGCGGCGCGGAGCCGGTCGTAGTCCCGCTCCAGGGCCTGCTGGGTCTCGACCAGCCGGCGCTGCAGGGCCGCCACCGCCCGCATGTCGCGCCCGAGCACGAGGATCGGACCGCCCTCCGAGGGCCGGATCGACGCGTAGCGGATCGGCAGGTCGGCGCCGTCGGGCGAGGGGTGGTTGACCTGGCGCCAGCGGGTGATGCCGTCGGCCCCGGCGTCCCGCAGCAGGGCGTCGATCTTCGGGCGGCTCTCCACCGTGACGGTGTCGATCCAGCGCCGGCCCAGCCAGCCCGCCACGGTCTCGGCCGCGAGGTCGGCGCCGACCGTGGCGTCCCGAATCACCCCGTCGGCGTCGATCACCAGGGAGAGGTCCGCGGACGCCGCGACGATGCGCCCGACCGCCTCGCCCTGGAGGAGGCCGGCCACCTGCTGCAGGGCCGCGGGCGGCGACTGCGGGGAGGGGCGGGGCTGAGGGGTCACGGTCACCGCAATGTGATAGTCGGTTTGAAGCCCTTTCAGCAGGCCAGTGCCTGTCTGTCCAGCAAAGCTTCCGCCGCGGCGGGCGCGAGGCACGCGTCCGCCGCGCAGGCATCCGCCCCGACGATCCCCGCCTCGCCGCCGTAGCGCGCGAAGAAGGGGCCGCCGACCAGCACCCGGACGTGCCGGTTGCGCGAGTCGCGGCGCACCTCCGCCACCGTCGCCGCCAGGACCGGCAGCAGGACGTCGCAGGAGAGCGACAGGCCGACCACGTCGAACCAGTCGGACCGGAGCAGGTCCAGGGGGTCGATCCCCGGCCCGGGCACCGCGGTGGTCACGTCCCAGCCGGCCTCCCGGAAGAAGCTCGCGACCAGCGACAGGCCGAAGACGTGGGTCTCGCCCGGGCAGGGCAGCAGCAGCACGCTGCGCCCGTTGGCCGGGACCGATTCGCTCTCCAGCTCGGCGCAGAGGCGGCGGCTCACCGCGTGGAGCCGCCCGAGGGCCTCGGTCACCGCCAGGAAGTCGCAGGCATCCTCCTCCCAGAGGGCGCCGAGGTGCCGGGCGGCCGGGGCGAGCAGGTCGAGGAGCAGGCGCGGGAGCGGCAGGCCGCCGTCGCGCAGGGCGTCCACGCGGGCGTCGAGGTCGACCGGGCCGGAGGCCAGGAGCAGGGCGCTGAAGTCGGCGATCTCCCGCGCGCTCGGCGCCCGGTCCGCCGGGACGGCGCGGCCGGCGGGCCGGTGGGCGAGCATCAGGCGGGGCAGGATCTCCGCCTCGACGACCTTGGCGAGCGCGTCGGGGACGGGCCTGGGCAGGTCGGACCACCCGAGGGCCGCCTCGCGGAACACGGGGAGACCCTCGCTCACGGGGCTGCAGCCGGCCGCGGACGGACCGTGATCCAGACGGCCCCCGAAATGCCTCCAGTTTCCCATCGGCATCCTCCCTGAGACGGCCCCGACCCGGGAGAGCCGGCGGATCCGCTCGCGCGCTCGGCGTGGCGTTGCTCGCCCGTCTATTCTTCGTGTCCGTCAGTTCCTGGATCTGACAAGCCAAACGGCGGCAATCTCTGCCGTTGCAGTCGACGATACGCTTCCTGGCGATCTTGGCAATGATCTTATTCGAAGAAAAAATATCTCTCCCCCTGTCAGGCCGTAGAAGCGTCAAGTGCACTTGACACTTCCGGGACCCCCGCCCTAGCCTCTGTGAACGACGGAGCCTCTGGCGCCGCCGACCATCAGGGAGCGGATGCATGGGTCCCGAGGACCGGCCGGCACGACCGCTCTACACGCCCGCCGAGCGGCGCCGGCGCGATACCTCGCCCTGGACCCTGGTGCAGGGCGTGCTGGCCCCGCTGCAATTCGCGATCTTCCTGGTGAGCCTCGTCCTGGTGCTGCGCGCCCTGGCGACCGGCGACGGTCTCGCCGCCGCCGAGATCTCGGTCGTGGTGAAGACGCTGGCGCTCTACGCGATCATGATCACCGGCTCGATCTGGGAGAAGGCGGTGTTCGGCCGCTTCCTGTTCGCGCCGGCCTTCTTCTGGGAGGACGTGGTCAGCATGCTGGTGCTGGCGCTCCACACGGCCTACCTCGCCGCGCTCGCCACCGGCACCCTCGGGGGCGAAGCGCTCCTCGTCCTCGCGCTCGCGGCCTACGCGACCTACGTGGTGAACGCCGGCCAGTTCGTGCTGAAGCTGCGGGCGGCGCGCCTGCAGGGGACCGGTCCGGCCGGCGCGCGCCTCGCGGAGGCGCTGTGATGAACGCGCCGCTGCCGCGCTCTGCCGCCCCCTGCGGCGGGATCGACCTGCATCAGGAGCAGGGCCAGCGGGCCGTGTTCTGCGGGCTCACAGGCATCGTCTGGCTGCACCGGAAGATCCAGGACGCGTTCTTCCTCGTGGTCGGCTCGCGCACCTGCGCGCACCTGATCCAGTCGGCGGCCGGGGTAATGATCTTCGCCGAGCCGCGCTTCGCCACCGCGATCATCGACGAGCGCGACCTCGCCGGCTTGGCCGACGCCAACGAGGAGCTCGACCGAGTGGTGACCCGGCTGATCGAGCGGCGGCCGGACATCAAGCTGCTGTTCCTCGTGGGCTCCTGCCCGTCAGAGGTGATCAAGCTCGACCTGTCCCGGGCGGCGCAGCGCCTGTCGGGCCGCCTCGCCCCCGTGCGGGTGCTGAACTATTCGGGCTCCGGCATCGAGACGACGTTCACGCAGGGCGAAGACGCCTGCCTCGCGGCCCTGGTGCCGGACCTGCCCCGCGAGATGGAGTCGGCCGCGCCGTCGCTTCTGATCGTCGGCGCGCTGGCCGACGTGGTCGAAGACCAGTTCCTGCGGATGTTCTCCGCGATGGGCATCGCGGATGTCCGGTTCCTGCCCGCCCGCCGGGCCGGCGCGATGCCGGCGGTCGGACGCAGCACGCGATACCTCCTGGCTCAGCCCTTCCTGACCGATACGGCCCGCGCCCTCGAAGAGCGCGGCGCCCGCCGGCTCGCAGCCCCGTTCCCCCTCGGTGCCGAGGGCACCACCGGCTGGCTGCGGGCCGCCGCCGAGGCATTCGGCGTCTCGGACGCAGCCTTCGAGGGCGCGACCGCCCCGGGCCGGGCACGCGCCGAGACCGCGCTGGCGCCTCACCGGGAAAAACTCGGCGGCAAGCGCGTGTTCTTCTTCCCCGATTCGCAATTGGAGGTGCCGCTCGCCCGCTTCCTCGCCCGGGAACTCGGCGCCGAGCTGGTGGAGGTCGGGACGCCCTACCTGCATCGGGGGCACCTCGCCGCCGAGATCGAGTGGCTACCCGCGGGCACGCGCGTGACGGAAGGCCAGAGCCTCGACGACCAGATGGACCGCTGCCGGGCGGCCCGGCCGGACCTGACGGTCTGCGGCCTCGGCCTCGCCAACCCGCTGGAGGCGGAGGGGCTGTCGACCAAGTGGTCGATCGAGCTGCTGTTCACGCCGGTGCAGGGCTACGAGCAGGCCGGCGACCTCGCCGAGCTGTTCGTGCGCCCGCTCCGGCGCCGCGCCCTGCTGGAGGTGTAGCGCCATGCAGCTCACCCTCTGGACCTACGAGGGCCCACCTCACATCGGCGCGATGCGCGTCGCCACGGCGATGTCCGGGCTGCACTACGTGCTGCACGCGCCGCAGGGCGACACCTACGCCGACCTGCTGTTCACGATGATCGAGCGGCGGGACGCGCGCCCGCCCGTGACCTACACGACCTTCCGGGCCCAGGATCTCGGCCGCGACACCGCCGAGCTGTTCAAGCAGGCGGTCTCCGCCGCTCACGAACGGTTCCAGCCGCAGGCGATGATCGTCGGCGCCTCCTGCACGGCCGAGCTGATCCAAGACGATCCGGGCGGCCTCGCCAAGGCGCTGGACCTGCCGATCCCGGTGATCCCCCTGGAGCTGCCCGCCTACCAGAAGAAGGAGAACTGGGGCGCGTCGGAGACCTTTTATCGGCTCGTCCGCGCGCTCGCCGGTCCGCCCGCCCCGCGTCCCGCGCGGGAGCCCGGGCAGCGCCCGCTCTGCAACATTCTCGGGCCGACGGCGCTGGGCTTTCGCCATCGGGACGACCTGATCGAGATCCGCCGGCTGCTCGACACACTCGGCATCGCCGTGAACGTCGTGGCGCCGCTGGGGGCCACGCCCGCCGATCTCGGCCGGCTCCGCGAGGCCGATTTCAACGTCGTGCTCTATCCCGAGACCGCCCGGTCGGCCGCGGAATACCTGAAGAAGAGCTTCGGGCAGCCGTTCACGAGAGAGCTGCCGATCGGCGTCGGCGGCACGCGCCGGTTCGTCGAAGAAGTGGCGGGCATCGCCGAGATCGATGCGGCGCCGGTGCTCGACGGCCCCGGCTCGCGACTGCCCTGGTACTCCCGCTCGGTCGATTCGACCTACCTGACGGGCAAGCGCGTCTTCGTGTTCGGCGACGCCACGCACGCCATCGGAATCGCCCGAGTCGCCGCCAAGGAACTCGGCTTCACCGTCGTCGGGCTCGGGACCTACGGTCGCGAGTTCGCGCGCGAGGTCCGGGCCGAGGCGGCCGAGCACGGCCTCGAGGCGTTGATCACCGACGACTACCTCGACGTCGAGGCGGCGATCCGCGCGGCCGCTCCGGAACTGGTGCTCGGCACCCAGATGGAGCGCCACGTCGCGAAGCGGCTCGGCATCCCCTGCGCGGTCATCTCCGCGCCGGTGCACGTTCAGGACTTCCCAGCGCGCTACGCCCCGCAGATGGGCTTCGAGGGCGCCAACGTCCTGTTCGATACCCTGGTCCACCCGTTGATGATGGGCCTCGAAGAGCACCTCCTCGGCATGTTCCGGGAGGATCCCGAATTCCACGACGGCGTCGGCCCCTCGCATCTCGGCGGCAAGTCCTTCGGGACTCCGGCGGACGGGGCGTTCGAGGCCGCGGAACGGGCGCCGGCTGACACCCCTCCGACGCCGGCGCCCGTTCCGATCCTGCTTGAACGGGCGGTCGCGGCCGCGTGGTCGCCCGAGGCCGAGAAGGAACTGAAGAAGATCCCGTTCTTCGTGCGGGGCAAGGCGCGCACCAACACCGAGACTTTCGCCCGGGAGCGGCACCTGCCGCTCATCACCCTCGAGACCCTCTACGATGCCAAAGCGCATTACGGCCGCTAGGCCGCCGATCCGCGTCGTCATCGTCACGCTCGACAATCACTTGGCGAGCGCGGTGGAACGGGCGCGCCTGCGCCTCCGGTCCGAGATGCCCGGGCTGGTGCTGGGCTTCCACGCGGCCGCCGAGTGGGACAACGATCCCGCGACTCTGGAGGCCTGCCGGGCCGACATCGCGCAGGCCGACATCGTGCTCTCGGCCATGCTGTTCATGGACGAGCATGTCCGGGCGATCCTGCCGGCGCTGGCGGCGCGGCGCGAGGCCTGCGACGCGATGATCGGCTGCCTCTCGGCCGGCGAGGTGGTGAAGACCACGAAGCTCGGCCGCTTCGACATGAGCGGCACCAAGCGCAGCGCCCTCGACTTCCTGAAGAAGCTGCGCGGCAAGCCCGGCCAGCAGGGCAATGCCGGCCGCCAGATGGCCCTGGTCCGCAAGCTGCCGAAGATCCTGCGCTTCATCCCGGGCTCGGCCCAGGACGTGCGCGCCTATTTCCTGACCCTGCAATACTGGCTGGCGGGCTCGGACGAGAACGTCGCCGCTCTGGTCCGGTTTCTCGTGCACCGCTACGCGGCCGGCGAGCGGGCGGCCTGGCGCGAGGGCCCGGCGGCGCCCGCGCCCCTCGATTACCCGGAGACCGGCCTCTACCACCCGCGCCTGCTCGGCCGGATCGGCGCCGACCCGTCGCGCCTCCCGCGCCGCTCTGACGCGAAGGGCCGCGTCGGGCTGCTGGTGATGCGCAGCTACGTGCTAGCCGGTAACACCGCCCATTACGACGGGGTGATCGCCGCCCTCGAGGCCAGGGGCCTCGACGTGGTGCCGGCCTTCGCCAGCGGCCTCGACAACCGTCCGGCAGTGGATTCCTTCTTCATGAAGGACGGGCGCGCCTGCATCGACGCGCTGGTCTCGCTCACCGGCTTCTCGCTGGTCGGCGGCCCCGCCTACAACGACGCCGCCGCCGCCGAGGCGATGCTGGCCCGGCTCGACGTGCCCTACCTCGCCGCCCAGGCGCTGGAATTCCAGACCCTGGAGCAGTGGGAGGCGGGCGACCGCGGCCTGTCGCCGGTCGAGGCGACCATGATGGTCGCGATCCCCGAACTCGACGGCGCCACCGCTCCGATGGTGTTCGGCGGCCGCTCCTCGGCCTCGGGCAGCGACAACGCAAGGGACATGCGGGTTCACCCGGAGCGGGCCGCGCGCCTCGCCGAGCGGGTCGCCCGGCTGGTGTCGCTCCGCCGGACCGCGAAGGCCGAGCGGAAGCTCGCCGTGGTGCTGTTCAACTTCCCGCCCAATGCCGGCGCCACCGGCACAGCCGCGTTCCTGTCGGTCTACGCCTCGCTGCTCAACACCCTGAAGGGCCTGGCGGCGGACGGCTACACCGTCGAGGTCCCGGAGAGCGTCGATGCCCTGCGCGCAGCGATCCTGGACGGCAACACCAAGCGCTACGGGACGCAGGCCAACGTCCACGCCCGCATCCCGGCCGAGGATCATCTGCGCCGCGAGCCCTACCTCGCCGAGATCGAGGCCCAGTGGGGTCCGGCGCCGGGTCGCCACCAGACCAACGGCGCCGAGATCTTCGTGCTGGGCGCGCAGTTCGGCAACGTCTTCGTCGGGGTTCAGCCCGCCTTCGGCTACGAGGGCGACCCGATGCGGCTGCTGTTCGAGCGCGGCTTCGCGCCGACCCACGCTTTCAGCGCCTTCTACCGCTACCTGCGCGAGGACTTTTCCGCCGACGCCGTGCTGCATTTCGGCACCCACGGAGCGCTCGAATTCATGCCCGGCAAGCAGACCGGCCTGTCCGAAGCCTGCTGGCCGGAGCGTCTGATCGGGGCGTTGCCCAACGTCTACCTCTACGCGGCCAACAACCCCTCCGAGGGGACGCTCGCCAAGCGCCGCTCGGCCGCGACGCTGGTGAGCTATCTGACCCCGAGCCTCGCGGCGGCCGGGCTCTATCGCGGGCTGCTCGACCTGAAGAGCTCGATCGAGCGCTGGCGCGGCCTCGGCCCCGATGCGGGGGGCGAGCGCGAGACGCTGGCGCGCCTGATCCAGGACCAGGGCGCGGCGGTCGATCTCGTGACGGCCGAGCCGGCCTGGAGCGGCGATCTGGAAGCGCGGGTTTCCGGCCTCTGGACCGCGCTGCAGGAGCTGGAGCAGACCCTGATCCCGCACGGGCTGCACGTGGTCGGCGCGGGGACGCCGGAGGAGGAGCGGGTCGATCTGCTCCTGGCGCTCGCCGAATCCGCACACGGCGCGCGGCCTGAGCGGGCCGGGATCGCGGCGCTGGTCGCCGGGCAGGGCGTCGAGGCGGCGCTCAAGGCCTCCGGTCTGGCCACGGACGCGGCGACACGCGATGTCCTAAAAAGTCTGGCCGAGACCGACCGGCTGCTTGCCCGGGACCACGAGGTGCCGGCGCTGCTGCGGGCGCTGGACGGCCGCTTCGTGCCGCCGGTGGCGGGCGGCGACCTGCTGCGCAACCCGGCCGTACTGCCGACCGGCCGCAACCTCCACGGCTTCGACCCTTACCGCCTGCCCTCGGCCTTCGCGGTGGCCGACGGCGCCCGGCAGGTGGCCCGGATCCTCGAACGCTTCGCGGCGGACGGGAAGCCCTGCCCGGAGAGCGTCGCCCTGGTCCTGTGGGGCACCGACAACCTCAAGAGCGAGGGCGGCCCCATCGCCCAAGCGCTGGCGCTGATCGGCGCCGCCCCGCGCTTCGACGGTTACGGGCGCTTGAGCGGTGCGGAGCTGATCCCGCTGGAAACGCTCGGCCGCCCGCGGATCGACGCGGTGGTCACCCTCTCGGGCATCTTCCGGGACCTGCTGCCGCTGCAGACGAAGCTCCTGGCCGAGGCGTCTTACCTCGCCGCCACCGCCGACGAGCCCCTGGAGCAGAACTACGTCCGCAAGCACGCACTGGCGATCCAGGTCGAGCAGGGCTGCGATCTGGAGACGGCGGCGCTCCGCGTCTTCTCCAACGCCGAGGGCGCCTACGGGGCCAACGTCAACCACCTCGTCGACTCGGGCAACTGGGACGACGACGCGGAGCTCTGCGAGACCTTCTCGCGCCGCAAGAGTTTCGCGTACGGCCGCACCGGCCGCCCGGCGCCGCAGCGCGCCCTGATGCAGGCGGTGCTCGCCTCAGTCGACATGGCCTACCAGAACCTCGACTCGGTCGAGGTCGGCGTCACATCCGTCGACCACTACTTCGACGGGCTCGGCGGCATGGGCCGGGCGGTGGCCCGGGCCAAGGGCGAGTCGGTGCCGATCTACATCAGCGACCAGACCCGCGGGGAGGGGCGCGTCCGCTCCCTGGAGGAGCAGGTGGCGCTGGAGACGCGCACCCGGATGCTCAACCCGAAATGGTACGAGGGCCTGCTCGGCCACGGCTACGAGGGCGTGCGCCAGATCGAGACCCACCTGACCAACACGGTCGGCTGGTCGGCCACCGCCAACGCGGTCCAGCCCTGGATCTACGAGCGGATCACCGAGACCTACGTCCTCGACAAGGACATGCGCGAGCGCATGGCCGCCTTGAACCCCACCGCCTCCGCCAAGGTCGCCCAAAGGCTGATCGAGGCGCACCGCCGCGGCTTCTGGACTCCCGACGCAGCGATGCGCGACGCCCTCGACCGGGCCGAGGAGGAGCTGGAGGACCGCCTGGAAGGCGTCACCGCAGGAGTGGCCGCATGAACATCGCGATCCGCAACCCCGTCGTGGCCCGGAAGGAGGAGGGGAGCCTTCAGGTCGCCCTCGATCCCGATCTGAAGATCGAGACCGCCAAGGTCTTCGCGGTCTACGGCAAGGGCGGGATCGGCAAGTCGACCACCTCGTCGAACCTGTCGGTGGCGTTCTCGAAGCTCGGCAAGCGGGTGCTGCAGATCGGCTGCGACCCGAAGCACGACTCGACCTTCACGCTGACCAAGCGCCTCGCCCCCACGGTGATCGACGCCCTGGAGGCGGTGAACTTTCACTCGGAGGAGCTGCGCGTCGAGGATTTCGTGGTCGAGGGCTACAACGGCGTGATGTGCGTCGAGGCCGGCGGTCCGCCCGCCGGCACCGGCTGCGGCGGCTACGTGGTCGGCCAGACGGTCAAGCTCCTCAAGGAGCACCACCTCCTCGAGGACACCGACGTCGTCGTCTTCGACGTGCTGGGCGACGTGGTCTGCGGCGGCTTCGCCTCGCCGCTCCAGCACGCCGACCGGGCGCTGATCGTCACCGCCAACGACTTCGACTCGATCTTCGCCATGAACCGGATCGTCGCGGCGATCCACGCCAAGTCGAAGAATTACGGCGTGCGGCTCGGCGGCGTCATCGCCAACCGCTCGGCCAAGACCGACGAGATCGACCGGTTCAACGACGCGGTCGGCCTGAAGCGGCTCGCCCACTTCCCCGACCTCGACGTGGTCCGCCGCTCGCGGCTCAAGAAGTCGACCCTGTTCGAGATGGATTCCTCGCCGGAGCTCGACGCCGTGACCGCCGAGTACATGCGGCTCGCCGAGACCCTCTGGGCCGGGGGCGAACCCTGCGAGGCGATCCCCATGAAGGACCGCGACCTGTTCGAGTTCCTCGGTTTCGATTGAGTTTGGGGTCCGACCGATGGCCAGCGCCAGCTACGACGCCCGCCGGGGCGAGCTGACCACCTACTTCGACCGCACCGCGGTCGAGGCGTGGTCGCGCCTGACGTCGGACGCGCCCGTGAGCCGGATCCGCGCCACCGTGCGGGCCGGGCGCGACGCCATGCGGGCGACGCTGCTCTCCTGGCTCCCGGCCGACATGACCGGCCTGCGGCTGCTCGATGCCGGCTGCGGCACCGGGGCGCTCAGCGTCGAGGCGGCCCGGCGCGGCGCGGAAGTGGTGGCGATCGACGTCTCGCCGACGCTGATCGGGCTCGCGCAGGAGCGGTTGCCGGCGATCTCCGGAGCCGGCCGCATCGACTTCCGCGTCGGCGACATGCTCGATCCGGCGCTCGGCCGGTTCGACCACGTCGTGGCGATGGACTCGCTGATCCACTACCGCGCCGCCGACATCGCCCGGGCGCTGGCGGTTCTGGGTGCGCGCGCGGACGGCTCGGTGCTGTTCACCGTGGCGCCCCGCACGGCGCTGCTAACCGTGATGCACGCCGCCGGGAAGTTCTTCCCGCGCGGCGACCGCTCGCCTTCCATCGTGCCGGTGACCGAGGGCGGGCTGCGGCGGCGAATCGCCTCGGAGAGGGCCCTCGACGGCTTCGCCTGGACGCAGAGCCACCGGATCAACAGCGGGTTCTACCTGTCGAACGCGGTCGCGCTCAGGCGCGCGTCCCCTCTCCCCCGCGAGGCGTCCGGTAGAGGCCTCCGATGAGCCCCGCCCAGAGACTCACAGCCGCCCTGATGCGCCTCGGCCCGGCGGTACTGCCCTTCGCGGATGCCGCCACCGTCGAGCTGCCGCTGGGCCGCCTCCTGCGCCTCGCCCTGTTCCAGGTCACCGTCGGCATGGCCGCGGTGCTGCTGATCGGCACCCTCAACCGGGTGATGATCGTCGAGCTCGGCGTCCCGGCCTGGATCGTCGCGATGATGCTGGCGCTGCCGCTGGTCTTCGCCCCCTTGCGGGCGCTGGTCGGCTTCCGCTCGGACACGCACCGCTCGGTGCTGGGCTGGCGGCGCGTGCCCTACATCTGGTTCGGCACGCTGCTCCAGTTCGGCGGGCTGGCGATCATGCCGTTCGCCCTGCTGATCCTGTCGGGCGACACGACCGGGCCGCTCTGGGTCGGCGACCTCGCGGCGGCGCTCGCCTTCCTGCTGGTCGGCGCGGGCCTGCACACGACCCAGACGGTCGGGCTGGCGCTCGCCACCGATCTGGCCCCCGCGCATGCCCGCCCGAAGGTGGTGGCACTGCTCTGCGCGGCGCTCCTGTTCGGCATGATGGCGAGCGCGGTGATGTTCGGCCTGTTCCTGGCCCATTTCTCCCCGGTGCGGCTGATCCAGGTGATCCAGGGCGCGGCGCTGGTCACGATCATCCTCAACGGGTTCGCCCTCTGGAAGCAGGAGCCGCGCGATCCGAACCGGACGCGGACGGCGCCGCAGCGGGACTTCCGGTCCTCCTGGCGGGCCTATGCGGGTGAGGGCACCGCCCGGCGCCGCCTCGTGGCGATCGGGCTCGGCACGGCCGGTTTCTCCATGCAGGACATCCTGCTCGAACCCTATGGCGGTCAGATCCTGCACCTCTCGGTCGCCGCCACCACGGCGCTGACCGCGCTGCTGGCCGCCGGCGGCGGGCTCGGCCTGCTGGTCGCGGCGCGCTGGCTCGGCCGCGGGGGCGACCCGTTCCGCGTCTCCGCGGTGGGCGTCGGGATCGGGATCCTGGCCTTCTCGGCGGTGGTCTTCGCCGCCCCGCTCGCCTCCGCCGACCTGTTCGCCGCGGGCGTGAGCCTGATCGGGCTCGGCGGCGGCCTGTTCGCCCACGGCACGCTCACCGCCTCGATGAACCGCGCCGGCCCCGAGGATACCGGGCTGGCGCTCGGCGCCTGGGGCGCCGTGCAGGCGACCGCGGCCGGCCTCTCGATCGCGGCGAGCGGCGTCGTTCGCGACGTCGGCGGCGCCATCGCCCAGTCGGGGGTGCTCGGCGAGGGCATGAACGAGCCCGCCATCGGCTACCTCATCGTCTACCACATCGAGATCGCCCTGCTGTTCGCGGCCCTCCTCGCCCTGGGGCCGCTGGTGCGGGAGGACGCGCGGGCAGGGACGCAACACCGACTCGGCGGCGATCTTGCCGGCCGGACGGCCTGAGATACGGGGAGGTCAGCCATGCCAACCGGCGCACTCACGGGTTACGTCGACGTCGCCCAGGTCGTGCTCTACGCGTTCTTCATCTTCTTCGCGGGGCTGGTCTTCTGGCTGCGCCGCGAGGACCGGCGCGAGGGCTACCCGCTGGAGAACGAGGCGGTCGGCCGCCGCAAGGCGGACGACCCGATCCTGATCCCGCGCTCCAAGGCCTTCCACCTCCCCGGCGGTGAGACGACCTACGCGCCGCAGGCGGTCCATGGCCGGGACGACATCGAGACCGGCATCCCGGCCCGCAAGGTCGAGCCCTGGCCCGGTGCGCCCTACGAGCGCACGGAGACGTCGCTCCAGGCCGGCGTCGGCCCCGGCTCCTGGGTGCTGCGGCACGACGTGCACGACCGGACCTGGGACGACGAGATCCGCATCGTGCCCCTGCGGGTGGCGAAGAACTTCGTCATCCACGAGGACGGCCCGAATCCGATCGGCATGACGGTGTTCGGCACCGACAGCGCCGTCGCGGGCGTGATCAGCGACGTCTGGGTCGACCGCGGCGAGTCGCTGATCCGCTACTACGAGGTCGAGCTCCCGACGGGCGGGCGCCGGCTGATGCCGACCACGTTCTGCCGGGCCGGCGGCTTCACCAAGACGGTGACGACCGAGGCGCTGCTCGCCAGCCAGTTCGCCGACATCCCGGCCACCCGCGACCCCGACAGCGTGACCTTCCTGGAGGAGGAGCGGATCATCTCGTATTTCGGCGCCGGCACGCTCTACGCGACGCCGGCCCGGGCGGAGCCCCTGATATGAGCGGCGACTTCCTCCCCGAAGGCACCCTGCGAGGCCTGCCCGGCCCGCTGCCGGCGGGCGAGCGCATCCTCTGGCAGGGTGCGCCGACCACCGCGGGCCTGCTGGTCCGGGTGTTCCACGCCCGCCTCGTGATCGCGTGGTTCTCGGTCTGCGCCCTGGCCTTCGGCCTCGCGGCGGGCTCGCCCGCCGCGGCGATGAGGGTGGTGGGACCGACCCTGGTGATCGGCGCCGGCGCCGTCGCGCTGCTCTGGCTGCTCGCCTGGCTCACCCACCGGACGACGCTCTACACGGTGACCAACCGCCGCGTCGTGCTGCAGGCCGGCATCGCCCTGCCGGTGACCCACAACCTGCCCTTCGCGCAGATCGAGACCGCGGCCCTGCGCGCCTTCACGGATGGCAGCGGCGACCTGCCGCTGCGGTTGCGGCCGGGCCTCCGGATCGCCTACCTTCACATCTGGCCGCATGTCCGGCCCTGGCATCTCGCCCGGACCGAACCCATGCTGCGCTCGGTGCCGGACGCGGACGCCGCGGCGGCGCTGCTGGCACGCGCCCTCGAGGCCCATGCCGACGGCACAGCGCCGCCGGTCCGGGTGGCGCGTCTCGGCCGAGCGGACGAGAATCCCGGTCGCCTCGTCGCGGCCGAATAGGGAGGGGCACGATGGGCGAGCGGGCGGAGGGCGCCGGCCGGGCCATGGCGGTCGCGGGACCGGCACCGGCGCTGCTGATGATCGGCGCCGGCGCGCTGATGGGCTTCACCATGCTGGCGGTCCTGATCGGCCGGAGCGAGAAGGTCGGCCTCGTCGCCCTGCCGCCGGCCAAGGTTGTGGAGCGTCTCGAGTTCCGCGCCGAGGATCAGGTCGACGGCTCGATCGCCCTGCGGGACGTCGCCGACCGGCACATCGTCGCCTGGATCCGCCCCGGCGAGGACGGATTCCTGCGCGGGACGCTGCGGGGCCTCGCCCAGGCGCGCCAGCGGGAGGGCCTCGGCCCCGAGAAGCCGTTCAGCCTGACCCGCTACGACGACGGCCGCCTCGCGCTGGCCGACGAGGCCACCGGCCGCCGGGTGCCCCTGGAGGCCTTCGGGCCGACCAATGCCGGGGCCTTCGCCCGGCTGATGCCCGCGCCGGGCGCGCCCGCCACGGAGGCGCGGTGATGGGCCTGTTCGGCAGCCGCACCGTCACCGTGCCCTGCACGGTGGAGATCGAGCAGACGCCCGAGAGCCTGCACGCGCACGTGACCCTCGATGCCGGCTTCGAGATCGAGCCCGGCGACGCGGTCCAGGTCCACGACGCGCCGACCTCGGTGCCCTACGGCGAGCGCCTCACCGTGCGGCGCACCGCCACGATCACCCGCGCTGGCCCGCTGGAGCGGGCCTGGACCAAGCTCATCGCCCATCTCGAGCTGACCGAACTCTACGAGGTCAGCTTCTCCGAGAGGAGGAAGCTGTGAACGCACCCGTCGCGCCCCCCACCGGCCAGCCCGTTCCGAAGACTCCGGTCAACGAGTCGACCAAGGCCGCCCAGGAGACGACCTTCCTCAGCCCGCGCTTCTACACGACCGATTTCGACGAGCTCGACCGGACCAACGTCGAGCCGGTGCGGCGCGACTGGGACATCCTGATCGCCGAGCTGCGCTCCGACCCGAACAAGCGCCACTTCACCCGCAACGAGGAGTTCGACTGCGACCTGTCGCGGATGGAGCCCGAGCTGCGGAAGGAGTTCTTGGATTTTCTGGTCTCGTCGATCACCGCCGAGTTCTCGGGCTGCGTCCTCTACGCCGAGATGCGCAAGCGCGCGAAGAACAAGGACATCAAGGAGCTGTTCGGCTTCATGAGCCGCGACGAGGCGCGCCACGCGGGTTTCATCAACGACACGCTCAAGGATTTCGGCATCGGCGTGGACCTGGGCTTCCTCACCAAGTCAAAGAAATACACGTTCTTCCGGCCGAAATTCATCTTCTACGCCACCTATCTCTCCGAGAAGATCGGCTACGCCCGCTACATCACGATCTTCCGCGAGCTGGAGCGGCACCCGGAGCGGCGCATCCACCCGATCTTCAAGTGGTTCGAGCTGTGGTGCAACGACGAGTTCCGCCACGGCGAGGCCTTCGCGCTGCTGATGCGCGCCAACCCGAAGCTGACGAGCGGCGTGAACCGCTACTGGATCCGGTTCTTCCTGCTGGCGGTCTTCGCGACCATGTACGTGCGCGACCATCACCGCCCGGCCTTTCACGCGGCGCTCGGGGTCGATCCCAGCGACTACGACTTCAAGGTCTTCCGGATCACCTCGGAGATCTCCCGCCAGACCTTCCCGCTGGAGCTCGATATCGACAACCCGAAGTTCAAGGCGGGGCTCGACCGGCTGCTCGCCTGCTCGCGGGCGATCGCCGACGCCAAGGCGCGGGGCGGCCTCGTCGGCAAGGCCCTGCAGGGCCTCCACGCCGCGCGCGCGGCCGTGACCTTCGCGCGGCTCTATCTCCTGCCCGTCAAGGCCAACGCCCTGCCGGCCGACATCCGCCTCCAGCCGGTCTGGTAGCATGGGGACCTACGCCGCCCCGGTCCTGTACGCGGTCCTGCTCTGGTGGTTCTCCACCGGGCTGATCCTGCTGCTCGACCACGCCCCGCGGCGGACGCATCCGTGGAGCATGGCCGGGGCGACCCTGCTGCTCGCCGGCGCCCTGGTGGCGATCCGGTCCAGCGCCGCCGACACGAGCGCCACGGGGGCCTACACGGCCTTCACGGCCGCGCTCGTCGTCTGGGGCTGGCAGGAGATGAGCTACTACATGGGCTTCCTGTCGGGCCCGCGGCCCGTCGCCTGCGCGCCGAGCGTGCGCGGGCTTGACCGGTTCCTCGCCGCGCTCGCCACCAGCCTGTGGCACGAATTCGCCATCGTGGTCGGCGGGGTCGCGATCCTGGCGCTGGTCTGGGGCAGCCCCAACCGGTTCGCCCTGTGGACCTACGGCACGCTCGTGGTGATGAACCTGTCGGCGCGGCTCAACCTGTTCCTCGGGGTGCGCAACCTGCACGCCGAGTTCCTGCCGGACCATCTCGGCTACCTCGCCTGCTACCTGTCCCGGAAGCCGATGAACCTGCTGTTCCCGGTCTCGGTGAGCCTCGGGACCATCGCGGCGGCCCTGCTCGGGCGCGCGGCGCTCGGCGCCGACCTGCTCGAGCACGAGCTGATCGGCTTCACGGTCCTGGCGACGCTGACCGCGCTCGCCACCCTGGAGCACTGGTTCCTGATGCTGCCGCTGCCCTCGGCGGAGCTGTGGCGCTGGAGCCTGCCGGCCCGGGCACCCGGGGAGGCGGCCGGACCGCCGGACCACGTGTAGGCCGAGGGATCATCGCGGGGCGACGCACGTCCACCAATCTGGAACTGGTCTTGTGCGAAGTCCGGTGTCACAGGCGGGATCAACCCGCAGGATTTGTTCGGGGAGAGGCGACATGGATTACGAGACCTTCTTCGAAGGCGAGATCGCCGGGCTCCACCGGGAGGGCCGCTACCGGGTCTTCACCGACCTCGAGCGCCACGCGGGCAACTTCCCGCACGCCACCCACCACCACGCGGCCGGCACCCGGCCCGTGACGGTCTGGTGCTCCAACGACTATCTCGGCATGGGCCAGCACCCGACCGTCACGGGGGCGATGCACGAGGCGATCGACCGCTGCGGCGCCGGCGCCGGCGGCACCCGCAACATCTCGGGCACGAACCACTACCACGTGCTGCTGGAGCGCGAGCTCGCCGACCTCCACGGCAAGGAGGCGGCCCTGCTGTTCACCTCCGGCTACGTGTCGAACTGGGCGGCGCTCGGCACCCTGGCGTCGCGCCTGCCGAACTGCGCGGTCTTCTCCGATTCCGAGAACCACGCCTCGATGATCGAGGGCATCCGGTTCTCCCGCGCCGAGCGCCACATCTTCCGCCACAACGATCCGGAGGACCTGAACCGCAAGCTCGCGCTGGTCGACCCGGCCCGGCCGAAGCTGGTGGCCTTCGAGTCGGTCTACTCGATGGACGGCGACATCGCGCCGATCGCCGAGATCTGCGACGTGGCCGAGGCCCACGGGGCGCTCACCTACCTGGACGAGGTCCACGCGGTCGGCCTCTACGGCGCGCGCGGCGGCGGCATCTCGGAGCGGGACGGCGTGGCCCACCGGCTCGACGTGATCGAGGGCACGCTCGGCAAGGCCTTCGCGGTGCACGGCGGCTACATCACGGCGTCCGAGAAGCTCTGCGACTTCGTGCGCAGCTTCGCGTCGGGCTTCATCTTCACGACCTCGCTGCCTCCGGCCGTGGCGGCGGGCGCGGCGGCGAGCATCCGCCACCTCAAGGAGAGCGGCACCGAGCGCGCCCGGCATCAGGAGCGCGTGGCGAAGGTCCGGCAGGCCCTGGAGGCCGCCGACATCCCGACCATGCCGAACGACAGCCACATCGTGCCGGTGATGGTCTGCGACCCCGTGCTCTGCAAGGGGATCTCCGACACCCTGCTCGACGAGTTCGGCATCTACGTGCAGCCGATCAACTACCCGACGGTCGCGCGCGGCACCGAGCGCCTGCGGATCACGCCGTCGCCGCTGCACACGGATGCCGACATCGCGCGTCTGGTCCAGGCGCTCACCACGATCTGGGGGCGGATCGGGCTGCGGCAGAAGGCGGCGGAGTAGGGCTTCCCTTCTCCGCATCACACCCTCATCCTGAGGTACCCGCGCCAGCGGGCCTCGAAGGAGGGCTCCAGCCAGCCGCGCGTTTCCTCGAAGCCTCCTTCGAGGTCTTCGCCGCGCCGCGGCACCTCAGGATGAGGGGGTGGGTCGAATGCCCCCGCAGCATCGAGTCATCGCGTGCCCACCTTCCCCTTCTCGGCCATCGTCGGCCAGGACGAGATGCGCCAGGCGCTGCTGATCGCGGCGGTGGACCCGGCGGTCGGCGGCGTGCTGGTCTTCGGCGACCGCGGCACCGGCAAGTCCACGGCGATCCGGGCGCTGGCCGCCCTGCTGCCGCCGATGCGGGCGGTGGTCGGCTGCCCGTACAATTGCGATCCGGACAGCCCGGCGGAATCCTGTCCGCACTGCGCGGCGGGCGGCCCGCGCAAGAGTCACAAGAAGCCGGTGCCGGTGGTGGACCTGCCCCTCGGCGCCACCGAGGATCGGGTCGTCGGCACCCTCGACCTGGAGCGGGCGCTCGGCGCCGGCGTGAAGGCCTTCGAGCCGGGGCTGCTGGCCCGGGCCAACCGCGGCTTCCTCTACATCGACGAGGTCAACCTGCTCGAGGATCACCTCGTCGACCTGCTGCTCGACGTGGCGGCCTCCGGCGTCAACACGGTCGAGCGCGAGGGCCTGTCGCTCCGCCACCCGGCGCGGTTCGTCCTCGTCGGCTCCGGCAACCCGGAGGAGGGGGAGCTGCGGCCGCAGCTCCTCGACCGGTTCGGGCTGGCCTGCGAGGTCACGACCCCGAAGGACATCCCCACCCGCATCGCGGTGGTGCGCGCCCGCGACGCCTACGAGCGCGACCCGGAGGGTTTCGTCGCGGCGCGCGCGGGTGACGAGCGCAAGATCCAGAAGAGAATTCTGCTGGCGCGGGAGCGCCTGCCATCGGTCACCGTGCCGGATACCGCCCTGGAGCGCGCGGCGCGGCTCTGCCTCGCCCTCGGGACGGATGGCTTGCGCGGAGAACTGACTCTGATGCGCACCGCCCGGGCGCTCGCGGCGCTCGACGGCGCCGCGATGGTCACCGACGACCACCTCCGGCGCATCGCCCCGGCCGCCCTGCGCCACCGGCTGCGGCGCAACCCGCTGGACGAATCCGGATCCACCGCCCGGGTGGAGCGGGCGCTGGCGGAGGTATTCGCGTGACTGCATCGCTGCGCGCCCCCCAAGGGCGAGGGCGTTCATCGCGCGGCTCCGGCCGGGGCGGCTCAGAACGGAGCGCGGGTCCCCTCTCCCGGGCGAGAGCGAGTCATGGTGAGAGATCGGGTTTCTTCGGAGGAGGCGCGCCCTGGTCGCGCGTCGGCGGCGCGCTCGATCCTGAACCATCTCGTCCCTCACCCCAACCCTCTCCCGCACGGGAGAGGGAGCTTGTGGCGCCCCTTCGGCTGCGTTGCGGTTCGATCGACGCGTGCGGCCTCCGCAGCCCGGTCGGGAGAGGGCTCCTGCGCCGTGCTCAACCCGATGCGTGACCCTCCAGGCTCGCCCGAAGCGGATGGGATGACGGCCGGCCCCTGGGCCGATGCCCGCCTCGCCGCCCGGCTTCTCGCCAGCGACCCGCACGGGTTCGGCGGCGCGGTGCTACGGGCCCCCGCCGGGCCGGTGCGCGAGCGCTGGCTCGACATCCTGCGGGCGGCGCTGCCCCCGGGAACGCCCTGGCGGCGCCTGCCGCCCGGCATCGGCGACGACGGCCTGCTCGGCGGCCTCGACCTCGCCGCGACCCTGGCGGCGGGCCGACCCGTCGCGCGGGCCGGCCTGCTCGCGGAGGCCGATGGCGGGATCGTCGTCGTGCCCATGGCCGAGCGCCTCGCGCCCGGCACCGCGTCCCGCATCGCCGCCGCCCTCGACACCGGCACGGCCTCGGAGCGGAGCGCCCGCTTCGGCCTGATCCTGCTCGACGAGGGCGTGGCGGACGAGGCCGTCGCCGAGGCGCTGGCCGATCGCCTCGCCTTCCGGGTCGACCTGAGCGGGCTCGGCCTCGCGGAGGCCGCGGCGGCCGCGCCGGAACCCGCCCCGGGCGCGCCGGAGCCCGACCCGGTCGGCAGCCTCTGCGCCCTGGCCGAGGCCTTCGGGATCGCGTCGCTGCGCGGCCCGATCCTGGCGGCGCGGGTGGCGCGCGCCCTCGCGGGAGACGGGCCGGTCGGCCAGGCGGCGATCGTGGCGGCCGGGCGCCTCGTCCTGGCGCCGCGCGCCGCGCGCCTGCCCGCACCGGAGCAGCCCGCACCCGAGACCGCGGAGCCGCCGCCGGCGGAGCCGCCCGAGCCGAACGACGCGGAGGCGTCGGACCCGGCCGCCGCGGAGGCGCCCGACGACGTCGTGCTGGAGGCGGTGCGCGCCGCGATCCCGCCGAACCTCCTCGACCAGCTGCTGGCGGGCGCGCAGCGTCTCCCGGCCGCGAAGGCCGGCCGGGTCGGGCAGGCCGCCTCGGCCCGCACCGGGCGCCCTGTCGGCAGCCGGCGGGGCGACCCGCGGCGGGGGCGGCTCGACCTGCTCGCCACCCTGCGGACGGCGGCGCCCTGGCAGGCCCTGCGGCGCGGCGCGGAGGAGACGCGCCGCATCGTGGTGCGGCGGGACGACCTGCGGATCCGGATCCTCAAGCAGCGGACCGAGACCACCACGGTGTTCTGCGTGGACGCCTCGGGCTCGGCCGCCCTGGAGCGGCTGGCGGAGGCCAAGGGCGCGGTCGAGCTGCTGCTGGCCGAGGCATATGTCCGCCGGGACCGGGTGGCACTGGTGGCGTTCCGCGGCGCCGGCGCGGACCTGGTCCTGCCGCCGACCCGGTCGCTCACCCGGGCCAAGCGCGGGCTGTCGGGACTGCCGGGCGGGGGCGGGACGCCGCTCGCGGCGGGGATCGACGCCGCGGTGGCGGTGGCGCTGGGCGTGCGCCGCGGCGGCAGCCGGCCGGCGATCGTGCTGCTGACCGACGGGCGCGCCAATGTCGCGCGGTCGGGGGAGGGCGGTCGTGCCCGGGCGGGCGCGGAGGCCCTGCAGGCGGCCCGCGCCCTGCGCGCGGCCGGGCTGCCAGCCCTCGTGGTCGATACCGGCACCCGGGGCGACGAGGCCCGTTCAGTCGCGGACGCGATGGGCGCCCGCTACCTGAAGCTGCCGCGGGCCGAGGCCGGCCAGCTCAGCGCGGCGGTGCGCGCGGCGCTCTGAGCGCCGCGCGCGTCACCACCGGGGCAGGGTGTCAGAGGTCGCCGCCGATGCCGCTGTCGGCGAGGCGCTGGTGGTGGGCGAGCCAGGAGTTCAGCATCTCGCGAACGATGGCCTTGAGGCTCCAGCCGCCGGAGACCGGGGCGGCGATGTTCTGGGTCGAGGAGGTGAAGAGGATCATGGCCTTCTCCGGAGTTGGTGGACGCGTCTTGTTCTTGCTCGCCCGTGATATGCCGTCGCTGTTGCAGCGCAGCAATCGGTCTCCGCTCACCGGTGGCATGCGGCCGCCGCATGGGATTGTTCAATATTACGAAATACTTCCGGCCATGAACGATAGCGCCGCCATCACCTCCGGATCGTCCGGGGATGCCGCAGTGCAGGATACGGGCGCATGCTGACCGGTTTCGACGCGGACCGGCCGGACTGGGCCGTGGAGGGCCGGGACTGGCCCCATCGAGAGGCCAGCCGCTTCGTGGAGGCGGCCGGACTGCGCTGGCACGTCCAGGAATTCGGGTCTCCGGACGCCCCGACGCTGCTGCTGCTGCACGGGACGGGGGCGGCCACGCATTCGTGGCGCGGGCTGGCGCCGCTCCTCGCGCGCGACTTCTTCGTGATCGCCCCGGACCTGCCGGGCCACGGCTTCACGGATCCGCTGCGCGACGCCGACCTGTCCCTGCCCGGCATGGCCCGGGCCGTGGCCGGCCTCGTGGCGGCGCTCGGCCGGCCGCCGGTCCTGGCGGCGGGCCACTCGGCCGGCGCCGCCGTTCTCGCGCGGATGTGCCTCGACGGCGCCATCGCACCGCGGCTGCTGGCCGCCTTCAACGGCGCCCTGGCGCCGCTGCCGGGGGCGGCGAACCTGCTGTTCCCCAGCATGGCGCGGCTGCTGTTCCTCAACCCGTTCACCCCGCGGATCTTCGCCTGGACGGCGGACCGGTCCGCGGCCAAGCGGCTGATCGAGGGGACCGGCTCGCGCCTCGACCCGGAGGGGGTCGACCTCTACCGGCGGCTCTTCGCCCGGGCCGGCCATGTCCGCGGGGCGCTGGGCATGATGGCGAACTGGGATCTCGCCGGGCTGCACCGGGCGCTGCCCGGCCTCGCGACCCGGACCCTGCTGATCGTCGGCGGCGACGACAAGGCGATCCTGCCGGACACCGCCTTCGGCCTGCGGGACCGCCTGCCCGACGCCCGCGTCCGCCTGATCCGCGGGCTGGGCCACCTCGCCCACGAGGAGGCGCCGGAGCGCGTGGCCGAGGTGCTCCGCGCCGAGGCTTCGGACGCGGGCGTTCTGTCGCCGCCGTGAGCCGGACAGGACTGGCGCCGGCCTTGCGTGGGTCGTAGAGCCTGCCGCGGAGCGCGGCAGCCGCCGCGCGGCCAGGGCAGGATCGAGGAGCAGCCGGGACGATGGCGAGACCCGTGATCGGCGTCATCGGCAACGCGCGCCTGATCGACAGCCGCTTCCCGGCACAGATCGTCGGCGAGAACAACATGCGGGCGGTCGCCGCGGTGGCCGGCGCCCTGCCGCTGATGTTCGCCGCCGTCCCGGCGATCACCGACCTCGGCGACCTCCTCGACACCGTGGACGGCGTCCTGCTCACGGGGGGCCGCGCCAACGTCCACCCGGCGCGCTTCAACACCGAGCCCTGCGCGGCGCACGAACCCTACGACGAGGATCGCGACGCCGTGGCGCTGCCGCTGATCGAGGCCTGCGTGGCGGGCGGCGTGCCGCTGTTCGGCATCTGCCGCGGCTTCCAGGAGATGAACGTCGCCTTCGGGGGCAGCCTGCACCCGGAGATCCGCGATCTGCCGGGCCGGCTCAACCACCGCATGCCGCGCCTCGCGAACGGCGAGATCCACCCGGACCTGGAACTGATCTTCGCGGACCGTCACGAGGTCCGGCTGACGCCCGGGGGCGCCTTCGCCCGCCTCCTGGAGCGCGAGACGATCCGGGTGAACTCCCTGCACGGCCAGGGCATCCTGGAGCCGGGCGGCCGGATCGTGGTCGAGGGCGTCGCCGAGGACGGCACGGTCGAGGCGATCCGCGTCCGCGACGCGGCGGGCTTCGCGCTGGGCGTGCAGTGGCACGCCGAGCACGATCCGGCGACCAACCCGATCAACCGCACCCTGTTCGAGGCCTTCGGGGCCGCGGCGGCGACGCGGCACCGGGCGCGAACGGCCGGGCGGGGCTGAGTCCCCCGCGCGGCGGATCGGCCCAGTCCAGGCAGCCATCGAGGCAGCCACCGGGGCAGCACAGCGCCGGAACGGCGCCTATGCCGCGAGTCTTTCCCGCCTTAACCTATGTTTATCCAGCGGCCCTGATCCACGGAATATTGGCGGATCGGCCGGACATGACTTTCCCGCATCCGGCACGATTCACCTTATCCCCCGGACGACCTGTCGCAGGACGGAACAGCGTGCGCCCGGTGGTGTTGCCGGAGTCCCGAACAGCGACCGCCTTCACGTCGAGGCCGGCCGCGCGAGAGACCGGGCAGGACACGCATGCATCTTCCCCGCGACGACCGAGAGCACCCCCGTGCCGAGGCCTTCCGCGAGTTCATCCGGAACCCGCCTTTCCCCTGCGTGGGCGCCAAGTCGGCCCTGTCGCGCGGGCGGATGCGGATCGTGGTGGCCCGGGACATCACCTCGGGCTGGGACGACATGCGGATCTACCCGGCGCTGCTCGCCTTCGTGGCGCAGTACCGCGCGCAGCCCGACCTGTTCCAGAGTTTCGCGGTCGTGTTCGAGGGTCCGGGCGATCTCTCGGAGGAAGCGTTCGAGCGGAACCTCTGGGCCCGCGCGCAATCCCTGACCGACAAGGATGCCTGGCTCGGCCAGCCCCACGATGCCCGCGTGGCCGAGGATCCCGACAACCCGCACTTCTCCCTGAGTTTCGGCGGCGAGGCGTTCTTCGTGGTCGGGCTGCACCCGCAGGCGAGCCGGCCGGCGCGGCGCTTCTCGTCGCCCGTCCTGGTCTTCAACCTGCACGCGCAGTTCGAGCGGTTGCGGGCGGAGGGGCGATACGAGAAGCTGCGCGCCGCGATCCTGGAGCGCGACGAGGCCCTCGCCGGCAGCGTGAACCCGATGCTGGCGCGCCACGGCGAGACCTCGGAGGCGCGCCAGTACAGCGGCCGGGCGGTCGACGCGGACTGGCGCTGCCCGATGAAGGGCCGACCGGCGCCGGCCCCGGAGGCGCAGGACTGGCACCCGCCGGTCCTGCCCTTCGACCGTGGCCTGCCGGGCAGCGGCGCCTGAGCCGGTCGGATCGCGGGCCTCGGAACGGAGTGAGCCAACCCACCATGTGCCAAGCCGACGTGCAGACGATCGAGCCGCGCTCCGGCGTCGCCTTCACCCTCGACCGGGGTCAGCGCCTCACGGTGATCGACCCGCGCGGGGAGCAGGTGGCCGACCTCCTCGCCTTCAACCGCCACGACACGGGGGAGGTGATCTCGTCGGGTCGGACCCTCGACTACGCCAGCCGGATCTACCTGACCACCGGAGACCCGCTCTACTCGAACCGCTCCAACGTCCTGCTGCGGATCGTCGAGGACACGGTGGGGCGGCACGATTTCCTGCTGACGCCGTGCTCGGCCGACACGTTCCGCATCATCTACGGCGACACGAACCCGCATCGCGGCTGCTTCGGCAACCTCGCGGCGGCGCTCGCCCCCTACGGCATCGCGCCGGACGCGATCCCGGTGGCGTTCAACTGCTTCATGAACGTGCCGGTCGACGGCGCGACCGGGGCGCTCACCGTGGCGCCGCCCCTCAGCCGGGCGGGGGACCGGATCGTGTTCGTGGCCGAGACCGACCTGATCATCGGGCTCACCGCCTGCTCGGCCCTGCAATCCAACAACGGCAGCTTCAAGCCGATCCACTACAGCGTCAGCGCGTAGCTGCGGGCCGGCGAACGTCCCGGTTCGACACCGATACTAATCCATGTAAACCTCTAGACTGTATCGCATTCGCTGATTTGGCACCGATATTCGCCCCCTGAGCGCCGGCTAACGGCCGCAGCTCTTTGCGATTTACTAACCCGATTGCACGACGTTGATGCGGTGCAGCGCCGACGGCGAGTCCATGCCGGCCGGCCGAAGGCCTCCTCTTCCGGTGCTCGGATGACCCCCACGCAGACCAGCCGCCCGCCCGCCGCCCGTGCCGCGCCGTGGCAGCGCCTCGCCGATCTCCGGCTCCGCCACAAGCTCGCGGCCGTGATGGCGCTGGTGCTCCTGGCCATCGGCGCCCTCAGCGCCCTGAGCTTCGTCGACATGCGCGGCTCGGCGCTCGAGGATCGCGCCCTGATGACCAAGCGCCTGACCGAGGTCGCGCAGAGCCTGCTCGTCCACTACGAGGCGCAGGCCCGGACGGGCCAGATGCCCGTCGCCGAGGCGCAGAAGGCCGCGCTCGCGGCGATCACCGCTCTTCGCTTCGGCAGCGAGGACTACTTCTTCGTCCTCGACGACCGGGGTCACCTGATCGCCAACGCCTTCAACGCCAAGAACGTCGGCAAGCAGGTGGTGGACCAGACCGACGTCCCCGGCGGCAAGCGCTACTTCGCCGAGATGGTCGAGACCGCCAAGCGCGACGGCTCCGGCTTCGTCGACTACATGAAGCCGCGCCCCGGCGGGGCCGTCCCGGTGGAGAAGGTCGCGAGCGTGCAGATGTTCAAGCCGTGGGGCTGGATCGTCGCCACCGGCCTGTACCGGGACGACGTCCACGCGGCCGTGCGCGACCGCGCGGTCACCATCGGCCTCTGGTCCGCCGGCCTCGCCCTGCCGATCCTGGCGCTGCTCCTGCTCGTGGGCAACAGCCTGTCCCGCCCGATCACCCGCCTGACCGCGGCGATGCGCGGCCTCGCGGACGGCGACCTCGCGGTGACGGTCGCCGACCAGCGCCGCGGCGACGAGGTCGGCGCCATGGCCCGCGCCGTCCAGGTGTTCAAGGACGCCCTGATCGCCAAGCGCGCCGCCGACGCGGCCGCCGTGGCGGAGAACGACGCGAAGATGCGCCGCGCCCAGATGCTCGACACGGTCACCGCCCGGTTCGACGCGCAGGTCAGCGCGCTGACGCAGGGCCTGTCGGCGGCCGCGGTGGAGATGGAGGCCACGGCCCGGGAGATGACGCGCACCGCCGCGCGGACCACCGACCAGTCGGTGCGCGTCGCCGCGACCTCCGAGCAGACCTCCAGCAACGTGCAGACCGTGGCGGCGGCGAGCGAGGAGATGGCGGCCTCGATCAACGAGATCGCGTCCCGCGTCGCCCAGTCCTCCGCGATGGCCGACCGGGCCGGCACGGACGTGGCCCAGACCAACGCCCTGATGCAGGTGCTCGCCCGCGGAACGGACCAGATCAGCGAGGTCATGGGCCTGATCGCCGGGATCGCCGGGCAGACCAACCTGCTGGCCCTCAACGCCACCATCGAGGCCGCGCGCGCCGGCGAGGCCGGCAAGGGCTTCGCCGTGGTGGCGGGCGAGGTGAAGGCGCTGGCCTCGCAGACGGCCCGGGCGACCGAGACCATCGCGACGCAGATCGCGGCCATCCAGAACGAGACCCGCCAGGCGGTCGAGTCGATGCGGACGATCGGCGGCACGATCGAGGAGATGCGCACGGTCGCGCTCAGCGTGGCCGCCGCCATGGAGGAGCAGGGCGCGGCGACGAGCGAGATCGTCCGCAACGTCACCCAGGCGGCACAGGGCACCCAGGCGGTGAGCACCGACATCGCCGACGTCCGGCAGGCGGCCCGCGAGACCGGCGCGGCCTCCGACCAGGTGCTCAGCGCCGCGCAGGAGCTGGCCCGCTACTCGACGAGCCTCGGCCAGGAGGTCACGACCTTCCTGGCCGCCGTGAAGGCCGCCTGAGGACGGGACGCCGACGGCCGATCGCGGGATCGGTCCGTCGGCCGCGCGGCCTCAGAGGCTGATCCGCTCCCGCACCGCGATGTCGGGGCTGGACGCGCCGCAGGTCGGCAGGCTCTCGACGGGGCCGTGCACCGCCGACGTCGTCGCCGACAGGTCGTGGTAGCAGATGCAGCCCTCCGCGAAGTAGTGGTGCACCAGGGCCTTGCGGGAGCGCTGCATGTCGGCCCGCGCAGAGCCGCCGTGCAGCAGGTTCGCGTGCCAGAACAGCACGTCGCCCTTGCGCGCCGTGAAGTAGGCCGGCGTCGCCCCGTGCTCCCGGATCTCCTGCTTGATCGCCGGCTCGTAGCGCTCGGAATAGGCGCCGTAGCCGCGCTCGCGGAACTCGTCCGTGGTGATGCCGACGTCGTGGCTGAACAGGTACGGCAGGCGGTGGGTGCCGGGATAGTAGACCAGCGGCCCCGCATCCGCGTGGATGTCCTCCATGGCGACCCAGCAGGCGGCCAGGTAGCCGAGCGGGTAGGTCGTCATGTGGATCGAGTCCGAGTGCTCGGATTGCTGGCTGCCCTTGTGGGACGCGATGGTCTGGAACGGGATCGCGGGACGGCCCAGCACCATGCTGCTGAAGTTCATCAGCACGGGATGCTTCAGCAGCCGGTCGATCGCCTCGACCTTCAGGTGCGGGTTGAGGTAGCGGCCCGGGTGCGGATCGTCCGGCGCCGCCTTCTCGGGGGCGAGGGTTAGGTCGCCGCCGGCGATCGCGGCCTCGTAGTCGGCCCAGACCTCGTCGATCGTCTCGGGATCGATCGCGCCGCGCAGGACGTAGTAGCCGTGCTCCACCCAGGACCGGCAGATCTCGGCCTGCCGGGGCGTGATCTCCCGGCGCGCGACGCGCCGCGCGACGATGTCGAGGGCGTCGGGCTGGTCGAGCCAGGGGCTCGGCCCGGATTCGGGGAAGCTCTCGGCCCGGAACACCTTGATGCAGCCGATATCGACCGGGATGTCGGCGTCGACCGTGTGCGACGGCGCGGGCGGCAGGTGGGGCGCGAGGGGCGGGACGTCGTCGCGGCCGAGGGCGAGGTTGCGCACCGTGGTCCCCACCGTGCGCGCCAGCGATGCAGCGCGCGCAAACCCCTGAGCCATCGTCTCAACCCGCCGGTTCCGTCTCCAGCATAACCAGGCCGGACGATCGCGACTTTAGCGAGGCAAACAACTTTACGGCGACGGACTTTCGTCTCCGTCGCGTCGGCGGTCTCATCGATGCTCAGGTAGCAGTCCGGTCCGCCCGCGACTCAGGCGATCCCGTCGATCGCCACCCGCAGGTGCTCCGGCCCGCGCAGGGCGGCGCCCGGCCGGTATGGCGGCGGGTCCTCGACCAGGCGCGGCGCCTTGAGCCGGCGGGCGAGGGCGGTGAGCGCCGCCTCGGCCTCGAACCGGGCGAGCGGCGCGCCCACGCAGTAGTGCAGGCTGCCGCCGAAGCCGAGATGGCGGGTTCCGGTGCGGTCCGGGTCGAACCGGTCGGGATCGGGGAAGACGGCCGCGTCGCGGTTGGCGGAGGCCAGCAGCAGCACGAGGTCGGCCCCCTCGGGGATCGTGACCCCCGCGATGTCGATGGGCGACAGCGTCCGCCGCGTCCGGAACTGCACCGGCGGCTCGTAGCGCATCAGCTCCTCGATCAGCCTCGGGGCCCGGAGCGGATCCTGCCGCAGGCGCTCCAGCTCGTCCGGATGCCGCAGCAAGGTCAGCAGGCCGTTGGTGATCAGGTTCACGGTGGTCTCGTGCCCGGCCACCAGCATCAGGATCGAGGTGGCGATCAGGTCGTAGTCGCCCATCTTCACGCCGGCCGGGGTGGCGTGGTTGGCGAGGCCCGACAGCATGTCGTCCTGCGGGTGCCTGCGCTTCTCCCTGATCAGGTCGGCCATGTAGCCGCCGATCGCGTCGAAGGTCCGGCTGTTGGCGGCGCGGATCTCGGTGTCGGACAGGCTGTCGGGCTCCAGGGCGGTGGCGAGCTGCGTCGCCCAGCCGTGGAACTTCGGCTCGTCCTCCCGGGGCACGCCGAACAGCTCGCAGATCACCGTCACGGGCAGCGGGTAGGCGAGGTCGTCGACCGCGTCGATCTCCCGGGCACCGCACTTCTCGTCGAGCAGGTCGGCCACCAGCCGGTCGGAGCGGGCGCGCATCGCCTGGACGCGCTCGCGGGAGAACTGGTGCATCACCGCCGAGCGCAGGGTGTCGTGGTCCGGCGGGTCGCGGAAGATGAAGACCCGGTGCCGGTCCATCATCCAGTCCTTGAGCGGCTTGACGATCAGGTCGGTGAGGGGGTTGCCGGTGCGCGGCCGGTCGGCCGGCGGCAGCGTGTCGGAGCTGACCCGCGGGTCCTGAAGCAGTTGCGCGACGGTGCCGTGGGTCGCCGCCACCCAGGTGCCCGCCTCGGTGCCGTCGTCCTGGCGCGAGACGGGATTCTCCCGCAGCTTCGCGTAGACCGGGTAGGGGTTCGGCCGGTTGGCGAAGTCCTTGACCTGGTCGAGGAGGGTGGCGTCGGGCATGCGGTCTCCTTCACGCATCTACCCGGACGGCGGCCACCGGCCCTCCGGAAAAGATGCCGCGACAGCAAAGGCTTCGCGCGTCGTGGCGGTTCCGCCCCGCTCGGGAGGCGCGATAGCGAGGCCTAGGCGAAGCCCGGCTCGAAGACCGTGACGCCCTTCGGCCGGTCGGTCGCGGCGCCCGCGGGCGGGAACGGGGCGCGGGCCTCGACCAGCTCCGCATGGGCGGGCAGCCAGCGGGCGGAATCCACCGAGACCGCCGCGATGCAGCGCCCCGCGCGGCCGTAGGTGGCGACGAAGCGGCCGGCTGCCGGATCGCCCTGCGTGATCGCCACCGCGTCGGCGCCCTCGGTCAGGCCGACGGATTTCACCACGAGGTCGCCCTGCGTCGACCAGAAGGTCGGCAGGGCGCCGTAAGGGACTTCAGGCTCCGCGCCGGCGAGGAGCCGGCCGGCATGGACGCCCTGCGCCACCGCGTGGCTCCAGTGCTCCAGGGCGACGCGCCGGCCGTCGTAGAGCGGGTGGGGAAAGCGCGCCACATCGCCGGCGGCGGCGATGCGCGGGTCGGGCCCGCCGTCGGAATCGAGGACGTGGCCGTGCGCGTCGCAATCGACCCCGCCCGGATCCGCCGACAGGCCGGACCCGTCGAGCCACTCGGTGTTGCGCACCGCTCCCAGGGCGATGACGGCGACGTCGGCCGCGAGGCTGCTGCCGTCGACGAGGTGGGCGCGCACCAGCCGGCCGTCCCGGCCCTCCAGCCACTCGACCTCGCGGCCGCAGCGCAGCGCGACCCCGTGGCCCTCGTGGATCGCGCCGATGAACGCCCCGACGGTGCTGCCGAGGACGCGGCCCAGGGGCGTCGGGCCGGGCTCGACCAGGGTGACCGGGAGGTCGAGCTGCCGGCACAGGCTCGCGACCTCGCAGCCGATGAAGCCGGCGCCGATCACCAGCACGTGCCGCGGGCCGGCGGCCAGCGCCCGCCGCAGGGCGGCGGCGTCGTCCCGCCCGCGCAGGGTGAAGACGCCGGCGAGGCGGCCCTCGTGCGGGTTCGCCCAGGGGCGGGCGCGGGTGCCGGTGGCGATGAGCAGGCGGTCGTAGGGGAGGGTCCGCCCGTCCGCGAGGCTGACCGTGCGCGCCTGCCGGTCGAGGCGCCGAGCCGCGCTGCCGAGCTGCCAGTCGGCCGCGAGGGCGCCGACCCCCGGCAGGGTCGTGGCCTCCGCCGGGACCGCGCCGGTGAGGACGTGCTTCGAGAGCGGCGGCCTGTCGTAGGGAAAATGGGGCTCGTCGCCGACGATCGTCAGCGGGCCGGAGAAGCCCGCCTCGCGCAGGGCCTCGGCCCCGCGCAGGGCCGCCAGGCCGGCGCCCACGATCAGCACACGCCCGGACTCCCGCGCCATCAGGCGCCCCGCTCCGGATCCTCGACCCGGATCGCCTGGACCGGGCAGGCGACGCGCGCCCGCTCGATGTCGTCCCGGTCCCGCGCGGCGGGGGCGGGATCGTAGAACAGGGCCTCGTGCCCCTCGATGCGGAAGTGCCGCGGTGCCGCGTAGCAGCACTGGGCGTAGGCTTGGCACAGGTTGAGATCGACGCTCACCCGCAGGCCGGGCGGGGGACCGGAGGACACATCGGCTGGGGCGGACATGGCGGGGCAACCGCGCGCGCCGCCGCGGGTTCCGCGGGCCTTCGTCGCGGGCTTGATCGCCGCGATCCGTCGCCGGACCGCCGGACGGCATCCGCCGGCGCGCGTCATCCGTATTAAACGTGTTTCGGCGATCCTGGTGGAAATGCAGCGACGCGATTCCCCTGCGCGGCGGTTCGATCTATTGTTGCGCTGCTCCGCGGATCTGTCCGAAACCCCGCGATGACAGGAGGGCACCATGCCGCACGGTGCGCGAACGAGCCTCGCCGCCCTCATGCTGATCCTCGGGATCGGCGGCGCCTCCGCCGAATCCGCCGCCACGACCTGGACGGATCCGCCGGCCCACAAGGCCGTGCCCCCGAAGGCGCCGGCCTCCGACCCGAAGGCCGCCGCGCCGGCGCCGTCCGCCGCGACCCCCGCCGCGGCGACCGAGACCCGGTCGCCCCCCGCCCGGCGGAAGGCCGTGGCCGTGGCCGTGCGACGCGCGCCGGAGCCGAAGGCCGCCCGCGCGGCGTCGGTGCCCAAGCGGGTCGCCGCCGCGCCGCGCCGCGCCCGCGTCGCGGCGGCGCCGGCCCGGACCTTCCGGGGCGCCCCGCAGGTCGTCGCGGCGGCACCGCCCCCCCCGGAGGGCTACGCCCGCTACCGGGCCTACAATTACGGGCCGGGCTACGGCTACGGCTACGCGCCGGGTTACGCCGCGGGCTACACCGACGACCGCCTCGACCGCCTGAGCAGCGCCCAGGCCGCCGGCTACGTCGTTGTCCACCGCCGGACGGTGCAGTTCCCCGACGGCCGCACCCTGCGGGTCTACCGCCCGGACGACGAGGGCGAGCCGTTCTGACCTGAACCCGCCGCGAACACCGCCCGCAGGGGCGCCCGCAGGATCTTCCCGGCGGGGTTGCGGGGCAGGAGCCCGTCCCAGATCTCGATCCGCACCGGCACCTTGAACGCCGCGAGCCGCTCGGCCGCGAAGGCGCGGATTGCCTCCGGCCCGGCCTCGGCGCCCTCGGCGAGCACCACGATGGCGCCGGGCTCCTCGCCCAGCGTCGGGTGGGGCACCGGCAGCACCACGGCGTCGATCACGTCCGGGTGCTCGTAGAGGGCGTTCTCGACCTCGCAGCAGTAGATGTTCTCGCCGCCGCGGATCAGCATGTCCTTGATCCGGTCGACGATGGTCAGGAAGCCCTCGTCGTCGGCGCGGCCGAGGTCGCCGGTGCGCAGCCAGCCCTCGGAGAGGACCTCCGCGGTGGCGGCCGGGTCGTCCCAGTAGCCGCGGACCACGTTCGGGCCCTTCACGCACAGTTCGCCGACGCTGCCCGGCGGCAGATCCTGCCCGAGGGGATCGAGGATCCGCACCTCGCAGACCGGCAGGGGCGGGCCGCAGGATTCCGGGTGGGCGAGGTAATCCTCGCCCTGGTGGTGGGTGAAGGTCGCCGAGGTCTCGGTCATGCCCCAGCCGGTGCCCGGGACGACCCGCGGCAGGGCCTCGCCCAGCGCCCGCACGAGGTCGCCGGCGGCCGGGGCGCCGCCGTAGGTGACGCCCTCGAGGGTCGGCAGGGGCCGGCCGGCCTCGCGGGCCGCGTTGGCGAGCTGCCACGCGATGGTCGGCACGCCGCCCGCGCTGGTGCAGCCCTCCCGCTCGATCAGGTCGAGGGCCGCGCCCGCGTCCCAGCGGTGCATCATCACCAACCGGTGGCCACCGTAGAGGGCCGCCCCCAGGCTCGCGTGGCAGCCGGTGACGTGGAACAGCGGGATCACCAGCAGCGCCGCCCGCTGCGGCGCGGCCGGGTCGGGCTTCGGCGGCGCCTCGCCCCGGCGCAGGGCGCTGCGCGCCGCCGAGTAGGGGTAGGCCATCACCGTGGTGGCGGCCGCCCGGTGGGTGCCGACGGCTCCTTTCGGCTTGCCCGTCGTGCCCGAGGTGTAGAACAGGGTCGCGTCGTCCTCCGGGTCGAGGGCGATGTCGGGCGGGGGCATGTCGGGCAGGGCGCCCCAGTCCCGAACCGGCCCGACGATGTCGGCGAGCGGCGTCGCCCGGGGGTCCCGCGCCGTCCGGGTGGTGAGGACCCGCTCGAGGGCCGGGCACTCGGGCAGGTGCGGGGCGATGCGGTCGAAGCGCTCGCCGTCGGCGATCAGCACCCGCGCCCCCGAATGCTGCAGCCCGTAGGCGAGTTCGGGCCCGGTCCACCACGCGTTGAGCGGCGTCGCGATCGCCCCGGCAAGCAGGGCGCCGAAATAGCTCACCGGCCATTCGGGCAGGTTGCGCTGCGCGATGGCGACCCGGTCGCCCTTGCGCACGCCGGCCTCGACGAGCGCCCGCGCCAGGGCGGTGGCGGCGCGGGCGAAGCCCGTGAAGGTCACGCGCTCGTCCTGGTAGACCACGAAGGTCTTGTCCCCGTGGCCGCGCGCGATCCGGAACAGGTCGCCGAGCGTCGGCGGGGCCTTCTCCCAGATCCGGGTCGGCACGCCTCGGATGTCGATCGTCGTGATCGCGAAGGGCCCCCCTGAGGCGGTGAGCCGCGCCTCGGCCTCGCGGAAGGGCAGGGCCGGCCAGCCGGCGGGGATGCGGGGATCGGAGCTCATCGCGCGATCGTCACGCCGCCGTCGATCACGAGCGCCTGGCCGGTCACGAACCGGCTGGCCGCCGAGGCCAGGAACACGGCCGCGCCGGCGATCTCGTCGGGCTCGCCGATCCGGCGCAGGGGGGCGGCGTCCGTGGTGGCGGCCAGCATCTCCGGATCCTCCCACAGGGCCCGGGCGAAGTCGGTGCGGATCAGCCCCGGGCAGAGGCAGTTCACCCGCACGTTGGCGGGGCCGTACTCCACCGCGTAGTTGCGGGCGAGCTGGAGGTCGGCGGCCTTCGAGACGTTGTAGGCGCCGATGACCGGCGAGCCCTTGAGCGCCCCGATCGAGGAGACGATGACGATGGCGCCGTCGCGCCGCGCCACCATGCCGGGGGCGACCCTCTGGATCAGCCAGTGGTTCGACAGGACGTTGTTCTCGAGGATCTTCCGGAACTGCGCGTCGGAGATGCCGGCCAGCGGCCCGTAATAGGGGTTGCTGGCGGCGTTGCAGACCAGCACGTCGACCGGCCCGAGCCGGTTCTCGGTCTCGGCGACCAGGGTTTCCAGCTCCTCCTTCACCGAGATGCTGGCCGGGATCGCCACGGCGCGGCCGGCGCCGTGGGCGGCCTCGATCTCGGCCACGACCGCCTCGCAGGCCTCGCGCTTGCGCGACGAGATCACCACCCGGGCGCCGTGCTCGGCCATCCGCAGGGCGATCGCCCGCCCGATGCCCCGGGACGAGCCGGTGATGAGGGCGGTTTTGCCGGTCAGATCGAACAGGGACATGGCTCGCCTCTGCGCTGGATGAACTGGCGAACGGCTTCGATCGTCGTTCCGCGGGATCTGGCGGCCGCGACGCGCCCCCTCTCCCGCACGGGAGAGGGGACCCGCGCCCCGTCCGGCCGCCGACAATCTCGCCGGACGGCGCCCATCGTCATGGCCCCGCCCGCATCGACCGGCGCAGGCGCGCCATGCCGGCGAGCCAGCGCTCGGGATCCTCGGCCCGGCGGCGGGCGTACTCGGCCACCTGCGGGTGCGGCAGGATCAGGAAACGCCCCGCCGCCAGCCCGTCGAGGGCGGCTTCGGCCACGGCCTCCGGCGCCAGCACGCCGTCGCGCGACGCGGCGCTGGCGGCCCCCAGCATGGCGGTGTCGACGCCCTGCGGGCACAGGGCGGCGACCCGGATCCCGTCCTCGGCATGGGCGATGGCGAGGTGCTCCAGGAAGGCGAGCGCCGCGTGCTTGGTGGCCGAGTAGGTGGCGCTGCCGATCTGGCTGAGCAGCCCCGCGGCCGAGACCGTGCCGAGGAACGCGCCCCCGCCCCGGGCGCGCCAGAGCGGAACCAGCACCCGCGCCGCGTGGACGTGGCCCATCACGTTCACCGCCCAGGCGCGCGCCCAGCTCTCCGGGTCGGCGGAGGTGGCGAGATCCGGATCGGGGTCGCGCTCCAGGATGCCGGCGTTGGAACAGTAGAGCGCGACCGGGCCGATCTCGGCCTCGATCCGTGCCAGGATCGCGGCGACCGCCTCCGCGTCGCCGACGTCGAGCCTGAAGGCCCGTCCGCCGAGTTCCGCCGCCGCGGCCTCCGCCCCGTCCCCGTCCCGGTCGAGGGCCACGATCGTCGCGCCCCGGGCCCTGGCCGCGACCGCGAGCGCCCGGCCGATGCCCCGTGCGGCCCCCGTGACGGCGACGACGCGGCCGGCGAGCTCCATGCTCAGGCCCCCGCCCGCTCGGCGAAGACCCAGGCCGCGGCGGCGAGCTTCGGCACGCGCGCCGCCATGGCGGAGGCGTGCTCGCTCGCGGCGTTGCCAGCCTTGGCGCGGGCGGCAACCCCCTGCAGGATGCCGACCAGCCGGAACAGGTTGTAGGCGAAGTACCAGTCGAGGTCGGGCAGGCTTTTCCGATCGGCCGCCCGGCAGTACAGCGCCACCGCCTCGTCCCGGGTGGGGATACCCAGAGCCGTCAGGTCGAGCCCACCGAGCCCGCTGCGCCCGTCGGCCGGCAATTCCCACTGCATCAGCAGGTAGCTGAAATCGGCGAGCGGATCGCCGAGCGTCGACAGCTCCCAGTCGAGGACGGCGCTGACGCCGCCGTCGCGGGAGAAGATCAGGTTGTCGAGGCGGTAGTCGCCGTGGACCACGCAGGCACCCTGCTGCTCCGGCACGGTCCGGGGCAGCCACGCGATCAGGCGCTCGACATCCTCCAGGCGCCCGTCCTCGGCGGCGCGGTACTGGCGAGTCCAGCGGTCGACCTGCCGGGCGAAGTAGTTGCCGGGCCGGCCGTAATCGGCGAGCCCCGCCGCCTCCGGGTCGATGGCGTGGAGCCGGGCGAGCGTCGCGATCATGCCGGCATAGTGCCGGTGGCGGGCGTGGGGGTCGAGGCCCGGCAACGCCCCGTCCCAGTGCACGGCACCGTCGACCGCCTCCATCACGTAGAAGGCCGCGCCGATGATGTCGGGATCCTCGCACAGCGCGAAGGGGCGCGGCACCGGGAAGCCCTCGCCGTAGAGGGCGCCGATCACCCGGAACTCGCGGTCCACCGCGTGCGCGGAGGGGAGGAGCGCGCCGAAGGGTTTCCGGCGCAGCACGTAGGCCTGGCCGGGCGTGTCGAGCCGGTAGGTCGGGTTCGACTGGCCGCCGCGGAACTGCTGCACGGTCAGCGGGCCGGCGTAGCCGCGGACGTGCCCTTCCATCCAGGCGGAAAGCCGCGCCTCGTCGATCCGGTGGCGCGGCTCGACCGGCTTCACGCCGGAGAAGACATCGGCGTCGCTCATGCGCGCTCCGCCTCGCTTCTGTTGGTGTAGCGCCCGAATTCCAGCCGGGCGATCGAGCGGTTGTGGACCTCGTCCGGCCCGTCGGCGAGCCGCAGGGTGCGGATATGGGCGTACATCTTGGCGAGCCCGAAATCCTCCGAGACGCCGGCGCCGCCATGGGCCTGGATGGCGTCGTCGATCACCTTGAGGGCGACCCGCGGCGCCGCGACCTTGATCATGGCGATCTCGAGCTTGGCGCCCTTGTTGCCGACCTTGTCCATCATGTCGGCGGCCTTCAGGCAGAGGAGGCGGGTCATCTCGATGTCGATCCGCGCCTCGGCGACCCGCTGCTCCCAGACCGACTGCTCGCTGATCCGCTTGCCGAAGGCGACGCGGGACACGAGCCGCCGCGCCATGGCCTCCAGCGCCACCTCGGCCGCCCCGACGGTGCGCATGCAGTGGTGGATGCGGCCTGGCCCGAGCCTACCTTGCGCGATCTCGAAGCCGCGCCCCTCGCCGAGGATCAGGTTCTCGGCCGGCACGCGAACGTTCTCCAGCACCACCTCGCCGTGGCCCTTGGGCGCGTCCTCGTAGCCGAAGACCGGGAGCAGGCGCTCCACCCTGACCCCCGGCGTGTCCATGGGCACGAGGATCTGCGATTGCTGCCGGTGGCGGGGGGCCTCCGGATCGGTCTTGCCCATCAGGATCGCGATGCGGCAGCGCGGATCGCCGACGCCGGTCGACCACCATTTGCGGCCGTGGATGACGTAGTGGTCGCCGTCGCGGCGTATCGACGTGCTGATGTTGGTGGCGTCCGAGGAGGCGACCTCCGGCTCGGTCATCAGGAAGGCCGAGCGGATCTCTCCGGCCATCAGGGGCTTGAGCCACCGGTCCTTCTGGGTCGCAGTGCCGTAGCGGTGCAGCACCTCCATGTTGCCGGTGTCGGGCGCCGCGCAGTTGAACACCTCCGAGGCGATCCCGACACGGCCCATCTCTTCGGCGCAGAGGGCGTAATCGAGGTTGGTCAGGCCGGCGCCGCGATAGGCGTCGGTGTCGTGCTCGGGGGAGGGCGGCAGGAACAGGTTCCACAGGCACTCGGCCCGGGCCTTCTCCTTCAGCCGCTCCATCGTGGGGGAGGGTTCGCGGCTCTGCGCGCGCTCGGCCGCCACCGCGGCGGCGGCCGGCAGGATCGCGTCGGCGATGAAGGCGCGGACGCGGGTCAGCCAGTGCGTCTGGGACTGGGAGAGGGTGAAGTCCACGGTGTCCGCTCCCTAGGGTTTCTCTGCCGGGAGAGCGCACCGAGCTTGCGTGCGCGGGCTGCCCGCCTTCCCATTGCCTTCACCCACGGCGCGACGCGCCCCCTCTCCCGTGCGGGAGAGGGTTGGGGTGAGGGACGAGAAGCCACAGGATCGAGCCCGCCCTTGTCGCGCAGTCAGGTCGAGCCCTCTCTGGACAGACCTGATCCCTCACCCTGTCCCTCTCCCGTACGGGAGAGGGGACCCGCGCTCCGACCCGAATCGAACGTGACGCTCGATCGACCCACATCACGCCGCCGCTCACAGATAGGCCGATCCCATCTCGCTGGCGAAGCGCTGCGGCGGCCCTTCCCAGACGATCCGCGCCTGCTCCAGCACGTAGACCCGGTCGGCGTGGGGGAGCGCGAAGGTGACGTTCTGCTCGCCGAGCAGGACCGTGATCGGCGTGGTCTGACGCAGCTTCTCCAGCGCCTTCGACAGCAGCTCCAGGATCACCGGGGCGAGGCCGAGCGTCGGCTCGTCGAGGATCAGGAGGCGCGGCCGCATCATCAGCGCCCGGGCGATGGTCAGCATCTGCTGCTCCCCGCCCGAGAGGGTGCGGGCGGTCTGGCCCTCGCGGGCCTTGAGGATCGGGAACAGCTCGTAGAGCCACTCCCGCTGCTTGGCGCTCTCGGCCTTCGGGAAGTGCTGGCCGCCGAGATCGAGGTTCTCGCGCACGCTGAGGTCGCCGAACAGCTCGCGGGTCTCCGGCACCTGGACGATGCCGGCCCGCGCGATGGCGGCGGGCTTCATCCGGGCGAGGTCCTGGCCGTCGAACCGGATCGCGCCGGTATGCGGCACGAGGCCCGAGATGGCGTTGAACAGCGTGGTCTTGCCGGCGCCGTTCAGGCCCACCACCGAGACGAACTCGCCCTCGTGGACGTGGATCGAGGCGGAGCGCAGGGCCTGCGCCTTGCCGTAGAGCACGTCGACGCCCTCGACGGTGAGCAGCGAGTCCGGCTTGAACGCCGCCTCGGGCCGGGCCGCCGTCTCGATGCTGCCGCCGAGATAGACCCGGCGCACGGTCGGGTCGGCCATCACGGACTCGGCCGAGCCCTCGGCGATGCGCTCGCCGAGATACATGGCGAAGACCCGGTCGACGATGGCCGCGACGCTCTTCACGTTGTGGTCGACGAGGAGCACGGCCTTGCCCTCGTCGCGGAAGCCGCGGATCAGCTCCGAGAAGGCCGCGACCTCGCCGCCGGTCAGGCCCGCGAAGGGCTCGTCGACCAGCACCACCCGGGGGTCGCGGGCGATGGCCTTTGCGAGTTCCAGCCGGCGCAGGTCGGCGAAGGGCAGGGTGCCGGGACGCCGGTCGACGACGGCGCCGAGGCCCACGCGCTCGGCGATTTCTTTCGCGCGCCGCGCCACGTGCGGGTCGGCGGCCAGCCGGATCAGGCTGTCGGGCAGGAGCGCGAGGCTGATGTTCTCCAGCACGGTCTGCCGCTGGAGCGGCCGCGCGTGCTGGAACACGAGCCCGATCCCGGAGCGCGCCACCCGGTGGGCCGGCATGCCGCCGATCTCGGCGCCGTCGAGGCGGATCGAGCCGGCGCTCGGGCGCTCCAGCCCCATGATCAGCTTCATCACGGTGGACTTGCCCGAGCCGTTCGGGCCGATCAGGCCGAGGATCTCGCCGGGCCGCAGGTCGAGGTCGATCTCCTTGACGGCGACGAGGCCGCCGTAGCGCTTGGTCAGGCCGCGCACGGTGAGGCAGGGCTCGGCCAGGACGGGCGACACGGCCGGCGGGGGCGCGACGGCGACGGTCATCGGGCTCTCCGGAGCGATCCGAGGCCGAGCAGCCCCGAGGGCACGAACAGGATCACCAGCAGCGCCACCGCCGAGACCACGAAGGTCGAGAGGCCGCCGAGCGGGCGCAGCAGCTCGCCCGCCGCGATCAGGAACACGGCGCCGAGCGCCGCGCCCACGATGGTGCGCCGGCCGCCGAGCACCGCCGCGATGATCACCTGCACGCCGACCGACGTGTTGATCAGCGTGCCGACCGAGGCGGTGCCCATGTAGAAGACCACCAGCCCGCCCGCGAGGCCCGAGAAGGCGGCGCTGACCGCGAAGGCCGCGAGCTTGTGCTTGGCGACGTTGAAGCCGAGCGCCCCGGTCACCACCGGGTCCTGCCCGGCGGCCTGGAGGATCAGCCCCGCGGGCGAGCGCGCGATGGCGGTGAGGATCAGGCCGGAGACCGCCATGAAGCCGAGCGCCAGCCAGTAATTGGTGTCGGCGTCGATCGAGATGACGTCGGGTACGGTCAGGCCGATCTCGCCGCCGGTGAGGCCGGAGAAGACCACGATCATGTTCTGCAGGAGCAGCACCGCCACCAGGGTGATCAGGCCGAAATAGGGCCCGCGCACCTTTAGCGCCGGCAGCGCCAGGGCGAGGCCGCCGACCACGGCGAGCACCGTCCCGACCGCGAGGCAGTAGGGGATCGGCAGCTCGTAGCGGTTGTTGAGGATGCCGGCACCGTAGGCCCCGAGGCCGATCAGGAAGGTCGGGCCGAAGTTCACCTCGCCGGCGAAGCCGAAGAGCAGGTCCCAGGCCATGGAGAACACGCCGAAATAGTAGGCGATGGTCAGGAGGCCGAGGATGTAGCCGGAGACCCACCAGGGCAGGGTGGCGGCGGCCGCGACGGCGAGGATCGCGATCCAGAAGCCGGGGATGGTGAGGAGCTTCATGGATTAGCCAGACCGGGACCGACTGCGAGGGATCCGATTGCCCGAAGCGATACGGGCAAGGCGCGGGTCCCCTCTCCAGTGCGGGAGAGGGACAGGGGGAGGGATCAGGTCTTGCAGGACGAGGCGCGACCGGAATGCGCGGGGATAGGGTGCTCCATCCGGAGCCTTCTCATCCCTCACCCCAGCCCTCCCCCGCTCGGGAGAGGGGGTGCGTCGCGCTCTGCGGCCGGCGTCGATGCCCCACTCCGGTTCCATCATCACCGCCGCCCCAGCAGGCCCTGCGGGCGCAGGTACATGACGGCGACCAGCAGGAGCAGTGCCGGGATCACCCGGTAGGCCGGCGAGATCAGGTAGGCGGTGGCGGTCTCGAGGTACCCCACCACGTAGGCGGCGATCAGCGAGCCGGTGACGCTGCCCAAGCCGCCCAGCACCACGATCGAGAAGGCGCTCGCGGTGAGCGGCCCCACCGAGTACGAGGACACTCCCAGGAACATCCCGAGCAGCACCCCGGCGGTGCCGGCGAGCAGGCCGTAGATCGCCCAGACCGCCACGTAGATCTTGCCCATGTCGTGGCCGAGCAGCGTGACGCCCCGCGGATTCATGGAGGCCGCGAGGAGGACCTTGCCGGCCCGCGCCCGGTTCACGAACAGCCAGAGCAGGCCGATCACGATCCAGCAGATCACCGCGGTGAAGACCTGGTTCCGCGGCGTCCGCACGCCCGCGATCTCGAAGACGCCCTCGACGATCGGCAGCACGGTCTTCGGGTTGTCGGTGAAGAAGTAGGCCACCAGCTCCTGGATCATGATCCCCCAGAGCAGGGTGCCGGTGAGCACGAAGATCTCCTTCTCCTCCCGCGGGATCGCCCGGCTGCGCTCGATCGGCGCGACCACCGCGAAGTAGGTGACCAGCGCGCCCGCGAGCCCGCACAGGATGCCGATCGCCGCGCCCGCGTAGGAGCCGAGTCCGAACAGCGCCGAGGCCGCCCAGGCCGCCACCGCGGCCATGACCATCAGGGCGCCGTGGGTCAGGTTGAGGACGCCCGAGACCCCGAAGATCAGGGTGAAGCCCATCGCGCCGAGCGCGTAGAGGGCCGAGATCGCGAAACCGTCGACGAGGATCTGGAGGCCGATCACCGCGCTCTCCCCGCCCGACCTACTGGACCGCCGGCTTGACCGCAGGGGGCAGGATCATGGTCCCGTTGGCGGTCGCGGCCGGCCAGATCGCCACCTGCTTGCCGTTCTGCCACTGCCCGAGCACGCTGGTCATCAGGCCGGGCCCGTACTGGATCGAGTGGGTGAACGGGTCGTCCTTGCCGTAGAACTTGAGATGCCCGACCGTGCCGACGTAGTCGGTCTTCTCCAGGGCCTCGACGAGCTTGTCGGCCTCCGTGGAGCCGGCCCGCTTGATCGCCTCCGCGCTGTAGTAGACGGCGTCGTACGCCATGAAGCCCGCGTAGGAGGGCGCGCCGCCGAAGCGCTTGGCGAAGGCCTCACCGAAGGGGATCGTCTTCTCGGTGAGCGCCACGCCCGGCAGCGCCACGCTGTCGAACAGCACGCCCTGCGTGCCGCCGTTGGTGTTGGCCCAGAAGGTCGAGGAGGTCGCCTGGCCGCTGATCCCCGTCATGGCGATCGGCACCTGCTGGTTCTGCCACTGCACCGTCGGCTGGACGCCGACATGGGCGATGCCGGTGACGATCAGGTCGGGCTTGGCCGCCTCGATCTTGTTGTAGATCGGCGTGAAGTCGCCCGTGTCCGGCGAGAAGCGGACGTGCTCGACCACCTTCAGCCCGGATTTCGGCAGGCATTCCTGGTAGGCGGCGTCGAGCGGCCGGGTCCAGGCCGCGTCCTCGCTCATGATCGCGGCGGTCTTGGCCTTGAGCTTCTCGACCAGCACCTCCTTGGCCGAGTCGCAGACCGCCTGCGCCAGGGCGTGCGAGGTCAGGTAGCCGTGGAAGGTGTACTTGTTGCGGGCGTAGTCCTTGTGGACCGCGACGCTGATCTCGTTCGAGGCCGCGCCGGGCGTGATCATCGGCGTCTTGAGCCGGGCCGCCCAGGGCATGAGTGCCAGCACGACCTCCGAGATGTAGCTGGCGATGACGAGGTTGACCTTGTCCTCGGAGACCGCCCGCTGGAAGGCGCGGACCGCGTCGGAGGCGGAGGACTTGTTGTCGTAGGTGACGACCTGGATCTGGCGGCCGTCGATGCCGCCCTTGGCGTTGATCTCGTCGGCGGCGAGCTGGACGGCCTGCGGGATCGAGGCCCCGGCCACGGACTGCGCCTCGGCGATCACCCCGATCCTGATCGGATCGGCGGCCCGGACGGGCCCGGCGGCGACCAGCCCCGCGGCGATCAGCGCGGGCAGCGTGCGCCGAATCGGGGCAACCCGGGCGGCGGCGCGCACGGTCTCGGACATCGGCGTTCCCTCAATCCCAGTGCCCGAATTTTATATTCGCGGGCTTGGCCCGGACTGTACCCGCGCTCCGACGGATCACAAGGGGCCGTTCGGGACCGGCCGGTGACGTTTGCACCGAGTCGTTTTCCGCCCGGGGTATCGCCGCGCGCAGCGGCGGCCTAGGCTCGCCGCGGCCCTGCGAAGCGCGGGCCCGGCGGCCTCGAAGAAGGGCACGGTCCGGTGGGAAACGCACGCTCGGCCGCGGCCGGGGTTCGCCCCGGACCGCGGCCCCGGAGCCTCAGGAAGCGGCCCGCTCCGCGGCCGGCGCGGGCAGGGGAACCACAGGCATGACCCTGCGCTGGACGCGGCGGCCCGAGGGCTCGACCTGGGGGGATTTTGGCCCCGACGACGAGCGGGGGCGCCTGAACCTGCTCACCCCCGAGAAGGTGCTGCAGGGCGTCGCCGAGGTGCGCGAAGGCCTCACCTTCTGCCTCAGCCTGCCGCTGGACCTGCCGGGCGGCAACGTCCTGAACCCGCGCCGCCACCCGCCGCGGATCACCCCGACGCGCCGCGCCAACGGCCGGCCGAACATGAACTTCCCGGTCTGCGAGGAGGTCGACGGCGCCACCGACGTGATCTGCGACGACCGCGCGCTGATCCACCTGCAATACTCGACGCAGTGGGACTCGCTCGCCCATGTCGGCTCGCTGTTCGACGCGGACGGGGCGGGCGCCGCGCCGACCTTCTACAACGGCTTCCGCGGCGGCCACGACATCGTCGGGCCGAGCGCGCCGGAGGCGGCGGATGAGCCGTCCCGGGCGAAGCGCCTCGGGATCGAGCGCCTCGCCGAGACCGGCATGCAGGGCCGGGCCGTGATGATCGACCTGCGCGCCCATCTCGGCGACGCCAAGACCCGCGTCGGCTACGACCAGCTCGCCCGGATCCTGGAGGCCGACGGCGTCGTGGTGGAGCCGGGCGACATGGTCTGCCTGCACACGGGCTTCGCCGAGCGGCTGATCGCCATGGGCGGCGAGCCGGACCCGAAGCTGGTCCACAACCTCTGCGCCGGGCTCGACGGGCGCGATCCGCGCCTCCTCGACTGGATCACCCGCACCGGCCTGTGCGCGCTGATCGCCGACAACTACGCGGTGGAGGCCTATCCGGCGGGCCCCGGCCCCGCCTGCTGCGCGACGCTGCCGCTCCACGAGCACTGCCTGTTCAAGCTCGGGGTCAATCTCGGCGAATTGTGGCACCTGACGCCGCTCGCCGACTGGCTGCGGGCCCGCGGCCGCAGCCGCTTCCTGCTCACCGCCCCGCCGCTGCGCCTGCCCGGCGCCGTCGGCTCGCCGACGACGCCGATCGCCACGGTGTGAGGATCGGAGCGGTCCCGGGACGCGCTCCCGAGGTCGCCCGGATCAGCCGAGCGCGACGGGCGCGGCGTCGGCGCGCGGCGGGTCGCCGACCGGCTCCGCGGCTTGCTGGGGCGGCCCGGGACGGAGGACGGCGCGCTCGCGGAAATGCGGGATGGCCGCCTCGAACACGGCCTCGGCGGCCGCCCGGTCGCCGGCCGCCACGGCGTCGCGCAGCCGCGCCACCCAGGCGGCGAGCTGGCCCCTGTCGGCGAAGACCGGCCGCGCCGCCATCACCCCGTCGATGCCCGGCAGGGCGATCCGGGGCTCCTCGCGGGCGAACAGGATCTCGTTGAGCCGCTCGCCGGGCCGGGCGCCGGTATAGGCGATCTCGATCTCGGTGCCGGGCTCGAAGCCGGCCAGCCGGATCATCCGCTCGGCGAGGTCAGCGATCCGCACCGGCTGCCCCATCTTGAGCACGTAGACCGCGGCGCGCTCCGCGCCCGACCGGGCCTCGCCGTCGGCGTGCGAGGCCGCCGTCAGCACGAGGTCGCAGGCCTCCCGCACGGTCATGAAGTAGCGGACCATGTCCGGGTGGGTGACGGTGACCGGTCCGCCCCGGGCGATCTGCGCCTTGAACACCGGCACCACGGAGCCCACGGAGCCCAGCACGTTGCCGAAGCGCACGGCGATCAGCCGGGTCGGTTGGTCCGGCCGCGCCGACTGCGCGGCGTCGAGGGCCTGGGCGACCATCTCGGCGAAGCGCTTAGTGACGCCGAGCTGCGAGACCGGCTCGATCGCCTTGTCGGTGGAGATCATCACGAGCGCCCGCGCGCCCGCCGCCACCGCCGCCTCGGCGACGTTGATCGAGCCGAACACGTTGGTCTTGATGCCCTCCTGCCAGTCCCGCTCCAGGAAGGGCACCTGCTTCAGCGCGGCGGCGTGGAGCACGTAGTCGGGCCGGAACGCCGCGATCACCGCGTGCGTGCGCTCCCGGTCGCGGATATCGGCCAGCACCCCCGTCACGGCGGTCTCGGCGGCCAGGATCGCGGGATGGCTGAGGATGCCGTGGAGCGCCGGCTCGGAGGATTCGAGCACCAGCACGGCGGCGGCCCCGAAGGCCACGGCCCGCAGGCAGATCTCCGAGCCGATCGACCCGCCGCCGCCGGTCACCACGACCCGGCGGCCGGCCAGGAACGCCTCCAGGCGCGGCCGGTCGATGGCGACGGTCGGCCGCAGCAGCAGGTCCTCGATCTCCAGCGGCGCCAGTTCCGGCCCCTGCACGCCCTCGCCGAGGCCGACGACCCGGGCCAGGGGCAGGCCGAGGCGCCGGGCGCGGGCGATCAGGTCGTCCGGCGCCGCCTCCGGCACGAGGGCGCTCGGGGCGGCCACGAGCCGCCGCACCGGCTCGCCGCGGGCGGCGAGGTCGGCGACCACGCGCTCGAGATCCGGGAAGCCGCCGAGCACCGGCACGCCGCGCATGAACTGGCCGCGCTCGTCCGCCCGGGGCGACAGGATGCCCCGCGGCGCGAGCTTGCGCACCGAGCCCGCCTCGATCGCCCGGATCAGCACGTCCATGTCGGCGCCGCGCCCGAGGAGCAGGGTCGGGACGGTGGCGGCCCGCGCGCTCGACTGCCGGGAGCGGGTGTCCTTGAGGTAGCGGAACGCGAGACGCGTGCCGCCCAGGAAGAAGATCTGCAGGACCCAGTAGAGCAGGATCGCGATCTTGCCGAAGAAGTAGAAGCCGTAGAGGTCGGACGAGACCAGCACCCAGTCGATCACCAGGAGCGCCAGGGCCAGGACGCTGGCCGCCCGGACGATGCCGGCGAGGTCCTGCAATGAGGCGAAGCGCCACTTGGTCCGGTAGAGCCGGAAGCGGCCGTAAACGAGGCCGGCGAGGACGAGGAACGGCGGCAGCAGCAGGGGCAGGGCGTGCAGGCGCTCGGCCAGCATGCCGCCCTGGAAGCGGAACAGGAAGGTGAGCACCACGGCGGCAGCGGTCGCCGCGAGGTCGTGGGTCACCATCACCGCGGTCTTGTAGAGGCGCTGCTGCATCGTGTGCCGGATGGGATGCCGCGGGGTATCCGCCGCGGCACCGGCCCTGTCAACGCGGCCCGTCCGGGGCCGGAGGCGGCGCCGGCCTCAGCCCAGCGCCCGGGCCGCCGCACCGGCCGCGTCGTCCACCCGGTCGATGTCGGGGGCGTCGATGTGCCGGTAGCGGGCCTGGATCAGCCCGAAGGCCCCGAAGGCGGCGTGGCCGGCCGCCACGAGCCCGAGGAGGATCCAGCCGTAGGGCTGGGCGCGCAGCAGCGCGAAGGCCTCGGCCAGACCCTTGGCATCCGAGGAGCGCTGGTGCCACGCCGCCGCCACGAGGAACCCGCCGATGATCAGGAAGGCGAGACCCCGCGCCGCGTAGCCGAAGCGGCCGATCGGGCCGGCCCAGCGGTCCCGGGCCCGGGCGTCGAGGGCGAGCCGGTCGGTGACGTCCCCGCGCCACGCCTTGCCGAGGAAGCCGAAGCCGCCCGCCACGATCGCGAGGCCGACGAGGGCCACGAGCCAGCGGCCGAAAGGCTTGCTCAGGAGCCACGCGGTGCCGTCATGCACGCCGTCGCCGCCGCTCATGCCCAGGCCGAGGCTGAGCGAGGCCGCGCTGGCGGCGAGACCGAGATAGAGCCCGGCGCTGATCAGGTGGGCGCCGCGCACCGCGAGGCCCTTGGCGGAGGTGCCCCGCCGGTCGGCGTCGGTGATCCCTTCGACGAGGCGCCAGAGGGCGAATCCGGCGAGACCGAGGGCGATCAGGCCGACGACGGCCGCGCCGAACGGCCCGGCCATAACGGCGCGGAGCGCGTCCTTGCTGTCGCCGGCCCGGCCGCCATGCCCGAGCGCCGCCAGCAGGGCCAGGGCGCCGACCACGATGTAGACCACGCCGCGGGCGCCGTAGCCGAAGCGGGCGATGCGCTCGATCGCGTTGCGGCCGCCGGGAAGGGTCCTCATCGGCGGGACCCGGCTTCGGGGAATCGGGCGTCGGGCACGGGCGGCATCCTGTGGGGCGGGAGCGTTCAACGCCCGGCGCCGCGCACCCGATCCGTTGCCGGCATAACCTCCGCGGCCGCCCTACATGGGCGTCCGGTCGGCCCGGCCGGTGAGCGCCACGTAGAAGCCGAGGCCGTCCTGGGCCGGCAGGGTCTGCAGGCGCTCGATCAGGCCGCGGCGCTTCGCGTCGAGGAGCAGGCGCCCGGCCGGCTGGAACAGGGTCTCGCCGCCGCCCTCCGGGGGCGGATCGAGCCGGATCGCCACGGTCTTGCCCTTGGCGAAGCGGCTGCGCTCCAGCATGTCCTTGAGCGAGGCCTCGGCGGTCGCCCGGTTGGTGCCGCGCAGGTCGAGCACCGACTCGGCGTCGGTCACGCCGAGGGAGCCGCGCAGCTTGGCCGCGTAGAAATCTTCGAAATGGGGCAAGTCGGTGCCTTGATGCTTCGCCGTTCGATCAGGTGGGGTGCGGCCGCTCAGAAGGCGAGACCGCGGTAGAGGTCGCGCACCGGCACGGCGCCGTCGAGCTCCGGCAGCGACACGGTGCCGTCGAGCCCGAGGGCCGCGACGCTCCAGTCGTCGCCTTCGCGCCGCCAGACCTCGACCCGCGCCTCGTCGAAATAGACGATCAGCAGGACCGCGAGGCGCGGCACGGTCCGGTAGAAGTCGATCTTCCGGCCGCGGTCGAGGCTCATGGTCGAGGGCGAGAGCACTTCGGCGACGAGGAGCGGGTCGGCGGCGTAGCCCTCCGGCAGCGGCGGCCCGCACCGCACCACCACGTCGGGGATCGGGGCGAAATCGTCCATCGCGGCGCTGAGGATCGCCAGACCCGGCATGGCGCGGCAGCCTCGCGGCTCCGCCAGGGCGTCGAGTCGTCCCGCCAGGTTCATGACAATTCGCTGATGCCGCTCCCGCGGCGGCGCCATGAGCACGGGCTCGCCGTCGAGCAGCTCCCAGCGCTCGTGCGCGGGCCGGCCCTCCACCCAGAGCCTGAACTCGGACACATCCATCCGCGCGTCGCGCTTCGCGGCCAGAGCCATCGCCGATCCCCACCTCGGCCGGATCGTAGCACCGGGCCGGCCGCCCGCAACAGGTCCGACTCGGAAGGCCATCCCCGCGCGCGCGCCACGGCCGATGCCAGGCCGGCCTCCCTCAGGGACTCGGACGCCGGCACAGGGCGACCGGCGCAGCGAGGGACTCAGTCGGCGCCGAGCCCGGCCGCCGCGACGGTGGCGCCGGCCTCCAGGAAGCGCTGCGGATCCACCGGCTCGCCGTCGATGCGGGTCTCGTAGTGGAGATGCGCCCCGGTGGAGCGCCCCGTGGAGCCGACGGCGCCGACCGCGTCGCCCGCGGCCACGCGCTGCCCGGGGCGGACCGCGATGCGGGCGAGGTGGCCGAACCGCGTGGTGACGCCGTGGCCGTGGTCGATCTCGACCATGTTGCCGTAGCCGCCCGCGGCCTCGGCGGCGATCACCCGGCCCGGCGCGGTGGCGCGGGCGGGCTCGCCGTACTCCGCCTTCAGGTCCAGCCCGGTATGGAGGGCGAGGCCGCGGGTGAAGGGGTCGAGGCGCGTGCCGAACGGGCTCGACACGGTCGCGCCCCCCCGGATCGGGCGGGCCAGGGGCAGGGTGGCGGCGAGCCGGCGCAGGCGCTCGCCGTCGTCGAGCGTGCGCCGGGCCAGGGCGAGGCCCTCCGCGAAACCGGTGCCGTCCAGGGCGCGGCCGTCGAGGGGCACGAATGGTCCGCCCAGCCCGGCGGCCGGCACGGCCGCGCCGGTGCGGTCGAGATCGAGGCGGTCGGGGTCGAGACCGGTGCGGCCGATCAGGCCGCGCAGCCGCCGCACCGCGTCCCCGGCCCGGGCGGCCAGCCCGGCGAGGCGCTCGCCCTGGGCCGCCTGCAGGCCGTCGAGCCGGGCCTCCAGCCGGATCAGGCCGGTCTCGGCCTCGCGCGCGCCGCGGCGGGGCAGGGGATCGCGGGCGGAGCGCGGCGCCGGAGCCGCACCCTCGGTCGGACGCAGGAAGAGATCGTCGTAGCTCCCACCCGGCGCAGCGCCGGGCCGCCCGGGCAGGGCGCCGGTCGTGGACGGCTCGGGCAGGGCCTGCCGCTCCAGGTCGGCGAGGGCGGCCGTGCGCCGCTCCAGCTCGGCCTGGCGCTCCAGGGCGGCCGCGACCCGGTCGGCCAGCCCCGCCTCGCTCCCCGCCCGGTCGCTCCGGTCGCGGTCGAGGCGGTCCTGAAGCTCGCCGATGCGCGCCTCGTAGGCGTCGCGCAGGGCGGCCTGCCGGGCCACGAACCCAGCGAGCACGTCGTCGTGGAAGACGATCAGGTAGGAGGCCCCGAGCGCCCAGGCCAGCGCCAGGGCGAGGCCGGCGGCGAGCCAGGGGGCCGGCCGGTGCGGCCGGAGACGCGCGGGGAACTTCGGAGGCTGCATCGGGACGGCACCGGAGGAGCCGCCATTCAGACCTCAGTAGGGTTAAGGATCCGTCGCGCGCCGGGCGTCAGGGGGACATCAAGCGGACGTCAGGGCAGCGCGCGCGCGGCCGCCAGGACGGCCTCGGCGTGGCCGGGCACCTTCACCTTCGGCCAGATCCTGGCGACGCGCCCCTCCCGGTCGACCAGCACGGTGGTCCGCTCCACGCCCATGTACTTGCGCCCGTACATGCTCTTCTCGACCCAGACGCCGTAGGCCTCGAGGACAGTCTTGTCCTCGTCGGCGGCGAGCGGGAAGGTCAGCCTGTACTTGCCGCAGAACTTGTCGTGGCTCTTCACCGAGTCCGGCGACAGGCCGACGACCTTGGCGTCCGCCTCCGCGAAGGCCGGCAGCAGACCGTTGAAGTCCTGCGCCTCCAGCGTGCATCCGCTCGTGTCGTCCTTCGGGTAGAAGTAGAGCACGACTTTGTGACCGCGGAGCGCGGACAGTCCGACACGCCCTCCGCCCGAGGCGGGAAGGTCGAAATCGGGGGCGGGATCCCCCTCTGACAGCGGCATCGTGCCTTCCTTTCGGCCGATTGATGATGTGCAACCGATCTCGTGCGTCGGCTCGAGCGATGGCCTCGCGCACGTCCGAGCCAAGCCCGGAGTCGCGGCCGCTGTAAAGCGCGGGCGCGCTTCGATCCACCGGCCGCGGAGCCCGAGGGCGCCGCGCGCAGAGACCCCGGAACAAAGGTCCCGATGGCGGACGAGACAACGCCGGCATGCAGGCCTCGGGGGAAGGCGCGACGCGTCGGCGGCGTCTGCCTCGCGAGCGCCCTCGCGCTGGTGCTGCTCGTCGGCGCCGGTGTCGGCCTCGTGGCCCTGCGCCTGTCGAACGGGCCGCTGCAGATCGACGGCCTGTCGCGCCGCGTCGCCGCCGCCGTGGCCGAGCGGATCGGGCCCGGCTGGAGCATCGGGCTGCGCGGCAGCAGCCTGGAGCTCGACCGCGAGAACGCGCTGAGCCTGCGCTTCTCCGGCCTCGACATCCGCAACCCGCAGGGCGACCTCGTGGTGCGCGCGCCCCTGGCGCTCGTCAGCCTCGACCTCTGGAGTCTCCTGCGGCTGAACCTGCAGCCGCGCTCGATCGAGTTCCGCGCGACGCAGACCACCGCGCTGCTGCACCGGGACGGCTCCATCGCCTTCGCGGCCTCGGAGGCCAACCACCCGGTCGACGTCGCGCCGCACACGCCGCCGAGCGTGGACGGGGTGCGCGGCACCGTCTCGCCGCTCTCGGCCGCGATCGCGTCGATCTTCGGGGTCGTCCTCGACTCGGGCGGCGTGGTCGGCGCCCTCGACCGCGCCCGCGTCACCGACGCGCGGCTGCGGCTGATCGACGAGGACGGCCACGAGCGCGCGGTCTTCGCGCGGGTCAACGGCCTGTTCGGGCGCGATCCGGTCAACGGGACCCGGAACTTCGAATTGCGGCTCGACGGGCCGCACGGCGAGTGGCGCTTCGGCGGCACGCTGCGCGACGGCGCGGACGGGCAGGAGCGCTCGGGCGTCATCACCCTCGACGACCTGCCGGTCACCGATCTCCTGCTGCTCTCCGGCCAGTCCGGCCTGCCGCTGACCACCGACCTGAAGCTCTCGGCCCGCGCCGACGTCAGCCTGACGGCCGGCCGCATCCGGACCATGAACGCCAAGCTCCACACCGGCGACGGCACGTTCCTGATCGAGGAGAAGGACTTCAACCCGGTCACGGTCGAGAGCCTCGACGCCTCCCTGGACTGGGACGAGGCCAACCGGGTGATGTCGCTCACCGGCCTGGACTATCGCGGGGCCGGCAACGCCGTGCACCTCACGGGGACGTGGAAGGGCAGCCCGCCCGACGCGAGCACGGCCTGGACCGCGACGCTGGCGAGCCGCGACGCCACCCTGCGCGGGGCGACCCCGCAGGACGCGCCGGTGAAGATCGACGCCCTCGACGCGCAGCTCTCGGGCCGGGACGGCGGCATCGCCATCGACGCGCTGACCCTGTCGGGTCCCGGCGTGAAGGGCGCGATCACCGGCACGATCGGCACCAGCGCCGACGACGGCGGCCTGACGCTCCATATCGCCGGCCACGACGGCGAGGTCCGCACCGGGCTGCGGCTCTGGCCGGAGCACATCGCGCCGCCGGCCCGCACCTACCTGGTGGACCAGCTCCGCCGCGGCCGGGTCGAGTCCGTCGACATCAAGGTGAAGATGTCCGGCTCGGTCCTGGCCGCCGCGACCCGGGGCGACCCGGCCCCGGACGACGCCGTCCATATCGACTTCCACGTCTCGGACGCGGCCATCGACGTCACCGCCGACGCGCCGCCGGTGACCAAGGGCAACGTCGTCGGCGTGATCACCGGGCGCTCGACCACGGTGCGCAACGTGACCGCCGAGGTCCACGGGCCGGACGGGCGCGGGCTCGCCATCTCGGACGGCGCCTTCGTCATCCCGCAGATCACCCCGGACCGGGTCGTGGCGCAGATCGGGATGCGGCTCTCCGGCGGCGCCGACGGCATGGCCTCCGTGCTCCAGGCCAAGCTGTTCAAGAGCGTGATGAGCGTCGACCTCGACCCCGCCACGATCAAGGGCAGCGCCGATCTGCGGGTCGACTTCCCCCTCGACCTCAAGCACATCCCCGACCTGCCGGACCTGCCGGTGACGCTGACCGGCTCGCTGGCCGACCTCTCGGTCGACAAGGTGATGGGCCGGGACCGGCTCGAGTCGGGCCGGTTCAACCTCGTCTACGATCGGGGCGCCTTCACGCTGAAGGGCGACGGCCGGGTCGCGGGCGCGCCGATGTCGGTCGACCTGCGCCAGCCGAAGGTCGGGCAGCCCGGCGAGGCGGTGGTCACCGTGTCGCTCGACGAGGCGGTCCGCGGCCGCAAGGGCCTGCCGACCGCGCCGCAGCTCACCGGCACCATCCCGGTCCGCGCGGTGGTGCAGATCGGCCGGCCGGGGTCCGGCAAGCCGCCGATCCGGGTCGAGGCGGACCTGGCGAAGGCCGGGATCGATGGGCTGATCCCGGGGCTGACCAAGCCCCCGGGCAAGCCGGGCCGGCTCACCTTCACCCTCGTCGACAGCGGCCAGACCTTCGACCTGCGCGACTTCGCCCTCGACGCGGCCCCGGCGAGCGCCCGCGGCACCGTCTCGATCACCCAGGAGGGCGGCCTGGAGCGGGCGGACCTGAGCAGCGTCAAGCTCTCCCCCGGCGACGACCTGCGCGTGAGCCTCGACCGGACCGGCGGCGGCTACAAGGTCGTGGTCCGGGGCGCGGTGGCCGATGCCCGGCCGTTCCTGAAATCGCTGGGCGCCCCCGACCCGAAGGGCGGCCGGGAGGCGCGGGACGCGAATCCGAAGGATATCGACGCCGACATCCAGGTGCCCATCGTCACCGGCTTCAACGAGGAGGCGCTGACCGGCGCCAACCTGAAGCTATCCCTGCACGGGAAGACCCTGCGCGCCGCCAACATCACCGGGCGCTTCCGCGCCGCCCCCTTCGCCGCCACGGTGACCCGCGGCGAGCGCGGCGTGCCGACCCTGTCGGTGGAATCGGCCGATGCCGGCGCGACGCTGCGGTTCGTCGACGTGTACCGGCGGATGTATGGCGGCCGGCTCACGGCCGGGATCGGCCTCAACGACGGCCCGCAATCCGGCGTCGTGCAGATCCGCGACTTCATCCTGCGCAACGAGCCCGCGCTGTCGAGCATCATGGCGCAGGGCCCGGAGCCGTCCGAGGCGGAGACAGCCCGCGGCCGCCGGGTCGCCCCGGGCCGGGGGGCGGGCGACGTCACCTTCGACCGCATGCGCGCCAATTTCGTGCGCACCGGCACCCGCGTCGACTTCACCGACGCGGCGATCTCGAATGCCGCCATGGGCTTCACCCTGTCGGGCTGGCTCGATACCGGCCGCGAGCGCACCGACATGACCGGCACCTTCGTGCCGCTCTACGGCCTGAACAACGTGGCCTCGCAGCTGCCGCTGCTCGGGCCGCTGCTGGGCGGCGGCCACAACGAGGGCCTGTTCGCGGTCAATTTCCGCGTCTCCGGCAAGCTCGCCTCGCCCGACGTGAGCGTGAACCCGCTCTCGGCGATCGCCCCGGGCTTCCTGCGCAAGCTGTTCAGCGCCGGCGGCGGCCCCTTCGCGGACGGGATGCCGGGCGTGCCGCAGCAATAGGGCGGGCAGCCCGGAAGAGCCGCCCGCCCCTGTCTCACGCGCGGATGAAATCCGCGACCACGGCCGGAGCCGCGGTGTCGAAGCCGACCACGTCGAGCATGCCGGGATCCTCCGGGTCGGCGATGCTGAAGCCGTTGGAGACCAGCCCCACGACCACCAGCTTCGCCGGGATCCCGGTCTTCTCCCGGTACGCCCGCAGCGCCTGGACCGGGTGGACCGGCCCCGCCCAGGTCTCCGAGTCCGTGTAGACCACGAACGCGTCGGCCTTCACGCCCCGCTCCAGCGCCCAGCGCATCGGCAGGGCGCAGTCGGTGGCGCCGAACGGCAGGTCGGCGGTCGCCCGCACCGCCTGATCGAGCCGCGTCGACGGCCCGATCGGCAGCGGCGTCAGCGCGGCTCCCTCGCGCCAGGCCCGGCCGCCCTCGGCGGTGAAGCCGAGCACCTGCCAGTGCTCCTCGGTCGCCGCGGTGACCAGGGCCATCGCGGCGGCCGCCTCCCGGGCCGTGAGCGTCGAGCCCGCGACCGTGCTGGCGCCCATCGAGCCCGAGACGTCCAGCGCCAGCACGAGGCGCCGGCCCGTGGGCTCGACCGCGCCGAACGCCGTGTAGAACGCGGCGTTCAGCGCCTCGACGATCGCCGCCACCGGCTCCCAGGCGAGCTTGCCCCGCTGACCGTGCCCGGAGGCGTAGGTCTTGAGGGCCAGCAGCAGCGCCATCGGGTGCAGGCGCGCCCGGAGGATCCGCTCCCGGTCCGACAGGACCGCCCGGACGTGCTCGGTGCCCTCCGAGAAGGGCGCGAGCACCCCCGCGGCCGTCAGGCGGCCGAGCTGGCGCACGAGGGCGCCGACCGGCATCCGCTCGATCAGGGCCTCGCTCACGGCGCGGCTGCCCATCAGCCCGGTCGGCAGCGCCTCCCAGGGCAGGCCGTGGGAGCGCACCAGGGCGGCGGCCACCGCCCCGTCGAGGCCCTCCGCCTGCACCCGCGCGAAGGCGTGGACGATCCCGGGGGCGGCCTCGGTCACGGTGCCGCGGCAGATCCAGTCGAACAGCGCCTTCCGGGCGGGCTCCCCCGTCTCCGGATGGGCCAGCCGCAGGAGGTCGCGGTGCGACCAGCCCTGGCGGGTCCGGTACTTCACCGCCTGGAAGGCCAGGGCCTCCACGGGCTTGGCGCAGTACCAGTCACCGACCGCCCGGCGCAGGCCCCGGCCCCAGCCGCGCATCGCCTCGACGGAGGCGGCGAACTGGAACAGGTGCGTGCCGGTGCGGCAGACCCGCGGCAGGGCCGCGAGCGCCGCGCGCCGGGTCGCGAGGTCCGCCGACGCGGCGGCCAGCGCCAGGGCGAAGATCGCCGGATCCTGCTTCGGAGCCCGGCCACCCTCGCTCACCGCCACGATGGCGGCGACCGCGCGGGCGCCGTCCTGCGCGATGCACCGCTGCACCGCCGCCGCGTTCTCGGCGGTCAGGGCGCGCGGGCTCGCGTAGTACGAGCCGCCCTCGGAGCCGAGCACCAGGAAGCGGTCGAGCCGCGCCCAGTCGCCGACCGCGAAGGCGTGGCCTCCGGCGGCGTTCGGCACCGTGCCGGGGATCGGCTCCGTCTGCGGGGTGGCGCGGAGCCGGAACATCTGTGCGAGCTTCGTCATGGCGGGCTCCTCTCGGTCTCTCCTCTCTCCATCGCGGCCGATCGCCGGCCGGTGGCGCGTTCCGGCGCGCGCGATCGGGCGGGGACGCGGCCGCGGCGCGTCGTCCACCGCCGCTCGCGCGCGGCCGGTATCTCGTGTGGTCGGTGGCGGGGTTCCGTCCGGCCGGGCGCGGGCGTGGCGGCGACGAGGGGCTTGTCCGATGCTCTGCTTGAGCTACGGGCCTGACGGCCCGGCGGGACTCGCACCCGCACCCCTCGGATCCCGATAACCTTCGTCTTCCGGCCCGCGTCCGGGCGATGCGGGCGTGGGGTGAGGAACGGTGTCCGGGCGCTCTATCCGGGCTGAGCTATGGGCCTCGCGGCCCGGCGGGATTCGAACCCGCGACCTCCCTTCCGTGAAGATAACCGTTCCTCTCCGGCCCGCATCGTCGGCCGGAATCCACGCACGGTCGGCGCCCCGGTCGTCTCGCGGGCCCTGCGGTCGTGGTGTCGGGGACGGGCATGAGCTCCGGCGACCTCGCGGCCCCCGGCGGGGATCGAACCCGCAACCTCCGCGGGACAAGCCCGCGGCGCTCTACCGATGATAACCGTCCCCTGCCGGCCCGCAGGGTCCTCGAGACGCGCTCAGCCTCTCGGGCCGAGAGCCCCGCGATACGACCGTAACGGTCGCATCAGCCCGGGACGGGCGAACGCCGCGACGCCGATGCCGTCGTGCTGTTTCATGCCAGGCTCCGTCCGAACGGGGCTGCGGGTGACGCGGGCGTGTCGATGAGGCTCGGGGGGATCCGTGACAGGGATAACCGAGCGTCTCCGGCCCGCGCCGGTGAACTGCGATTGGCTGCCAGTAGCGACTGACGCGAAGGGAACCGGACTCTTCCGCCGCGGCGCGCAGGCCGCGGATACCCGGAGAGTGCGGTCACTTCAGATCACCGGCCCGGCAGGCCGATGGCGGGGTGGATACGGTCGCGCTCGGCCTGCGTCAACCGGAAACTTGAAAATTCTTTCAGTTCGGGCGATCTCGGGGCCATGATCACTGCCGCCCAGATCCGCGCCGGCCGCGGACTTCTCAAGTGGACGCAGGGGGTTCTCGCGAGCCGCGCCGCGGTCTCCGTCGTCACCCTGAACATGATCGAGAGCGAGCAGGTCCAGCCCCGCATCCGGACCCTCGCGGCGATCCGCGCGGTCCTCGAGGGGGCGGGCATCCGCTTCGTCGGCGACCCGCAGGAGGGCTACGGGGCGATCCTGCGCCCCGCCCCCGCGACCGGGTCCGGGGACGCACCGGCACAGAAAAGCCCGGCGCGGCGGACCGCACCGGGCTGAAGCCGAACCGGCCTGCGCGGGTGCGCTATTTCTCGACGAAGGCCTTCTCGATGACGTAATGGGCGGCCTCGCCGTGGTTGCCCTCCTCGTAGCCGCGCGACGTCAGGAGCTCGCGGGTGTCGCGGATCATGTCGGGGCTGCCGCAGAGCATGAAGCGGTCGTTCTCGATCGACATCGGCGGCAGGCCGATATCCTCGAACAGCTTGCCCGAGACCATCAGGTCGGTGATCCGGCCGCGGTTGCGGAACGGCTCGCGGGTCACGGTCGGGTAGTAGACCAGCTGGCTCGAGATCATCTCGCCCAGGAACTCGTGGCGCGGCAGCGTCTCGGTGATGGTCTCGCCGTAGGCGAGCTCCTGCACCTGCCGGCAGCCGTGGACCAGCACGACCTTCTCGAACCGGTCGTAGGCCTCGGGATCCTTGATGATCGACAGGAACGGCGCCAGGCCGGTGCCGGTGCCCAGCAGGTACAGGTTCCGGCCCGGCAGCAGGTTGTCGAGCACCAGCGTGCCGGTGGGCTTCTTGCCGACGATGATCGGGTCGCCGACCTTCAGGTGCTGCAGCTTCGAGGTCAGCGGGCCATCCTGGACCTTGATCGAGAAGAACTCGAGCTCCTCCTCGTAGTTGGCCGACACCACCGAGTAGGCGCGCAGCAGCGGCCGGCCCTCGACCTCCAGGCCGATCATGGTGAACTCGCCGTTGCGGAACCGGAACGCCGGATCCCGCGTGGTGCGGAACGAGAACAGGTTGTCGGTCCAGTGGTGGACCGACAGAACGCGCTCCTCGTAGAACTTGCTCATCGACGGATCAGCCCTCGAATCCTCTGACGCTCGGCTCACGGTCCCGACGATTCGGGGCCCGTGGTGCGGGGGATCCCCGCCGCCCCGCTCGGGCGGGGGTGGATCCTCGGCAGGAAATCCGCCCGGATCCGGATGCGAACACGCGCGCGCTGCTTCTTTCGCAGTTGCAGCACGCCCGTCAAGGCGTGCCGGGATCACACTGGCGAAAGAAGTGAACGGCCTGGAATCGTTCGAATATTTAGCGTCTTCGCGGACGCTCCGCAGCGCCGCTCCGGACATGGGAGGGTTGCCGCAGGCCGGGCCCCGCGCGGCGTTCTCAGACGGGGGCGGCGGGCCGGAGCGGCGTCAGCCCGGCCTCGATCTCGGCCCGGCGCGGCTCCAGGAACGGCGGCAGGGCCAGGCGCGCGCCCAGGGTCTCCAGGGGCTCGTCCGCGGTGAAACCCGGCCCGTCGGTGGCGATCTCGAACAGGATGCCGTTGGGCTCGCGGAAGTAGAGGCTGCGGAAGTAGTAGCGGTCCACCGGCCCGCTGCTCGGCACCCGCGCCGCCCGGAGCCTGTCGGCCCAGACCTCGTGATCCCCGTCCGGGATGCGGAAGGCGACGTGGTGGACCGCGCCCGCGCCCTGGCGGGCTGGCGCGGACCGGTCGGCCAGGAGCTGGAGCTCCGCGGCCGGTCCGCCGGGTCCCATCGCGTAGACCTCCACCGGGCCGTCCCCCGTCTCGAAGGCGCGGTCCCGGCGCATGCCGAGCACCTCGGTCAGCACGGCGGCGGTGCGGGCCGGGTCCGGAACCGAGAGCCGGATCGGGCCGAGGCCGCGGATCTGGTAGGCGGCCGGCACCGGCGATCCGTCCCAGGGATGCTCCGGCCCGGTCCCGCCATCGTCCACCAGGGCGAGGCGCTGGCCCTCCGGATCCTCGAAGTCGAGGGTGAGGCGCCCGTCGCGCGCGACGGGCTCGGCCTCGACGAGGCCGGCCTCGCGCAGGCGCGCGTGCCACCACGCGACCGCGCCCTCGCCCGGGACGCGCAGATGCGTGCGGGTGATGCTGCCGGAGCCTCGCCGCTCCCGGGGCGCCGGCCAGTCGAAGAAGGTGATGTCGGTCCCGGGGCTCGCCAGCCCGTCGGCGTAGAACAGGTGGTAGGCCGAGACGTCGTCCTGGTTCACCGTCTTCTTCACGAGCCGCAGGCCGAGCGTGCCCGTGTAGAAGGCGACGTTCTCCGCCGCGCGGGCGGTCACCGCGGTGAGGTGGTGGATGCCGGTGAGCTGCATGTCGGTCCTGGGGGCTGCGGCCGATCTGGCTAAGGTGGGGATCGGGGGTGGCGTTGCGAGGGCAGGGTCCTGATGGACGGAGCCGACGCCATTCTGCCGCCGCTGCATCCCGGCGCGGCCCTGCGGGACGATCTTCTGATTCTCTCGGGATCGTCTGCCGCATCGATCGCGGATCGCGCGCGCGCCACGTTCCGGGCACCCTCTCGAGCGGATTGCCGCCAGGCAGATCGGGATATCCGCCGATACGGCCCTGCGCCTCGGCCGCCCTTTCGGAACGAGCGCGGAGTTCTGGCTCGGACTGCAACACCGGTCCGAGCTGGAGACCCTGAGCACGGCCATCGGTTGAGGCCGCCCGCGCCGTCATCACGAGCGCAGCGAAGTGACCCAGGATCAGCGCGCCCACCGGAAGCGTCGCGCCGACTGGATTGCTTCGCTCCGCTCGCAAAGACGGCCGCGCCGGAGGCAGCACCGGAAAACGGTGTCAGAGCCGCTACTTCGACAGAACGGCCTCGACCTCGGCCTCCGTCGCAAGATCTCCGCGCGCCTGTTCCGCCCGCGCCTCGATCAGATCGGCCACGTCGTCCGGCGTCAGTTCGATCACCCCCATCTCAGGCGACAGGGCGCGGGCGCCCTCAGAGTCCGACGGGCCGGCCGGCGGCGACCACCAGCATCCTCCCGTCCGCGAAGGTGCGGGCGGCGGCGCGGCGGATATCCGCCTGGGTCACGGCCGACACCATCGCGTTGCGCCGGGCGATGTAGTCCATGCCCAGCTCCTCGAAGGCGATCTGCACCAGCTGGTGGGCGATCTTGGTCGAGGTGTCGAAGCCGAGCGCGTAGGAGCCGGTCAGGTAATCCTTCGCCTTCTGGAGCTCGTCGTCGTCCGGGCCGTCCGTGATCAGCCGGCCGATCTCGTCGCCGATCACCGACAGGGCCTCGCCGACGCGCTCGTTCTTGGTGGCGGTGTAGCCCCAGGTCATCGCGGCCGACCGGTGGCTGACCAGCGAGGTCCCGACCGAGTAGGCCAGCCCGCGCTTCTCGCGCACCTCCTGGAACAGGCGCGACGTGAAGGCGCCGCCGCCGAGGATGTGGTTCAGCACGTAGGCCGGGATGAAGTCCGGGTCGCGCCACGGCACGCCCGCCATGCCGAAGCGGATCACCGACTGGGGCACGTCGAGGTCGACGACGACGCGCTTGCCGAGTTCGTGCACCTCGGTGCGCGGCACCGCCTTCAGTTCGCCGGCCTCCGGCAGGGCCCCGAAGGCGCGGTTCAGGCCCTCGGCGAGCTGCTCGGCGCCGATGGCGCCGACCGCCGCCACCTTCACCCGGCCCCGGCCGATGATGCGCGCATGCATGGCCAGCAGGTCGTCCCGGGTGATCGCCGTCACGCTCTCCACGGTGCCGGAGGACGGGCGCGCGTAGGGATGGCCGGCGAACGCCTCCTTGAAGAAGCGGCGGGAGGCGAGAACACCGGGATCGTTCTGCTGGTAGCGCAGGCCGGCGATGATCTGTCCGCGGACGCGCTCGATCGCGTCGGGGTCGAGGCGGGGCTTGGCGAGCGCCAGGGCGAGGAGCGCGATGCCCTCGTCGGCGTGCTTGACCAGCATCTTCAGCGAGCCGCCGACCGCGTCGGCCCCCGCGTGGAACGACAGCTCGATCGCCCGGGCGGCCAGGCGCTCCTGGAACAGGTCGGAGGTCAGGTCGCCGGCGCCCTCGTCGAGGAGCCGCGCCAGCATCTGCGCGCAGCCGGCCTTGCCGGCCGGGTCCTGGGCGGCGCCGCCCTCGAAGGTGAAGGCCAGGGCGATCATCGGCACCACCGGGGACTCGACGTGCCACGCCTCGATGCCGGGGGCGGTCGTCACTGGCAGCGCCGTGGTGGGCGAGCTGACGGTTTGGGCGGTGGTCTCGACCAGAGTCTCGGCCAAGCTCATGGGAACCTCGTGTCTCTTTCTCGGGCGACGGCGGAGCGGGCCAGGGCTCCCGTTCGGCAGAACGCCCCGCCCGGACCCGTAACGGACCTGGCGGGACGCACCCGGGGTTACTCGGCGGCCATCGCGACCGGGGCGTCGGGATCCTGCGCCTTGGTCAGGTAGCCGGTGACCGAGCGGGCCGGCGTCAGCCAGCGCTCGGCCGCGCCCTTGAGGCGCTCCTGCGTCACCGCCTCGATGTCGGTCGGCCAGCGGCGGACCTCCTCGATGGTCTCGCCGATCGCCAGCGCCGAGCCGTAGATCCGGGCCAGCGACGACTGGCTGTCCGAGGAGTAGACGGTCTCGGCCACGAGGCGGGTCTTGGCGCGCTCGATCGCCTCGGCGTCGAGGGCCTCCGCGGGCGCGCGGCGCAGCACCCTGTCGACGGCCTCCTCCAGCTTCTCCAGCGGCACGCCCTCGGCGGGCACCGCGTAGACGGAGAAGCGGGTGTCGTCGATCGCCGAGCCCATGTACCAGGCGCCGGCATTCACCGCGAGGCCGGTCTCCATGACCAGCTTGCGGTAGAGGTACGAGGTCGAGCCGCCGCCCAGAACCTCGGCCAGCAGCTCGAGATCGTGGCAGCCGCCGTCGCGGGCGGTGATGCAGGACGGGGTCAGGTAGAGCCGCTGCAGGGTTGGCTGCTCGACCTTCGGGTCGGCGACGGCGACGCGGCGCAGGGCCTTCGGCTCCGGCTCCCGCGCCCGCAGGCGCTCGGGCCGGGCCCCCTGGGGCGCGACGCGGCCGTAGGTGGTCTCGGCGAGCCGCCGGACCTCGTCGGGGGTCACGTCGCCGGCCACCACCAGGATGGCGTTCTCGGGGGTGTAGAAGCGCTTGTAGTAGGCCAGCGCGTGCTCGCGGTTCAGGCCCTCGATCTCGTGCATCCAGCCGATGATCGGGATGCCGTAGGGATGGTGCACGAACAGGCCGGCGGCCATCGCCTCGGAGAGCTGGGCGGAGGGGTCGGTCTCGACCCGCATGCGCCGCTCCTCCAGCACGACGTCGCGCTCGGGGGCGACGACGGCGTCGTCGAGGACGAGGCCGCTCATGCGGTCCGCCTCGAACGCCATCATGGTGCCGAGGTGGTCCCGGGCGACCCGCTGGAAGTAGGCGGTGTAGTCGTAGCTGGTGAAGGCGTTCTCCTGGCCGCCCAGGCCCGACACCGCCTTCGAGAAGGCCCCGACCGGGTGCTTCTCGGTGCCCTTGAACATCAGGTGCTCGAGGAAGTGGGCGATGCCCGACTGGCCGAGCGGATCATCGGCCGAGCCGTTGCGGTACCAGATCATGTGGGTGGCGACGGGGGCCCGGTGATCGGGGACGACCACCACGTCGAGGCCGTTGTCGAGGGTGAAGGCCGTCACTTCCGGTCCGCCCGCCTCGGAACGCCCGAACGGCGCGGCCTCGCCCCGGCCGGCGCTGCCGCCGTAGGGCGAGCCCGGACGCAGCGGGAAGAGGGTGGGCGTCGCCTTCCTGAACAGGTGCATTCCGCTTTCCTTCTGCCGGCCCCGGATCGAGGCGTCCCGCGTCGGGACGCGCACGAGGATCGGGGCCGTCCTGGTCACCGGGGCGCAAGAACCGCACCGGGACGATCATCTCATGTTGCCACGCCGCCGCGCCGTTGCAACGGCGACACGGCGCCCCCGTCACTGCTGCGCGCGCTGACGGAGATACGCGCGGGGATCCGACTCCTCGCGCTCGCGGCTGGCGTTGTTGATCGGGTCGCTCGACGGCGGCCGGGCCAGCTGCTTGGGCGACTGCCGGTACCCGGTGGGCGGATCCGTGAGCGTGTCGCGGCTCGGCTCGATGTCGGAGGGCTCGGCGTTGGCGCTCTTGCCCTTCAGGAGATCGAAGGGGCTGAGCAGGCTGTCGTCGCGGTTGTTGTCGCCGGGCTTGCGCTCGGCGGTGGTCGTCAGGCCCGCCCCGGCGCGGCGGCCGCCGCGCATCTCCTCCACGGAGAGCGTGGCGTTGTTGTCGTCGTAGCGGCCCTGGGCCTGGGAGCCCTTGGGATTGCGGCGCTCCACGGCGGCGCGCTCGCGCTCGACGATCTCGGGATCCTTCGGCCAGGCGGTGCTGGTGGAGCGTGCCCGCGGCTGGGGCAGGGCCTTGCCGTCGATCTTCGGCGGCATCACCAGCGGCGGCCGCTCGTGATAGTCGATCGGATCCTGGCGCTTCTCCAGGAGGCCGATGCCCGACAGGGCGTCGCGCATGAACTCGCCGCGCTCCTGCGCGTGCGCGGAACCGACGACGCAGAGCGGAGCCAGGGCCACCGCGGCGGAGAGGAGGGGACGAAGCCTGCGATGCCCGGTCATGCTGCCTCACGGGTTCCGGACGGGGCGTCCGGCTCTGGGATGGCCGCGGCGCGGCCCGATCCGACGGGTCCCGGCCTGAGGCCGGTTTCCGGCGATCGTATGGCGCCTTGACCGCGTCGCGCCAGGAGGGGGATGCGGCCGTACCTGTGTGTTGCAGGGATCACAGGCGCGGCGCCGGGTCGCCCTGCGGCGGGGACGCCCGGCCCCTGCGGCCGTCCGGGAACAGGCTGTCGAGGATCAGGCCGATCACGCCGGCCACGATCGCCGCGTCGGCGACGTTGAACACGTACCAGGACCAGCCGCCGGCATGCAGGTGGACGAAGTCGAAGACGGCGCCGTAGGCGGCGCGGTCGATGGCGTTGCCGAGCGCGCCGCCGACGATCAGCCCGAGGGCGATTCCGAGGAGCCGCGACGTGGCCCGGCGCATCCAGATCCCGAGGCCGATCGCGGCGGCGAGCGACAGGGCCACGAGGAGCCAGCGGCCGAGGCCGCCCTCCTGCTGGAACAGCCCGTAGGAGACGCCCCGGTTCCAGACCACCACGAAGTCGGCGAAGGGCGCCAGCCGCCAGGGCTGCGTCAGCACGAGGTCGGTGCCGAAATAGAGCCCGAGCTTGGTGGCCTGATCGAGGATCAGGGTGAGGACGAGGGCCAGGAGGCCGGCGCGGAAGGGCGTCACGGGCGACGCGCCCGGCCCGGGCCGGCGCCCCCCTCTCCCCGCGGGCGGGGAGAGGGGGTGGCGCCGCCGACGACGTGGAACGCCCTCACGCCGCGCTCGCCTCCGGATGCGCCGCGTCCCACTCGCGCAGGGCCTGGGCGTCGCGGGGCGTCACGTCCGGGTAGTCCGGGTCGCTGCCCACCTCCGGGCTGACCCGCCAGGAGCGGGCGCATTTGCGCCCCTCGGCCGGGCTCGGCACCACCGCCACGCCGCGCACCTCGTCGAGCCGGAAGGCCTCGGCCGGGCCCTCGCCCGCCGTCACGGTGATGGCGGAGGTGATGCAGGTATCGGCGAAGTCGCAGCCCTCGAGCGCCGCGAGCAGCTCCGGATCCGCCACGTAGACCGTCGGCGCCGCCTCCAGGCTCGCCCCGATGCGCTTGGCCGCGCGCTCGATCTCCAGGGCGCCGGTGACCACCCGCCGGACCCGCCGGATCCTGTGCCAGCGCTCCGCGAGGGGGGCGTCGAGCCAGTCGGCCGGAGTCTCCGGCAGGGTCTGGAGATGCACCGAGCCGTCCTCGGACGGGTAGCGGTCGAGCCACGCCTCCTCGGCCGTGAAGGCCAGCACCGGGGCGAGCCAGATCGTCACCCGGCGGAAGGCCTCGTCGATCACCTGCAGCGCCGCCCGGCGGCGGACAGAGGACACGGGATCGCAGTACAGGGCGTCCTTGCGGACGTCGAAGTAGAAGGACGACAGGTCGCCGGTCATGAAGCCGTTGAGCAGCGCCACCACCCGCTTGGTGTCGAACGCCGCGTAGGCCTCGCGGATCTCGCCGTCGAGCTCGGCGAGCCGGTGCAGGATCAGCCGCTCCAGCTCCGGCATGTCCGCGTACGCCACGTCGTCGCCCGGCACGCGGTGCGCCAGGGAGCCGAGCATCCAGCGCAGGGAATTCCTGAGCTTCCGATAGGTCTCCGCGAAGGTCTTGATGATCTCCGGCCCGATGCGCAGGTCGTCGGTGTAGTCGGAGGCGGCGACCCACAGGCGCAGGATGTCGGCGCCCGAATCCTTGATGACGCTCTGCGGCGCGACGACGTTGCCCTTCGACTTCGACATCTTCAGGCCCTTGCCGTCGAGCACGAAGCCGTGGGTCAGGACGATGTCGTAGGGCGCCCGGCCGCGGGTGCCGGCGGATTCGAGCAGCGAGGACTGGAACCAGCCGCGGTGCTGGTCGGAGCCCTCCAGGTACATGACCCGGTCCTGGCCGCCGTCGCGGACGCGCTTCACCCCGGCCAGCCCCGGGAAGGCCTCCGGATCGTCGAGCACGAAGGCGTGGGTCGATCCGGAATCGAACCAGACGTCGAGGACGTCGGTGACCTTCTCGTAGGACGCCGGGTCGTGGTCGGGCGCCAGGAAGCGCTGCGCGGCGTCGTCCCGGAACCACGCGTCGGCGCCCTCGGCCGCGAAGGCGTCGCGGATGCGGGCGTTGACGGCGTCGTCCTTCAGGATCTCGGCGGTGTCGCGGTGGACGAAGACGGTGATCGGCACGCCCCAGGCGCGCTGGCGCGAGACCACCCAGTCCGGCCGGTTGGCGACCATGCCGGTGATGCGGTTCTTCCCTTGCGTCGGCACCCACTGGGTGTCGTCGATGCCTTGGAGCGCCACCTCGCGGAGCGTCCGGTTGCCGAGCGAGTCCACCGGCCGGTCCATGGCGATGAACCATTGCGGCGTGTTGCGGAAGATCACCGGCTTCTTGGAGCGCCAGGAATGCGGGTACTGGTGGCGCAGCACCCCGCGGGCGATCAGCGCCCCGGCCTCCGTCAGCGCGGCGATGACCGCCTTGTTGGCGTCGCCCTTCTCGCCCTTGGCGGTGAGCACGCGGGTGCCGGTGAAGCCCGGGGCGGCCTCCGTCAGCACGCTGTCGGCGTCGACCGTGTACGGAATGGTCGCGTCGATGCCGCGCTCGCGCAGCAGCCGGCCGCTCGCCATCCAGAGCTCGAAATCCTCGCGGCCGTGGCTCGGCGCCGTGTGGACGAAGCCGGTGCCGGACTCGTCGGTGACGTGGTCGCCGTCGAGCATCGGCACGGCGAAGGCGTAGCCGAGCTTGGCCAGGGGATGGGCCAGGGTGAGGCCGGCAAGCTGCGCCGGGCTGACATTCGCCACGCGCTCGACCGCCTCGACCCGGGCGGCCTTGAACACGGTCGCGGCCAAGCTGTCGGCGAGCACGTAGGTCTGGCCGGGGGTCGCCCAGTTGTCGGCCGGCGCCTCCGTGACCCGGTACAGGCCGTAGGCGATCTTCTTCGAGAACGCGACGGCGCGGTTGCCGGGGATCGTCCAGGGGGTGGTCGTCCAGATCACCATCCGGGCCGCCGCGAGGTCGCCCTCGGCGCCGGAGCGGATCGGGAAGGCGACGAACACCGTGTCGCTGACGTGCTCCTCGTACTCGACCTCCGCCTCGGCCAGCGCGGTCTTCTCGACCACCGACCACATCACCGGCTTGGAGCCGCGATAGAGCTGGCCGCTCATCGAGAACTTCATCAGCTCGTCGGCGATGACGGCCTCGGCCGGGAACGCCATGGTGGCGTAGGGATGGTCCCAGTCGCCGGTGACGCCCAGCCGCTTGAACTCCTCGCGCTGCACGTCGAGCCACTGGGCCGCGAAGGTCCGGCATTCCTGCCGGAACTCGATCACCGGCACGTCGTCCTTGTTGCGGCCCTTGGCGCGGTACTGCTCCTCGATCTTCCACTCGATCGGCAGGCCATGGCAGTCCCAGCCCGGGACGTAGTTGGCGTCGAAGCCGAGGGCGGTCTGCGAGCGGACCACCACGTCCTTGAGGATCTTGTTGAGCGCCGTGCCGATGTGGATGTTGCCGTTGGCGTAGGGCGGGCCGTCGTGGAGCACGAATTTCGGCCGGTTCCGCCCACGGGCGCGCAGCGTCCCGTAGAGGTCCATCCGCTTCCAGCGCTCGATGAAGAGCGGTTCGCGCACCGGCAGGCCGGCGCGCATCGGGAACTCGGTCTGCGGCAGGAACAGGGTCTTGGAATAGTCGCGGGCGGGCGCGGTCTCGGGGGCGGTCATCGGATCTCGCATCGGCGGTCGGGCCGGCAGCGTCGGGCCGGCGGAATCGGGTCGGGCGGCAGGAGGATCCCGGACCTCCGCGCGGCCGCGCTAGAGCGGGCCCTCAGGCGGAGGCCGGGCCGGTAATTCGGATCGGGCGGCCGGGGCCGCGCAGGGCGCGCGAAGCGTGCATGACGCGTTCTCTACCAGCCGCCCCGGCCCGAGGCCAGCGGCAGCGCGGATCGCGCGCCCGTGACCGCGGATGGGACCAATCGGCGTCTGAACCGTTGACCGACACACCCTCCGCCCGCCGCGGCGGCGCGGAGCCGACCCAGACCGACATCCGGGAGTATCCCCATGAAGAAGCTTCTGATCGCGACCCTCGCCCTCGCGCCGCTGGCCTACGCGGGCGCCGCGGAGGCCCAGGGCACGGCGCGCGGCGCCCAGCGCGGCGTCGAGGACGGCTCGGCCGCGGCCGGCCCGGTGGGCGGCGTCGTCGGCGGCGCGGTCGGCGCGGCGACCGGCACGGTCGGCGGCGTGCTCGGCACCGATCCGGACCCGGCCCGCCGGGCCCGCGAGAACCGCCGCGAGGAGCGGATGGAGCGCCAGGAGCGCCTCGGCCGCTGACAGGTTCCGGCCGGTCGCCTCAGGCGGCCGGCCGCGCCTCCCGGCGGATCGTCTCCTGCGCCAGGAGATACAACCCTGAGCCGACCACGATCATGGCGCCCGCCACCGTCCAGCGGCTCGGGACGTCGCCGAACAGCAGGAAGCCCAGCGTCACCGACCACAGCAGCTGCGTGTAGATGAACGGCGCCAGCACGTTGGCCGGGGCCCGGGCATGGGCCATCACCAGCAGCCAGTGGCCCAGCGTCCCGAACAGCGCGACCCCGAACAGCAGCGCCCAGTGGGTCAGGCTCGCCGGGCTCGTCCAGATCCACGGCAGCAGCGGGGCCATCAGCGCGAGGCCCGCGAGGCCGGTGTAGAACATGGTCGTGGCGGTCGAGTCGTAGGCGGCGAGCTTGCGCGTGATGATCGCGTAGAAGGCGTAGACCACGACGTTGGCGACGCAGAGCAGCGCGGCCGGATGCATCCCGCCGACACCGGGCCGCACGATCACCAGCACGCCCAGGAAACCGACGCCGATCGCCGCCAGCCGCGCCCGCGACGACCACTCGCCGAGCAGCGGCCCGGCGAGCAGCGCCACGGTGAGCGGCGCGGCAAACTGGATCGAGATCGTCTCGGCGAGCTGCAGGTAGCGCAGGGCCAGGAAGTTGAGGGCCGTGGAGGCGAAGAGCAGCAGGGAGCGCGCGATCTGCAGCGGCAGGCGCCGGCTCTTGACGACGCCCGGCGTGCGCACCGGGTTGATGAACAGCGAGATCATGGCGACGCTGGCCGCGTAGCGCATGAAGGTGGTGACCAGGGGGTCGACGCCGGCCCGCGCCAGGGTCTTGCCGCAGGCGTCGAGGCTCGCGAAGAAGGCGACCGCCCCGCACATCAGGGCGATGCCGACGATCCGCCGGCGGCCGGCGAGGTCGGCCTCCGGATCGGCGCGCGTCGCGGCGATGTCGTCGGGGACGGAGGTCGCGACCTGCGTGCTCATGCCTGACCAATCTCGGTAGAGGCCGAAATCCCTGCCACGCCCGGCACCGCGCCGGTATCCGCCGGCGCGCAGGGGAACCATGCAGCCGGCACGGTCGCCCGCGCCGGCGGGAGCTCAGCGCTTCGCCGCGACCTTCTCGGCGACGGGCGCCTTCTCGGCGGAGGCCGTCTTGGTCGCGGTCTTGGCGAGCTTCGGCTTGGGCGGCGTCGTGCCGGCGATCAGGGCGGCCAGGTGCGACTGGTCGAGCCCCGCGGCGGCGCGCGCGGCCGGGGCCGGCGCCGCCGCGGCGACCGGCGCGGGCGCCAGCGCGGCGGCCCGCTCGACCCGGCGCGGCTCGATGGAGCCGGTCGCGGCCGGCTCGGCGAGGCTCGCCGTCGCGACGGCGGGCGCGGCGGACTCGCGCTGGACCCGGAGGGTCCAGTGCGCGGCGGTGGAGAGCGCGGCGATGCCGAGGATCGCCTTGATGCCGCTGGTGAGCAGGGCTCGCATGGTCGTCAGGCCCGAGAGAACGCGGTTACGCGGAACCGGATCCCCGGCCCTGACGCATCATCGCGCGGGAGCGTGAACGAAGCCGCAACGGCCCCGGGTGCCCCTGTCCCGGAACGGGGCAGAGCCCCGCGCCCGCGACAGGTCTCGCGGGCGGAATCGGGCGGGAAATCATGTGGGCCATGCGCCGGACCCGCGGTTCCTGTTCCCCGCGCTCCCGACACTCCTGCAGCGACTCGGCCCACTGAGCCTCACAGGAACGGCCCAGAGAACTGGTCCGGACCGTCCCGTCACTGCCGACCCCGCCGCCATGCAGGCCCGAGCGGGCTCGCGAAACCTTCAGGCGCATCGGCCGCTGGGGACAGCCCGTGTAGATGGTGACAGCCGAGCCGGCAACAGAGGCGGGGCCGTTTCCGGGACCCCGCGGCGATCAGTGCTCCGCCGCGGCCGCGGCGAAGCGCATCAGCGCGGCGATCTCGCCCGCGCTGTCCTCCGCGGCGAGGCGCCGGTAGAGCGCGGCGTAGCCGGAGAAGACCTGCCGCCCGGCCGCGTCGGGCCCGAGGAACCCGGCGATCTCCTCCATCTCGGGCGCCCAGCGATAGGCCTTCGGTGCCATGTCGGGCAGGCCCCTGGCGAACCGGGCGAGGAGCGCCGGCTCGTTCTCGGCGAGTTCGGCCAGCAGCGCTTCCCCGGCGCCGGCGCGCTCGGCGGCGCCGATCACGAGCGCGGCGAGAGCCGTCAGGCCCTTGTTGAGGCCGGCATAGCTCATCTTGAGGCTGGAGGCGGCGCCGACCGCGCCGGGACAAACGCGCAGGTCGAGGCCGAGGTCGCGCAGGACCAGGGCCGAGGCCGTGTCCGGACCCGAGACGTAGACGCGCGGTCCCGCGCTGCCGGGCTTCGGCGGCAGGCCGAGGATCGCGCCGTCGAGGAACGGCGCGCCGGTGGCCGCGACGATCCCGGCGATGCGCCCGACCGTCTCCGGGCCGACGGCGTTGGCGTCGATGTAGACCGGCTTTCTCGGCGATGCCGCCAGGGCGGGCGCGAGCCGGCGGGCCAGCGCCTCCGCGTCGGCGGGCGGCACGATGGAGAGCAGGAGATCGGCGGCGGCGAGATCGCCGTCCCCGGCATGCGCCATGCCGGCGGCCTCGGCCCGGGCGCGGCTCGCCGCCCCGCGCCCGTCCAGGGAGGTCAGCACCCGGGCGCCGTGCCCGGCGAGCCGGGCCCCGACGGCGCTGCCCATGGCGCCCGGGGCGATCACCGCGATCGTGGGCACGGGACCCTCCGGGACCTCGGGGCCGCTACCGCAGCGAGCCGCAGAAGCGCTGGATGCGCCGGCAGGCCTCCTCCAGCACCGCGTTCGACGTCGCGTAGGAGATGCGCAGGTTCGGGCCGAGCCCGAAGGCCGAACCGTGGACCGCCGCCACGCCCTCGGCCTGGAGCAGCTCCATGACGAAGTCCTCGTCGGTCTCGATGGTCTTGCCGGCCTCGGTCCTCTTGCCGATCAGCGCCGCGCAGGACGGGTAGACGTAGAACGCGCCCTCGGGCGTCGGGCAGGTCAGCCCGTTGGTCTGGTTGAGCATCGACACGACGAGGTCGCGCCGGCCCTGGAAGGCGGCCCGGAACGTGGCGAGGTGGTCCTGCGGCCCGTCGAGGGCGGCGACCGCGGCCCATTGCGCGATCGTGCTGGCGCCGGAGGTCTGCTGGCCCTGGACGAAGTCCATCGCCTTGATGAGCGCCTCCGGCCCGGCCGCGTAGCCGATGCGCCAGCCGGTCATGGCGTAGCCCTTCGAGACGCCGTTCATGGTCAGCGTCCGCTCGATAAGCTGCGGCTCGACCTGGGCCGGCGTGACGAACTCGAAATCGCCGTAGGTCAGGTGCTCGTAGATGTCGTCGGTGAGGATGTGCACGTCCGGGTAGCGGAGCAGCACGTCGGTGAGCGCCTTCATCTCGGCGCGGGAATAGGCGGCGCCCGACGGGTTCGACGGCGAGTTGAGGACGATCCACTTGGTCTTCGGGGTCAGCACCCGGTCGAGCTCCTCGGCCTGGAGCTTGAAGCCGTTGGCCATGTCGGTGTCGGCGAAGACCGGCGTGCCGCCGCACAGCCCGACCATCTCCGGGTAGGACACCCAGTAGGGGCGGGGGATCACCACCTCGTCGCCGGGGTTCAGCGTGGCGAGGAAGGCGTTGTACAGCACCTGCTTGCCGCCGGTGCCCACGATGGTCTGCGAGACCTTGTAGTCCAGCCCGTTCTCGCGCTTGAACTTGCGCACGATCGCCTCGCGCAGGGGCACGATGCCGGAGACCGGCGGGTAGCGGGTCTCGTTCCGGTGGATCGCCGCGATGGCGGCCTGCTTGATGTGCTCGGGCGTGTCGAAGTCGGGCTCGCCCACCGACAGGCTGATGACGTCGACGCCGGAGGCCTTCAGGTCCCGGGCCTTCTGGGTCATCACGATGGTCGCGGACGGCTTCACCCGCGAGAGGACGTCGGCGAGGAGAGCCATGGCGTGCGGTGCTCCGGATCGTGTGGGCGAAGAATGCCCGGACGCCGCCCATATCGCGGCGCGGCGGACCCTAGGCCCGGGACGCTGAGCCGGCAAGGCGGTGCGCGGCACGCAGCAGCCGCCCGCGCCCGGCGCGCGGCGCAGGGCTCTCCTGCGCGGCCGCTCTCGCTTTGCGGGAGCGTCGTTACCAGATCCTGCCCATGACTCCGCTCTCTGTCCTCGACCTCTCCTTCGTCGGCGCCGACTCGACCCCGGCGCGGGCGCTGCACGACACGCTGGCGCTCGCCCGCCACGTCGACGGCCTCGGCTACCGGCGCTACTGGCTCGCCGAGCACCACGCCCTGCCCAACGTGGCGAGCCCGGCGCCCGAGATCATGATCGGCCAGATCGCCGCCGCGACCCGCAACCTCCGGGTCGGCTCGGGCGGCATCATGCTGCCGAACCACGCGCCGCTGATGGTCGCCGAGCGCTTCCGGGTCCTGGAGGCCCTGTTCCCGGGCCGGATCGACCTGGGCCTCGGGCGCGCGCCCGGCACGGACGGCCTCACCGCGCGGGCGCTGCGCCGCCGGGAGGCGCCGGGGGAGGGCGGCGGCCACGGGGGCGGGGACGACTTCCTCGACCGCCTGCAGGAGCTGCTGTTCTGGGACGGCGGCTTCCCGGAGGGGCACCCGTTCGCGCGGATCGAGGCGAGCCCCGCGGGCGTGCCGCTGCCGCCGATCTTCCTGCTCGGCTCCTCCGACTACAGCGCCCGCCTCGCGGGCGAGATCGGCTGCGGCTTCGGCTTCGCGCAGCACTTCTCCGGGATGCCCGCGGAGCCGCCGATGGTGGACTACCGGAACCGGTTCCGGCCGACGCGGCTCGGCGCGAAGCCCCACGCGATCCTGGCGGTGGCGGCGGTCTGCGCCGCCACGGACGCGGAGGCCGAGCGGCTGGCGTCCAGCGCGCGGCTCGCGACGCTGCGGCGCGAGCGCGGCGAGTACCGGCCGCTGCCGAGCCTCGCCGAGGCGCTGGCCTACCCGTATTCCGACGGCGAGCAGATGCAGATCGAGCGCGGCCGCGACCGCCTGCACGTGGGCGGCCCCGAGACCCTGCGGGCCCGGCTCGCCGACATGGTCGCGCGCACGCAGGCCGACGAGCTGATGATCGTCTCGGCGATCCCCGACCAGGCGGCGCGGCACGAATCCTACGCGCTGCTGGCGCGGGCCTGGGGGCTCGGCGCCGCCTCACAGGCGGCCTGAGCCGTCACCCGGCACCTGCCGCGCCTCCTGGCGGCAGCGGCGCCGGCCGTGCAGGCTCCTCCTCGGTTCACGCCCGCGACCGGACGGGCCGACCGGAGGAGAGGCAGCATGGGCAACCGACGCGAATTCCTGACCGCCACGGGGGCACGATCGCGCTGCCGACCCAGGCGGCGCGGGAATTCGACTACGAGACCGAGCTGGTGATGATGTTCGGCCGCGAATGCCGCAACGTGTCCGAGGCGGACGCCCTCGATTATGTCGCCGGCTACTGCACGGGCAACGATTTCAGCGCCCGGGATCTCCAGACGCTGACCTCGCAATTCATGATCGGCAAGACCTCGGACGGATTCGCGCCGCTCGGCCCCTACCTGGTGACGGCCGACCGGGTGAAGGACCCGAACAATCTCAAACTGAAGACGCTGGTCAACGGCCAGGTGCGCCAGGACTGGAGCACCGACGACATGATCTTCAACTGCCGCCAGCTCATCAGCTTCGCGTCGAAGGTGATGACGATCCGGCCGGGGGACATCTTCTACACCGGCACCCCGCAGGGCGTGATCTTCGGCGAGAAGATCCCGCGCGAGGACCGCGCGTGGCTGAAGCCCGGCGACGAGGTCGTGTCGGAGCTGGAAGGGCTCGGGGCGCTGCGCTTCAGGCTGGTCTGATCCGCCGTCCGATCGAAGCGACCCGCACCGTCTTCACGAGCGCAGCGCAGTGACCCGGGGCAGCGCGACGGCGGGAGTCGTCGCGCCGGCTGGATTGCTTCGCTCCGCGCGCATGGACGGCACTGTCGCAGCCATCACCCGAGAACGGCCGGGGTGCTCGGGTCGTCCTCAGCGCCCGAACAGACGACCGAGGCGGGCGAGGAACCCGGCCCCTTCCGCGGGCTTCGCACCGGGCGTCGTCGCCGGGGCGGCGTCCGCCTTGGGCGCCAGGACCAGCCCGAGGGCCGCCGTGTCGGTGGTCTCGCGGTCGATCAGGATCAGGCTGCCGGTCTCGCGGTTCTCCGCGTAGGCGTCGACCGCCACCGCCCGGTCGAGGCGCAGGGCCACGTCCGCGATGTCGTTCGCCGACAGGCGCTCGGCCGGGCCGGGCCTGCCGGTCTCGGGATCGATGCGCGAGACGATCCGCTCCACGGTCGCGGTGACCGTGGCGGTGCCGATCTTGGCGAACAGGCTGGCACCCGGGCTCAGATCGGTCTCGGCCGCCCAGAACAGGCGCGCGTCGAGGGTCTCGGTGACCCGCATCGGCGCGTCGGTGGCCACGATCACCTGCCCGCGGGAGGCGTCGATCTGGTCGGCGAGCACCAGGGTCACCGACTCGTCCTCGCCGGCCTCGGGCAGGTCGCCGTCGGCGGTGTAGATCCGCGCCACCGTGGAGGTCCGGCCGGAGGGCTGGACCGTCACCGGGTCGCCCGGCCGCACCCGGCCGCTGGCGATCCGGCCGCTGTAGCCGCGGAACTCGGAATTCGGCCGGTTGACCCACTGCACCGCCATCCGGAACGGCGCGTTGAGCGCCTCCGCGTGGACCGGCACGGTCTCGAGGTAGTGGAGCAGGGTGCCGCCCGTGTACCACGGCGCCGCGACACCCGCGTCCACGACGTTGTCGCCGTTCTTGGCCGAGAGCGGGATCGCCTTGACCTCGGCGAAGTTCAGCCCGCGGGCGAAGTCCGAGAACCCCGACACGATGCCGTCGAAGGTGCCCTGCGCCCAGCCGGCGAGGTCCATCTTGTTCACCGCCAGCACGACCCGGCGGATCCCGAGATTCGACACGAGCAGCGCGTGGCGCCGCGTCTGGCGGGTCAGGCCCTGGCGGGCATCGACCAGGATCACCGCCACGTCGGCCGTCGAGGCGCCGGTGGCCATGTTGCGGGTGTACTGCTCGTGGCCGGGGGTGTCGGCCACGATGAAGGAGCGCTTGTCGGTCGAGAAGAACCGGTAGGCGACGTCGATGGTGATGCCCTGCTCGCGCTCGGCCTGCAGGCCGTCGACGAGCAGCGCGAGGTCCACCTCCTGCCCCTGCGTGCCGTGCTTGCGCGAGTCGCGCTGGAGCGCCGAGATCTGGTCGTCGAAGATCTGCTTGGTGTCGTGCAGGAGCCGCCCGATCAGGGTCGACTTGCCGTCATCCACCGAGCCGCAGGCGATGAAGCGCAGCACCGCCTTGTTGCGGTGGGCGGTGAGGAAGGCCGCGTAGCCGGCCGCGCGGTCGCCGAAGGCGTTGGGGGCCTGGTGCAGCGTCATCAGAAATAGCCCTCCTGCTTCTTGCGCTCCATGGCGCCGGCCCCGTCCTTGTCGATCACCCGGCCCTGGCGCTCCGAGGTGCGGGCGGCGAGCGTCTCGCCGATGATCTCGGGGAGCGAGGCGGCGTCGCTCTCCACCGCGCCGGTGAGGGGGTAGCAGCCCAGCGTCCGGAAACGGACGAGGCGCTGCTGCGGGGTCTCGCCGGGCTCGAGCGGCAGCCGCTCGTCGTCGACCATGATGAGCTGGCCCTCGCGCTCGACCACCGGCCGCTCCTTGGCGAAGTAGAGCGGCACGATCGGAATGTTTTCCTGCTCGATGTAGAGCCAGATATCGAGCTCGGTCCAGTTCGACAGCGGGAAGACCCGCAGGGACTCGCCGCGCTTCTTCTTGAGATTGTAGAGGTGCCAGGGCTCGGCGCGCTGGCGCTTCGGGTCCCAGCGGTGCTGCGCGGTCCGGAGCGAGATGATCCGCTCCTTGGCGCGGCTCGCCTCCTCGTCGCGGCGGGCGCCCCCGAAGGCGGCGTCGAACTTGTGCTTGTCGAGCGCCTGCCGCAGGGCCTGTGTCTTCATCACATCTGTGTGAACCTCGGAGCCGTGGCTCACCGGTCCGACGCCGCGGGCGAGTCCATCCGGGTTGGTGTGGATCAGCAGGTCGAGGCCGAGTTCCTCCGCGCGGGCGTCGCGGAAGGCGATCATCTCGCGGAACTTCCAGGTCGTGTCGACGTGGAGCAGCGGGAACGGCAGCCGCCCGGGCGCGAAGGCCTTGAGGGCGAGGTGCAGCAGCACCGAGGAATCCTTGCCGATCGAGTAGAGCATCACTGGGTTCTCGGTCTCGGCGACCGTCTCCCGGAAGATGTGGATGCTCTCGGCCTCCAGCCGCTTGAGGTGGCTGAGGCGGTCGGCGGCGGTCGGTGCGGGCGCGGGGGCGCTCGGCTGCACGGCGGCGGCGAGGGCGGCGCTCATCGGGCGAACTCCGGCTGGCGGGCGGTCTGAGTCGGGGTGGTCTCGAAGGCGGCGGGCTCCTGACCCGGCTGCACCGACGCGAGCGGGCGTCCGACGTGCAGGCCGCACTCCTTCTTGTCTTCCTGCTCCCACCACCAGCGGCCGGCCCGCTCCGGCTCGCCGAGCTTCACGGCCCGGGTGCAGGGGGCGCAGCCGATCGACGGGAAGCCGCGATCGTGCAGGACGTTGTAGGGCACGAAGTTCTCGCGCACGAAGCTGTCGACCCGGTCGCGCGACCAGTCGGCCAGCGGGTTCAGCTTGATCAGGCCGCGCTCCGCGTCGAACGCGGCGAGCGGCGTCTCGGCGCGGTTGGCCGACTGGCCGGCCCGCAGCCCGGTGAGCCAGCCGCTCGCCCCGGCCAGCGCGCGGCCCAGCGGCTCGACCTTGCGGAAGCCGCAGCAGGCCTGCCGGGCGGCCACCGAGCGCCGGAAGCCGTTGATGCCCGCGTCGCGCACGAAATCCTCCGCGGCCGCGCGCTCGGGCGCGTAGGCGGTGATTCGGATGCCGTAGGCCGATTCGGTCTCGGTCCAGGTGTCGTAGGTCTCGGCGAAGAGGCGGCCGGTATCGAGGGTGACGATCTCGACGCGGCCCTTCGCGAGGCCCGCCATGGCCAGCGCGTGGGTGAGCGCCTGATCCTCGACCCCGAGGCTCGTCGTGAAGACGAGGCGGCCGGGGATCTCCGCGGCGATCAGGTGGAGGCGGCCTGGAAGGTCGAGCCCGGACAGTCGCTCCGCGAGGGAATCGGCCGTCTGTCGGTCCGGACGGGTCATCGCGCCATGTCCCGGGGTTCGCGTGGTGGAAAGGCCACGGCCCGCGCCGTGCCTGTTGTCGAACGGTCGAAATGTTCGCTATACCGAACGAAGTCAAGGCGCTCCGGCGCGCTTGGCCGGGTCCGACCCGCGGTTCGGCGTGCGGTTGCGCACAGCTTCCGGCGCGGGCAGCATGGGCCCGAGGTAAAAGATTATTCTCACCGGTACCGGTAGACACGTAGATGCGCTCGCGCCTCGCGCGCGGCGGAAGCCCACGGAGACAGCTTTGGACGCGATCGATCTGAAGATTCTCGCCCTGCTGCAGACGGACGCCACGCTCTCCATCGCGGCGATCGGCGAGCGCGTGGGCCTGTCGCAGACCCCGTGCTGGAAGCGCATCCAGAAGCTGGAGGCCGACGGGGTCATCGACCGCCGGGTGGCGGTGCTCGATCCGGTGAAGCTCGGCCTCGGGCTGACCGTGTTCGTCTCCATCGAGACGGCCGACCACTCCCAGGAGTGGCTGCAGCGCTTCGCCGCAACCGTCTCCGCCATGCCGGAGGTGCTCGAGTTCTACCGGATGGCCGGCGACGTGGACTACATGCTGCGGGTCGTCGTCGCCGACATGCAGGCCTATGACAGCTTCTACAAGCACCTCATCGCGGTGCTGCCGCTCAAGAACGTCACCTCCCGCTTCGCCATGGAGAAGGTGAAGTCCACCACGGCCCTGCCGCTGCCGGCGCCGCCCAAGAACGGGCGGCACCTGCCGGGGACCGCGCCGGTCCTCGCCGTGGTCGGAGAATGAAGTTCTCTTTTTTCGCAGCGCAGCGAACGTGATGTCCTAAACTCCGCCCGTTCTGCAAAACGAACGTTTCTCGATTGACACCGGCCGCGCCGGCCCCGACATGGTCCCGTGATGTCCCGCCAGAATCTCCTCCCGCGCACCGCCCCGTTCGGGGACGGCGAGCGCGCCAGCCTCGACGCGGTGCTCGGTGCCGCGAGCCCCACGCAGCGCGCGTGGCTCGCCGGCTTCCTGGCCGGGCTCGACGCCGCGGGCGGCCAGCCCGCCGCGGTCCCGGCCGCCCCGCCCAAGGCCGCCGCGCCGCTGACGGTGATCTACGCCAGCGAGTCGGGGAACTCCGAGGCGCTCGCCGGCAGCGTCGCCAAGCTCGCGCGCAAGCAGGGCTTCAAGCCGAAGGTCGTGGACTTCTCCGACCTCGACGTCGCGACCCTGCCCAAGGCCGGCAAGCTGATCGCCATCGCGGCCACCTGGGGCGAGGGCGAGCCGCCGGCCCGGGCCGTGCGGGCCTACGGCGAGCTGATGGGGGAGGGCGCCCCGCGCCTCGACGGCGTCGAGTTCGCGGTGCTGTCGCTCGGCGACACCTCCTACGCGGAGTTCTGCGCCATCGGGAAGGCGCTCGACGCGCGCCTCGAGGCGCTGGGCGCCAAGCGCGCCGCCGAGCGCGCCGACCTCGACCTCGACTTCGAGAAGCCGGCCGCCGACTGGATCAAGGGCGCGCTGAAGGCGCTCGCCCCGGCGGAGCAGCCCGACAACGTCGTGGCGGTGGACTTCGCCCGCGCCGGGTCCGGCGAGGACGACGACGCCGAGCCGAGCCGCGAGCCCGCGGTGGTCGAGGTCGTCGAGCACGTGAACCTCAACTCCTCGCGCTCCGACAAGGAGACGATCCACTTGGCGCTGGCCTTCGAGGACGGCGCGCCGGCCTACGAGCCGGGCGATTCGCTGGAGATCTTCCCCGAGAACGACCCGCAGCTGGTGGACGAGATCCTCAACGCCGCCGGGCTCCCGGGCGACGAGGCCCTGCGCGCGGCGCTGCTCGCCGAGCGGGACATCACCACGCTGTCGGCCGCCACGATCGAGCGGTTCGTGAAGGCCACCGGCCACGCGGACGCGCAGACGCTGATCGACAGCGGCGCGGCCAAGGCCTGGATCGAGGGCCGGCACCTGATCGACCTGCTAGAGACCTACCCGGCGAAGCTGACGGCCGAGCATATCGGCACCATCACCCGGCCGCTGCCGCCGCGGGCCTACTCGATCGCCTCCTCCCGCAAGGAGGTGGGCGACGAGGTCCACCTCGCCATCGCGGCGGTGCGCTACGAGACCCACGGCCGCGCCCGCTCGGGGGTCGCCTCGGTCCACGTCGCCGACCGCATCCGCGACGGCGCCAAGCTGCGGGTGCGGCTGAAGCCGAACCGCCACTTCCGCCTGCCGCAGGATCCGGCCACCGACATCATCATGGTCGGGCCGGGCACCGGCGTCGCGCCGTTCCGCGCCTTCGTGCAGGAGCGCCGGGCTGTCGAGGCCCCCGGGCGGTCGTGGCTGTTCTTCGGCGACCGGCACTTCACCCACGACTTCCTGTACCAGCTCGAGTGGCAGGACGCCCTGGAGGACGGGTCGCTCACGAAGATCGACGTCGCCTTCTCGCGGGACCAGCCGGAGAAGGTCTACGTGCAGGACCGGATCACCCAGCACGCGCGGGAGCTGGTCTCCTGGCTGGACGGGGGGGCGCACCTCTACGTCTGCGGCGACGCGAAGAACATGGCCAAGGACGTGCGCGCCGCCGTGGTGGGAGCGTACCAGACCGCGAAGGGCCTCAGCGCCGCCGACGCCGAGGCGCAGGTCGCGGCTCTGGAGCGCGGCCACCGCTACCAGCAGGACGTTTACTGACGGACCGGCCTTCCGAGGCCGCAGGATCGATTGCAGCGGAGCAGGACGGGGCGCGGGACCCCTCTCCCGGGCGGGAGAGGGACAGGGTGAGGGATCCAGGTCTTTCCGGAGAGGGCGCATCCCTCACCCCGACCCTCTCCCGCACGGGAGAGGGGGACCGTCGCGGATCCCGCCCCTCCCGTGAACCGGCACGCGTTCCGCCCGGCACCCACCCCTGACGCGCGGGGTGGCAGACGCGCTCAGACAGACGGATTCACCCCATGGACGACCACAGCCCCCGCGACGCCGCCGAGACCCCGGCCCCCGGCCCGACCGCCACGCCGGCCAAGCGCGTCTACGAGACCCCGCCGACCGCGCGCCCGATCACGGACGCCGAGGCCGCGCGCGCGGAGAAACTCGCCGCGAACGAGCACATCAAGATCGCCAGCGGCTACCTCCGCGGCACCCTGGCGGACGGGCTCCTGAAGCACGCCACCGGGGCGATCTCGGAGGATGACGGGCAGCTCGTGAAGTTCCACGGGATGTACCTGCAGGACGACCGCGACCTGCGCCCCGAGCGGACCAAGAAGAAGCTCGACAAGGCCTACAGCTTCATGATCCGCCTGCGCATCGCCGGCGGCGTCATCACCCCGAAGCAGTGGCTGATCCTCGACGACATCGCCCGGACCTACGCGGGCGGCGCGCTGCGCGCGACCACGCGCCAGACCTTCCAGTACCACGGCGTGATCAAGTCGAACCTGAAGCGCACGATGGCCGCCATCGACGGCGCGCTGCTCGACACGATCGCGGCCTGCGGCGACGTCAACCGCAACGTCATGGCGGCGACGAACCCGGCCCAGACCGGCGCCCACAAGGCCGCCTACCAGCTCGCCAAGGACATCTCCGACTCGCTGCTGCCGAAGACCAGCGCGTGGCGCGAGATCTGGCTCGACGGCGAGCGCGTGGTCGGCGGCGAGGACGCGGCCGAGGTCGAGCCGGTCTACGGCCGCACCTACCTGCCGCGGAAGTTCAAGACCGTCGTGGCGGTGCCGCCCTCCAACGAGGTCGACATCTTCGCCCACGACCTCGGCTTCATCGCGATCCTCGACAAGAAGAACCAGGTCACCGGCTGGAACGTCACGGTGGGCGGCGGCATGGGCATGACCCACGGCGAGCCCGACACCTTCCCGCGCACCGCCGACGTGATGGGCTTCGTGAAGCCCGAGGACGCCCTGAAGGTCGCCGAGGCGGTGATGACCGTCCAGCGCGACTGGGGCAACCGCAAGAACCGCAAGAACGCCCGGCTGAAGTACACGATCGAGCGCTACGGGCTCGACGCCTTCCGGGCCGAGGTCGAGAAGCGCGTCGGCAAGAAGCTCGGCGCGCCCAAGCCCTACACCTTCACCGGCAACGGCGACCGCTACGGCTGGGTCGAGGGCGACGACGGCCGCCACCACCTGACGCTCTACGTGCCCTCGGGCCGGATCAAGGACATCGAGGGCGGCGCGCAGTTCCTCTCGGGGCTGCGCCGCATCGCCGAGGTTCACCAGGGCGATTTCCGCCTCACCGGCAACCAGAACGTCATCATCGCCAACGTCCCGGCCGAGAAGCGCGCCGAGATCGACGCGCTGGTCGACGAGTACGGCCTGACCCGGGGCGCCAGCGCGCTCCGGCGCAGCTCGCTCGCCTGCGTGGCCCTGCCGACCTGCGGCCTCGCGCTGGCCGAGAGCGAGCGCTACCTGCCGGACCTGATGACCGAGCTGGAGGAGAGCCTCGCGTCCCACGGGCTCGCCGAGGAGGAGATCACGATCCGCTCCACCGGCTGCCCGAACGGCTGCGCCCGGCCGTTCATCTCCGAGATCGGCTTGGTCGGCCGCGGCCCCGAGCGCTACCACCTCTACCTGGGCGCCGCCCATGACGGCTCGCGCCTGAGCAAGCTCTACCGGGAGGACGTGGCGGCCTCCGAGATCCGCGACACCCTCGACCCGCTCTTCGCCGACTACGCGAAGGGCCGGCAGCCGGGCGAGCATTTCGGCGACTACCTGATCCGCGCCGGCCACGTGGCCCGCACCACCAACGGCCCGGACTTCCACGAGCGGACCGGCGCCCTCAAGCCGGCCGCACTCGGCTGACGGCAGGCCGCGCGTCCGGGACGAGGCTCCCGGACGCGGCGGAACCGCGGGGCCGCGGCGGCAGGGAGCGGGGGCCCGGCGCGACACGCCTCCCGCGCACCGGTCCGGACGACCGCTCCGGCACACCCCGAACCGCCGTCGAAGACCCGGCCACGCTCCGCCCACAGCCCCCGACAAACCCCGCCACGGCAGCGGCCGCCGCGGTGACGCCCTGTACCATCGATGAGAATGAACGTTCATTGACATGAGAATGAACGTTCATTACAAGGGTGAGGCAAACAGGAGCGCGCGATGGCTCTCATCCTCGAAGGCCGCTGGTCCGATCTCGATGCCGAGCGCTTCGGCGCCCGCGGCCCGGGCGCGCTCGCCCACGTCCGCGCCGTCTGCACCCCCGCCAACCTGACCTTTGGCGCCGTCCTGGCCCTCGCCTGGCTGGCGCTGATCAACTGGACCGGCGCCGGCCCGGACGGCTGGCAGGCCCGGATCTGCGCGGACCTGCATCAGGGCCCGCAATCCTGCGCCGTCGCCAGCCTGGGCAAGGATCAGAGCCGCGTCGCCCCGGTCGCCCTCACGGCGCAGCCCGGGTCGTGACCGGCGCGGCGGACAGGGCGGCGGAGACCCGCGGCAACCCGTCCGCCCGGCGCGAGCACATCCTCGACGCCGCCGAGACCTGCTTCGCGCGCAACGGCTTCCATCGCACGACCATGCAGGACCTCGCCCGCGAGGCCGCGATGAGTCCGGGCAACTTCTACCGCTACTTCGAATCCAAGGAGGCCCTGGTCCTCGGGCTGGTGGAGCGCGAGCGCGAGCGCGGCACGCTCCTGGTCGCCGAGATGGAGGGCAGCGGCGACCCGCGCGGGACGTTGCTAGGCATCATCGCCCGCTACTTCGCGTCGATCACCCGCGAGGCCGCGACCCTGCGGGTGGAGATCTGGTCGGAATCGACCCGCAACCCGGACATCGCCGCCATGACGGCGCGGACCGAGGCGGAGAGCCGCGACTGGTTCGTGGCGACCCTGGCGGCGCTCGCCACCGCGCCGGGATGCGATCCGGCCGGGCTCTACGCCCTGCTCGCGCCGCTGATGAAGGGGATCGTCGTCGGCCGGGCCGCGCTGCCTGATTACGACGTCGCCGCGGCGATCGCCCAGCTCCACGCGCTCCTCGACGCCGGACTGGACGGCCGCCTGCCGACCCCGGCGCCCCCGGAGCGGCCCGCGGCCCGCTGATCCCGGCGACGCGCCGGCACAGCCGCCATCACCGATCGCGCGTCGGATCCGGCGCGCGGTACGCCGGCCGGTCCCCGATCCCCCCTCACGCGGGCCGGCCGGCCGTCCGTCCGGGCGATGCCGCGCGATCCCGCGCGATCCCGCGCGATGCCGCGAAGGACACGACGCCGCGAGTCGGCCTGCGTCCGGCGCTCGTCCGGGGCTGCAGCTGGTTGCGAAGCCCAGCATTGCACACGCAAAAGTTGGTATCTTTGAACGACTTCAAAGCATTGCCCCTCAAAGCGTGCCTTCCGCGCCACATCCGGGCAGAGGATGCGCGCGTCACCCGCCGCTTTCCCGATCGGCATTGAGAAAAGACGGCGTTTGCACTCTAGAAACGCCGCATCGCGTCGATACGTCGCTCTTGAGAACGATTTCAAATCATGCCCGCCGCCCGGATCGACGTCGTCGGTCGCATCAAATACTGCCGGTCGCGCCCGAATATCTGCAGCACTGGACTCGCAACGTCGCTCCTTCTGCTCGCGCCGACAGAGATCCGCGCGCAATCCGAGCCGGCCGCCGACGAGATCGTTCTCTCGGAACTCAGTGTTGCGGGCACGGGCCCCGTCAGCGAGCGGGCCGACGGTCCCGTCGTCGGCTACCGGGCGACGCGCTCGGCGACCGCCACGCGCACCGACACGCCCGTGCGCGACTCGCCGCAATCGATCAACGTCGTTTCCCGCTCGGTGATCACCGATCAGCAGGACCTGCGGCTGACCGATGCCGTGACCAACGTCAGCAACGTGGTTCTCGGCAGCACGGTGCAGGGACGGTCGCAGAACTACCTGATCCGCGGCTTCTCCACGCAGGTCTTCGCCGTCGACGGCGTGCTGGTCGACCCGGCCATCAACTTCTACCCGGTGACGCGCGACCTCGTGGATGCCGAGCGCGTCGAGGTGATCAAGGGGCCGGCCTCCGTGCTGTTCGGTCGGGGAGATCCCGGCGGCGTCATCAACATCGTGACCCGCCGACCGACCTTCGAGCCCACGGCCGAGGCGAGCGTGCAGGGCGGCAGCTTCGGTTTCCGGCGCTTCCAGGGCTCCGTGTCGAGCGCGCTGCCCGCCGTCGAGGGCCTCGCCGCGCGTCTCAGCTTCGCCGCCCAGGAGGATCCGACCTTCCGCAACTACGGTGGCGACACCAACCGGCGCGTCTTCGTGGCGCCGGCCTTCAGCTGGACGCCGAGTGCCGACACCCGGGTCTACGTGAACTCGGAATTCACCAACCAGCGCACCCAGTACGACGAGGGGCTGGTGGCCTTCCGCGGCCGCGTCCCCCTCGACAACATCAGCCGGTTCTACGGCGAGCCGTCCTCGCGCTACTTCGGCGAGTTCAACTCGATCACCATGCGGGCCGAGCACGACGTCAACGAGAACCTGACGCTCCGGCAGGTCATCGCCGGGCAATGGGGCACGTTCGACGTGTTCGCGGCCCGTGCCCTAGCGGTCAACAATGCCGGCACGCTGCTGACCCGGCGGGAGGCCACGGTCAACTCGCGCTTCGCCGCGGTCGACAGCCAGACCGAGGCCGTGATGAAGTTCGACACCTTCGGCTTCGCCCATACGGCGCTCCTCGGGTTCGAGTACTCGAACGGCTTCCGCCACGCCTTCTCCCAGCAGGGCAACCTCGCCCCAGTCAGCTTCCTCAACCCGATGTTCGGCGCGGCCTTCCAGCCGCTCCAGTTCCAGGCCGACCTGAAGCAGAAGCTGGAGGTGTTCGGGCTCTACGTCCAGGACCAGATCGTGCTGGCGCCGGGCTTGCAGCTCGTCGTCGGGGCCCGGTTCGATCTCGGCAGCCAGTACTATTTCAACCGCCAGCCGGCCTCGCGGACCCAGCCGCCCGAGCAGACCCTGTTCGGCGCCTCGCCGCGGGTCGGGCTGATCTACCGGCCGTTCGAGCCGCTGACCTTCTACGCGAGCTACGCCACGTCGTTCCTGCCGCAGACCGCCAGCGTGCTGAACGTGGCGAGCCCGCCGCCCAGCACGGGCGAGCAGGTCGAGGCCGGCACCCGGGTCGATCTCACGCCCGGCCTGACCCTGAGCGCGGCCGCCTTCCAGATCGTCCGGGACAACGTCGCGGCCACCGACCCGCGCAATCCCACCTTCTCGGTCATCACCGGCCAGCAGCGGTCGCGGGGTGTCGAGGCCGACCTGGCCGGCGAGATCCTGCCCGGCTGGAGCATCATCGGCAGTGTCGGCCTGATCGACGCGCGGATCACCAAGGACACGACCTTCGCGGTCGGCAACCGGCTCACCGGCGTGCCGGTGTTCAGCGGCAGCCTGTGGACGACCTACGCGTTCCAGGAAGGCCCGCTGCGCGGGCTCGGGCTCGGCTTCGGCGTCACCCATGTCGGCCGGCGCTACGGCGACCTCGACAACAGCTTCACCGTGGGCGCCTACAACCGGCTCGACGCGCTCGTGTACTACGATTTCGACGCCCACTGGCGCCTGTCGGTGAACATGCGCAACCTGACGAACGCGCGCTACATCGAGGCGCCGACCAACGCGACCAACAACACCCCCGGCGCGCCGTTCACGGTGCTGGCGACGATCACCGCCCGGCTCTGACGGGCGGGCCGCATCGCCCGGGCGGCCGGGCCGTCGCCCCGCCGGAGGCCGCCGTCAGGGGCTCGCCGTGCGGACGGCGCCCGCCGGCGCCCCGGCCGCGACGGTCCTGCGGCGGGCCCCGGCGCGGCGGCGCAGGACGTAGAGCGTCAGGCCAGTCGCCGCGAAGCCCGGCATAGCCAGTGCCGCGAGGCAGAACAGCAGCGCGACGAGGTCGCCGAAGAAGCGGCCGCGATGCACCTCCAGGACGTTGTCCAGGAGGCGCCGGCCCAGGGGCGCGTCGGCGGCCCGCTCGGAGGCCAGCAGGGCGCCGGTGGCGGGATCGTAGCGGGCCTCGTTGCGGGCGCTCGGCGCGTCGACGCCCTTCGGCAGCCAGCGGATGCGGATCGCCTTCGTGTCGGCGCCCGGCAGGGTCAGGACCGCCGTCCCGGCCTCCGCGCCGGTCCGCGCGCGGAAATCCGCCCAGGCGCGGTCGACGGCCGCGCCGTCGGCGGCGGGATCGGCCGGCTTTCCGGCGGCCCTGCGGCCGGCCGGCTTCGCGGCGTCCGGAGCGCCCGTGAGCAGCCGCGTCGCGCCGTCCTTGAACCACGGGTAGGACCACGTCAGGCCGCTGAGCGCGATGACCAGGTAGACCGGCAGGAGCCACGTCCCGACCACGGCGTGCAGCGACCACCAGCGCGGCCGGCCGGGCCGCGACAGGGCCGGCTTCAGCCAGATCCGCCAGCGGTGGATCCGGGGCCAGCGCAGGTAGAGGCCGGTCGCCAGGAAGGCCAGCAGCGCCAGGGTGCAGGCGCCCGTGACCGTGCGGCCCCAGCCCTTGGACCCGCCGGGCAGCAGCAGCCAGCGGTGCAGGTCCCGCACCGTCGTGAAGGCGCCCTCCAGCCGCACCGGGCCGAGCAGCGCGCCGTCGTAGGGGTCGGCGTAGGCGGCGGGCGGCCGCGCGCGGGTCTCGGGATCGCGGGCGAAGCGGACGTGGACGCTCGCGCGCGGATCGTCCGACAGGGTCAGCACGTTGGCGACGCGGCCGCCCGCCTGCGCGTCGATCCGCGCCGCCAGCGCCGCGGGGGGCAGCGCCGCCCGCCCGCCGGGCGCGACCTCGAGCCGGTCGCGGTTGGCGAAGGCGGTGACCGCCTCCTCGTAGCTCATCAGCGCCCCGGTCAGGCCCATCAGGGCGAGGACGAGGCCGGCGGTGAGGCCGAGCGCCCAGTGCAGGCGGAAGAGCAGGGTCCGGAGGGAGGGAATCGGCAGCGTCATGGCGATGCCGGCTGCCTAGCAGAGTCCGGCCACGCTGACGACGCGGCGGGACGCAACTCCGTCCCGCCGGTGAGTCTCAGGTGATCGGCGCGGGATTGAACAGGGTCAGGTTGTTGAACAGCCCCCACTGGTCCGACCAGGGGCGCTTGCGCCCGCTCGCGACGTCGAGGATCAGGTGGAACAGCTCCCAGCCGACCTCCTCGATCGTCGCCGCGCCGGTGGCGATGCGGCCGGCGTCGAGGTCGATCAGGTCGGACCAGCGCTCGGCCAGCTCCGTGCGGGTGGCGACCTTGATCACCGGCGCCTGGGCGAGCCCGTAGGGCGTGCCGCGGCCGGTGGAGAAGACCTGCAGGGTGATGCCCGAGGCGAGCTGCAGCGTGCCGCAGACGAAGTCGCTCGCCGGCGTCGCGGCGAAGATCAGGCCCTTCTCGCGGACGCGCTCGCCCGGCGCCAGGACCCCCGAGATCGCGCTCGTGCCGGACTTGGCGACCGAGCCCAGCGCCTTCTCGACGATGTTGTTGAGGCCGCCCTTCTTGTTGCCCGGCGACGGGTTGGCGCGGCGGTCGGCCTCGCCCTTGGCGAGGTAGGCGTCGTACCACGCCATCTCGCGGACCAGCGCCGCGGCGACCTCCGGGGACTTGGCGCGCGGGGTGAGCAGGTGGATCGCGTCGCGCACCTCCGTCACCTCCGAGAACATCACGGTGGCGCCGCAGCGGACCAGCAGGTCAGCCGCGAAGCCCAGCGCCGGGTTCGCGGTGACGCCCGAGAACGCGTCGCTGCCGCCGCATTGCAGGCCGACCACCAGCTCGGAGGCCGGGCAGGTCTCGCGGGTCCGGCGGTTCAGCACCTCCAGGCGGGCCTCCGCCATCGTCAGGATGCTGTCGATCATGGCCGAGAAGCCGCGGTGGCGCTCGTCCTGCAGCCGCACCACCCCGTCGCCCGCGGCGCCGTTGTCGGGCAGGAGCCGCTCCGAGACGAGCTTCTCGCAGCCGAGGCCGACGACCATGACCTCGCCGCCGAAATTCGGGTTCTGCGCGAGGCTCTGGAGCGTCCGGATCGGCACCACCGCCTCGGGGGCGTTGATGGCGACGCCGCAGCCGTAGGCGTGGGTCAGGCCGACCACGTCGTCGACGTTGGGGTAGCGCGGCAGCAGCTCCTGCTTGATCCGCCGGATCGCCACGTCGAGGGTGCCGGCGACGCACTGCACGCTGATCGAGATGGCCAGGATGTTCTTGGTGCCCACCGACCCGTCCGGGTTGCGGTAGCCCGCGAAGGTGTAGCCCTCGAGCGGGGGCAGGGGGGCCGGCACGCGGGAGGCCATCTCCAGGGCGTCGAGGGCGGGGGCGACCGGCGTCGCGACGCGGGATTCCTCCACCCAGGCGCCCCGCGGGATCGGTTGCGTCGCGATGCCCACCACCTCGCCGTAGCGGCGGACCTCGCCGCCCTCCGGGATGTCGGTGAGCGCCACCTTGTGGCCCTGCGGCACGAACTCGACGAGCTCCAGCCCGTCCGGGAACACGGTGCCGGCCGGCAGCCCGAAGGCGTTGACCACGATCGCGACGTTGTCGCTGTCGCTCAGGCGGATCGTGCGCGGCACGTCTCCGGCGGCCCCTCCGCCGGCCCCTCCGGGTCCCGCGCCGGCCAGGTGCGGGCGGGTCGGGGCTTCGATCTCGGCCTGCATCGGATGCTCCTTCCGTCTCGCGCCCGTCCGGGCTTCTGTCGGGCTCAGGCGGCGTCGCCGACCGCGTGGTTCGCCAGGGCCTCCAGGGCCTTCACCATGGCGGAGTGGTCCCAGGCCGCGCCGCCCTGGGCCACGCAGGCCGAGAACAGCTGCTGCGCCAGCGCCGTGGCGGGCAGGCTGAGGCCGAGCGTCCGGGCGTTGTCCAGGGCGAGGTTCAGGTCCTTCTGGTGCAGGCCGATGCGGAAGCCGGGATCGAAGGTCCGCTCGATCATCCGCGCGCCGTGCAGCTCCAGGATCCGCGACGTGGCGAGGCCGCCGGTGATCGCCTGCCGCACCTTGGCGGGGTCGGCGCCGGCCTTCGAGGCGAAGAGCAGCCCCTCGGCCACCGCCTCGATGGTCAGGGCGACGATGATCTGGTTGGCGACCTTGGCCACCTGCCCGGACCCGACCGGGCCGACATGCGTCACCGTCTTGCCCATCGCGGCGAACAGGGGCTCGGCGCGCGCGAAGGTCTCGGCCTCGCCGCCGACCATGATCGAGAGCGCGGCGTTCTTGGCCCCGACCTCGCCGCCGGAGACCGGCGCGTCGAGATAGGCGCCGCCCCGCTCGGCGATCCGGGCGGCGAAATCCTTGGTGGCCAGCGGCGCGATCGAGCTCATGTCGATCACGGTCTTGCCCGGGCTGAGCCCCTCGGCGACCCCGCCCGCCCCGAACAGGACCTGCTCCACGTCCGGGGTGTCGGGCAGCATCAGGATGATCGTGTCGGCGCGCTCGGCCACCTCGGCCGCGGTGGCGCAGGCGGTGCCGCCCGCCGCGAGAAGGGCTTCGGGCACGCTGCGCCGGCTCTTGAGGAACAGGCTGTGGCCCGCCGCGATCAGGTGTCCGGCCATGGGCGTGCCCATGATGCCGAGGCCGACGAATCCGATGTTCATGGGTGCGATCCCGGTTGCGGAACTCAGGCGCGGAAGCGGGCGGCGAGCGCCTCGGAGCTGCGGGCGAGCAGCCCCATGTCGGAGCCGACCGCGGTGAAGCGGGTGCCGGCCGCGATGTAGCGGCGGGCGAGCTCCTCGCTCGGCGTGAGGATGCCGGCCTGCTTGCCGGCCCGGACGATCCGGGCGACCGCCGCCTCGATGGTGGCGACCACCTCCGGGTGGCCCTGCTGGCCGACGTAGCCGAGGCTGGTGGAGAGATCGCCGGGCCCGATGAACACGCCGTCCACGCCCTCCACGGCGGCGATCGCGTCCAGATTGTCGAGGGCGCGGCGGGACTCGACCTGCACCGCCACGAAGATCTCGGCCTCGCAGCGGGTGTGGTAGTCCTTGATCCGGCCGAACCGGGCGGCGCGGGGCGCCTGCGAGAAGCCGCGGATGCCGCGGGGCGCGTAGCGCGTCGCCGCGACCACCCGGGCGGCCTGCTCGGCATCGTCGATGTTGGGGATCATCAGCGACTGTGCGCCGGCGTCGAGGACGCGCTTGACGGTGATCGGGTCGTCGCTCGGCACCCGCACCATCGGGTGCGTGTCGCCCTCCATCATCGCCTGGAGCTGGGCGTAGATGTCCCGGAGGTCGTTGGCCGAGTGCTCCATGTCGAGCAGCAGCCAGTCGAACCCGGCGCCGGCGACCACCTCGGTGGAGATGGGACTGGCGAGGCTGCACCACAGGCCGATCTGCTGGCGCCCCTCGGCGAGGGCCGCCTTGAAGCGGTTGGTGAGGTTGTCCATCACGATCCTCCCTGGGGGCGTCGCGGCGTCTGCGCGCCGTCCGCCCCATCACGCGCAGCCTTCCGCCGCGAGGTCAAAGCCAAACACTGGATCGACCGATGCGGATCGCGCATCAATCGACCGCGCGGGCTCACGCGGGCGGCATCTCCGCCACGATCGAGACCAGCTGGGCGATCAGCGGGTCGTCCGCGTCGCGCCGCCACGCGAGGAGCAGCTCCACGGGGCGCGGCGCCGGCAGGGCGAGGGGGCGGAACACCACGCCCTCGAAGCGCAGGCGCTCGGCGGCGGCCGGCACCAGGGCGATGCCGAGCGCCGCCCGGACGAGGGCCAGGATCGAGTGGATCTGCGTGAGTTGCTGGACCATCGGCGGCCGGATCTCGGCCTCCGCGACGAGGCCGAGGACGAGGTCGTGGAAGTAGCGCGCCTCGTTGGGCGCGTAGCCGATGAGCGGCTCGCGCCCGAGATCGGCGGGCGTGAGCCCGTCGCGCAGGGCCAGGGGGTTCCCGGCCGGCAGGGCCACCACGAGGGGCTCGGCGAGCGCCCGGACGGCGATCAGGTCGGGATGCGTCACCGGCGGGCGCACCAGCGCGGCGTCGATCCGGCCGGCGAGGAGTTCCTCGATCTGGTCCTTGCTGACCATCTCGCGCAGCGCGAGCGTCACGTCCGGCAGCGCCCGCCGGAACGCGGTGACGAGGCGCGGCAGGAAGTCGTAGGCCGAGGCCGCCGTGAAGCCGAACTTGAGGACGCCCGCGCGCCCCGCCGCCACCTGCCGGGTGACGTGGGTCGCGGTCTCGGCGAGCCGCAGGATGCGCTGGGCCTCGGGCAGGAAGCTGCGGCCGGCGGCGGTCAGCCGGACGGTCCGGCTGGTGCGCTCCAGGAGCTGCACGTCGAGGACGCGCTCCAGGACCTGGATCTGCCGCGACAGCGGCGGCTGCGTCATGTTCAGCCGGGCGGCCGCACGCCCGAAATGCAGCTCCTCCGCCACGGCGGCGAAGCACCGGAGCTGGCTGAAATCGAACATGAAGGCTCCCTCTCCCGGACCGCGGCGCGGTCCGGGAGAGCATAAGGCCTTCGCGGCGGCCACGCTGAGAGGGCCGCCCTCATCCAATTAGGTGAGGCGGCGGTCGCGCTTCCGGCCCGACCGGCTTCGCGCCCGACCGGACTACGGCGTCACCTCGTGCCCGGCATAGTCGATCCGGCCGTCGGGCCCCTTGGTCCACTCGTAGATGACGTAGTCGGGCCGGGTGAGGTCACCCTTCCTGTCGTAGGCGATCGGGCCGACCACCGTGTCGACCGGCTTGCCCTGGTGCAGCCAGTCGGCGAGCGCCTTGCCGTCGCTGGAGCCGGTCTCGGCCATCGCCTTCGCCAGCACCTGCACGGCCGCGTACGAGTAGAGCGTGTAGGCCTCGGGATCGATGCCCCGGGCGTTGAGCGCCGCCACCACGCCCCTGGCGTTCGGGTTCTTGCGGGCGTCCGGCGCGAAGGTCATCAGGGTCCCCGCCGCGCCCGGGCCGGCGATCTGGACGAACTCCTTGTCGGGGATGGCGTCGCCGCTCATCATCCGGGCGGTCAGCCCCTGATCGCGCATCTGCCGGATGATCAGCCCGGCCTCGGTGTGCACGCCGCCGAAATAGACGACGTCGACGTTGGCCGACTTCAGCTTGGAGACGAGGGCGGAGTAGTCCTTCTCGCCCGGGTTGATGCCCTCGTACAGCACGTCCTTGCCGCCCCTGGCCTTGAGCGCCTTCAGGGTCTCGTCGGCCAGGCCCTTGCCGTAGGGCGTCTTGTCGTGGACGAAGGCGATCTTCTTGCCCTTGAAATGCGCGGCCAGGTAGTTGCCGGCCACCGCGCCCTGCTGGTCGTCGCGGCTGCAGGTGCGGAACGTGTTCCACATGCCGCGCTCGGTGAGCTTCACGCTCGTCGAGGCGGCCGTGACCTGGATGATGCCGGCGTCGAGGTAGACGTCGGAGGCCGGGATCGTGACGCCGGAATTGTAGTCGCCGACGACCATCTTCACGCCGTCGCTGGCGAACTTGTTGGCGACCGAGACGCCCTGCTTCGGGTCGGAGGCGTCGTCGCCGACCGTGACGGTCAGCGTCGTGCCCTTCAGCGTGCCGGCCTTGTTGATATCCTCGACCGCCTGGCTCACGCCGTTCCGGATCTGGGCGCCGAAGGCCGCGTTCGGCCCGGTCATGGGCGCGGCGACGCCGATCTTCACCGGCGCGCCGCCCTCCTGACCTCGCGCCGCGGTCATGAACAGCAGCCCGGCTAGGCCGGCCATCAGTAATCGCGTCATCTTTCCCCCAAGATGTGGCCGGACAGATCGCCGACGAACGCTGAATTCGGATAGATCAACGCGGATCCACGCGCGTCGAGTCGCAGATCACCCGGCGCGATCCTGTCGCTCACCTTCACCGGGGTCAAGGTTTCTGGGGCGGGCCGAGATGTTCACCGACGCCGGCGCGCGATCGGCCGGCGGGCCCTCACGGAGCCGTGCGGCGGCCCCGCGGCGCCCCGAGGGCCCGCCGGGTCGGGATGGCGCCGATGATGCATCGGGCCGGCGCATCCGCAGCAACCCGCCGTGACCGATGGCCGCCTCCCGTCCCCGCCGCACCCCCAGCCCCAGCCGTCCGAGCCCGCGTCCGGGACGCGGCTGATGGGGCCGCGCGGGAACGAGGAGCGTGACGAGGAGCGTGACGAGGTGCGTGCCGAATTTCGGGACGCGTCGGTGGACTGGGCCGAGCGCCGCCGGATCGCCGAGCAGGGCCGGGGCGACCGGCCGTGGTCGCTCTGGGGCCCCTATCTCAGCGAGCGGCAATGGGGGACCGTGCGGGAGGATTACAGCCCCTGCGGCAACGCCTGGGCCGCCCTGACGCACGAGGACGCCCGCTCGCGCGCCTATCGCTGGGGCGAGGACGGGCTGGCGGGGATCTGCGACGAGCGCGGCGGCCTCTGCCTGGCCCTCGCCCTCTGGAACGGCCGCGACCGCATCCTCAAGGAGCGGCTGTTCGGCCTGACCAACCAGGAGGGCAACCACGGCGAGGACGTGAAGGAGGTCTACCACTACCTCGACGCGGTCCCGAGCCACGCCTACCTGAAGATGCTGTACCGCTACCCGCAGGCGGCCTTCCCCTACGCGGACCTCGTCGGCGAGAACATGCGGCGCGGGCGGGAGCAGCCCGAGTACGAGATCGAGGAGACGGGCGTCTTCGACGGGGACCGGTTCTTCGACGTCACGGTGGAGTACGCCAAGGCCGACGCCGACGACGTCCACGCGGTGATCACCGCGCTGAACCGGGGGCCCGAGCCCGCCGACCTCCACGTCGTCCCGCAGCTCTGGTTCCGCAACACGTGGTCCTGGCAGGCGGGGCCGGACGGGCAGGCGCGCCCGCGGATCGCCCGCGCGCCCGACGGGGGCGCGGTCTGCGCGCACGAGAGGCTCGGGCCGTACCGGCTCGCCTTCGACGGGGCGCCGGACCTCCTGTTCTGCGAGAACGACACCAACCTGCGGCTGCACGGCGGCCGGCCGGACGCCGCCGGGCCGTTCAAGGACGGGCTCCACGCGGCGATCGTCGACGGCGATCCCGCTTCGGTGCGCCGGGACGCGGGCACCAAGCTCGGCCTGCACTACGCGCTGCGGCTGGCGCCCGGGGCGACCGCCCGGATCCGCCTGCGGCTGTCGGCGGGCCTGCGCGCCCGGGCCGTCGACGACGGCTCCCTGGTCCGGCGCCGGGTGGCCGAGGCGGACGCGTTCTACGAGGAATTGCAGGACGGCATCGCGAGCCCGGACTCCCGCGCGATCTTCCGCCAGGCCGCCGCCGGCCTGATCTGGTCGAAGCAGCTCTACTGCTACGACGTGCGGCGCTGGCTGGAGGGCGACCCGCTCCAGCCGCCGCCGCCCCGGGGGCGCGCGGGCGGCCGCAACGGCCAGTGGCGCCACTTCGCGGCGGCCGACGTGCTGTCGATGCCCGACACCTGGGAGTACCCCTGGTTCGCCGCCTGGGACCTCGCCTTCCACTGCCTGCCGCTCGCCCTGCTGGACCCGGACTTCGCCAAGAAGCAGCTCCTGCTGCTCACCCGCGAGTGGTACATGCACCCGAACGGCCAGCTCCCGGCCTACGAGTGGGAGTTCGGCGACGCCAACCCGCCGGTCCACGCCTGGGCCACCTACCGGGTGTTCGAGATCGACCGGGACCGGCGAGGCGGGCGCGGCGACCTCGCCTTCCTGGAGGGCGTGTTCCACAAGCTGCTGATCAACTTCTCCTGGTGGGTGAACCGCAAGGACGCGCAGGGGCGCAACGTCTTCCAGGGCGGCTTCCTGGGGCTCGACAATGTCGGCGTGTTCGACCGCTCGCGCCCGCCCCCGGGCTTCGGGGTGGTGCACCAGGCCGACGGCACCGCCTGGATGGCGATGTACGCGCTCAACATGATGCGCATCGCCCTGGAGCTCGCGCTCCACAACGACGTGTACGAGAGCACCGCCTCCAAGTTCTTCGAGCACTTCCTGCTGATCGCCGAGGCCATGACCGACATGGGCGGGGCAGGCGGGGACGGGCAGGGCTACGGCCTGTGGGACGAGACCGACGCGTTCTACTACGACGAGGTCGACATCCCCGGCGGCGGGATGCTCCCCTTGCGGGTCCGCTCCATGGTCGGGCTGGTCCCGCTCTTCGCCGTCGAGGTGATCGAGCCCTCCGTGCTCCACCGGCTGCCGGACTTCGCCCGGCGCCTGAACTGGGTGCTGGAGAACCGGCCCCACCTCGCCCGGCTGGTCTCCCGCTGGACCGAGGGCGGCGTGAAGGACCGCAAGCTGCTGTCGCTGCTGCGCGGCCACCGGATGAAGGCGCTCCTGCGCCGCATGCTCGACGAGGCCGAGTTCCTCTCGCCCTACGGCGTGCGCTCCCTGTCGAAGGTGCACCGCGACGCGCCCTACGTGCTCAACGAGCTCGGCGCCTCCTTCACGGTCCGGTACGACCCGGCCGATTCCACCTCGAACATGTTCGGCGGCAACTCGAACTGGCGCGGCCCGGTCTGGATGCCGATGAACTTCCTCATCGTCGAGGCGCTGCGGCGCTTCCACACCTATTACGGCGACGACTTCCGGGTGGAGTACCCGACGGGCTCGGGCGCGATGCTGACGCTCAGCGCCATCGCGGACGCCCTCGAGGACCGCCTGATCGCGCTGTTTGCCAAGGACGGGACCGGCCGCCGGCCGGCCTTCGGGACCCGGCCGCCGATCGCCCCGGCGCCGGGTGCCGAGGAGCCGCTGCTGTTCCACGAGTTCTTCGACGGCGATACCGGCCGGGGGCTCGGCGCCGCGCACCAGACCGGCTGGACGGCCCTGATCATCAACCTGCTGCGCGACCGAGCACGCCCGCGATAGGCGCGCCCGGCCGGGAGCCGGCCGATCCGGTCAGCAGCCGGTCAGCAGCTCAGCCGCCGGCCCTCGCGGCGCCCGAACACTTTGTAGTGGGCGGCGCCCGATTCCATCTGGCCGTTGGCCACGGCGCGGCGAACGTCGGGGTTGCAGCGCAGGTACTCGCGCTCGTCGAACCCGTAATTGGCGCGGCCGCGGTAATCGTCCCGATCGCGGTAGCCACGGTCCCGGTAATCGTAATCGCCACGATCGCGGTAACCGCGGCCGCCGCCATAATCGTCGTAGTCGGGGCGGGGCTGCGCGGAGACCGGGCCGACCACGCCCAGAATGCCGAGGCTCACCGCGGCCGCTGCCAGAATCGCCTTCATCGTACCAATCCTCCCTTTCGGTGGCCAGAAACGCGTCGGGGCGCGGATGGTTCGATCGCCTCGGACGTGGCAGCCTCGGCCGGTCCCGCCCCCGCGCAGCCCCGCATCGCGGATCTTCCACGACCCGCGCCGGGGCGATCGCCGCCCCGGCGCGGACGCCCGTCACATGCGGCGCATCATCTCGCGGCGCATCTCGCGGTGGCGCATCTCGCGGCGCATCTCCCGATGCATCATGTGGCGCTCCATCCGGTGGCGCATCATCCGACGCTCCATGCGACGGCGCATCATGTGGCGCTCCACCGGATCCATCTGGACCGTCGAGACCATGTCGGCGGGCGCCGACACGCCGGTGCCGGGGCCGATCGGCGCGGCGGAGGCCGGGATCGCGAAGGCGGAGCCGAAGACCGCCAGCAGGGCGGCGGTGATGATCGTTGAACGCACGGGAAGTGTCCTCTCTCGCCGCCCGGAAAGACGGGCGGGCGTTGTCAGCAGGCTCGCGGCCGGACCCGATCCGCCCGTCGACCCGCCCAGGAAGACGCGGGCCGCCCGGATGGTTCCGCGGATCGCGCCCGAGCGGATCGAGGCCCCGGTCCTGCCGCCGATCCGGGGCAGCGGTCGACGGGTCGCAACCCGGTGATGCACGAACGCATCAGCCGCCGGCAAAATCAGATCACTTCGCGCGGAACGCGGGGAAAAACTTACCAACTACTCACGGACCATAAGGCCAAGAAATTACGCGACATCTCTGATTACAACGCCATCTATCAGTTCAAGTCGCCACAATTTTTACGTCCATGACATTGACATTCTTGCTCGAGCGACGATCGCAAAGAACTTCACATCTTCAGAATCGAGAAAATATGCCGTAGCCATAGCCGGTCATCGCAGTGACTGCGCGCAATCGGCAGACGTTTCATTTCAAGCATCGCACTGAGCGACAACGAGAACATGACGTCGGCGCTCTCGATTACGCACGACGGGGGATTTCTCATGTATCGAATCTCGGGTTCTGGACTTCTTCTCTGCCTCCTGTCGCAGACCGCGCTGGCGGCGGACCTTCCGCGGCGAGCCCCGCCGGCAGCGCCGGCCGCGCTGCCGGTGTTCTCCTGGACCGGCGCGCATGCCGGCCTGTTCGCCGGCTACGGCGCCCTGGACCGCGCCACGCAGTTCGTGTGCACGGGCCCGGGCGGGCAGCCCGGCGCCCGGTACTGCCCGGTCATCCCGGCGAAGCGGGCCTCGGACGCGAGCTTCGTCGGCGGCGCCGAGGCCGGCTACGATTGGCAGCTGAATTCCGGCTTCGTCGCCGGCGCCGCGGCGGATTACCAGTTCACCCGGCTGTGGGGCTACGACCGCCGGGAGGGCACCTTCCCGGCCGCGGGCGGCGGCTTCTATAACCGCAGCGTCGCCCATTCCGGCCAGAGGCTGGACGAACTCACCACCGTCCGCGGCCGGGTCGGCTTCGCCGTCGACCGCACCCTGGTCTACGCTACGGGCGGCCTCGCGGTGGGCCATGTCCGGACCGACAACAACCTGTCGCTGTCCGGCCTGCCGCTGTTCGACGGGCGACAGGGCGGCGCGCGCGCGGGCTACGTGGCCGGCGCCGGCATCGAGCACGCCTTCAGCCAGCACCTCTCCGCCAAGGTCGAGGGCCTCTACTACGATCTCGGCACCCGGGCGGTCCTCCCGGGCCCGTCCTATCGCGTGCTGACCGGCTATCACGCCGGCTCGCGCGTCGCGACGGACGGCCTCCTGGCCCGCGTCGGCCTCAACTACCGGTTCGGAGCCGGGCTGCCCGACCTGCCGCCGGTGGCGCTGGCCGGCCCGGCGACCTGGGATTTCGAGGGCGGCCTGCGCTACTTCTTCAGCGCCGGGACCCCGCGCGAGAAGCTCGGCGACCCCGACGCGCCGGGCCAGCTCAATTCCCGCCTGACCTACGCCAACGCCCAGGCCCATGCCGGCGAGAGCTTCGCCCGGCTCGAGCACAATCCCACGGGCCTGTTCGCCAAGGGCTTCCTCGGGACGGGCGGCGTCACGGGCGGACGCCTGGTCGACGAGGACTTCCCGCCCGCCCTGCGCCGCTACTCGAAGACGCTGTCGCCGATCAAGGACGGCGACGTCGGCTACGGCGCGGTCGATTTCGGCTACGACGTGCTGCGCCGGGACGGGTACAAGCTCGGCGGCTTCATCGGGTACCAGTTCGCCTCCGAACTGTATAACGGCTACGGCTGCCGCCAGGTGGCGGGCGGGGCGCCCTGCGCCCGGCCGTACACGACCGGCACGAAGACGCTGGGTGAGACCATGCAGTGGAACGCGCTGCGCGTCGGCGTGATCGGCGAGGCGCGGTTCGACCGGATCCGGGTCAGCCTGGAGGGCGCCTACCTGCCGGTCGTGAGCCTGAGCGGCGTCGACCGGCACTGGCTGCGGCCCGACATCAATCCGGGGCCGGAAGCCGGCCACGGCGACGGCTACTTCCTGGAGGGGATCATCGCGTACGACCTGACGCCGTCCGTCAGCGTCGGCGTCGGCGGCCGCTACTGGCAGCTCCAGGCCGACAGGGCGCACACGACGGCCTTCCCGTTCCTGGCGCCCAGCCCGATGAAGTTCGAGACCGGCCGCTACGGCGGCTTCGCGCAGCTCTCCTACCGGCTGGCGGATTTCGGCTTCGGCGAGACGGCGGCCCCGGTCCGCAAGGACTGATCCCGCCTCCGCCCGGCGCCCGACCGCGACCGCTGCGGGCGAGGGGCCGGGCCGCACCGGACCGCTGGACTGGCGCGGCCTTGCCGGCCTCGATGCAGGCTGTCCGGTGCCGGCCTCTCGATCCCGGTATCGGCCCCGTCCGACCCGCGGCCGGCGACCGCGGGGCCGCCCGGCTCGGCCGCGCGACCGCACGGGCCGTTCACGACCGGGCCGTCGGCGTCCGCGGCAGATCCGGCCCGCACGGGGACCCGGCGCACGCGGCGCCGGGGCCGGGGCCGACGCGGCCGGACCGGCGAACCGCGCAGCAGGCGCCCCGCACAGCACGCACCCGGCGCAGCGCGCCCGCGCGTCCTCATCCCCTCATGGCCGCGGCCGGGCCGGGTTCCCCACCACAATGGCGCCGGCCGGGACGTCGCGCGTCACCACGCTGCCCGCCCCGACGATCGCGTCGTCGCCGATCGTGACCCCGGGGAGGATGATCGCGCCGCTGCCGATCCAGACATTGGCGCCGATCACCACCGGGCGGGCGAATTCCAGCATCTGCCGCCGCTGCGCCGGGTCGCGCGGATGATCGGGTGTCAGGATCTGCACGGCCGTGCCGATCTGCGTCAGGTCGCCGATCGTGACCGACATCACGTCGAGGATGGCGCACCCGAAGTTCAGGAACACGCCGCGGCCCAGGCTGATGTTGTAGCCGTAGTCGCAGTGGAACGGCGGCCGGATGTTGCAGCCCGGGCCGACCCGCGCGAAGGCCTCCTCCAGGAGAGCCTGCCGCTCGGGCTGGCTCCGCGTCTGCGTGGCGTTATACCGGTCCATCCATTCCGAGATGCGCCGGTTGTCGGCGGCCAGTTCCGGGTCGTCGGCGCAGTACAGCTCGCCGGCCAGCATCTTCTGCTTCTGGGTCTTCATGATCTCTGTCTTCATGGTGAGGACCTCCCTCCGGCCGCGTCGGGCCGCCTCCGGCCCGGTGCCCCCGTGCGGGCCGGAGGCGCCGGCACCGCGGGCCCTAGCTATGCGTACATATGTACATATCAAGGCCGTGCGCGCCACGGCCCGGCTGCCCTGAACCGGATCCGAGGAGGTCTGCTTGCCCGCCGCCCAGCGCCGTTTCGACCCGGATCGCCGGGCGCGCATCATCCAGGCGACCCTCGACGTCGTCGCCGAGCACGGCGTCGCCGGCACCACCCACCGCCGGGTCGCGGCGGCGGCCGACGTGCCGCTCGGCTCCATGACCTACCATTTCGACAGCCTCGACGCGCTGCTGACGGAGGCGTTCACCGGGCTCGCCGACACGGTCTCGGCGCGGTTCGCAGACCGGCTCTCCGCGGCCGCGACTGTCGACGAGGCCTGCGAGGCCGTGGTCGACCTGATCGTGAGCGACCTCTGGGCGAGCCCGCGCACGATGCTGCTGAGCTACGAACTCTACGCCTTCGCGGCCCGGAACCCGCCGCTGCGCCGGGTCATGCAGGACTGGATGGCCAAGAGCCGGGCCGCCCTGGGGCGGCACTTCGCGCCGGAGACCGCCAAGGCCCTCGACGCGATGATCGAGGGCCTGACGATCCACCGCTCGGTCGACCCGCAGCCGGCGGATCGGGCGCAGGTGCGGGCGATCGTGGAGCGGCTGGTGCGGTAGGGCCGCACCCGCTCCCGCGTCGAGGAGCCGGCCGCGGCGCGCCAGCCCCTCAAGCGATCGTGATCGTCGGGTGGACCGGCGCCGAATGCCGCACGGTGCCGGCAAGGAATCCGCAACCATCGCGCGAGCAGTTTCGTCCCGATGCGCGCCGCCGGCGCGCCCGGGCGCGATCCGCGCCGGCGGTGGGGATCCCCAAGGGCCGATGCAGACTGACGCGACCCGCCCGGCCGCGCCGCCGGATCCCGCTTCGCCCCAAACCGCGGGCGAGCCTGCATCCTGGGACGGCGCCCCCGGCTTCGGGCAGTGGCGTCTCGATCCGCGCACCCGCCGGGTGACCCGGTCGGCGAATCTCGCGCGGCTGCTCGGGACGCCCGGCGCGTGCGACCTGCCGCTCGCCGAGCACGTCGCCTGCTATCATCCGGACGATCGTGCCACCCTGGTCGCGCGGCTCGAGGGGATCCTGGAGGGAAGCCGGCCGGCGGTCCCCTACCAGGCGCGGGCCCGCTTCGTCCGCCCGGACGGGACCGTGCTGGACGCGATCATCCAGGGACTGCCCGAGCTCGGGCCCGACGGCACCCTCGTCGCCCTGCACGGCCTGCTGCTCGACGTGACCGACCTCGTCCAGTCGGAGCGGCGGGCGCGCGAGACCGACATGATCCTGCGCGGCACGCTGGACAGCATGGACCAGGGCCTCGTCGTCCTCGATGCCGACCAGCGGGTGCGCGCGTTCAACCGGAGCGCCGCCGACCTCCTCGACCTGCCGGACGACGTCCTGCGGGCCGGCGTCGCCCTCCCGGACATCCACGCCTACCAGCGGGCCCGCGGCGACTTCGCGGAGGCCGGGTCCGATCCGGGCCTCGGAACGGGCGCGCGCGGCGCGCTGCCGCCGCTGTTCGACTGGCGCCTGCCCAGCGGCCTGATCCTGGAGGTCCGGTGCGCGGCCCTGCCGGACGGCGGCACGGTCCTGACCTTCGGCGACGTGACCCAGAACCGGATCGCCGAGCGGGACCTGGAGGAGAGCGAGCGCCGCTACCGGCTGCTGGCCGAGAACGCCACCGACATCATCATCTGGTCCGACCTGACCGCCCGCCGCCGCTACGTCTCGCCGGCGGTGCGCGCCGTCCTGGGCTACGACCCGCAGGACCTGATCGGTACCCATCCCCTCGACTTCGTCCATCCCGACGAGGTCGGCGACTACCGCCGCGTCCTCGACGACCTCACCGGCGGGCGCGCGGCCCGCGCCCTGACCTCCCAGCGCTACCGGCACCGGGACGGGCACTGGGTCTGGCTGGAGATCTCGTTCAGCCTGACCCACGACCGGGCGACCGGCGCCCCGGACGGCTACGTCGCGACCCTGCGCGACGTGAGCGCCCGCAAGGCCGCGGAGGACGCCCTGCGGTTGAGCGAGGCCCGCTACCGCGCCCTGGCGGACGCGCTTCCGCAGCTCGTCTGGATCGCTAGCGCGGAGACCGGCGACGCCTCCTACGTCAACCGGCGCTTCGAGGATTACTACGGCCCGATCGGCCCGACGCGCGCCGCCCGGATCGCCCGGACCCATCCCGACGACACGGAGCGGATGGAGCGGCTGTGGTCGGAAGCCCCCACTTGCCGCGCGCCCTACGAGGTCGAGGGCCGCCTGCAGCGGCACGACGGCCGCTACCGCTGGCACAAGATCGTGCTCCTGCCGATCTGGCAGGGCGAGACCAGGGTGGGCATGCTCGGCACCGCCCTCGACATCGACGAGATCGTCACCGCCCGGCGCGAGGTGGAGGATGCCAGCAGCCTGCTGCACCTCGCCCAGCAGGCCGCCCATGCCGGGACGTGGCACCTCGACCTCGACAACGGCCGGATCGAGTGGTCCCCCGAGAGCGCGCGGCTCCACGGCATCGAGACCGACCGGGACCACGCCCTCGACACCCGGGACTGGCTCGCCCTGATCGACCGCGCCGACGGCGAGCGGGCGCTGCAGATCGCCGCGGCGGCCGCGGCCGCGGGGGAGACCTTCTCGATCGAGTTCCGCGTCCCCACCCCGGACGGCGGGGTGCGCTGGATCAACGGCGTCGGGCGCGGCGCGCCCGGGCAGACGCGGCGGATGATCGGCCTCAACATCGACGTCACCGCCCGCAAGGTTGCCGAGGCGGCGCTCCTCGCCGCCAAGGCGGCGGCCGACGCCGCGTGCCTGGAGGCGGAGCGGGCGAGCGCGGCCAAGAGCGAGTTCCTCGCCGCCATGAGCCACGAGATCCGCACCCCGCTGAACGGGGTGATCGGCTACGCCGACCTGCTCCTCGACGGGACGGATCTCGGCCCGGCGGCGCGCCGGAACGCCGACCGGATCCGCACCGCCGGGGCCGCGCTCCTGACGGTGGTCAACGACGTCCTCGACTTCTCGAAGGTCGAGGCCGGCCAGATCGAGATCGTGCCCCGGCCCTTCGCCCTGGAGGCGCTGATCGACAACGCGGTGTCGATCGTGCGCCCCTCCGCGGAGCGCAAGGGGCTCGCCCTCACGGTCGCCCACGGCCCGGGCCTGCCCGACTGGGTCGAGGGCGACGAGGACCGCCTCCGGCAGATCCTGCTCAACCTGCTCAACAACGCCATGAAGTTCACCGCGTCGGGCGGCATCGACCTGTCGGTCCGGGTCAGCCCGGACGCCGCCAGCGCGACGGGCGGGACGCGGCTGCGCTTCGCGGTCCGCGATACCGGCATCGGCATCCCGACCGGCAAGTGCGACCGCCTGTTCCGGCGCTTCTCGCAGGTCGACGGCTCGATCAGCCGCGAGTACGGCGGCACCGGGCTGGGGCTCGCCATCTCGAAGTCCCTCGTCACGCTGATGGGCGGGACGATCGGCGTCGCGAGCACGGTCGGGCACGGCTCGACCTTCTGGTTCGAGGCCGACCTGCCCGCCGCCGTCCCGCCGGCCCGCGAGACCGCGCCGGCCTCGGCGATCGCCCGCGCGACCGGCCGCCGCCTGCTCCTGGCCGAGGACGTGCCGCTCAACCAGGACCTCGCCCGGATGATCCTGGAGCGCGCCGGGCACGCGGTGGACGTGGTGGCCGACGGGGTCGCCGCGGTGGCGGCCGTCCAGGCGCGGTCCTACGATCTCGTGCTGATGGACGTGCAGATGCCCGTGATGGACGGCATCGCGGCGACCCGGCGGATCCGCGCCCTGGGCGGCGGCGCCGGCCGCCTGCCGATCCTCGCGATGACGGCGAACGTCCTGCCGCAGCAGGTGGCCGAATTGCGCGCCGCCGGGCTCGACGACCATATCGGCAAGCCGTTCCGCGCGGACGCGCTGCTCGCCGCGATCGACCGCTGGGCGGGTCCCCGCGCGGAGCCGCCGCGCCGGGGAGGCACGATCGACCGCGCCACCCTGGACGAGATGACCGCGATGGTCGGTCAGGCGCGGATGGGCGATCTCCTGGCGATGCTGGCGAAGGAACTCGCGGAGCGGTTCGGGCCGGCGGCGCCCGACGGCGACCGGACGCGGCTGATGGGGGACGCGCACGCCATGGTGTCGGCGGCCAGCATGATCGGCTTCGTGGATCTGGCCGCGACCTGCCGGGCCTTCGAGACGGCCTGCCGCGCCGGCGACGACGTCACCGCGCTGCTGTCCGCGCTCCGGGCCCAGGCGGCCGCCACGATCGACGAGATCGCGGTGCTGCGCGCGGCCTGAGCGGACGGCCTGAGAGCGGACGCCCCGAACCCGCTCGGCCCCGGCCGAGCGCGGCGCGGGCGGGGCGCACCACGTCCTCTTCGGCGGCCCGCGAGAGCCGCCCCAGGTCGTCCCAGGTCGTGCGGCGACCGAGCCGAGGACGGCCTTCGGACGGCCGTCGCCGATCCGGATCGGGCGCCTGCCTCGCCCCTCCGACGACCCTGATCGGGACGCTTTCGCGACCGAACCTCGAACAGGAAGCGACGGCGTCGGGGATGCCGATGGCCCTGCGCCCGCGGCCGAGCCGACCGTCAGGGTCCTGCCTGAAACACAACCTATATCAGCACTACCCATATATACGCATACTATTAGCGCCAAACTCCGGTCTATTAGGACATAACTTCTTATTATCTGTGATGACATAAGCCGTCTTCGCCGACCGAACTGCGTTCCGGCCTGCCGCTTATAGCCTCCACGAAGCTCTCCCCCTCTCGCGCATGCGCCCCGCGTCAGACGCGGCGGCCCTGCGCCGCGACGCCCGGACTCCCATGACCCTGCGCATCGGCACCCGTCTCCAGCTGATCACCGCGATGGCCCTGCTCGGCATGGCGGTGCTGATCGGGCTGGCGGCCTGGGACCTGTCCCGAGTGATCGGCGACGCGCGCGCGCTGCAGACCCGCAACCTCGTCGAGGCGGCGCACGGGGCCCTGGCCTACTTCGAGGGCGAGGAGCGGGCGGGGCGGTTGAGCCGCGCGGCCGCCCAGGCCTCCGCGATCGCGGAGATCCGCGGCCTGCACTACGCTGGCAGCGAGTATTTCTGGATCCAGGACATGCAGCCGCGGATGCTGCTGCATCCGAAAGAGGCGCTGATCGGCCAGGATGTCGGCGGCCTCACCGATCCGGCCGGCAAGCACCTCTTCGTCGCGATGGTCGAGCAGGTTCGCCGGGCGGGGGCGGGGTTCGTCGCCTATAGCTGGCCGAAACCGGGCCACGATCGGCCCGTGCCCAAGATCTCCTACGTGAAGGGCTTCGCGCCCTGGGGCTGGATCATCGGGACCGGGATCTACGCGGACGACACCGCCGATCAGGTGCGCCCGGCCCTGCAGCGCCTCCTCGCCGGCGCCGCCCTCGCCGCATTGGTCATCGCGGGCCTGGCGACGCTGATCGGCCGGGGCGTCGCCCGCCCGATCCGGGCGCTGACCAACACGATGGACGGCCTCGCCGCGGGGGACCTCGAGCGGGCGGTACCCCGCTCCGGGGGCGCCGAGGAGATCGGCCGGATGGCCGCCGCCGTGCAGGTGTTCAAGGACAACCTGATCCGCACCCGGCAGCTTGAGGCGGAGACGGCGCAGGCCCGCGCCTCGGCCGAGGCGCAGCGCCGCGCCGGCATGCGCCAGATGGCGGACGGTTTCGAGGCCGCGGTCGGGGGCATCATCGGGCAGGTCTCGGCCGCGGCCACGGAGCTGCAGGCCACCGCCGGCTCCATGTCGGGCCTGGCCGGCCAGACCTCGGTCCAGTCCCGCACGGTCGCGGCGGCGGCCGAGGAAGCCGCCGCCAACGTCGGCACGGTCGCGGCGGCGGCCGAGGAACTGGGCGCTTCGGTGCAGGAGATCGGCCGGCAGGTGCAGGGCTCGGCCGGTCTCGCCCAGGCAGCGGTCGGCGAGGCCGACCGGACCGGCGCGCTGGTGCAGGAGCTCAGCGCGGCGGTGACGCGGATCGGCGACGTCGCCGGGCTGATCGCCGCGATCGCCGGCCAGACGAACCTGCTGGCGCTCAACGCCGCGATCGAGGCGGCCCGCGCCGGCACCACCGGCCGCGGCTTCGCGGTGGTGGCCTCCGAGGTGAAGGCTCTGGCCGAGCAGACCGCCAGGGCGACGGCGGAGATCTCGGGTCAGATCGCGCGGGTTCAGGGGGTGACCGGGCAGGCGGTCGGCGCGGTCGACGCGATCACGGCGCGCATCCGCGAGATCGACGCCGTGGCGACCTCGATCGCGGCCGCCGTGGAGCAGCAGGGCGCGGCGACCCAGGAGATCGTGCGCAATGTCGGGGAGGCCGCTCAGGGGACCGGGGCGGTGACCGGCACGATCGCGCGCGTGGCGGGCGCGGCCGGGGAGACCGGCGCGGCGGCGGGGCAGGTGCTCGGCGCGGCCTCCGCGCTGTCGCGTCAGTCCGAGCACCTCGCCGCCGAGGTCGGGCGCTTCCTCGCGACGGTGCGCGCCGCCTGAGCCCGGGCGCGGTCCCGCCGCAGGATTGCACCCGAGGGTTTTGCACGCCGAAATTTTCTTCTCCCGCGGGCGCGGCGGCCAGCAGCAACGATCCCGGCCGTCGGTCCGGCCCGCCGGACCGTGCCGGGCCAAGCGCTGCATCGACCCGGCAGGGCGGCGTGCCCGCACCGCGCCTCCGCTCCGAGCTGGCCCCGGGGCGACGAGGAGCGGCATCTCCGATCGGGCCGTTCCGGAGATCAGGCCCCGATCCCTCGCGCTCCGGGGAGATGGGAAATCCCGACGCGCGCGATCCACGCGCCGTCGGGCGCGGCCGTCTCCGACCCGTTTCCCGGCGCGGCGGCCCGCGGCGCGGCGCGGATCCCGGGCGCGACCCGGCCGGAGCGCGGGCCGCGCGCGCGGGTGGCGCGTCGCGGGCCGCCCGGCCGGGCCCTTGCCTTCGACGCCGAGCTTGGCCGACCCTGCCCCCGGCCGCCCGAGTCGCCTCCGCGCCGGGCCGGCCGGAGAGGGGGAACATCTCATGACATCTGCCGGTCCGCACCGCCGCGCCGTCGCGCTGGCCACCCTGGCCGCCCTGGTTCTCGGCGCGCCGCTCCCCGGCACCGCCCGCGCGGCCGACCGGGAGGTCACCTTCGCCCACCAGGACATGGTGGTGCCGTTCCGCGCGCTGATGGCCTCCGGGGCGCTCGAGAAGGCGACCGGCTACACGATCCACTGGCGCAAGTTCGGCGGCGGCGGCGACGTGATCCGCGCCATGGCCTCGGGCAGCGTCCAGATCGGCGAGGCGGGGTCGAGCCCGATCGCGGCGGCCGCCTCGCAGGGGCTCGACATCCAGCTGTTCTGGATCCTCGACGAGATCGCCGACGCCGAGCAGCTCGTGGCCCGCGCCGGCAGCGGCGTGACGGGCGTGGCCGACCTGCGCGGCAAGACGATCGCGGTACCGTTCGTGTCGACCGCCCACTACCAGCTGATCGCCGCCCTGGCGGAGGCCGGGCTGACGCAGGCCGATGTCCGGATCCTCAACATGCGCCCGCCCGAGATCGCCGCCGCCTGGGAGCGCGGCGACATCGACGCGACCTTCATCTGGGATCCGGTTCTCGCCCGGGTGAAGAAGTCCGGCACGGTGGTGGTCTCGGCCGGCGATCTCGCCCGCCGGGGCAAGGCGACCTTCGACGGCCTCGTGGTCGACCGGGCCTGGGCGGCGCGGAACCGGGACTTCCTGGTGACGCTCGTCCGGCTGATCGCCGCCCAGGACGCGGCCTACGCCGCCAGGCCCTGGAGCGCCGACGCGCCTGAGGTGGCGGCGGTGGCCCGGATCAGCGGCTCGGCCCCCGCGGAAGTGCCGGCGAGCCTCGCGGCCTACCGGTTCCCGACCCTGGAGGCGCAGGCCTCGCCGGCCTGGCTCGGGGGCGGCGCCGCCAAGGCCCTGACCGAGACTGCCGCGTTCCTGAAGGCGCAGGGGCGCGTGCAGGCGCTGGCGCCCGACTACGCCCGGTTCGTCACGACGGAGGTCGTGGACGCGGCCCGGAAATAGCCTGTCGCCGGACCGGAGGGCCCATGATCGAGATCCGCAACCTGAGCGTCCGCTACGGGGCGGGCGCCGACACGGTCGCCGCGCTGTCGGGGATCGACCTGACCATCGCGCCCGGGGAGTTCGTGGTGGCGCTCGGCGCCTCGGGCTGCGGCAAGACCACCCTGCTCTCGGCGATCGCGGGGTTCCTGGCGCCCACCGAGGGCCGCGTCCTCCTCGACGGGGAGCCGGTCCGGGGGCCGGGGGCCGAGCGGGGCGTGGTGTTCCAGCGCCACGCCCTGATGCCCTGGCTGGACGTGGCCGAGAACGTGGCCTTCGGGCCGAAGATGCGGGGCGTGCCCAGGGCCGAGCGGCGGCGGATCGCCCTGGCGATGCTCGATCTCGTGGGTCTGCCCGGCTGCGCCGACCGGAAGGTCTACGAGCTCTCGGGCGGCATGCAGCAGCGGGTCGGCCTCGCCCGGGCGCTCGCGGGAGACCCGCGCGCCCTGCTGATGGACGAGCCGCTCGGCGCGCTGGACGCGTTCACCCGCGAGCAGATCCAGGAGCTGATCCTCCGGATCTGGCACCGGACCGGCAAGATGGCCTTCTTCATCACCCACGACGTCGAGGAGGCGGTGTTCCTGGCCACCCGGCTGGTGATCATGAGCCCGCGGCCCGGCCGCATCGTCGAGACGCTGGACCTGCCCTTCTCCCGGGCCGCGGTCGGCGGCCGCGACACGCGGGCCGTGAAGTCGGACCCCGCCTTCATCGCCGTGCGCGAGCGCGTGCTCGCGCGCATCCGCGGCGCCGGCGCGCCGGCCGAGGCCGTCCGATGAGCGGTCTGCCCCGCGCCGCGCCGGACGCGGTCCCGGCCCCGGACTCGGCATCGAACTTGGCATCGGGCTTGGCATCGGACTTGGCACCGGCCCCGCGGGCGCGCTTCGGATCCCGCCGCAGCGGGATCCTGGTGCCGGCGGTCAGCACCGCCACCGTGCTGTCAGCCCTCGGCCTCTGGCTGGTTGCCACCCGCGCCGGCTGGGTGAAGCCGCTGTTCCTGCCGCCGCCGGAGGCGGTCCTGGCGGCCTTCGGGCAGGCCTGGCGCGGGGAGATCGACGGCGCCCCGCTCGGGCTCCACATCGGCGACAGCCTCCTGCGCGTCCTCGGCGCCTTCGCGCTCGCCGCCCTGGTGGGCATCCCGGCCGGCCTCGCCATGGGCACGAGCCGGATCGCCCGGGGCATCCTCGACCCGCCGATCGAGTTCTACCGGCCGCTGCCGCCGCTCGCCTACCTGCCGCTGATGATCATCTGGTTCGGGATCGGCGAGCTGTCGAAGGTGCTGCTGATCTTCCTCGCCTGCCTCGCCCCGGTGGCGCTCGCCGCGCGGGCGGGGGTGCGCTCCGCCTCGCTCGACCAGATCAACGCCGCGCGCGCCCTCGGGGCGAGCCGCTGGCAGGTCCTGCGCCACGTGGTCTTCCCGGCGGCGCTGCCGGAGATCCTGATCGGCCTGCGGATCGGCATGGGCGTGGGCTGGACCACCCTGGTCGCTGCCGAGATGGTGGCGGCCCAGGCCGGGCTCGGCCAGCTCGTCCTCAACGCCTCCAACTTCCTGCGCACCGACGTGGTGCTGATGGGCATCCTGGTGATCGGCCTGTTCGCGGGCCTGTTCGAGCTCGGGATGCGAGGGCTGGAGCGCGTGCTGGTGCCCTGGAAGGGCAAACACTAGCGCCGCCGCAGCACCTGCTTGAGCCGGCTGTCCGCGTGCGGATCGGCGTAGTGCAACAGGGCGGTGGCCCGGATCGCGTCGGACGCGCAGGGCTCGTTCGTGTGCAGCGAGCGGTAGCCCCAGAAGAAGTAGAGGCTTCCCGGCCTCAGCGACAGGCGGATCACGCGGTTGCTGCCGCGGTCGTAGGCGCGGGTCAGGAGCGTCTGCGCGAGCGGATTGTCGACCAGCACCTTGTCCACGAGGTTGACCAGGTAGCTCCGACGCAGCGGGCGGGTGTTCGGGTGGATGATCAGGCGCCCCGGGGACCCGTGGTCCGGCATCGTGATGGGGATGAGGGCCGTGAGCACGTAGGAGTCGAAGTGGAAGCGCATCGAGTGCGTCCTGGCGCCCGCTCCCGCCAGGCAGCGCAGGATCTGGTAGAAGCCGACATCCGGCGCGGGCCGTCCCACGGCGCTCTCGTAGATGCCGCGGCACAGGGCGTTGAAGGCCGGGTCGTCCGGGAGGGCGGCCAGGAACGTGCCGCCGAGATCCTTCGTCCCGGCGAAACCCGCGTACGCGCCGCCCTTCGCGGCGACCGCCCGCGCGACGAAAGCCTGCGCGACACGCAGGTCCTCCGGGCTCACGTAGTCCTCGAGAACCGCGTAGCCCCGTGACGTGATCTGCCGTGCAATCGCCCCCGCGGCCGGTTCGGAGGGGGCCTTGAACATGTAGCTCATGGGACCGAACCTTGCCGACGCGCGCCGCACGACACCTGAGAGCCGGTCAAACCGCTACCAAGATCAATATCTAAGCCGATACAGACAGATTCGGCAATCGTTAAGCGGCATCAATAGCTGCACAGGATGGCGCACTTTGCGCCCTTACTGCACGAACCAACGGGACAGGGGGCCCCATTCTCACGGCGTGGCGAAGGATGGTTCCGCGGATCGGAGGAACCTGCCGGCTCGCGCCGGTCCCTGCATCCACGTCCGCGTCCCGACAAGATGTGGGGCCCACCAGGCAGCGGACGTGGAGGTCGGCAGAACCAACCCGTCCCTAATCGCGTCGGCCCGCTCGCCGGTCGCCCTCATTTGATGCGCTGACGAACCGCGCTCAGCGGTCGCGCGGATGGGCCGGGCGGGCGCACGGTCCGGGTCGGCCTCGGCGCCGGTGCCGGTGCCGTTCCTGCCGGAGTTTGTCAGGTGCCGGCCAGTGGAAGAGACGGCACGTCGCGGCGCCGAGCAGAAGAAAATTCTCTTCGATCTCACCGCTCAGCGCTGACGGAAGCCTTCGGCAGGCGAACCGGGAGGGGAGAGACGAAGCATATATTTGAATACAACGTCTTTACGAACATTTGTATTACCCTAAAATGAATTGCGTAGGATCATAATCGTCGTGCAGCGTCGCCTCTGGTTGCGGTGAGATCGGGGATGTCTCGGATGGACCACGCGGACGACGTCGTATCCGAGGCGGCGCTCGTGGCGGCGCTCGAGACGTCCGGCGGCGTCGGCTTCTGGATGTGGGACGTCCTCCGGGACGAGGCGCGGGCCGATCCGGTGAGCGCCCTGCTGTTCAACATCAGCCCGGCCCGGTCGCGGGCGGGGGTCAGCCTCGCCGAGATCCTGAAGGCCGTCCATCCGGATGATCAGCCCCATATCTCGCAGGTCATCCTGGACTGCGTCCGGACCGGCGGCTCCTACACGGCGGAGTACCGCGTCTGCTCGCCGGAGGGCCGGCTGCGGTGGCTGTTCACCCGCGGGCACTTCTACCTGGACCAGGACGGGCGGCCGACCACCGGGCGGGGCGTCATCGTCGAGATCTCGGACAGCAAGTCGGTCGGCGCGGCCTTCGCGGAGCGCGACGGGGACACGATCGACGATGCGCTCAACCGCACCGCCGACCTCTGCCTGTCGCTGCACAACACCGTCTCGGTGCTCGGAGACACCGCCCTGGTGGCGCTGACCGAGACGCTGCTCCTCGAGATCGGCAAGCGCCTCGCGGCGCGCCAGCGCGCCGAGCGCAGCGGCGCCCTGCACTGAGCGGAGCGGCCGCTAGAGGTCGCGGATCTTCCGCTCGATGCGCGCCGCCTCGGCTTCGTCGACCTCCACCGGCCGGCCGGTGTCGTTCGGCAGGCCGCGCCCCGTCTGGGCGATGGTCTCGTCGCGCGGGCGGCCGCTCGGGCCGTCGGAGAGCGGCGGCTCCTTCGCGCGTTCGCGGTCCTGGTCCATCGGCATCCTCCACGTCCGCGACCGCGCCCCGGCCGGATGCCGGACGCGCCTCACAGGACCGGAACACCGCGCGGCCCCGCGCGGGTCCCGGCGCCGTGCCGTCCCAGTCGGGACCGGCGCTCAACCCCGCGCGGTGCTGTTTCAGCCCGACCTCGAAGTCCTGAACCGCCGCCCTCAGCGCGGTCACGGGGCGGGGCCGGGCCCGCCTGGCGTGCGGCGGGGGCGGCGCCGCGCCTGCGACCTTCCGACCGGAACTTGGCCGTGCGGCACCCGTGTTTGCCGGTTGAATGAGCCCCGAGCTCGCAACCGCTGAGAGGTGAACGCCATGACCATGGACGCCCGCGAGATCTACGTCACGGCCCTGAAGAACACCCATGCTGTGGAGATGCAGGCGCTGCAGATCATGGAGCGGCAGGTCGAGCGCCTCGAGCGCTACCCCGAGATGGAGCAGGCCCTGCGCCGCCACATCGAGGAGACGCACGGGCAGCGCCACCGGCTGGAGGAGGCGCTCCAGAGCCTGGGCGACAGCCCCTCGGCCCTCAAGGAGGGCTTCCTGGGCTTCGTCGGCAACATGATGGCGCTGGGCCACACGCCGGCCCAGGACGAGATCCTGAAGAACACCTACGCCAACCACGCCTTCGAGAATTTCGAGATCGCCGCCTACGAGTCGCTGCTCACCATCGGCGACGCCGCCGGTCAGCAGGGCCACCGGACGGCGTTCGAGCAGTCGCTGAAGGAGGAGCAGGCCATGGCGGAGGCGGTCCGCAAGCTGATCCGCCCGACCACCGAGCGCTACCTCTCCCTGACAACGTCCGGCGCCAAGGCCGACCGCTGAGGTCCCGCCGTCCCGGCCCCGAGACGGGGTCGGGATGGCCTTCGCGCCCAACGTCACCCTCTCCCGAGCCACGCCGCCCCGGCCTGATCGCGCCCATGGACACCGGACGCCGCCCATCGACCGACAGCCCCCGGCCGGAGCCGGGATCTCCCGGCGGGCCCCTGGGACGGGGCTGCGTCCATCTCTGCGTGGACATGCAGCGCATGTTCGCCGAGTCCACCGACTGGCAGACGCCGTGGATGAACCGCGTCCTGCCCCATGTCTGCCGCCTCGCGGCGGCGCACCCGGAGCGGACCGTCTTCACCCGCTTCATCCCGGCGGCCCGGCCGGGCGAGGGCCGCGGCACCTGGGCGACCTACTCGCGGCGCTGGGCCGGCATGACCCGGGAGCGCCTCGACCCGGGCTTGATCGACCTCGTCCCGGACCTCGCCCGGCTGGCTCCGCCCGCCGAGATCATCGACAAGACCGTCTACTCGCCCTGGCTGGACACCGGCCTCGACGCGCGCCTGCGCGCGCGCGGCGTCGACACGCTGATCGTCACCGGCGCCGAGACCGACGTCTGTGTGCTGGCCGCCGTGCTCGGCGGGGTCGATCTCGGCTACCGGATCGTGCTGGCCACCGACGCCCTGTGCAGCTCCTGCGACGAGGCGCACGACGCCCTCCTTCTGATGTACCGGATGCGCTACGGCCACCAGGTCGAGACGATGACGACCGCCGAGATCCTCGACCGCTGGCACTGAGCCGGCCGCGCGCCCGCCCGCCGGGCCCGAACATTCGCCCTGTAATGGCCAAGCTCACGCGAGTTCTCCGCCGAGCCTCGCCACCATTCACGGCTCACGAACACTCGATCCGTGCGCTCGCGCACGCGAAAAACAGTCGCAACGCATGAACCAGCGGCCGGTACGACCGTTATGCTCCTGAGCACAGTTCCGGAGGAAAGGTTATGGCCAAGCACGAGATCCTCGGCTACTTCGAGCACCGCCGCGACGGAGCCTGGGTCTGCGTCCGTCCCTTCACCCTGACCACGCGGGATGCCAGCGTCGACATCCGCCAGGGCATGCGCTTCGACTACGGCAAGCGCGTCGGGGGCGTCGATCTGGCCGAGTACCTCGAGCGCCTGGGCTCGCAGTTCGGGTCCTGAGGCGCGGCCGCGGGCCCACCGCAGATCGCAGACCCTTCGACGCGGCGCCGGCGTGATCCCGGCGCCGCGCTTCGTCGTTCAGGCCGTGCTTCAGGCGCCACCCCACTGCATCGTCAGGCCGCCGTCGACCACCAGGGTGTGGCCGGTGACGTAGGCGGCGTCGTCCGAGGCCAAGTAGAGGATCGCCCGGGCGATCTCCTCCGGCTGGCCGGCCCGGTGCCACGGGATCCGCTCCAGGGATTCGTCGAGAACCTCCGGCTTCTCGAACCGGTCGGCGGTCATCGGCGTCTCGATCAGGCCCGGGGCGACGCTGTTGACGTTGATCCGGTCCTCCGCGAGTTCGCGCGACAGGGACCGGCAGAGGGAACCGAGTCCGGCCTTCGACATGCCGTAGGGGGCGCTCTCCGGCGTCGGCAGGTGCTGGGCCACGGAGGAGACGAACACGATCTTGCCGTTCCCGCCCTGCGCCCGGCGCATCCTGATGAAGGGGCGGGCGCAGAACAGCGGCCCCATGAGGTTCACCCGCAGGATCCGCTCCAGCACCGCGTCGTCCATCTCGGCGACCGGCATGCCGCTCATGGCCTGCCCGGCATTGGCCACGAGGATGTCGAGGGTGCCGAACTCGCTGCCGATGCGGTCGAAGGCGGCCGTGACCGCCGCCGGGTCGCCGACATCGAGCTGGAGCACCAGCGCCCGGCGGCCCGCGGCCTCGACCCGCGCGGCGGTCTCCCGGATGCCGTCCGCGTCGCGGTGATAGGTGATGGCGACGTCGGCACCCGCCCGGGCGAGCAGCTCCGCGGTCGCCTGGCCGATGCCGGAATCGGCTCCGGTGACCAGGGCGCGGGTGTCGGTGAAGCTCATCGCGGATCTCTCGCTGGCGCCGCCGTCGCGGCCGGGTGCCTGGGCAATGGGTGTCACCCGGGCCGGTTCCGGGCGCGCGCAGCCGCCGCAGAGGAACCCGATGCGGGTTCGCGTCTTTGACGCCCCGCCGCCGCATGGCCTAGTGAGGTCGCATGTCCCTCGAAGATACGACCCGCTCGCTCGCGGAGGAGTGCGCGCCCGACACGCGGAGCCGCATCCTCGCGACGGCGGGCGCGTATTTCCGCGAGATCGGCTACCAGAAGACGACCGTGGCCGACATCGCCCGGACTCTGAAGATGAGCCCGGCCAACGTCTACCGCTTCTTCGAGTCGAAGAAGGCCATCAACGAGGCGGTGCTGGAGCGGTTGATCGGCGAGAGCGAGGCGGTGATCCTCGGCATCGCCGACCGGCCGGGCCTCGACGCCACCGCGCGCCTCGCGGCGGCGATCGAGGCCCTGCATCGCGACTCCACCCGGCGCTGCGAGACGTTTCCCCGCCTGCACGAGATGATCGAGGCGGCGATGGCGGAGAGCTGGGACGTCTGCCGCCACCACGTGGCCCGGATCACCGCCGGGTTCGAGCGGATCATCCGCGACGGGGTGGCGCGGGGCGAGTTCGAGGCGGCCGACCCCGCCGAGGCGGCCGCCTGCGTCCACGTCGCCATCGCCCGCTACACCCACCCGCTGCTTGTGGGCTGCTCCACCCTTCAGCCGGTGCCGCCCATGGCGGCGATGACCGCGTTCCTGCTGCGGAGCCTCGCGCCGCGCGGGACCCTGTCGTAGCACGCCGGGGCGGGACCCTCTCGGGCTCCGCCCCCTGCGGCGCGGCCTACTCGGAGGCCGGCCCCGCCTCCGGCGCCGGCTCGGAAGCGCTGGGCTGCGGGCCGTCATAGCCCTCGATGACCAGGATCTCGGCCTCGACGCCGCCGCGCTGCTTGGCCTTGGCGGCCTGGTAGAGGTCGGAGTTCCAGCAGGCGAGGGCGTCGGCGTAGCTCGGGAACTCGATCACCACGTTGCGGGACCGGGCCGGGCCCATCACCGCCTCGTGGGCGCCGCCGCGCACGAGGAAGCGGCCGCCGAACTTGGCGAAGGCCGCGCCGTTGGCCGCCACGTAGTCCTTGTAGGCCTCCGCGTCGCGGACATCGACCCGCGCGATCCAGTAGCCCTTCGTCATGCTGCGTCTCCTGCCCTGGGAGCGAAGTGGATCCGGTCCGCGCGAAGGCAATCCCTGTTCAAGTCAGGCGAGATCCGCCACGATCGCCCGCGCCACCGCGCGGGGGTCGGCGGCGCCGGTGATCGGGCGGCCGACCACCACGTGGTCGATCCCGGCCCGGCGGGCATCGCCCGGCGTCATGACCCGCTTCTGATCGCCCGCCTCGGCGCCCGCCGGGCGGATGCCCGGGGTGACGATCAGCCGGTCCGGACCGACGACGCGCCGGACCGAGCCCGCCTCGGCGGCCGAGCAGACGAGGCCGTCGATGCCGATCTCGGCCGCCTGGGCGGCGCGCTTGGCGACGAGCTCCGCCACCGGCAGGCCGTAGCCGGCCTCCGCGGCGTCGGCATCGTCGTAGGAGGTCAGCACCGTCACGGCGAGGACCTTGAGCCCCGCGCCCCGGCCGCGGACCGCCGCCCGCATGGTCTGCGGGTAGGCGTGGACGGTGAGGAAGGTGGCGCCGGAGCCCGAGGCCGAGCGCACGCCCTCCTCGACGGTGTTGCCGATGTCGTGGAGCTTCAGGTCGAGGAAGACCTTGAGGCCGCGTCCCGCCAGCCGCTCGGCCAGGGCGAGGCCGCCCGCGTAACCCAGCTGGTAGCCGATCTTGTAGAAGGTCGCGGCATCGCCGATCCGGTCGATCAGCGCCTCGGCCGCCTGCACGCTCGGCAGGTCGAGGGCCACGATCAGGCGGTCGCGGGGGTCGGCAATCTCGGTCATCGGCGCGTCCTTCGGGGGTCGCGGCACGGATCACGGGCCGGCGATGCCTGTCAATGCGGGCGGGTTCGGGCGACGCCGTCCCTGACCTGCCGTGCGCGTCCTGGCGCGCGCCGTCCTTGCGAGCGCAGCGAAGCTATCCAGGGCGGCGCGCCATTCTCGGATTTGGTGCGTCCCTGGGTTGCTTCGCTGCGCTCGCAAAGACGGCGCGACCCTTAAGTCCCAAGCGATCTGGAACGCGGATGTCGTCGCCGGCTGGACGAGACCCCGACGGCCCCTCACCCCGCCATCACCCGCGCCACCTCGGCGCGCAGCACCGGCAGCAGTTCCGCCTCGAACCAGGGCTCGCGCTTGAGCCAGCCGTTGTTGCGCCAGGACGGGTGCGGCAGGGGCAGGACCCGGGGGCGGCGCGGCTCGGCCAGGATCTCGCGCCAGCGCCGCACCGTGCCGGTGAGGCCGCCGTCCATCTTTCCCAGATGCCAAGCTTGCGCGTACTGGCCGATCACCAGGATCAGCGCGAGGTCCGGCAGGCCGGCGAACAGCTCGTCCCGCCAGCGCTCGGCGCATTCCCGGCGGGGCGGCCGGTCGCCGCCCTTGGCGTCGAGGCCGGGGAAGCACGACCCCATCGGCACGATGGCCACCCGGGCGGCGTCGTAGAACTGCGCCGCGTCGAGCCCGAGCCAGGACCGCAGCCGCACGCCCGACGGGTCGGTGAACGGCTGGCCGGTGCGGTGGGCGCGGGTGCCGGGGGCCTGGCTGGCGATGCACAGGCGGGCCGTGGCCGAGCCCTGCACGATCGGCCGGGGCTCCTGGGGCAGGGGCGGCCCGTAGCGCGGCGTGTCGCGGCAGAGGCGGCAGGCGCGCAGGCGCGCGGCGGTGTCGTCGAAGGCGGGCATGGCCCGGAGATGGCGTCGCGGCGCGCGAAAAAGAAACGGCGCGGTGTCGCGCCGCGCCGTCGTCAGTCGGGTCTCTTGCCTTGGGGGGAAGGCCCACCCTTCCTACGCCGATCCGGGCCGGCGGAACGTGCGTTTCCTCACGCGCCCTTCACGCCGGAGAGGTCGAGCGGCAGGGAGCGCAGGCGCCGGCCGGTCGCGGCGAAGACCGCGTTGGCGATCGACGGCCCGAGCACGGGCACGCCCGGCTCACCGATCCCGGTCGGCGCCGCCTGGCTCGGCACGATGTGCACCTCCACCTTCGGCATCTCGCTCATCCGGGTCGGCTCGTAGGCGTCGAAATTGTGCTCCTGCACCTGCCCGTCCTTGAGGGTGATGCAGTTGCGCAGCACCGCCGACAGGGCGAAGCCCACCGCGCCCTCGACCTGCGCGCGGATCACGTCCGGGTTGACCGGAACGCCGACATCCACCGCCGCCACGATCCGGTTGACGCGGATCGCGGCGTCGTGCGCCGTGACGTCGGCCACCATGGCGACGTAGGAGCCGAAGGATTCGTGGACCGCCACCCCGAGGCCGCGGCCCTGGTCCTGCGGCTTGGCGCTCCAGCCGGCCTTCTCGGCGGCGAGCTTGAGCACGCCGGACAGCCGCGGCGCCTGGGTCAGGATGGACAGCCGGTAGGCCACCGGATCGACGTTGGCGGCATGGGCCAGCTCGTCGATCATCACCTCCATCACGTGGGCCGTGTGGGTGTGGCCGACCGAGCGCCACCACAAGACCGGCACGCCCTCGCGGCCGTTATGGACGCCGAACCGGTAGGCCGGCAGCGCGTAGGCGGTGTCGGAGGCGCCCTCGACGGTGGTGGCGTCGATGCCGTTCTTGACGATCATCGCCTCGAAGGGCGAGCCGATCATGATCGACTTGCCGACCATGACGTGGTCCCAGCCGACCACCGCGCCCCTGCCGTCGATGCCGGCCCGGACCCTGTGCAGCACGGTCGGGCGGTAGTAGCCGCCGGCCATGTCGTCCTCGCGGGTCCAGACGAGGTGCACGGGGGCCTTCTCGCCGGACGCCTTGAAGACGGTGGCCGCTTCCGCGAGGTAGTCGGCGGTGGGCGTCGCCCGGCGCCCGAACGAGCCGCCGGCCCAGTTGCTGTGCAGCCGGACCCGGTCGGCCGTCACGCCGAGGATCGCCGCCATGGTGGCCTGCTCGACGGTCTGGAACTGGAAGCCCGCGTAGACGTCGTAGCCGCCGTCGGACCCCTTATCGATCGTGGCGTTCAAGGGCTCCATCGCCGCGTGGGCGAGGTAGGGGAAGGTGAACTCGGCCTCGACGACCTTGGCGGCGCCCTTGAGCGCCGCCTGCGGGTCGCCGCGCTCGGACGCCGTCAGGCCGGGGCCCTTGGCGCGCTCGCGGTACTCGGCCAGGATCGCGTCGGACGAGCGGGTCTCGGCGGTGCTGTCGTCCCACGCGACCGTGAGCGCCTCGCGGCCCTTCATGGCCGACCACGTGTCGCGGGCGATCACCGCCACGCCGGTCGGCACCTGCACGACGTCGAGCACGCCCGCGACCTTGCGGGCGGCCGCGGCGTCGAAGCTCTTCACGGTGGCGCCGAAGCGCGGCGCCCGGGCCACGACCGCCGTGACCTGGTTCGGGCGGCGGATGTCGAGGGAGTAGACCGCCGTGCCGTTGGTCTTGGCGACGGAATCGAGGCGCGGCACCCTCTGGCCGATCAGCGTCCACTCGCTCGGGTCCTTGAGCCGCGGCTCGGAGGGCACCGGCAGCGAGGCCGCCGAGGCCGCGAGCTCGCCGAACCGGGCCTGCCGGCCGGACGGGGCGTGGCGCACGAGATTGTCGGCGACCGTGATCTCGGAGACCGGCACCTTCCAGCGGAAGGCGGCCTCCGCCATCAGCATCTCGCGGGCGGCCGCGCCGGCCTTGCGCAGCTGGAACCAGGAATTGGCCACCGCGGTCGAGCCGCCGGTGCCCTGGATCGGGCCCATCAGGGTGTTGTTGTAGAGCGTCGCGTCGGCGGGGGCGAACTCGGTGCGGACCTTCGCCCAGTCGGCGCCGAGCTCGTCGGCCAGGATCGTGGCGAGCCCGGTCGTGTTCCCCTGGCCCATGTCGAGGTGCTTGATCACCACCGTGACGGTGTCGTCCGCGCCGATCCGCACGAAGGCGTTGGGCTGCGCCTTCACGTCGGCGAGGTTCGGTCCGGGCGCGGCGCGCGCGGGTTTCGGGTCGAGCCGGAACGCGACCACGAGGGCGCCGGCGCCCGCGAGCAGGCCGCGGCGGCTGGGACGGACGGGCAGGGGATTCGGTCGACGGGCGTTCAGCATGGCGGCGAGGCTCCGGTCGGGACCGCGGGGAAGGTGAGGCGTCAGGCCGATCAGGCGAGGCTGCGCGCGGCTTCGTGAATCGCCGCGCGGATGCGCTGATAGGTGCCGCAGCGGCAGATGTTGCCGTCCATGGCGCCGTCGATGTCGGCGTCGGTCGGCTTGGCGTTGCCCGAGAGCAGGCCGATGGCCGACATGATCTGGCCGGACTGGCAGTAGCCGCACTGGACCACGTCGAGCTTGCGCCACGCCGCCTGAACGGCCTCGGCCACCCGGCCCGACACGCCCTCGATGGTCGTCACCTGCGCGGTGCCGACGTCACCGATCCGCGTCTGGCAGGCACGGACCGGCTGGCCGTCGAGATGGACCGTGCAGGCGCCGCACTGCGCGATGCCGCAGCCGTACTTGGTGCCGGTGGCGTCGAGCCGATCGCGCAGCACCCAGAGCAGGGGCATGTCGGGATCGGCGTCGATCGCGTGCGCGACGCCGTTGACGGTGAGATTCGGCATGGTCGGCGACCCTCTCTCGACGCGCGTGTCCGGGCGGCCCGGATGGCGGCGTGCGGCCGCGCTCGGGCAAGCGGCCTACGCGCCAGACTAGCGGGCGCGGGCCCGGGCCCGATGTGCGGCACCGCACGTCGATCCGGCGGCACGACAGTCTCGATACAGCCCGCGATGCTTAAGATTGAAGGGATGTCGGCAGCCGCTTCTTAACACATCCGCCCCATCCTCACGGAGTGCTTCCCCGCCACCGCCGCCCGTCCGCGCATTCGAGCCGAGTTTCAAGACGCGCATGCCCGATCTCACCGTCGAGATGGTCCAGCGCGGTCGCGGCCCCTCGACGGAGGAGGCGGCGCGCCGCCTCGGGGTTGCCCGCGAGATCCGCTCGGCCCGCGAGAAGCTGACCTCGCAGACCGGCCTGGAGCGGGCCTTCGACTACGAGCTGCTGCGCCACTACGCCCAGTACCGGGTCGGCGCGGGCATCCCGCTGGCGGGGTTCGCGGCGGCGCTGGCCGCGGCGGCGACCTTCTGGATCGCGCCGCCGGTGGCGGCGGCCTGGGCGCTCGGCGTCTTCCTGATGATCACGCTCAACACGACGTTGAGCCGGCGCTTCCTCCGCGCCGACCCGGCGACGATCCCGCTCGCCCGCTGGCGGCGCCGCTTCCTGATCGGCGAGGTGCTGCAGAGCCTGTCGTGGGCCGCGATGATCGGGCTCGGCACCACCGGCGGTTGGACCTTCGCGCTGTTCGGCCTGGTCATCGCCGCCGCGGTCACCACCATGCTGGCCGCGACGGTGCCGCTCGCCGCCATCGCCGCCCTGGTGCCGCTCGCCCTCGCCACCGCCTCGCTCGCGGCCTTCTCCCGCGGGATGGACCTGCTGATGCTGGTGGTGATGGCCGGCGGCGCGCAGGTCTTCTTCCTCGGCCTGTCCCGCCGCCTCTACACCTCGACGGTCGGCGCCCTGCGCTCCCGCGCCGAGAAGGACGCGGTGTTCGGCGAGCTGGAGCAGGCCAAGGCCAACTCGGACGAGGCCCGGCGCCGGGCCGAGGAGGCCAACCTCGCCAAGTCGCGCTTCCTCGCCACGATGAGCCACGAGCTGCGCACGCCGCTCAACGCCATCCTGGGCTTCTCGGAGGTGATGAAGAACGAGGTCTTCGGCACCCACACGGCGCCGTCCTACCGCGAGTACTCGCACGACATCCACGACAGCGGGATGCACCTCCTGAACCTGATCAACGAGATCCTCGACCTGTCGCGGATCGAGGCGGGGCGCTACGAGCTCAACGAGGAGCCGGTGCAGCTCGCCCACGTGGTCGAGGAGTGCCGCCACATGATGGGCCTGCGGGCCAAGGCGAAGAACCAGACCTTCCACGACCTCGTCGACGGCTCGCTGCCGCGACTCTGGGCCGACGAGCGGGCGCTGCGCCAGATCGTCCTGAACCTGCTGTCGAACGCCGTGAAGTTCACGCCCCCGGGCGGCGAGATCTGGCTGAAGGTCGGCTGGACCGCCTCGGGCGGGCAGTACGTGTCGGTGAAGGACAGCGGTCCGGGCATCCCCGAGGACGAGCTCGGCACGGTCCTGTCGTCGTTCGGGCGCGGCTCGCTCGCGATCAAGACTGCCGAGCAGGGCTCCGGCCTCGGCCTCCCGATCGTGAAGGGCTTGGTGGAGCTGCACGGCGGGCAGTTCCAGCTGTCGTCCAAGCCCCGCGAGGGCACCGAGGTGGTGGTGACCCTGCCGGCCGCCCGGGTCATGGACACGCTGCCGCCGGTCGACGTCGAGCCGGAATTCATGGGCCCCGTGCGCGGCCCCCTCAACCGCGCCGCCTGAGCCGCCCGTCGGCGGCGCGCCCGGCTCAGCCGAGACCGCCGAGCGCGCAGACCCGCGCCCACTCGGCCTCGGTCACCGGCTGCACCGACAGCCGCGAATTGTTGACCAGCACCATGTCGGCGAGCGCCGGATCGGCCTTGATCGCCTCGAGCGTCACCGGGCTCTGCATCGCCCGCACGGCCTTGACGTCGACCATGCCGAAGCGGCCGGTCTCGTCGGTGTGGTCGGGATAGTAGGCGCGGATCACCGCCACGATGCCGACCACCGCCTTGCCCTCGTTCGAGTGGTAGAAGAAGCCCTGCTCGCCGACCCGCATGGCCATCAGCTGCTTCTTGGCGAGGTGGTTGCGCACGCCGTTCCAGTGCGTGCCGGCCTCCCCGGCGGCGACCTGCTGATCCCACGACCAGGTCGCGGGCTCGGATTTGAACAGCCAGTACGCCATCGCTGAAGTCCCAGTAGACCGCCCGGCCGGGCGGCACGCCCCGCCATAGCCCAGCTTCGCCCCCCGGGGACAGGCCGGCCCGGCCCCGGCCGCGCGCGGCACCGCCGGCCAAGCAGAACCTGCGTAAAACGCCGCATAGTTCTATCGCAATTCTTGGGCAAATTTTAAATTCTGCATGCCAATAGCCGTATCATTCGCCACATACCAATTACCGGTTGCATATATGTTCTCAGTCATCGGTTGTTTTGCCGGGGAACACAACCTGTGGCTGGTAGGCCTCGCGGCCCTCGTCTGCGCGCTGGCGAGCGGCACCGCGATCGAGCTGCTCACCCATGCCGGCCGGACCGGCGGCCGCGGCCGCTACGCCTGGCTCGCGGTGGCCGCCGCCGCCGGGGGATCGGGGATCTGGGCGACGCATTTCCTGGCGATGCTCGCCTTCGAGCCGGGGCTGCCGTCCGGCTACGGCGTCGGGCTGACGCTCCTCTCCTACGTGGACGCCGTCGCGATCACCGGGCTCGGCTTCGCCCTGGCCGCGTCCGGCCGGGCGGTCCAGGCGGGCCTGGGCGGCGCCGTGGTCGGCGGCGGCATCGCGACGATGCACTACACCGGCATGGCCGCCTATCAGGTGGCGGGGCACCTCGCCTGGAGCCCCGCGCTGGTTGTGGTCTCGGTCGGCCTCGGCGCGGGACTCGGCGCCGCCGCCTTGGTGGTCGGCCTGTCGGCCACCACGGTCCGGGGCCGGTACGGCGGCGCCGCGCTGCTGATCCTGGCGATCTGCGGCCACCACTTCACCGGCATGGGCGCGGTGACCCTCCATCCCGACCCCGCGGTGGCGATCCCTTCGGGCGCGATCCGGACCGGGTGGCTCGCCGCGGCCGTGGCGGTGGCGAGCTGCCTGATCCTGCTGCTCGCCGGCGCCGCCCTGATGGTCGACCTGCGGGAGCGCCGCCGCGCCGATCTCGAGCGCGAGCGCCTGCGCAGCCTCGCCAACGCGGCCGTGGAGGGCCTCGTCGTCTGCCGCGGCGGCGAGATCGTCAGCGCCAACGAGGCCTTCGCCCGGCTCGCGGGCCTGGAGGCGGCCCTCCTGACGGGCCGGAGCCTGAACGCCTACCTGCCGGACCTCGTGCCCGGCGCCGGGACGGCCGACCAGCCCCTGGAGACCGAGCTCGTCCCGGCGGGGGGCGCCCCCATCCCGGTGGAGGTGATCATGCGCCCGGTCGCCGAGTACGGGCGCCTGCCGCACCACGCCGTGGCGGTGCGCGACCTGCGCGCCCGGCGCCGGGCCGAGAGCGAGATCCACTACCTCGCCCACCACGACGCGCTCACCGGTCTCGCCAACCGCACGAGCTTCCACGCGCGGCTCGAGCGCGAGATGCGCGCCGCGGACGTCCAGGGCGGCCGGCTCGCGGTGCTGTGCCTCGACCTCGACCGCTTCAAGGAGGTCAACGACCTGTTCGGGCACGCGGCCGGCGACGCGATGCTGCGCGACCTCGCGCTCCGGGTCGGCGGCCTCCTCGATCCCAGGCAGCTGATGGCGCGGCTCGGCGGCGACGAGTTCGCCATCCTGACGCCGCAGGCGGACGGATCCGCCGAGCGGCTGGCCGAGCGGATCCTCGCCACCCTGGCGGCGGTGCCGGCCGCCTCCGGCCCGGTGATCGCCACCAGCATCGGCGTCGCGGTCTATCCCGACGACGCCGCGGACCAGCGCGCGCTCCTGAGCCACGCCGACGCCGCCCTCTACCGGGCCAAGAACGAGGGGCGCGGCACCTGCCGGCGCTACGACGCCAGCATGGGCGCGGAGATCCGCGACCGGCGCCAGCTCGAGCACAACCTCCGCCACGCGGTGGCGCGGGGCGAGCTGGAGCTCGTCTACCAGCCGCAGAGCCAGATCGAGTCCGGCACGGTCACGGGCTTCGAGGCGCTGCTGCGCTGGCGCCATCCGGCCAGGGGCAGCATTTCCCCGGCCGTGTTCGTGCCGATCGCCGAGGAGACCGGGGCGATCCTGGAGATCGGCGCCTGGGTGCTGCGGGAAGCCTGCCGGGCGGCGGCCGGCTGGCCGAACCCGCTGGCGATCGCCGTCAACGTCTCGGCGGTGCAGCTCCACAACCCGCTCTTCGTCCAGTTCGTCCACGGCACCCTGTACGAGTCCGGGCTGAAAGCGGAGCGCCTGGAGATCGAGATCACCGAGACCGCGCTGATCCGGGACCCGGCCCGGGCGCTCCTCACCCTGCGGCAGCTCAAGGCCCTCGGCGTGCGGATCGCCATGGACGATTTCGGCACCGGCTACTCGTCGCTGTCGAACCTGCGCTCCTTCCCGTTCGACCGGATCAAGATCGACGGCTCGTTCATCAAGGCGGTCCACAGCAACCCGCAGGGGGCCGCGATCGTGCGCTCGGTCCTGGGGCTGGGGCGCGGCCTCGGGCTCGCCGTGGTGGCGGAGGGCGTGGAGACCGCCGAGGAGCTGTCCTTCCTGGCCGACGCGCAGTGCCCCCTCGCCCAGGGCTACCTGCTGGGCCGGCCGGCACCGATCGCGCGCTTCTCGGCCCACACCCACGGCCACGCTGTCCCGCCGGAGGCGGCCTCGGTGGCGTGACAGGGGCCGCGGGCCACGGGTTGCGGGCCGGGGCCGGCGCTCAGTCGGTCTCCCCGCGCAGCGGCCGGGCCAGCAGGCCGGCGATCACGTCGTCGACGCTGGCCGTACCGGCCACGATGGCGGCGACGGCCGCCGCCACCGGCATCTCGATGCCCCTGGCGGCGGCCAGCCCGGCGAGCGCCGCGGCCGTGAACGCCCCCTCGGCGAGCTTGCCGCCCGCGGCCTCGGCCGGGCTCGCCCCGGCGCCGAGGCGCTGGCCGAAGGCGAAGTTGCGCGATTGCGGCGAGGAGGCGGTGAGCACGAGATCGCCGAGGCCGGAGAGGCCCATCAGCGTCTCGGGCCGCCCGCCGAAGGTGCGGGCGAAGCGCATCAACTCGGCGAAGGCCCGGGCGATGAGCGCCGCCCGGGCGCTCTCGCCGAGCCCGCGCCCGGCCACGATCCCGCAGGCGATGGCGAGCACGTTCTTGCCGGCGCCGCCGATCTCGACGCCGCGCACGTCGTCGGTGTGGTAGAGGCGGAAGCTCGGGCCCGACAGCAGGGCGCTCAGGGCCGCGGCGCGGCCGGCATCGGACGCCGCCAGGGTCACGGCCGTGGGCAGGCCGCGGGCGACGTCGATGGCGAAGCTCGGGCCGGACAGGACCGCCACGGGCGCCCCCGGCGGCAGGACCTGCTCGGCCACCGCGCTCATGAAGCTGTCGCTGCCGCGCTCGATCCCCTTGGCGCAGAGGATGACCGGCCCGGCCGTCGCCAGGGGCTCGCGCAGGGATTCGAGCACGCCGCGCACGGTCTGGGCGGGCACGACCAGGAGCGTCGCCCGTCCACCCGCCAGGGCGGCGGCATCGCCGGTCGCCCGGATCGCCGGGTGGAGCGGCACGCCCGGCAGGTAGCGCGGGTTCTCCCGCTGGGCCTGGAGGGCGGCGGCGGCCCCCGCGTCGCGCAGCCAGAGGGTGACGGGATGGCCGGCCCCGGCGGCGGCGTTGGCCAGCGCCGTGCCCCAGGCACCGCCGCCGACGACGTTGATCGGGGTCTCGGCGCTCATGCCGCTTCCTCCCTTTCGGCGCAGTCCAGCCGGTAGAGCACGTGGTCGCGCAGCGGCCCCGCCGGCACCGCCGGATGCGGGAATGTCCCGGCCAACCGCATGCCGAGGCGCTCCATCACGGCGCGGGAGCGGCCGTTGCCGGCCGCCGTGAAGGCCACGACGCTCCGGATCCCGCAGCGCCCGGCGAGGTCGGCGCGGGCGAGCCGCGCGGCGCGCGTGGCGAAGCCGCGGCCCCAGGCATCCCGCGCGAGGCGCCATGCCAGCTCGACCGTCGAGCCGGGCCGGTCGCCGCCCGGGAAGGGCAGGGGCCGCAGGATCCGCATCGCCCCGGCGAAGCCGACGAACCGGCCCGCGTGCTCCAGCGCCCAGGGGCCGAACCCGTCCGCCACGAAGCGGCGGTCGAGGAGACCGGCCTCGGCTTCGCTCTCCGTCGCGGTCCGGGTCCGGGGAAAGTGGGCCATCACCGCCGGATCGGCGTTGAGCGCCGCGAACGGCGCCGCGTCCTCCGGGCACCAGCGGCGCAGGGTCAGGTCGCCGTCGCGGAGAGCCCTCGGCACCGGCGCGACGGCGATCTTGCCGCGCCACGCGAGCGACCGGCGGTTGAGGAGGGCGAGATCCGCGTGACCGGCGAGCACCGCCTCGCCGAGCGCGATCGCCAGCTCCAGCTGCTCGAGGGGCATGGTGGCGTAAGCGGGCGGGCGGACATGGTCGCGCCAGGCGCCGCCGCAGGCCTGGTCCAGGAGGATGCGGGCGAAGCAATGGTCCAGCCGCACCGGCCAGCCCGGCCGGGCGGCCTCGGGCAGGCGGCGCTCCACCAGGTCCCGCCAGTGCGCGCGCCGGTCCGCCGCGCTCATCCGGCCGGGACCGCCGCGCGGGCCGGGGCGGCCGCCAGCGGCCAGCGGGGCCGCGCCGGGGCGGTGAGGTCGTCCACCAGCCCGAGGCGCAGGCGCTCCAGCCCGGCCCAGGCGATCATCGCGCCGTTGTCGCCGCAGAGGGGCAGGGGCGGCGCCACGAAGCTCAGGCCCGCCTCGCCCGCGAGGGACGCCAGCGCCCGCCGGACGGCGCCGTTGGCCGCCACGCCCCCCGCCGCCACCAGGGCGGTGGGGCGTCCGGCCACGTCCGAGAAGGCGCGCAGGGCGACCCGGGCGCGGTCCACCACCACGTCGACCACGGCGGCCTGGAAGCTCGCGCAGAGATCGGCGACGTCGCGCTCGGCCAGCGGGGCGATCCGCTCGGCCTCGATCCGCACGGCGGTCTTGAGGCCCGAGAGGGAGAAGTCGGCCTCGCGGCGGCCGAGCATCGGCCGGGGCAGGGCGAAGCGCTCGGGATCGCCGGCCTCCGCCGCGCGCTCGACCTCGGGGCCGCCGGGATAGCCGAGGCCCAGGAGCTTGGCGACCTTGTCGAAGGCCTCGCCGATAGCGTCGTCGACGGTGGAGCCGAGGCGCACGTAGTCGCCCACGCCGCGCACGGCCACGAGCTGGGTGTGGCCGCCCGAGACCAGGAGCAGCAGGTAGGGGAAGGCGATGCCGTCGGTGAGCCGCGCCGTGAGGGCGTGGGCCTCGAGGTGGTTGACGGCGAGCAGGGGCTTGCGGGTCACGAGCGCCAGGGTCTTGGCGGTGACGAGGCCGACCAGCACGCCGCCGATCAGCCCGGGCCCGGCCGCCACCGCGATGCCGTCGAGGTCCCGGAAGCCGGTCCCGGCCCGGTCAAGGGCGCGGGCGATCAGTCGGTCGAGCACCTCGACATGGGCGCGGGCGGCGATCTCCGGCACGACGCCGCCGTAGGCCGCGTGCTCGGCGATCTGACTGAGCACCTCGTTGGCGCGGATCTGAGCGACGCCATCCTCGTCGATCGACACCACGGCGGCGGCGGTCTCATCGCAGGTGGTCTCGATGCCGAGCACGGTCTTCTGCACGCGCGGAACTCCTTGTCCGGACTCATCCTATCCGGCGGCGGCGGCGGCGCGAAGGCGGCCGGCCCCCGCCCGGGCCCGGAGCGTGGTGGATGCGCGCCGCCCTCCGTCCCCGGAGGGCGGCGCGCGAACCGTCGTCAGTCGACGGCGACCATGACGTCGGAGGCCTTGATCACCGCGTAGGCGGGACCGCCGGCGACGAGCTTGAGGGCCTCGACGGCCTCGTTGGTGATCGAGGCGGTGACCACCTGGCCGGGGCTGATCTCGATCTTCACGTGGGAGGTGGTCGCCCCCTTCTCCACCGAGACGACCGTACCCTTGAGGACGTTGCGCGCGCTGATCTTCATGGTCTTCTGCCAATCTCCATGAGCGGCACCGGAACGGATCGCGGGGCGGCCCCGGGCCGGTCTCCTACAGCATGGCGGAGCCCGGCGCGACCACCTCAGCGCGGATCGGCCTCGGGCTCGCCGGGCTCGTCCTCGGGGACCGGCGCGGCACCCCAGGCGGCGAGCGCGGCGTTCAGGTCGTCGAGGACGAAGTGCCGGGCGCTGTCCCGGTCGTAGCCGTCGGCCAGGAGTTCGTCGTAATCGGTGAAGACGTGGCGCGCGTAGGTCACGAGGGCGAGGCGGGCCGCCGTCTCGGGGGCGGCCCGGCGCAGGCCGGGACTCGCCAGCGCCCGGTCGAGAGCGGCCTCCGCCTCGAAGTCCGGCAGGCGCGGCGCGAGGCGGGCCAGGGCCGCGGCGACGGCCTCCCGGCGGTTCAGGGGCGGACCGGCGCTCACCGGGGATCTGCCATCGGCATGATTTTAAAGGTGTGATCGGGTAGGATCGCCGCCAGATGAGGCGGGGCCGGCACAGGATCCTCCGCCGGGGAGACCAGGTCCATGGCAATTCTTCGTCCCGTGCTGCTTCTCGGCCTTCTGCTCGGGGCGACGCCGGCGCTGGCCCAGAGCCCGGCTCCGGGCGCGGGCCCCGGCCCTGCCGCCACCCCGGCCGGCCCCATCGTGGGCGGTCGCCGGGTGACCCCCATGGTCCAGACCAAGCCGCCGGGCAACGCCGCGGTCACCGGACTGCCGCAGCCCGTGAACCAGGCCGAGATGATCAAGGCTCAGAAGGCCGCCGAGGCCCGCTCGAAGGCCTGGGACAGCAAGATGCGGCACACGATGGGCTCGATCTGCCACGGCTGCTGAGGCCCGCGCTTCGCCCTGGCCCCGGTCGCCGGCCTTCGGGACAGGGTCCTCGAAACGCGAAGGGGCCGCCCGAACGGGCAGCCCCTCCGTCGGTCGCCGAGGCGACAGGATCAGCGGGAGTAGAACTCGATGACGAGGTTCGGCTCCATCTGCACCGGGTAGGGCACCTCGGACAGGCTGGGGATACGGGTGACGCGGGCGGTCATCTTGGCGTGGTCGGCCTCGATGTAGTCCGGCACGTCGCGCTCGGAGAGCTGGGTCGCCACGATGACGATCTCGAGCTGGCGGGACGACTCCTTGACCTCGATTAGGTCGCCGGCCTTCACCTGGTAGCTCGGGATGTTGACGCGGACGCCGTTGACCTTGACGTGCCCGTGGTTGACGAACTGGCGCGCGGCGAACGGGGTCGCGACGAACTTCGCCCGGTAGACCACGGCGTCGAGGCGGCGCTCGAGCAGGCCGACGAGGTTCTCGCCGGAATCGCCGCGCAGGCGGATCGCCTCGGCGTAGTAGCGGCGGAACTGCTTCTCGGTGATGTTGCCGTAGTAGCCCTTGAGCTTCTGCTTGGCGCGCAGCTGCGTGCCGAAGTCGCTCATCTTGCCCTTGCGGCGCTGGCCGTGCTGGCCGGGGCCGTACTCGCGGCGGTTGACGGGGCTCTTCGGGCGGCCCCAGATGTTCTGGCCCATGCGGCGGTCGAGCTTGTGCTTCGCCTGAATCCGCTTCGACATATCTTCCGCGTCCTCTCGTGACGAGAATGAGGAACGCGCCCTCCTTTTCCCGGCCCTTCGCGGTCCGGGACGACAGGGCGGGAGGATCCCGCCCACGGGTGCGCGTGAAAACGCGACGGGGCCCCGTGCGGAGCCCCATCGACGGGCGGGTCTTTAGGGGACGGACGCGCCGCGGTCAACCGTGAGAGGTCAGATGGACGAGTCAGTCGCGCTCCGGCGCGGTGCGCCGGCGGACGCGGAGGCGATCCGGGCGCTGGTGGAGGCTGCCTACACCAAGTGGATCCCGGTGATCGGCCGCCTGCCGATCCCCATGCGGGCGGACTACGCGCAGGCTTTGCGGGACCACCGCTTCGACCTGCTGCTGGCTGGCCCGGATCTCGCCGGCCTGATCGAGACGCGGGCCGAGGCCGATTACCTGCTGGTCGTCAACGTCGCGGTGCACCCGGCCTTCCAGGGCCGGGGCTTCGGCAGCCGGCTGATGGGACGCGCCGACGCCGCCGCGGCCGAGGCCGGGCTCGCGCGGCTGCGCCTCTACACCAACAAGAAGTACACGGCGAACCTGCGCCTCTACGGCGCGCTCGGCTACCGGGTGGAGCGGGAGGAGCTCTACGACGGACCGGGCCGGACCCGCGACGACGACGTCACCGTGCACATGGTGAAGGACTTGGTTTGAGGCATCGGTGCCGGCCCTACCGTCATCGCGAGCGCAGCGAAGCGACCCGGGGTGGCGCGCCGCCGCAGAGCGTGGCGCCTCTGGATTGCTTCGCTGCGCTCGCAAAGACGGGGCGTCTCCCGACACCCCTCAGGTCACCACGCTCGGCTCAGGCCTTCCGGTGCGCGGCTCGATCTCGGCGATCGCGCGGGCCGCGGCCGCGACCGGGGCCAGCACCTCGGCAACGGCCAAGTCGAGCCGGTCCGGCGCGTTCTCGTAGCGCTCCAGGTAGACCCGCAGCGTCGCCCCGGCGGTGCCGGTGCCCGAGAGCCGGAACACCGCCCGCGCGTCCTCGGCGAAGCCGATCCGGATGCCCTGGCGCTCGGTCAGCGAGCCGTCCACCGGGTCGCGGTAGGCGAACTCGTCGGCCGTCGCGACGGTGAGATCGCCGATCCGCGTGCCCGGCAGCCCGGCGAGCTTCTCGCGCAGCGCGTCCATCAGGCCGTTGGCCGCCTCGGAATCGACCTCCTCGTAGTCGTGGCGGGCGTAGTAGTCGCGGCCGTAGGCGCGCCAATGCGCCCGCACCAGCGCGTCGGCGCGCTCGCCGGTGGCCGCGAGGATGTTGAGCCAGAGCAGCACCGCCCAGAGCCCGTCCTTCTCGCGCACGTGGTTCGAGCCGGTGCCGGCGCTCTCCTCTCCGCACAGGGTGATCAGGCCCGCGTCGAGGAGATTCCCGAAGAACTTCCAGCCGGTGGGGGTCTCGTAGGCCTCGATGCCGAGGGCGGCGGCGACCCGGTCGGCGGCGCGGCTCGTGGGCATCGAGCGGGCGACGCCCGCGAGGCCACCCGCGTAGCCCGGCGCCCGGTGGGCGTGGGCGGCGAGCAGCGCGAGGCTGTCGCTCGGCGTCACGAACAGGCCCGGCGCCACGATCATGTTGCGGTCGCCGTCGCCGTCCGAGGCGGCGCCGAAATCCGGCGCGTCCGGGCCCTGCATCAGGTCGAACAGGTCGTGGCAGTGGACCGGGTTGGGATCCGGGTGGTGGCCGCCGAAATCCTCCTTCGGCACGGCGTTGACCACCGTGCCGGCGGGGGCGCCGAGCATCCCTTCGAGGATCGCCGTCGCGTACGGCCCCGTCACCGCGCTCATGGCGTCGAAGCGCATGCGGAAGCCGGATGCGAACAGGCGCGACACCGCGTCGAAGTCGATGAGCGTGCGCATCAGTTCGGCGTAATCGGCCACCGGGTCGATGACCGTGACCGTCATGGCGCCCAGGCGGGAGTCGCCGAGCCGGTCGAGGTCGAGGTCCGGGGCCTCGACGAGGCGGTACTCCGTCAGCGCCCTGGCCCGCGCGAAGATCGCGTCGGTGACGGATTCCGGCGCCGGGCCGCCGTTGGCGGCGTTGAACTTGATGCCGAAATCGCCCTCCGGCCCGCCCGGGTTGTGGCTCGCCGAGAGGACGATGCCGCCGAGCGCCTTCGCTTTCCGGATGACGCAGGAAGCGGCCGGCGTCGAGAGCAGGCCGCCTTGCCCGACCAGGACACGGCCGAAGCCGTTGCCGGCGGCCAGCCGCAGCGTCTTCTGCACCACGTCGCGGTTCAGGAAGCGCCCGTCGCCGCCGAGCACCAGCGTCGCGCCCGCCTTGTCGGGGAGGGTGTCGAAGATCGCCTGGACGAAGTTCTCGACGTAGTTCGGCTGCCGGAACACCGGCACCTTCTTGCGCAGGCCCGAGGTGCCCGGCTTCTGGTCGGGGAAGGGCGTGGTCGCGACGGTCGTCGGGGTCGTCATAAGCGGGCGTCTCCCGGGCTCTCCCGCCTCAATGCCCGCGCGGAGGCGCGGCGTCACCAGCCCCGGCGACAGGGGCGGGCGTTTTTCACGCGGTTTCGGGAAATCAGACGACGGAACCGTCCTTGCGAGCGGCGCGAAGCAATCCAGCAGCGCCACGCTCACCGAGGTCGCGCGGCCCCGGGTCGCTTCGCTACGCGGGCAATGACGACGGGATCGAAGCGTGCCGCACGCTACTCCGCCGCCTGCCGGACCTCATACCCCAGCCGCTCGTTCAGCGCGCGGATCAGCTTGGCGGCCGCCTCGGCGATCACCGTGCCGGGCGGGAAGATCGCCGCCGCGCCGGCCGCCGTCAGCGCCTCGTAGTCGCCCGGCGGGATGACGCCGCCGATGGCGATCATCACGTCGTCGCGACCCTGCTCGGTGAGCGCCGCCTTCAGCTCCGGCACCAGGGTCAGATGGCCGGCCGCCAGCGACGAGACGCCGACGATGTGGACGTCATTCTCCACCGCCTGCCGCGCGGCCTCCGCCGGCGTGGCGAAGAGGGGTCCGATATCCACGTCGAAGCCGAGATCCGCGAAGGCCGAGGCGATCACCTTCTGGCCGCGGTCGTGCCCGTCCTGGCCCATCTTGGCGACCAGGATGCGCGGCCGGCGGCCGTCATTCTCCTCGAACGCCTCGACCAGCGCCCGGACTTCCTCGATCACAGGCGACATGCCCCCCACCTCGCGCTTGTAGACGCCGGAGATCGAGCGGATCTCGGCGCGGTGCCGGCCCCAAGCCTTCTCCAGAGCCTCGGAAATCTCGCCCACCGTCGCCTTGGCGCGGGCGGCCTCGACGGCGAGTTCCAGCAGGTTGCCGGCGCCATCGGCGGCCTTCGTGAGCGCGTCGAGCCGGTCCGCGACCGTCGCCTCGTCGCGCTCGGCACGCAGGCGCTTGAGCTTGTCGATCTGGAGCCGGCGGACGTTGCCGTTGTCGACCCGCAGCAGCTCGATCGCCATCTCGTCGTCGGCCCGGAACTTGTTGATCCCGACGATGGTCTGGCGGCCGGAATCGATCCGCGCCTGGGCCCGGGCTGCGGCCTCCTCGATCCGCAGCTTCGGGATGCCGGCCTCGATCGCCTTGGCCATGCCGCCGAGCCCGTCGACCTCGCGGATATGCTCCCAGGCGCGCGCCACCATGTCGGCGGTCAGCTTCTCGACGTAGTAGGAGCCGCCCCAGGGATCGACGATCCGGGTGGTGCCGCTCTCCTGCTGCAGGAACAGCTGGGTGTTGCGGGCGATCCGGGCCGAGAAGTCGGTCGGCAGGGCCAGCGCCTCGTCGAGCGCGTTGGTGTGGAGCGACTGGGTGCCCCCTTGCGTCGCCGCCATCGCCTCGATGTTGGTGCGGGTGACGTTGTTGAACACGTCCTGGGCGGTGAGCGACCAGCCCGACGTCTGCGAGTGGGTGCGCAGGGCCAGGGACTTCTCGGATTTCGGATCGAACCCCTTCACGAGCTTCGCCCAGATCAGGCGCGCGGCCCGCATCTTGGCGACCTCCATGAAGAAGTTGGTCGAGATCGCCCAGAAGAACGACAGGCGCGGGGCGAACTGGTCGATGGTCAGCCCGGCGGCCAGCCCCGCCTTGATGTACTCGACGCCGTCGGCGAGCGTGTAGGCGAGCTCCAGGTCGTTCGTCGCCCCGGCCTCCTGCATGTGGTAGCCGGAGATCGAGATCGAGTTGAACTTCGGCATGTTCTTCGACGTGTAGGCGAAGATGTCGGAGATGATCCGCATCGATCCCTTGGGGGGATAGATGTAAGTGTTGCGGACCATGAATTCCTTGAGAATGTCGTTCTGGATCGTGCCGGCGAGCTTCTGCGGCGGCACGCCCTGCTCCTCGGCGGCGACGATGTAGAGGGCGAGGATCGGCAGCACCGCGCCGTTCATCGTCATCGACACGGTCATCTCGTCGAGGGGGATCCCCGAGAACAGCGTGCGCATGTCGTAGATCGAGTCGATCGCCACGCCCGCCATGCCGACATCGCCCGAGACGCGGGGATGGTCGGAATCGTAGCCGCGGTGGGTGGCGAGGTCGAAGGCCACCGACAGGCCCTTCTGCCCGGCCGCGAGGTTGCGGCGGTAGAACGCGTTCGAATCCTCGGCCGTGGAGAAGCCGGCGTACTGCCGGATCGTCCACGGCTGGGTGACGTACATGGTCGGGTACGGGCCGCGCAGGAACGGCGCGATGCCCGGATAGGTGTCGAGGAACTCGATGCCCTCCCGGTCCTCCGGCCCGTAGCGGCCCTTCACCGGGATGCCCTCCGGCGTCATCCAGGGCTCGCCCAGGGCCGGGGCCGCGATCGCGAGCGATTCGCCGGCGAGGGGGATTTCGGCGAAGTTCGGGATGCGGGAGGTCATGGCGTTGACTCGTTGTGGCGTTTGTCACGCCATTATAGGGACCCGCTCGGAGCGGGCTACTCCCCTATCGGTCAAGCTTCCGCGGAGCCGCGCAGCACCGGCGCCTCAGCGCACCTCAGCGCACCTCAGCGCAACGTGGCGTCCCGGTCCCCCGGGCCGCGCCGCAGCAGGTAGACCCCGGCGCCGGCCAGCATCAGCGCCATCCCGTACCACGTGATCGCGTAGACGAGGTGGTTGTTGGGGAAGGCGATCACCGTCAGGCCGCCCACCGGCAGGCCGCCGGGATTGGGCGCCGCGTCGGCGTCCACGAAGTAGGGGGCGACGTCGGTCAGGCCGCGCGCCGCCGCGATGGCCGCCACGTCCCGGGAGTACCAGCGGTCGTCCTCGGGGTCGTTGGAGCGCAGGAACGCGCCCTTCGGCTCGGTCAGCCGCAGGAGACCGGTGACCGCGGTCTCGCCTGCGACCTGCCCGGCCGCCCGGCTCGCCGGATCCCGCCGGTCGCCGGGCACGAAGCCGCGGTTGACCAGCACGAGAGTCCCGTCGGGACGGCGCAGGGGCGTCAGCACCCAGAAGCCGCCGCCCCGCTCGGTGACCGCCTGAACCAGGGTCTCGCGATCGTTCAGGAAGGTGCCGGAGACCCGGACGTGCCGGTAGGCGTCGTCGGGGCCGACGCGCGGCCACGCGGCGGGACCGGGGGCCGGCACGGGCGGGGCGTGGACCCGGGCATCGACCCGGGCGATCAGGTCGAGCTTCCAGGCCCGCCGCTCCACCTGCCAGGTCCCGAGCCCCAGCAGCACCAGGAAGACGAGGCCCGCGCCGACGCCGAACACGGCGCGCCGCAGCAACGAGAGCGGGGCCGGGGAGGGGGCCGATCCCGGATCGGCCACCTCTCCCGACCCCGCGGGCCTCGTCTCCGGACGCGCGCTCAGCGGGCGTTGTTCATGACGTCGTGGGCATCCATCGGCATCATGTTGTGGTTGAGGTGGTACATCACCCACACCGAGCCGGCGAGCATGATCACCACCAGCGTGATGGTGAAGATCAGCGCCATGAAGGTCCAGCCGCCCTCCGACTTCGTGCTCATGTGCAGGAAGTAGATGACGTGCACGACCATCTGGACGCCGCCGAGCGCCAGGATGACCAGGGTGGTGACGAGGCTGTTGTCGAGGACGTTGCCCATCACCAGCCAGAACGGGATCACCGTCAGGATCACCGACAGGACGAAGCCCGTCATGTAGCTCTGGAAGGTGCCGTGGCCGCCCTCGCTGTGGGCGTGGGCGTCGTGCGTGTCCTGACCGTGGCCGGTGAGGTGGTGTGCGTCGGCGCTCATTCGAGCACTCCCATCAGGTAGACGACGGTGAAGACGCCGATCCAGATCAGGTCGAGGAAGTGCCAGAACATCGACAGGCACATCAGCCGGCGCTTGTTCTCGACGATCAGGCCGCGCTTGCCGACCTGCACCATCAGCACGACGAGCCACAGGATGCCCATCGAGACGTGCAGGCCGTGGGTCCCGACCAGGGTGTAGAACGAGGACAGGAACGCGCTGCGCCAGGGCGGCGCGCCCTCGTGGAACAGGTGGACGAACTCCCGGATCTCCAGGGCCACGAAGGCGACACCGAACAGGCCCGTGATGGCGAGCCAGATCTGAGTCTGCTTCACCCGGTCCCGGTCCATCTCCAGCATGGCGAAGCCGTAGGTGATGGACGAGAACAGCAGCATGGCGGTGTTCACCGCGATGCCCGGCAGGTCGAACAGCTCCTTCGGGGTGGGGCCGGCCGCGTAGCTGCGCCCGAGCACTCCGTAGGTCGCGAACAGGGTCGCGAAGATGAGGCAGTCGCTCATCAGGTAGAGCCAGAACCCGAGCATGGTCGAGCCCTCGGAATGATGGCCCTCCTCGTCGATCTGGTAGAAGACCGGCGCCGCGGCGCCGGGGGGTGCAGTCTCCGCGTGCATCATCGGATCACGCCATCTCCAGTTCGCGCGTCCGCTGACCTTCCGTCCGACTGACAACGTCGGCGGGAATGTAGTAGTCGCGATTGTAATTGAAGGTGTGGGCGATCGCCACGACGAAGATCGCCACGAAGCTGAGGATCGCCAGCCACCAGACGTACCAGACCATGGCCAGGCCGAAGATGAAGTTCAGGACCGCCAGGATCGCGCCGGCCGCGGTGTTCTTGGGCATGTGGATCGGCTTGTAGCCCTTGAGCGGACGGTCGAAGCCGCGGTTCTTCATGTCCCACCACGCGTCGGAATCGTGGACCACCGGCGTGAAGGCGAAGTTGTAGTCCGGCGGCGGCGAGGAGGTGGACCACTCGAGCGTCCGGCCGCCCCACGGGTCGCCGCTGAGGTCGCGCAGCTTGTCGCGGTTCCGGATCGAGACCACGAACATCACGATCTGCGAGGCGATGCCGCAGGCGATGAGCGCCGCGCCGATGGCGGCGATCACGAACCAGATCTGCAGCGACGGGTCGTCGAAATGCTGCATGCGCCGGGTCACGCCCATCAGGCCGAGCACGTAGAGCGGCATGAAGGCGACGTAGAACCCGGTCACCCAGAACACGAGGGCCATCTTCCCCCAGAACTCGTCGAGCTTGAAGCCGAAGGCCTTGGGGAACCAGAAGGTGACGCCGGCGAACATGCCGAACAGCACGCCGCCGATGATCACGTTGTGGAAGTGCGCGATCAGGAACAGCGAGTTGTGCAGCACGAAGTCGGCCGGGGGCACCGCCAGGAGGACGCCGGTCATGCCGCCGATCACGAAGGTGACGATGAACGCCACCACCCACATCATCGGCACCTCGAACCGGATCCGGCCGCGGTACATCGTGAACATCCAGTTGAAGATCTTCGCGCCCGTCGGGATCGAGATGATCATGGTCGTGATCCCGAAGAACGAGTTCACGTCCGCGCCCGAGCCCATCGTGAAGAAGTGGTGCAGCCACACGAGGTAGGCGAGGATGGTGATGACCACCAGCGCGTAGACCATCGAGGTGTAGCCGAACAGGCGCTTGCCGCAGAAGGTCGAGGTGATCTCCGAGAACACGCCGAAGGCCGGCAGGATCAGGATGTAGACCTCCGGGTGACCCCAGATCCAGATCAGGTTGAAGTACAGCATGGCGTTGCCGCCGAGGTCGTTCGTGAAGAAGTGCGTGCCGACGTAGCGGTCGAGCGACAGCATCGCGAGAACGGCCGTGAGGATCGGGAAGGCGGCCACGATCAGGATGTTGGTGCACAGCGCCGACCAGACGAAGATCGGCAGCTTCATCATGGTCATGCCGGGCGCCCGCATCTTCACGATGGTGGCGACTAGGTTGATGCCCGAGAGCAGCGTCCCGATACCGGCGATCTGCAGCGCCCAGATGTAGTAGTCGACGCCGACGCCGGGGCTCATCGCCGCACCGGAGAGGGGCGGGTAGGCCAGCCAGGTGGCGCGGGAGAACTCGCCGACGAACAGCGAGACCATCACCAGCAGGCCGCCGGCGACCGTCATCCAGAAGCTGAAGTTGTTCAGGAACGGGAAGGCGACGTCGCGGGCGCCGATCTGCAGCGGCACGGCGAAGTTCATGAGCCCCGTGACGAACGGCATCGCCACGAAGAAGATCATGATCATGCCGTGGGCGGTGAAGATCTGATCGTAGTGGTGCGGCGGCAGGAAGCCCTGCTGGTCGCCGAACGCGACCGCCTGCTGCGAGCGCATCAGGATCGCGTCGGCGAAGCCGCGCAGCAGCATGATGCCCGCGAAGATGCAGTACATGATGCCGATCTTCTTGTGGTCGATCGACGTGATCCAGTCACGCCACATCGGCCCCCAGAAGCGGTAGTAGGTGATGACGCCGAGGACGGTGAGGCCGACGACGGCCACGCCGGCGAACGTCGCCTGCAGGATCGGCTCGTGATAGGGGATCTGCTCGATCGTAAATCGCCCGACGAGCAGCTGCTGTAGGTCCAGGTTTGCGAACATGGGATCGGCCCGTTCAGTGGGTTCGACGGCGACCGCCGGTTGTGTGTGTGGAGTCCGCTGTCAGCACGCGCGGCCTCACTGGTTCAGCTGCTTGGGGGCGATCTGGCCACCCTCGCTCTGGCCCTCGCCGGAGCCCTTGCCCTGGCTGTCGGGCGACTTCTGGCCCCGGACGTCCGGGTTGCCCATGTCGGGCCGCGGCTTCATGCCCTGCGGCTGCGTCTGGCCGTGCGGGGCGGTCTCGGAGGCCGGCGCCGTCGCGCCGGGCGCCTCGACACCGCGCTCGGCGAGGCGGTTGTCGTACTGCAGGCGCTTGTAGTTCTCGGCGGCCTCCGCGCCGTGGGCACCGCCCTGCGCGTCGATCTTCACCATCTCGCCGACGCACATCTGGTCGGGCCGCGGGCACATGCCGATGATCCGGTCGTAGAGGCCCTTCATGTACGCCTTGTAGAACCGCGCCGGCTCGGCCTCGCTCGGCTCCTCGAGCTTCAGGTAGGCCTCCTGGGTGAGCTCGCCGCCCTCGGCCTTGGCCTTGGCGACCCACTTGTCGAAGCCCTCGTTGGTGAGGCCGTGGAACTTGAAGAACATGTTGGAGAAGCCGGCGCCGCTGTAGTGCGCCGAGCGGCCCTCGTAGGCGCCCTCGCGGTTGATCACCGCGTGGAGCTGGGTCTGCATGCCCGGCATCGCGTAGACCATGCCGGCGAGCGTGGGCACGTAGAACGTGTTCATCACGTCGGTGGCGGTGATCTTGAAGCGGATCGGCCGGTCCACCGGCGCGGCGAGCTCGTTGACCGTGGCGATCCCGTATTGCGGGTAGAGGAACAGCCACTTCCAATCCATGGCCACCGCCTCGACCTCCAGCGGCACGGTGCCGGCCGGAACGTCGCGCTTCGGGTCGATCTTGCTGAGCGGCCGGAACGGATCGAGGGTGTGGGTCCCGATCCAGGTGAGGGCGCCGAGCGCGATGATGATCATCAGCGGCGCCGTCCAGATCAGCACCTCGAGCTGCGTCGAGTGGTGCCACTCGGGATCGTAGACCGCGTCCTCGTTGGTGGCGCGGTAGCGCCACGCGAAGATCAGCGTGAAGGCGATCACCGGGACGATGATCAGGAGCATCAGCCCGGTCGCCGCCAGCACGAGGTTGCGCTGCTGCTCGGCCACGTAGCCGGCCGGGTGCAGGACCACGAAGTTGCAGCCGCCGAGCAGGGTCAGGAGCGGCAGGGCGAGGAGCGGCAGGAGGCGCCGCCCGCGGCCGCCTCGGCGGGTCGCAGTGTCGGTCCTGTCCGGTCGATGGATCGTGGAGGTCACAGCACGCGTCTCGTCATCCCATGCCGCTGCCGCGGCGCTTCTGCCGTGCCGCGCGAGGCGGCGTTCCAGTCAGCTTATACGGGCGGGCCGGGCGGCCAGCGCCGCCGCCCGCCGACTCACATCTGGCGCAGTTCCGACCGGTCGGTGAACAGCGCCACGAGGCTGCAGACCGCGCCGGAGAGGAGGTAGACGCCGATCATCGCCAAGCCGTAGCGCTGCGACAGGAACAGGGCCACCAGGGGGGCGAAGCCGGCCCCGATCAGCCACGCGAAGTCGGAGGTCAGCGCGGCGCCGGTGTAGCGGTAGCGGTTGCCGAGGCGGGCGCTCACCGCACCCGCGGTCTGGCCGTAGGCGAGGCCGAGCAGCATGAAGCCGATCGTGACGTAGATGGTCTGGCCGATGGCGCTCTCGCCGAACAGGAGCGGCGCGATGATGCTGCCGACGGCGAAGAAGGCGATCAGCGAAGAGCTCATGATCAGGCAGTTGCGGCGGCCGATCTGGTCGGCGATCAGGCCCGAGGCCGCCACCGCGCCGGCGCACACGATCGCGCCGGAGAACTGCACGATCAGGAACTCGCCCGGCGAGCGGGTGGTGCTGTTCAGCGCGAGCCACGCGATCGGGAAGATCGTCACGAGGTGGAACAGCGCGAAGGCGGCGAGCGGCACGAAGGCGCCGCGGGCCACGTCGCCGGCGTGGTGGCGGAACAGCTCCAGGGCCGGGACCGGGCGCAGCCGGTCGAGGTCCATCATCCGGGCGAACTCGTCGGTGGCGACGAGGCGCAGCCGGGCGAACAGCGCGACCACGTTGATGGTGAAGGCGCAGTAGAACGGGAAGCGCCAGCCCCAGTCGATGAAATCGGCCTCGTCGAGGTTGACCAGGAAGAACGCGAACAGCGCGCTCGCCACCATGAAGCCCAGCGGCGCGCCGAGCTGCGGGATCATCGCGTACCAGCCGCGGCGCTCCCGCGGGGCGTTCATGGCGAGCAGCGAGGCGAGACCGTCCCAGGCGCCGCCGAGGGCGAGGCCCTGCAGGATGCGCAGGCCGGCCAGGATGTAGACCGCCGAGATGCCGATGCTGTCGTAGCGCGGCAGGAAGCTCACCGCCGCCGTCGACCCGCCGAGCAGGAACAGGGCCGTGGTCAGCTTGACGCTGCGCCCGTGGCGCCGGTCGATCGCCATGAACAGCACGGTGCCGAGCGGCCGGGCGATGAAGGCGAGGGCGAAGATCGAGAAGGCGTAGAGCGTGCCCTTCAGCGGGTCGACGAAGGGGAAGAACACCTTCGGGAAGACCAGCACGCAGGCGATGCCGAACACGAAGAAGTCGAAGTATTCGGACGCGCGCCCGATCACCACGCCGATGGCGATCTCGTTGGGATGGACCTTGTGGTCTCCCATCGCCTGCTGGGCGTCGCGCTCCAGGCCCGCGACCGTAGGGGTGTTCGCACTCATCTCTGATTGTCGCCCTCGCCGCGCGCCCGTGGGGACGCCTTGGCCGGAACTGCCTCTTGCGGCATGTCCAGAGGTATCGCAACCGGCTCCGGACGCAAGTTCACCCACTGACGCATGCATAGCACCGCGCGGTCGCCGGTCACCGGCGGCGGCGAGGGCGAGGACCGCTCACACGCGGTAATGCGCCGAATTCCGTGACAGGTTGATGTTGTAATAGGGGTCGGCGCGCAGCTCCGGTCCCCAGCGGTCGAGCATGGTCAGCACTTCGCCCTCGAAGCGCTTCTGCTTCTCCGGCGTGTCCTCGGCCCCGCGGCTCTTCGACTCGTGATGAATCAATTTCGCGAAGGGCGTCCAGACGATCCGGTAGCCGGCCCGGCGGATCTTCAGGCAGAGATCCACGTCGTTGAAGGCGACCTTCAGGGCCCGCGCGTCGAAGCCCCCGACCTCCGTGAACACGTCCGCCCGCATGGCCAGGCACGCGCCGGTGACCGCCGAGACCTCGTGGGCGATGACCATGCGGCAGAAGTAGCCCGGATCCGCGTCGGCGACGCCGAGATGGCTGTGGCCGGCCACGCCCCCGATCCCGAGGACGATGCCGCCGTGCTGGATCGTGTGGTCCGGATAGAGGAGCTTGGCCCCGACGGCCCCGATCTCCGGCCGCACCGCGTGGCGGACCAACTCGGCGAGCCAGCCGGGCTCGAGCACCTCGATGTCGTTGTTGAGGAACAGGAGCACCGCGCCGGTGGCCGCGGCGGCGCCGCGGTTCGACAGATCCGAGAAATTGAACGCCCCCGGCACCGGCACGACGCGCACCCGCGGGTCGTCCCGGTAGCGGGCGAACAGGGCGGCAGTCTCGGGCTCGCGGCTGTCGTTGTCGACGATGATCACCTCGATGTCGGGGTAGTCGGTCGCGCCGAGCAGCCCGTCGAGGGTCACCGACAGGATCTCGGCCCGGTCCCGGGTCGGGATGATCGCGGAGACCCGCGGCGGTCGCGCCGGCAGCGGCCGGACCAGGCGGTTGAAGCCGCCGGGACCGCGCTCCGCCCGGCCGCCCCAGGGGGCCACGACCTCCTCCAGGGCGCGCAGGCGCGCGGCCTCGGCCCGGGCGAGCGACCGGTCCGAGAAGGTGCCGGAACCCTGCGCGGCGCGCCAGTGATAGAGCACCCGCGGGATGTGGCGGATGCGGGCGGGGTCGAGCCCGTCGGTCAGCCGCAGCAGCAGGTCGTGGTCCTGACTGCCCTCGAAGCCGGGGCGCAGGCCGCCGACGGCGCGCAGCGCCTCGGTGCGCACGACCGTGAGGTGGTTGATGTAGTTCTGGGCGTAGAGCAGCTCCCGGTCGAAGCAGGACTTGAAGTGCGGGTCGAACCGCCGGCCGCGCCCGTCGATCTTGTCCTCGTCGCTGTAGATCAGCACGAGGCCGGGGTCGCGGCGGAGCGCCCGGGCGACCTCGTAGAGGGCGTCCTCGGTGAGCGCGTCGTCGTGGTCCATGAAGGCGCAGACCGCGCCCCGGGCCATGCCCAGCGCGTCGTTGGTCGCCCGGGCGATGTGGCCGTTCTCGGTCCGGGCGAGGACGCGGATGCGCGGGTCGGCCTCGGCCGCCCGGCCCAGGATCCGCGGGATCTCGGGGCGCGTGGAGGCGTCGTCGACGGCGCACAATTCCCAGTGGGGGTAGAGCTGCGCGCGCAGCGACGCCAGGGCCGCCCGCAGCACCTTCGGGTCCGGATTGTGAACCGGCATCAGCACGGAGATCAGCGGCGGATCGGTCCAGGCGGCGATCTCGGCGGCGATCCCGTCCCGCTCCGCGCGGCGGAGGGTGTGGGTGCCGAGCCAGGCCTCGTAGCCGCTCACGCGCCGGTGGCGCAGCGCCCGGCCGAGGAAGCCCCGCGCGCGCACCTTCTTGCCGAGGATCCGCCAGGTGAAGGCCTGCACGGTCAGGCCGGGATCGCGCAGGAGCCCGCGGGCGGCCAGGACCGGCCGCGCGAGGCGGCGCACGGCGATCCGGCGCAGCCGGGCCGGCACCCGCCCCGCCGGGTCGGCGACGCGCAGCTCGGCGACGTCCTCGGGCAGGCAGCCGATCCACGCGAAGGCGCCGCCGCCCCGGGCCTCCTGGGGCAGCAGCGTGCCCGGGCGCCCGTCGGGACCGACGAAGCTGATGTCGGGGAGGGTGTCGCGGGCCTCGGCCGGGTCGTTGGACAGGATGATCTCGACCCAGCGGCCCGCGAGATCCGGCAGCGCGACGCGCAGCCCGTCGGAGCCCGCCCGCGCCGGGAGGGCGCGCCGCTTACCCCAGAGCCCCGTGACCTGCGCCGTCGGGAGGCGGGATTCGGGCACCGCCGGCCCGGTCGAACGCACCATCAACTCCAGCTCTTGTCGACCGAGGCCTTCACGGCATCCGACATGGCCACGTCGAACACGATCATGTCCTCGACCGCCTTGACGCTCTTCAGGCGCTCGGCCAGCGCCAGCGTCTCGGCCGGCACCGGCGGCAGGATCGGGATCGGCGTGCCGATCCCGAGGCGGTCGAACAGCGTCGACGCGAAGGCGGGGAACCGGGTCTTGTGGCCGACGATCCCGACCCGGGCGAGAATCTCGATCGCCGCGATCGAGTTGCCCGGGTGCAGCCGGTCGTCCGGCATGCGGGTCCCGAGCTGGCGGGTCAGCGGGTTGTAGAGCAGCCGGTAGGCGGGCTCGGGCAGCATGCGGAAGAAGCGCTTGAGGCTCTTCACGTCGGAGAAGTCGTACCCGTCCGCGAAGGCGGCGGCCTCGGCCAGCGGCCCCAGGCGCCAGCTGCGCCCGGGATCGGCGGCATCCGCGGCCCGGGCCTTCAGCCAGCGCATCCGGGCCGCCATCTCGATCTGCGGCTCCTGGAGCAGGATGGCCGTGACCATCAGGTCCGGCGTCATGAAGTTCTCGTAGCGCGGGATGGTCACGGCGCCCGACAGGAAGGCCGACGGGGCGGCCGGGCCGGCCAGAACGCAGCTCAGGATCTCGTCCGGCAGCTTGTGGATGCCGAAATAGCAGTGCTGGAAATACGGGAAGAGCGCCGTCTGGAGGACGGTCTCGGGCTCGATGCCGGTGTTGATCAGCATGGTCCGCAGCCGGATCTGACCCTCGACCGGCATGCGACGGTAGACCAGAACGTTGGTGTCGGCATCGTAGAGTTCGAGCCGCGGGATCTCGGACAGGCCGGGCACCTCGGCCTCGCTGACCACGAAGGTGCATTGCCCGGTGGCGTGCCAGCCGTTGCGCTTGAAGGCCTCGTCGATGACGCTGGCCGGGACCTCGGCCACGCGCCGCCCGTCGACCGCGACCATGACCCGGCTGATGGCGAGGGGATTGTCCGGCACGATCCAGCCGCGGATCGAATCGCCCTGATCGTGGTCGATGAAGTAGCGCATGTCCTGAAGCGTGAGGCGGCGGCATGCCGGCGCCAAGTGTCCGCCATGTGTCGCGGCGCGGCCGGATGCCGAGCGGCAGGGCCATAGCGCATTTTTCCGTCGGCGTGCACCATGGCGCGTTCGGCCCGGAGACGGATCCCGGCGGGCCGACCCCGCCGGCTCGATATGGCGGTCTCTAAGCCATTGACGCGGAATGCGCTATCCGATCGCGGCGCGGGGCGGTCGGGTCAGCGCGCGCCGCGGCCGGACCATTGAGGGACGCGACCGATCGGCCTGGTCACGCAGGTTCCGCTTGCGCCCTCGCCGGGCAGCCGCTATAGGCCCCGCCCACCGGAGCCCGAACGGCACCGGCCCGGGGGCGTAGCACAGCGGGAGATCACTACCTTGACACGGTAGTCGACACTCCTCATAAGCTACTGAGCAGTATGGACTATTTCGATAGCGTCCAGGTTCGGAGAACCTGATCGCGTTCGATGAGGAGACGTAGCACAGCGGTAGTGCATTCCCTTGACATGGGAAAGGTCACAGGTTCGATCCCTGTCGTCTCCACCACTCGACGCTGCGAACGGTCCGGCTTTTTCCAGAACAGGTGCCCCAGGCTGATCCAGTGCAGGATCACCGATCCTGAAAGGGACTGCCGAAGCCGGCGCAGCATCACGCGGCCTCCGGCAACGCGCCTGCCCGCCCACGCCTCGGTCACATAGTCGCTCGTCGCCCCTTCGCGTGGGACGGTGAGGCGCGAGCGCGCGCGTGTCATCGGCACTGTGGCGCCCCCCGTGAGGGACGCGGCGGGCCGGGTCTTCAAGGTCGATCGGGCCGCGATCGGACAGCGCGCGGTCCCGCATCAGCCCGCGCGGCGGCGATGGCCGACCCGCGGTCGCGCGGGCGGGCCCACTGAGCGGGGTGGGGAGCCTCACGGGCATCTGCGAGACCCGGACCAGCCGCGCGCGACCGCCTCGGACAGGGGCGGAAAACCGCCGCGCAAATCGACGGACGCGATCCAGTATCGGCGGTCGCCGAGGACCCGGTTCAACCGCGCGACGCGCCGCGCGCGCTTCGTCCAGGGCAGGGACGCCGCGATCCGGGGATCGACCTCGAAGGCGATCATGCGCTGACGCCGGACCTGCACCGTCGCGACGCCGCTTACGGCCGCCCAGGGGATCCAGTCGGTGGAGAGCCGCCGATCGAAGATCCCGCCCGGTCCGACCGACACCACCGGGCCGCGCTGGAACAGCGTGCGGAGGACGCGCGCCGCGCACAGCCCGAAGACGCCGATCCCGAGCCAGGCCGCCCCTTCGGTGAAGCGTCCGGGATCGTCGGCGAGCAGCCGGACGCAGGCAACGACGAAGCCGCAGGCGGCCGCGAACAGCCCGGCCGCCCTCCAGGGCGAGCGATGGATCTCGACGACGGTCAAGGCGACGCGCTCCCGCCTGCCTCCGGCCCCGCGCACGGGGTGCAGGGTCCCATAGCGGAGGCGCGCCGGGCCGGCACCCCGCCGAGGCGGCCGCGGCTGCAGCCTCGGCCACGGACGCCCCGTCGGCGAGACCGGGATCCTACCGCAACGCGGCGCGGGCGAGGGCCGCGCGGCGCAGCCGACAGGCGGCCTCCGAGACGCGGCGCGTCGGGTTCCGTCCCGCCTCCGGCCGCGCGCGGTCGCAGGCCTCCGCCACCGCGTCCAGCACGGCCGAGGCCGCCGCCATCAGGGCCAGCGCCGCCGCCGAACCGACCGAGACCAGGAAGAAGATCGTTGCGATGACTTGCGGAGCGGTCATGACGCACCTCCTCGGGTGCTTCGCGGTGATGCGGAAGACTTATGGCCGGTGCGGCGGGAACCGCGTGCGGCCGAGCACGGGCCGCGTCGCGTCGGGCGCATCGCGTGCGGGTCCGGCGCCCGCCGTCGCGGCCGTCGCGGCCGTCGCGCCCTCGGGCTCCGGACGGGCGGAGAACCTCAGCTCGATCGTCCGGCCCTCTCGCGCGACGACCTCGCAGGCCTGGTTCAGCAGCAGGGCGATCGAGACGAGCCGGACGGCGCGCGGCGGCACCGCCTCCGGCTGGACCTCGATCCGCGCGCCGGATGTCCTGAGCTCCCAGACGAGGCAATCACAGCATTCCTGCGGCTGCCCGAAGAAGATCTGTCCGGTCTTGAAGGCCGGCCTCCAGGCCTCTTCCGAGCGGTTCCCGGCCATCGCGATCTCCTGAAGAACAACCGATTCAGCCCGTAACGATGAGCTGAATAAGGGGCCATTCCGGGCGCGAATTCTGTATCAAACAACACATCCGGCGAGCGCGCCGGTACTCCAGCCGCCGGCCCGGGCCGGCGATCCGGAGCCTGTGGGAGGGCCGCCCTCCCGGCCGGCGGCGGCCACCGCGCGCGAATGATCCGCGGTGTTAATAGTCCGACACCGGATCGCGCGCCGTTTAATCCTTCGTTAACCATTCTAAACAGTTTAGTCGGATCAGAATTGCGTCCACAGGGAGCAGGGGATCCGTGAGCGAGCTGCAGAGGCTTCTGAGCGATCCTCGGTTTCGGTCCGCAGACAAGGCCAAGCGCGGCGCCGGTGCCGCGCCCGAACCCGACCTCGGCAACGTCCTGCGCGCCGTCGCGTCGCTGCAAGCGCGGCCCGAATCCCCGACGCCGCCGGCCGCGCCGCGGGACTGGGACGCGCTCATCCACCGGGTGCAGACCGCCGCCCGCCAGGCGCGCGTGATCGAGGCCCAGACGCGCGAGCGGGAGGCGCGGATCGAGCAGGTGCTGGATCAGGTCCGGGAGGAGATCCACGCCTCCAACGAGCGCGCCAGGATGGCCGAGATGCAGGCGCGCGAGGTCCAGCTGCGCGCCGAGGCGCAGCTCGCCGCCGCCGAGGAGCGCGCCAAGGCGGCCGAGGCCCGCGCCCGCACCGCCGAGGATCGGGCCCGGCAGACCGAGGAATGGCTGGACCGTGTCCAGCAGGCGATCCTGTCCGAGTTCTCGGACCTCACCGAGCAGGCCGCGGCATGAGCGCCGCCCGCGCGTGGGCCGGGCCGACGGAGCCCCAGCCCCTGTCGGACTCGGCCTTGCCGCGCGACGGCCACGCCGACCCGATCGACCGGGTCGTGGCACTGTTCTCCGGCGCCGCGTCCCCCGCGCCCGCGTCCCCCGCGCCCGAGGATGACTGGTCGACCTCCTTGACCGCCGTGCGCGGCGCCGCGGCGCGGGTGCGCGCCCTGCAGGCGAGCGCCCGCGAGTCCGTCCGGGAGGCCCAGAGTTCCGTGCGCGCGGCCGAGACGGCGCGCCGCGCGGCGGACGAGCGGGCCCGCCACGCCGAGGCGCTCCTCGAGGCGGCGCTCGCCCGGGCCGAGCAGGCCGAGGCGCAGGCCCGCGCGTCGGACGAGCGGGCCGAACGGGCGGAGGCCCAGCGGGCGGAAGCGCGGGCGTGGCTGCGCCGGATGCACGAGTGCATGGTCAACGAGTTCGGCGCCCTGTCCGGAGCGGCGGATCGGCCCTGAGCCGGCGCGCCGGCCCCGGTCGCCCGCGGGGCTCCGCCGGCGCCGGCGGAGCCGTGACATCCGCCGGCGGCAGGATCCGGAGGCGGGCGTCGGACGAATCCGGCAGCAGGTCGGGCGGACGTCCGGCCCGGAATCGCGCGGGCCGATCCGGGAGCGCGGGCATACGCTCGACCCCGGCGCGGGTCCGCGAAGCGCCGGCCTGGAACGAGCGTACGCCGCCGCGATGACGCGCGGCGGCCGCCGCCACGCGGGCCGGTCGCCCCGGCGCGACGCACGCCGCGCAGATTTCCCCGAGCTTCTGCAATTACGAGCACTCGCCTTAAGCCGGCGAAAACAATTCTCAGGCCATAGAATTCTGATCTCGTCGCCACGACATCGTCCGCCTGGCAGGATCGCCGTGACCCTCAGCCTCGTCCTCAGCACGTCCCTTCCGCTCCTCACCGGGGCGGTGGCCCTGCTGTGGGCGGGGTTCGTCGCTCCGGAGCGGGAGGAACGTCCGGACGTGCCCGGCGCCCGCGACCTGCGCACGTGGTGAGCGCCGGAAGCCGGCCGGGCGTCCGCGCCCGGTGGCGGCGCGAGCGGCACGGATCCCGGTTCCGGCCGTGAGACACACTCCGCCGGACCGGCCCCCCGGAAGCGGAGACACTCCGCGAGGCGCAGTGCCCTGTCCCGGGCCGCTTCCGGGGACGGCACCCGGCGCGCTATGACGCGCCGGACGCCCTCGCGCGGCGAGGGCCGGCTCACGGAGGCTTCCCATGGATCTCGGCTTGAGCGGGCGCCGGGCGCTCGTCTGCGCGGCGAGCAAGGGGCTGGGCAAGGGCTGTGCCCTGGCGCTCGCCCAGGAGGGCGTCGCGGTGACGATCACGGCCCGCACCGCGGAGACGCTGGAGCGAACCGCGGACGAGATCCGCAGGGCGACGGGTGTCACCGTCACCGCCGTCGCGGGCGACATCGCCACCGAGGCCGGCCGGGCCGCCGCGCTCGCCGCCTGCCCCGAGCCCGACATCCTGGTCAACAATGCCGGCGGCCCGCCCCCCGGCGATTTCCGCGAGTGGGACCGCGACGCCTGGATTCGGGCGCTCGACGCCAACATGCTGGCGCCGATCGCGCTCATCAAGGCGACGGTCGACGGGATGATCGACCGCGGGTTCGGCCGGATCGTCAACATCACCTCCGGCGCCGTGAAGGCGCCGATCGAGCATCTCGGCCTGTCGAACGGCGCCCGCTCGGGGCTGACGGGCTTCGTGGCCGGCCTCGCGCGGAAGACCGTGCGGCACGGCGTGACGATCAACAACCTGCTGCCCGGCCCCTTCGACACCGACCGGATCCGCGGCAACGCCGCGGCGGGCGCCGCCAAGGCCGGCACAACCGTGGAGGCGTTCCTGGAGGCGCGGGCCCGCGACAACCCCGCCGGCCGCTTCGGCCACCCCGACGAGTTCGGCGCCGCCTGCGCGTTCCTGTGCAGCCAGCAGGCGGGCTTCATCACCGGGCAGAACCTGCTGATGGATGGCGGCGCCTATCCCGGCACGTTCTGACGCGGACCGGCCCGACCGGCCCTCCGTTTGCAGGGACGGCCCGGATCAGATCATTCGGTGAGGACCATGAGCGTACGCGAGACCCTCGAGGCCCGGCTGGCCCGGATCGCCGCGGGGGACCCGGCGGTCTTCACCCGCCTCTACCCGGAGCAGGCCCGCGCGGCGGCGGACGCCGCCGATGCGCGTCGCCGGGTCGGGGTCTCCCTCGGCCCCCTCGACGGCGCGATGGTCTCGATCAAGGACCTGTTCGACGTGGCGGGCGAGACGACGCGCGCCGGCTCGGTCCTCTTGGCCGACGCGGCGCTCGCGCGGACCGACGCCCCGGTGGTCGCCCGCCTGCGCCGCGCCGGCGCGGTGATCCTGGGCAAGACCAACATGTCGGAGTTCGCCTTCTCGGGGCTCGGCCTCAACCCGCATTACGGCACCCCCGGCAACGCCGCCGATCCGGCGCGCATCCCGGGCGGCTCGTCCTCCGGCGCCGGGGTCTCGGTGGGGCAGGGGACGAGCGACATCGCGATCGGGTCCGACACGGGCGGCTCCGTCCGGATCCCGGCCTCGCTGAACGGCGTCGTCGGCTTCAAGCCGACCGCGAGCCGCGTGCCGCTGGAGGGGGCGTTCCCGCTGTCCTACGCCCTCGATTCCCTGGGGCCGCTCGCCCGGACGGTCGCGGATTGCGCGGCCGCCGACGCCGTGCTGGCGGGCGAGGAGCCCGCGCCGATGGAGGCGCTCGCCGTCGCCGGCCTGCGCATCGGCGTGCCGCGGGGCCTGCTGTTCACCGAGACGGAGGCGCCGGTCGCCGAGGCCTTCGAGCGGGTGCTGTCCCGCCTGTCCCGGGCCGGCGCCCGGATCGCCGATCACCCGATCGACGACCACCTCGCCGCCATGGACGCGGCGCTCCCGGACGGCTCCCTCGCGGCGATCGAGGCCGCGGCGATCCACGCCGACTGGCTCGACAGCGCGGCCGACCGCTACGACCCGCGGGTGCATCGCCGCATCGTGGCCGGCCGGAATGCGACGGCCGTGGGCTACATCCGGACGATGCGCCGGCGGGCCGCGCTGATCGCCGACTTCGACCGGCACCTCGCCCCGCTCGACGTGCTGGCGCTCCCGGCGACCGCCACGACGGCGCCGCTCACCGCCCCGCTGGCGGCGGACGACGCGGCCTTCCTGGCGGCCAACCGCCTGATGCTGCGCAACACGGCCTTCGGCAACTTCTTCGATCTCACCGGCCTGTCCCTGCCGATGCCGGACCTGCCCCGGCCGGCGGGCCTGATGCTGCTGGCCCGGCACGGGCAGGACCGCCGGCTCCTGGCGATCGGGGCCGGGATCGAGGCCGCGCTGGCGGGGTGAGCGCCCCGCGCGGCCCGGGCTTGCTCAGCGGATGTGGCGGGACAGCGCCACGCCGAGGCGCTCCGCGCCGATCTTCGGCTGGCCGCCGGCCACGAAGACGACGAGATCCTTGCCCGGATTGACGACGACCACGCTGTTGAAGCCGTCGGTCCCCCCGACTTTCAGGAAGACCGGCCGCTGGCCCGCGTCCGGGTCGCCGATCTCCTCGATCCAGGCCATGCCCTGCCGGAAGGTCTGTCCCTCCGGCTGGTAGATTGGGGCCATCGCCTCGCGCAGCGCCCGGGTGAGTGCCGGCGGCACGGGCGCGCCGTTCACCGCCTCGTGCCCGAGCGCCGCCTCGCCGAAGGCGAGCATGTCGGCGGCGGTCGAGCGGAGCGCGCCCGCCGCGTACCACGCGAAGACCGGCCAGGGCATGACCGGCCGGCCCTCCATGCCGTAGCCCTGCGCGAGACGCGCGCGGTCGGCCGGCTTCACGGTGACCGCCGTGCTGGTCATCCCGAGCGGCCCGGTGATCCGCTCGTGCACAAGGCTCTCCCACGGCGTGCCGAGACGTTCGGAGAGAACGTAGCCGAGCAGGCCGATGCCGGCGTTCGAGTACCGGTAGGGGGCGGGCAGGGGGCAGCCGCCCGCCTCGGATCCCTCCGGGCTCCAGCGCGACACCCAGGCCAGGAACGCCTCCGGCGGGTAGGTCCGGACGCTGCGCTCCGCCAGGGCACGCGGCAGGTCGCCCGGCAGGGTCGGCATCCCGGAGGTGAAGTCGGCGAGTTGCAGCGGCGTGATCTGGGCCGTGCAGGGCCGGAGCCGCAGGTTCGGCAACAGCTCCTGCAGCGGCGTGTCGGGGCGCAGGCGGCCCGCATCGACGGCCTCGGCGAGCAGCGCGGTCGTGAACACCTTGGTGATCGAGCCGATCTCCACGATCGTGTCGGACTGGTAGGGCGCGCCGCCGGCGCCGTTGAAGCCGAAGTAGCTGCGCCGTCCGCGGTGGCTCACGCCCACGATCAGGCCCGGGATCGCCCCCCGCGCGACCCAGGCACCGGCGAGGCGCTCGACGACCGGCCGCAGCGCGTCCACCTCCGGGCCGGTCGCGAGGTCGGCCGGGCGCCCGGCCCCCTCACCGAAGCCGTCCTGCGCGCCGCCGGGACCGACGGCGAGCGCGAGGACGAGGGCGGCGAGGCCGGCCGTCACGATGGGCCGAGACCGTCCGCCGGCCCGACGATCCGCGCTGTTCATGGTTCTCCTCCCGATCCGTCACCGGCGCACCGGGTGCGTCAGGTTGGAGCGAATGCATTGACGAACACTGAATACATAACGGAAATCGCGCGGCTCATAGATGATGATGCGTAGTTGATACAGGTATTGACTGAATGCGCGCCATTGACATCAATCTTGGTTCGCCAGCAGCATGACGCACGATCCGGACGCGGACAGCGCGCCGGTCGCGGGAGGATCACGCCGTGCATTTCATGCGGATGATGGGGCTCGTGGCCCTTGTGTTGAGCGGCCTGGGCCTGGCGGGCCCCGCGTCGGCGGCCCCGCTCTCACCGGCGCCGCTGGCCGGCGACGCGAGCGGGCTGACCCGGGTCGGCTACTGGTGCGGGCCCGGGTTCCACCTCAACCCGTGGGGCCGGTGCGTCCCGAATGCCCGCCGGTTCTACGGCCCGGGCCCGGCCTTCTACGGAGCCCGCTACTACGGAGGCCGGCGCTTCTACCGGACCTACAACTATCGCTGGCACCGCAATTACCGCTGGCATCGCAACTATCGTTGGCACCGCAACTATCACTGGCATCGCAGCTACCACTGGCGTCGCCGCTGACGAACGCGCCGGCGGCGCTCCGGACGGTCTCGCCCGGAGTGCCGCCCGCACCACATACCGTTTCCCAGATCCGCGGCCGGCCGGACAGCGGCCGCCGCGGCACCGTATCCGGAGACCTTTGACGATGCGCCTCCCGCTGATTGCCTTCTCGACCGCGATCGCCCTGACCACGGGGGCGGCGGCGCAATCCGTGCCGGAGCCGCCCATCCAGAGCCCGCAGGACGCCGCCTGCCGCGAGCAGGCGCGGGCCCAGATCTTCAGCTATCCCAACCCAAACAATCTCAGCCTCTACGACCTCGGCTCGCAGATCTGGCACCTGTGCATGGCGTCCTATCACGGTCGCGGGCCCAATTCCGGCCGCACAGAGCAGCGCTTCTAGGCAGCGCTTCCAGGCAGCGCTTCCAGGACGGCCCCGGGCCGCGGTCGCGGCCGCCGGGAAGGCCCCTCGAGACAGCTCAGCGGAACCGATCATGACGAGCAAGCTCCGCGGCACCGGGCAGCACGGCCACGCACCGCCCGTCGCGCCCGATGCGGGCCGGCGCGCGTTCCTCGGGGCCGCGGCGCTCGGCGTGGCGCTGTCGACGGGCGCGCGCCCCGCGTCGGCGACCACCGCCGCTCCGGCCACGGCCGCGGACGAGACCTTCATGCGGGCGGCCATCGCCGAGGCGCGCCGCGCCGACTTCCCGTTCGGCGCCGTCATCGTCGCTGAGGGCCAGATCCGCGCCCGGGGCCTGAATCTCGGGAAGCAGCAGCGCGATCCCACGGCCCACGGCGAGATGGTGGCGATCCGCCGCTTCCTCGCGGAGCACGGGCCGGAGGCGCTGCGGGGGACGACCCTCTACACGTCCGGCGAACCCTGCGCGATGTGCATGGGCGCGATCGTCTGGTGCGGGATCTCGCGCGTCGTCTTCGCCGCCTCGCTGCAGCAGCTCGCCACGAAGATCGACCAGATCATGATCACCTGCACGGAGGTCGCGGACCGGTCGGCGTTCCGCCCGATCGCGATCACCGGCGGCGTCCTGGCGGAGGAGGCGCTCGCGCTCTTTCCGCCAAGTGACCGCCCGTCCAAGTAAGGGACTGGAAGACGGCAGCGACCGCCCGCGCGGCACGCGCAGGGCCCGCGCCGGCGACAGTCCGGCAGGAGACACGGCCGTCGCTCCCCCGGAGGTCCCGCCGCATTGCCGGGCCGCGCGCCCTGGTGCACCCTGCCGGCGATTCCCGGACAGCGCCCCGAGCACCCGCCTCGGGCGCCCGGGGATCGCGGGACCGCCTGCGCCGGGCGGCGATCCCGGAGGGCCGACAGGGCCGACCGGCAGGGAGCCGTCGCATGAGCGCAGCCACACAGTCGATCGACGCGGACCGGCACACGGGCCCCACCGATCACGCCGCGATCCGCGCGATGCGCGTCGACCTCGCGGCCGCCTACCGGCTGATCCATCGGCTGGGCCTCGACGACAGCATCTACACCCACATCTCGGCGCGGCTGCCGGGCGGCGGGCACCGGTTCCTGATCAACCCCTACGGGATGCGCTTCGAGGAGGTGACGCCGGAGAACCTCGTCACCGTCGACATCGACGGGAAGGTGCTCGAGGATCCGATGAGGCTCGGCATCAACCCGGCCGGGTTCACGATCCACAGCGCCATCCACGCCGCGCGCCACGACGCGATCTGCGTGCTGCACACCCACACGGTCGCGGGCGTGGCGGTCTCCTGCCAGGAGGAGGGGCTCCTGCCCCTGAACCAGTGGTCGATGCAGTTCACGGGGCGCGTCGCCTACCACGCCTACGAGGGCATCGCCCTCGACCTCGACGAGCGGGAGCGGCTGGTGGCCGATCTCGGCGACAAGCCCGTGATGGTGCTGCGCAATCACGGCCTGCTGACCTGCGGGCGCACGGTCGGCGAGGCGTTCCGGCTGATGCACAACATGGAGCGCTCGTGCCGGGCGCAGCTGGCGATCCAGGCGGCGGGCGCGCCGGTGATCCGGCCGTCCTCCGCCATCGCCACCAAGACCGCCGGGCAGTACGCCGCCGGCTACGACCGCGTCGTGGTCCAGGGGGCGCCCGACAACGAGTGGGCGGCGTTCAAGCGCATGCTGGCGCGGACCGATCCGGACTTCGCGCAGGGCTGAGGGCGGATCGGTCGCCAGCTGACCGGTTCGGTCGACGCGCCCCTCTCCGTCATCGCGAGTGCAGCGAAGCGACCCAGGGCAGCGCGCGATCGGTAAGCGTGGCGCTTCCCTGGATTGCTTCGCTCCGCTCGCAAGGACGGCGGTCCCGCACGCATCGACAGGCGTTGGTATGAGACGTCCAACGGACATCTCATATCCTGTAGGAGCGATACGCCGCAGCACGGGCCTCACCCCTCCGCCCAGGCCCCGCTCGACCGGTAGGTCTGCTTGAGGAACGCGATGAAGGCCCGCGTCTTGGCCGGCACGAAGGCCCGGCTCGGGTAGACCGCGAAGATGCCCGCCGAGGCCGCCGCCGCGTAGGCCGGCAGCACCACCTCCAGCAGGCCGTCGCGCAGCTCCGCGTGCACGTCCCAGGTCGAGCGCAGCGCGATCCCGAGGCCGCCGATCACGGCCTCGCGCACCACCTCGTTGGAATGGGTGCGCAGCGGCCCCGACGCGCCGACCGTGCAGGGGCCCTCAGGCCCGACCAGCCGCCAGGGATTCTGGTTCTCGGTGGCGAGGCAGACATGGCCGCGCAGGTCATCGAGGCTCTGCGGCCGCCCGGTCGCGTCGAGGTAGCTCGGCCGCGCGCAGAGGACCCGCTGCACCGGCGCGAGGCGCACCGCCGTCAGCCCGGAACTCTCCAGCGCGCCGACCCGGATCGCGAGGTCGTAGCCGCGCTCGACGATCGACTCGAAATCGTCGCTCAGCTCCAAGTTCAGCACGATGCCGGGATGGAGGGCGAAGAAGGCCCTCAGATGCGGGACGATGTGCAGGCGCCCGAAGGAGCTCGGTGCCGTGACCCGGAGCGTCCCCCGGGCCCGCGTCGCCGTCTGCGACACGAGGCTCTCGGCCTCCGCGATGGCGTCGACGATCGGGGCGATCCGCTCGAAGAAGGCCGCCCCGACATCCGTCGGCGCCACGCGCCGCGTGGTGCGATGCAGCAGGCGCACGGCGAGCCGTTCCTCCAGCCTTTTCAGCCGCTTCGAGACCACCGCGACCGACAGGCCGAGCTCCGACCCGGCCTGGGTGAGGCTGCCGGTGCGGACCACCCGGGCGAAGATCTCAAGGTCGCTCTGGTCGTGCATTCTCAACGCTGCGGAAAAAATCAAATCCCTTTTGCCGCCTTTCTCGCGGATGCCAAGCGATCTATCGAGGGGACATCAAAAATTTTTCACGGCGCGTTCGATTTTTTCTGACGCGCGTCGCCACGCATCCCCGAGGATCGCCATGTCGAAGCTCGTCGTCGCCGAGGATCTCCGCACCTTCCTCTCCGAGGAAGCGCTGCCGGGGACCGGCCTCTCGGCCGGCCAGTTCTGGTCGGACTTCGCCGCGATCGTCCGCGATCTCGCACCGCACAATCGGACGCTCCTCGACCGGCGCGACGGCCTCCAGGCCGACATCGATTCCTGGCACCGCGACCATCGCGGAGCGCCGCACGACCCGGCGGCCTACGCGGCCTACCTGACGCGGATCGGCTACCTGCAGCCGGAGCCCGAGACCGTGCGGGTGACCACCGAGAGCGTGGACGCGGAGATCGCCACGATCGCCGGGCCGCAGCTCGTGGTGCCGATCTCCAACGCCCGCTACGCGCTGAACGCCGCCAACGCCCGCTGGGGCAGCCTCTACGACGCCCTCTACGGCACCGACGCGATCCCGCAGGACGGCGACCGCGCGCCCGGCACCGGGTTCAACCCGGTCCGCGGCGCCGCCGTCGTGGCCAGGACCAAGGCGTTCCTCGACGCGACCGCGCCGCTCAGCGTCGGCTCCTGGGCGGATGCCGTGGGCTTCTCAGTGACGGACGGCCGCCTCGCCGCCGATCTCGGCGCCGGCCGCAGCGCCGGCCTGACCGGCTCGGCCGCCTTCGCGGGCTACACCGGCGACGCCGCGGCGCCGACCGCGCTCCTGCTGCGCCACAACGGCCTGCACATCGAGGTCGTCATCGACCGGACGAGCCCGATCGGCCGCACCGACCCGGCCGGCATCGCCGACGTGGTGCTGGAGGCCGCCCTCTCGACCATCATGGACATGGAGGATTCGGTGGCGGCCGTGGACTCGGCCGACAAGGTCGCGGTCTACCGGAGCTGGCTCGGCCTGATGCGCGGCGACCTGGTCGCCACCCTGTCCAAGGGCGGCCGCACGGTCGAGCGGCGGCTCGCCGCGGACCGCACCTTCACGGCCCCCGACGGCGGGCGCCTGACCCTGCCGGGACGGTCGCTGATGCTGGTCCGGCATGTCGGCCACCACATGTACACCGACGCCGTGACCCTCGACGGCGCCGAGATCCCCGAGACGATCCTCGACGCGGCCGTCACCGCGCTGATCGCCCTGCACGACCTGAAGGGCACCGGTCCGCTCCGCAACAGCCGGACCGGCTCGGTCTACATGGTCAAGCCCAAGCTGCACGGCCCCGACGAGGTCGCCTTCGCGGTGGCGCTGTTCGGGCGGGTCGAGGCGCTGGTCGGCCTCGCGCCGCGGACGCTCAAGATCGGCGTCATGGACGAGGAGCGGCGCACGACGCTGAACCTCAAGGCGGCGATCGCCGCGGCGTCGGACCGGCTGTTCTTCATCAACACCGGCTTCCTCGACCGGACCGGCGACGAGATCCACACCGCGCTGGAGGCCGGCCCCGTGGTCCGCAAGGACGCCATGAAGGCGACCGCCTGGATCAAGGCCTACGAGGACGGCAACGTCGATGCCGGCCTCGCCTGCGGCCTGCCGGGCCACGCGCAGATCGGCAAGGGCATGTGGGCGGCCCCCGACCGGATGGCGGCGATGCTCGACGCCAAGGGCGCCCACCCGGAGGCGGGCGCCAACACCGCCTGGGTGCCGTCCCCGACCGCCGCGACGCTCCACGCGCTCCACTACCACCAGGTGGATGTCCGCGCCCGCCAGGCAGACCTCGCCGGCCGGGCGCCCGCGACCCGCGCCGCCATGCTGACCCTGCCGCTCGCCGAGGGCGCGTTCGCGCCGGAGGCGGTGCGGGAGGAGCTCGACAACAACTGCCAGGGGATCCTGGGCTACGTGGTCCGCTGGGTCGACCAGGGCGTCGGCTGCTCCAAGGTGCCGGACATCCACGAGGTCGGGCTGATGGAGGACCGCGCCACCCTGCGGATCTCCAGCCAGCACATCGCCAACTGGCTGCGCCACGGGATCGTGGATCGCGCGCAGGTCGCCGCGGCCCTGCGGCGGATGGCCGAGATCGTCGATCGCCAGAACGCCGGCGACCCGGCCTACCGGCCGATGGCCCCGGGCTTCGACGGGCCGGCCTTCCGCGCCGCGGAGGCCCTGGTCTTCGAGGGCGCCGGCCAGCCGAACGGCTACACCGAGTTCGTGCTGCACCGGTTCCGCCGGGAGGCGAAGCGCCTGGACGCCCACGCTCGGGCGGCCTGAGGCCGCTCCCGGATCCCGGGCGCCCCGCCCCGGGATCCGTCCCGGGTTCCGCCCCGGCGGCCTCGCTCAGGCCTGCGCCCCGCCGGCCCGGCGATACGCGAGCATGTGCGGCACGTGATCGGCCTTGCCTATGGCGATGCCCCGGGTTCGCAGGATCGCGCAGGCGCTGACCGCGTGAAAATAGAACTGCGGTAGCGCCCAGTCCCGCGCGCAGGCCTCGCCCGCCAGCTCGAAGGCGAGGCCGTCCGGAAGATCGAGGGCGATCGCGAGGGCCGCTCCGCCATCGAGGGCGGCGGGCTCCAGCGCGTCCGGGCGGGCGAGCGCCTGCTCGAGCCGCGCCCTCGCCTCCGCGACGGTGCCGGGCCTGTCGCGTACGTCCCAGCCCTCGGCGGCGACCTGCACGAGCCAGCCGGGCAGCGCCTGCCCGGTGAGCCGGTAGACCGCCTCCTGAGCCTGAAACGCCGCGAAGCGGATCTGCGAGGCGAGCGGCAGCATGTCCGGCGCGAGACGGGCGGCGAGGAGCTCCTCCGCCGCGTCCGGCCTCTGCTCGAGAGCCCTGTCGAGCAGTCCCGCCAAGGTCCGCAGCATCTGCCGGTAGGTCGGAACGAGCAGATCGGTCAACGCCGTGGCCACGCCTCCGCGCCGGTCAGCGGCGCTTGCGCGTCATCACGTAGACCAGCAGGTTCGCCACCGCCCGGTAGAATTCCGACGGGATCGCCTGGTTGACCTCGACATGGTCGTACATCGCCCGGGTGAGCGCCTTGTCGACGACGACCTCGATCCGGTGCTTCTCGGCGATCTCGCGGATGCGCAGGGCGATCAGGTCGGCCCCCTTGGCCAGCACCATCGGGGCGTCGCTCTCGCTCTGGTCGTAGCGCAGCGCGATCGCGTAGTGCGTCGGGTTCGCCAGGATCATCGTGGCGCGGGGCACCGCCGCCATCATCTGCTTGCGCAACCGGTCCTGCGCCAGCGAGCGCATCTTCGCCTTCACGAGCGGGTCGCCCTCGAGCTGCTTGAACTCGTCCTTCACCTCCTGCCGCGACATCCGCAGATCGCGCTGCCAGCGCGCGCGGGTCCAGACCAGGTCGCCGGCGACCAGCGCGATCGTCGCGACGCTGACGGCCGAAACGAGGCGCACCGACAGGGTCAGCAGGAATTCGGGCAACCCGACTGGATCCACGAACATGACATTGACGATCTCGTGGCGGTCCGCGTGCAGGACCATGTAGGACATGCCGCCGATCGCGAAGAACTTGAACAGGTTTTTCCCGAACTCGATAAGTCCCTGCAGACTGAAGAGCCGATTCCAGCCGGCGGCAGGGGAGATGCGGGACCATTTCGGCTGAATTCGATCGAACACGACGCGCGGTGCGTTCTGGAAGATCGAGGCGGCGATGCCGGCCACGAGGAGGATGACCAGGATCGGCAGCAGGAACCGGCCCATCTCCAGGGCGAGGGCGTGGACGAGGCGCATCGCGTCGTGGCTCGTCTCCACGCTGAAGTTGCGCGGCTGCTCCAGGATCAGCGCGAGCCTCTGCACGAAGGGCAGCCCCTGATCCCGCGCCACGAAGACGAGGAAGACCAGCAATCCCAGGATGGAGGCGAAGACGGGAGCTTCGCGCGAGAACGGCGTGTTGCCCTCCGCGATCGCGTCGCTGATCTTCTTCTCGCTCGCCGCCTCGGTCTTGCTCTCCTTGTCCTCAGACATCGCGGTGGCCCGATCCCGGGCCACCGACGGCCCTGCGCCGGCCGGCCCGGCGGGACGTGTCGGTCGGACCGGGGCCCGGGAGCCGTCCCCGGCCGGGGACGGCGCTAGCGGAAGTAGGTCTCATCCGAGTCGGCCGGGGTGAGTTCGATCTCGCCGCGCGCCGCCATCTCCAGGGCCTGGTCGGTGATCGCGCGACGCGCTTCGAGCACGTCCCGCTGCGGGGCAGGCTCGCCCCCCTCCAGCTCGTGCTCGACCAGGCGCCGGGCGCGGGCGGTCAGCGCGCTGAGCACGACGTTCCGCAACGGCCCGTTCGTGCCCTTGAGGGCGAGGATGACCTTCTCGTGCGGGACTTGGTCGAAGAGCGTCGTCCGCGCCCGCGGCGTCATGTGGATGATGTCGTCGAAGGTGAAGAGCAGGCTCTTCAGGATCTCGGCCGATTTCGGCCGCGTCTGCGTGAGGTTGTCCAGGACCTCCTCCATGCTCTGGCGCTCCATCTTGTTGACGATGTCGGCCATGCGCGAATGGGTATCCGCCGCGGCATTGCGCGCCAGATTGATCATGAAGTCCTCGTGGATCGTCTGCTCGATCATCTTCATGGTCGCGTCGACGATCGGCTTGAACGTCAGCATCCGCCGCATGATGCCGTTGCGCAGCGGCGCCGGCAGCTGCGCCATCACCTTGGCGGCGCAGGCCGGCTTGACCTTGGACAGCACCAGCGCCGCGGTCTGAGGGTGCTCCTTGATCAGGTAGCCCGCCAGGGCGGTCTCGGACCCGTTGGAGATGCGGTCCCAGATCGAGCGCTCCCCGCTGCCGAGCACGTCGGCCATGATGTCGGCGATCTGCTCGGGGGGAAGCACGCCCTCGAGCAGCTTCTCCATCTCGCGGGCGGTGCCGATCAGGTTCGCACCGTCGGCGAAGAACGCGGCCAGCTGCTCGACGATGACCTCGAGCTGCGGCCTCGGGACGGGCCCGAGCTGCGAGACCGCCCGGGTGATCTGCTTCAGCTCACCGGTGTCGAAGTATTTGACCAGTCGACTCGCCGAGCCCTTGCTCATCGCGATGAGGACGGCCGCGACTTCCTCGGCGGGCGTGAGAACCTTCCGACCAACCTTGGTCACGGAGCCTGCGGCCATGATGATCCGCCCCGTCAGCCGTTGGTGTCGGCCGCAGCGGGGCCGACGATCTCGGTCAGGGAGACGCCGAAGCGCGAGTTGTCATCCTCGACGACGACCACTTCGCCGCGGGCGATGACGCGGCCGTTGACCACGACGTCGACCGGTTCGCCGACGCGGTGATCCAGGGGTACGATCGCGCCGCGTCCCAGCTTCATCAGGTTGGAGACCGGCATCGTGGCCGAGCCGAGGACCACCTGCATCAGGACCGGGATCCGCAGGATCGAGTCGAGGTTCCGGCCGCTGCCCAGGCGCTCGTCGTGCACCCGCTGCCCTTCGGCCTGGGCCTCGATCCGCGTGAACAGGCTCTCGCTGTGACCGCCTCCCTGTCCGGACTCGGTATTCGGTTGTTCTGAGGGGGATGACATCGAGCGTCGTACATGCTCACCCGGGCCGGGATCGACGAAGCGCGGATCTGGCGCGTCGAGGGCGCCGCGGACCGGGTGCCGCGCAACGCCGCGGATCCGAAGGCTCCGGAGAACCGCCGGATCGAGATTCTCCTGCAGGGATCTCCGGGATGAGCGCTTCCCGGATCGGGCGGATCGTGGCGGCCGCGCTCGGCCTGCTCATCGCGGGGAGAGCGGGCCCCGTCGCCGCGGAGCCGGCGCCCGGACCTCCGGCCGGGCCGGCCGCCGAGGCGCGGGCGCCGACGGGCGACCCGGTGCAGTGGGTGCGGACGCTCCAGTTGCTGCAGGATCGGGTCGCCGCCGGCTCCCTGGCCGCCCACGAGAGCCAGCCGCTCCTGATCGCCCGCATCAACGCGGATCTCCTGGCCGTCCCACCCGAGATCTGGGGCCGCCGGAACAATCTCCGGTCGGCGATCACGTTCGCCCTGAGCGGCGGCGGTCCGGCCGTGCTGCGACGGCTGACGGCGCAGGACGGCCTCGGTGAGCCCGAAGCGACGCTCGCGCGCGGCGCGCTCGCCTATGTCGAGGGACGGGAAGCCGAGGCGAGGCGCCTGCTCCAGGATGTCGACACGACGGATCTGCCGCCGACGCTGGCGGGCGCCGTCGGCCTGACGCAGGCGTCGCTCGCCGTGGCCGACCAGCCGGTCCGGGCGATCGCCCTGCTCGATCGCGTCCGGGTGCTGCTGCCGGGAACCCTGACCGAGGAGGGCGCCCTGCGCCGCGAGATCTTCACCCTCGGTCAGATCGGCGACCTGAAGAAGTTCGAGGCGCTGGCGATCCAGTACCTGCGCCGCTTCCCGCACTCGGTCTACGCGGGCAACTTCCGGCACCGCCTGGCCTATCAGCTGACGCAGCTCGATATCGGCCGCGATGAGGAGCGGTTCGCGACCCTCAACAGGATCCTGAGCGAACTCCGGCCCGAGAGCCGGCGCGACCTGTATCTCCTGGTCGCCCAGACGGCGATCCAGGCGGGCAGGACGGCCGCGGCGCTTCGCGCCAGCGAGAAGGCCCTCGCGCTCTGCATTCCCGGAAGCGCCGAGGCGACCCGGGGCCAGCTCTACCGGGCGGCCGCCGAGATCGTGAGCCTGGCGACGTTCCAGTCCGGTCTGCGAACGCTGCGGTCCCTGGACAGGGCCAAGCTCACGGCCCGCGACCTGCTCCTCCTCGAGACGGCCCTGTCGACGGCCGAGGCGATCGGGCGGGGGCTCGCCGGCCGGCCCGGCCTGCCGGAGGCCGACGGCGTCCCGAAGCCGGCGCGGGCCGCGCCAGATCCTGCCGACGGGCCCGCGAGCCTGATCCCGAAGGCGCAGGCCACGATCGACCGGATCGATCTGATGCTCAGCAAGGCGACCCCGTGAACACGATCTCCGCCGCGCTCCAGAAACCCGCGCCCACACCCGATCGGGACGTCGCACCGTCGCAGCCTGCGGCGGGCGACCTTCAGCCCCTGCCGGATCCGGGGGCGCGGAGCGCCTTCGACCTGGTTCTGCGCGCCGTCTCGAGGCGCGCGACCGCGTCCCGATCCGACGCCGACGCGGGTGAGGCGGACGAACCGGACGGCGCCACCGGGAAGGACCCGAGGGCCGAGGCGGGCGCATCTCCCGGGACGCCGCCATCACCGGTCGATCCCGGCAACGCCGCCGCGGTGCTCGCCGAGATCCTGAGCACCGCCGTCCTGTCGAGCGTTCCGGACTCCCTCCCGCGACCTGGGACCGAGGCCCCGGGACCGGCCCCATCCGCGGCGTCTCCGGCGGGCCCCGACGCGCTCCCGGAGATCACCCGCGTGGGGAACGGCGAGGCGGCGAGCCCGGGCAGCCTCCCCCTGGGCAGCCCCCCGCAGGTCGAGGTGCTCGACCGGGCGGTTCACTTCAAGCCCGTCCTCCCCGGTGCCGCCCGGCGTTCCCCCGCATCGGCAACGTTCCCGTTGCCGGCCCCGGCGGACGCGGCGGACGCGCAGCTTCAACCCGGCCGCCGCGGATCGGCGGATCCGGCCGCCGCCGCGCCCCAGACGGCTCGGATCGCGCTGGCCGACAAGGTCGCCGCCGCCGCGCCGAAGGCGACGGTCGCCCTCAAGACCGATCCCGAGCCTCGATCCGGCGATGCGGCGCCCCGCGCCGCAGCGACGGGGATCGACGGGCCGGGGGACCCCGCGGCGCGCGAGGACGACCGTCCCCGCTCCGGCACCGCCGGGATCCTCCTCGCCTCGCCCGGCCACCGGGGGCCGCCGAGCGGCTCCGTCCAGAGCGCGGGCAACGGATCCGGGTCCGATCCGGGCCAGCCCGCCGCCGCCCTGCCCGCGATCGCGGCGGCCATCAAGGAGGAGATCGAGCGCGCGGCCGCGGCCGGACCGGAGGGGCGCGGTGGCGCCGACCCGGCGATCCCCACGGCGCCGGACGGGCCGCTGCGGGTGCTCAAGATCCAGCTTCGGCCGGAGAACCTCGGAATCGTCACGGTGGAATTGCGGCTCACCGACGGTCAGCTCGAGACCCATCTGCGCGCCTCGCGTCCCGAGACGGCGGCGATGCTGCAGCGGGATTCGGCGATCCTCGCCGAACTGCTGAAGCAGGCCCATTACCGGCCCGAGATCACCGTCGGGTCCGTTCGCCCGGCCGACGCCGGGTCTTCCGCAGGAGGATCACCGTCACAGGGCCAACCCGCCTTCACCGACGGCGGTGCCCGGCCGGGCCACGGCGGGGACGGGCAGCGGCAGGGAGAGCAGCAGCGGGCAGAGCAGCGGCCGGCGATCGGCAGACGCGACGGGGAGCGGACGGATGAGACGGTACGTCCTCGCGACGGCGGCGTTTATCTGTAGCGCCGCCCCGGTCGCCGGGAACGTGTGCGAGGCCGAGATGGGCCGTGCCTCGGCCCGTTACGGCGTGCCCCTCGGCGTGCTCTACGCGGTCGGCCTCACGGAGACCGGCAAGCGCGGCTCGCTCCAGCCCTACGCCATGAACATCGAGGGGGCGGCCTATTTCGCGACCGGGCCACAGGACGTGCTCGCCCACTTCACCGCGGCGCGCAGCCGGGGGGTGCGCCTGATCGATCTCGGCTGCATGCAGATCAACCACCACTACCACGGTGGCAAATTCGCCTCGGTCGAGGCCATGATCGACCCGCGCGCGAACGTGGACTACGCGACGCAATTCCTCCGGGATCTGAAGCAGCGGGAAGGCAGCTGGACGATGGCGGTGGCGCGCTATCATGCCGGCCCGCACAACAACGCGGCGCAGAAGATCTACATCTGCCGGGTCCTGGCGAACATGGTCGCGACGGGCTTCGGCCAGTGGACACCGGCCGCGGCGCATTTCTGCCGGTGATCGTCCAGGCCAGCCGGGGCGCAGCATGCGGACCGGGGCGGGCCAGGGAACCAACGGAAGGACCGGGGCCTTTCGGCAGAGGCCCCGTCACCGGCCGGTCAACGGACGGGGACGGCCGTCCCCGTCCGTTGACCGGCCTGGAGGAGCCGCATGACCGACGCCCCAGACCCGCCGGAGGGACCGTCCGGGAAAACGGCGCTGCTGGTCGTCCTCACCCTCACGGCCGTGGCCGCCGCCGCCTACGTCCTGATCCACATGGACTAGGTCGCCCGGCGACGCCCCTACAGGGTCCGACAGTTCCCGTAGCTGACCTTGACGTCGTGGCGGTCCTCGGGATTGAGCTGCGCCTCGACGAAGTTCATCTTGTTGAGGTCGATCAGCAGGAAGTAGACGCCGTTCTGACACTTGATCGCGTTGCGCGGCGTGCGCTCGTTCAGCCGCGGCGAGGCCGTCTGGCACTCGTAGTAGTCGGAGCGCCCGGCCGAGATCACGGTCAGCAGGCCGCCGCTGGAGACCAGCGAGAATGTCCGGGCCTTGTGGGGCTGCGGTGTCGCTCCTTCGGGTGCGGCGACATCGAGACCGGTCGACGCCTCCACCGTGCACGTCATCGGACGGCGCAGCTGGGAAACCGAGGGCGTGATGCTCAGCAGGAGGAGCGCACCAGCGAGTGCTACCCGTTTGGCGATCATCGGCGGAGGATCCGTGATTCGTGGGTAGTTTCTACCCAGAAGCTAGGCCGTTATCCATCGTTGTAAATGCCGCCTGATCGGATCGATGGGCCGATCAACAGATTTGCCGCCCGCTCCATTGCACCGCCCCAAGGATTACGGGTCAGGCCGGCTCTTCCGTCCGGACCCGGTCGGACCAAAACGCCGGCGAGGCGGGCGCTAGTCCTCCAGGGCATCCGGATTGTCGTTGGCGGCCGGGTCGGCGTCGCGCCGCGCCGCGATCTCCGTGCCGATGTCCATGAGCAGCAACCGGGACAGGAGCTGCATCGTCGCCGTGCCGTGCGCGGCCACGAGTTGATGGGCCAGGATGGTCGCCTCCACCATGCGGTCAAAACCGTCGTCGTCGGACATGGCGGTGCAGTAACCTGGTTGAATGCCGAGCATACAACTTAAAGGTAAGGATCCGGTTCGACCGCCCGCGCAGAAACAGGATTCCCCATGATCCCGACCGCCCAGGCCGACGCGCTGCTGGGGAGACTGGCCGAGGCGCTGGGGCGCCCGGTCGAGATCTTCTTCGCCGGGTGCGGGCCCGCGGCCGGGAGCGCATCCGGGGACGGATCCGGGGACGCGTCTCCGGAGTGCGACGCGCTGCCGACGCTGGAGCTGCTCCGACTGTGGGAGGCGCTGCGGGAGCCGGTGAGCCGGCAGCGGGTGCTGGCCGCCGCCCGGCAGGAGGCCCGGACCCTGCGGGCGATCCGCCCGGAGGATGCCGCCGCCGGCTGACCGGCGCTCGCCGCCGGGATCCCGGGGCGCGGCGATCGACCCGGACCGTCTCGATCAAGGGCTCGCGGCAGGCGGCGCGGGTACGGCCGCGAAGGTCAGGGCCGTCGCGGGCAGGGCGGGCGCGGCGGGCTTGTCCTGCTGAGCCGGCTTGTCCTGCTGAGCCGGCTTCTCCAGCTTGGCCGTGCGCCTGTCGCGCTTCTCGTAGAAGGCGTTGCCGCCGGCGACGGCCACGTAGTGCATGTTCGTGTAGGGGAAGTGGTGGCCCGCGGTGTGGAAGTACATCGCCTTCCCGACCTTCGGGTGGCGCTCGCCGGCCAGGACGGCGTCCGCGGCGTCGGCGACCTTCATCAGGTCCTTCTCCTGCATCGGCTTGGTGAGGACGCCCGGCGCGAACTGTCCCGGCTGCCCGACCACCGCGCAGATCCCGCCCGGGAAGATCGCGTTCTCGAGCCGGTTCATGACCACCGTGCCGACGGCGACCAGCCCGTCGCTGTCGCTCCGGTTCGACTCGAAATACATGGCGCGGCCGAGACAGTCGCGCTCGGCGTCGCTGACGACCATCGGCGGCTTGCGGTCGGGGATCGATCCCGTCGTGAGCACCGGCGACGCGGTGTTGCAGGCCCCCAGGCCGCCCGCCGCCGCCAGAACGATCAGTGCAGGACCGACCTTCGTCCTCTCGCTACCCCGCATGCATCCGCGCTCCGTGCTCCTTCAGCCTGACCGGTCGGGCGGTGTTCCGCTCCGACCGGACGAAGGCCAAGCTTGACGGCACGTTCGCGGCGAGGATGTGGCGAGGGCGTCCCGTTTCGGGACCGGCCCGGACCCGGAGCCTCAGTGCTGGCCCTGGCCGGCGGCCAGGATGGTCACGCCCGCGGCGATCACCCCGATGCCCACCAGCATCGTCGGGTTGAGCGCCTCACCGTACAACCACGCGCCGCCGAGCGCCGCGCCGATCATGCCGATCCCCGACCAGATCGCGTAGACGACGCCGATCGGCAGCATGTCCATGCTGGTCGACATCAGCCACAGGGCGGTGCCGTATCCGAGGGCCACGATCACCGTCGGCCCCGGGCGGGTGAGGCCCTCGGCGGCCTTCAGCGCCAGGGTGGCGGTCACCTCCGCGCCGATGGCGAGCCCGAGGATCAGGTACGGATTCATGGCACGGCGGACTTTCGGGCTGCGCGGGCGGGGTGAGTCGGGCGGTCGAGGCGAGTAGAACCAGGGTCGAATCGGACGCCCGAGCAGACAGGGCGGTGCCGGGCCGGCCCGGATCCGCGTCGAAACGGCCGCGGGCGTCGGCGGCCGCCGGACACAAGGCCACAGATCCGTGAACATTTCCGAACCGGCCCCGCCGCCGCGCCGGCGACGGACCGGCCCCGCGCCGGTTGGGGCTTTCGTTAAGGCCTCCTAATCATGGTGACCGCGCGCCGTACCGCCCCCGGGCCCGGGCGCGCGACAGCGACGATCCAGAGCGACACAGACCCAGCATGACCGCGTCCTTGGCGATCCCGGATTCCCCGGCCCGCGCACGCCGGGGCCGCCGCTGGGGCGCGATCGCGGCGGCGGGCGGCGCGGCCGTCGCGGGCTGCGCCTGGACCGCCGCCGCCCTGATCAACGTCCCCGACCCCGTCACCCTGACGGCGCTCGCGGTCATCGAGCCGTCGTCGGTGGGCACGTGGTTCCCGAGCCGGATCGTCCAGGCCCCGGCCCGGGCGAGCGACCTGCCGGTGCGGCCGCGCCCGATCCTCGACCGCGTCCCCTGGAAGGGGAAGGCGGTCCCGCTGATGACGGTGCTGGGCGCGACCCACACCAACGCGTTCCTGGTGCTGCAGGACGGCGTCCTGATCCACGAGTGGCAGCGCGCGGGCACCGGACCGGAGACGCTGTTTCCCTCGTGGTCGGTGGCGAAGTCCATCGTCTCCCTGCTGGTCGGCGCCGCGGTGGCGCGGGGCCAGCTCGCCGAGACCGACCGGGTCTCCACGCTCCTGCCCGAGTTGCGGAACGGCGCGGTGTTCGGTCAGATCACCGTGCGCAACCTCCTCGACATGGCGAGCGGGATCGCGGTGCCGGAGAACTACGATCCCCGGCACCCCCTGACCGGCACCGCCGGGATGTACCTGACGCGCGATCTCACGGCCTTCGTGCGCGACAACGCCCACCTGGCCTTCAAGCCCGGCACCAAGGGCCGCTACCGCAGCATCGACACCGAGTTGCTCGGCCTCATCCTCGCCCGGGTCGAGGGCAAGCCGCTGGCCGACATCCTCTCGGAGCGGATCTGGAAGCCGATGGGCGCCCAGGCCGACGCCACCTGGAACCTCGACCGGCCCGGCGGCATCGAGAAGGCGTTCTGCTGCATCAACGCGACGGCCCGCGACTTCGCCCGCCTCGGCCTGCTGGTGGCCGACCAGGGCCGGTCGGGCGAACACCGCGTCATCCCGGGCCGCTGGATCGAGCGGATCATGACGCCGGCCCGGCGCGACGTCGACGGCTGGCAGTACTCGGCCCAGTGGTGGCACGCGCCGGGGGGCGAGGACGACGACATCTCGGCGATCGGCGTCTACGGCCAGTACATCTACGTGAATCGCGCGACCGGCACGGTGATCGTGAAGCTCAGCGACCACGGCGCCGAGCAGGACGAGGTCGACACGCTGGCGGTGATGCAGGCCATCGCGGGCGATCTCGCCGCCGGTCGCCCCGCCGCCGCCCGCGAGGACCCTTGAGCGGCACACCGCCGCCCTGAGCCGGTCGGGACTGCGGCCCGACCGGGACTCGATCAGGCCTCGGTGGGGCCGGCTCCCGGCACGGAGGGCTGCCGGGCGACCGGGCCCAGGGGCGCGAGGTCCCGCGCCCGCCAGTTGCGCAGGAGCCGCCACCCGACCCGCTTCCAGGCGATCGACGGCACCGACGAGGCCGGATCGACGAGGGCGCTCAGCGCCCGCGTGTAGTCGAGCACCAGGCCCGGGGTCCAGGTCATGGACCGCGCCCCGTTGCGCAGGAAGGCCGCCGCCCAGAATTCCGGCGTCGTCAGCGCCGCCGCGAGCCGCCGCCAGGGATGGCCGCCGCGGCTGAACGCGCCCTCCACGGCGATGTCGAGCGCCCGCGCCACCGTGGTTGAGCAGTTGCGGCTGATGAAGTTGTAGGTGGTGTCGCGGCTGTACTGCGCCCAGAACGCCCGCAGCCGGGCGGCGTCGATGCCGTCGAGCGTCACCGCCACCGTCGCCGGGCACCAATCCGCCACCTCCGCCGCGTGCGAGGGCAGGAAGCGCCCGGGCACGTCGTTCTCCGGGCCCGCGCGCAGGCTCGAGCGCAGATTGGCGGGCGAGCGGTCGATCTCCACCGCAGGGTAGTGGCTGACGTAGAGGTCGTCGCCCTGCTGCAGGGCCGCGTGGCCGGTGGAGAACCGCCCGGCCTTGTCGACGGAGGCGACGTAGCGCCGGATCAGCCGCTGGCCGGCCGGCGTGGTCGCCTGCCCGGTGGGCGTCCAGACATAGACCGTCAGGCTGCCGCGCCCGGCCGCGCCGGTGCCGGCCGCGGATACTGCCGGCTCGGCCGTGCCCAGGCGCCGGGTGCGCAGCCCGACCAGCGCGAGGTTGGCGCCGTTCAGGATCAGGAACATGCCGATGCAGTAGCCGACCGTGCCGGCGTACCAGGTCGGCCAGGGCTGGAGATGGAACAGGCCGAAGGCGATGCTGAGGCCGCCCAGCGCGACCGATATCCGCCAGCCGGAGAATTTCAGCAGGCCGGCGATCGTGATCCGGACGAGGCCGTCGACCACGAAGGCGACGCCGAAGATCATGGCGAGCAGGAAGGTGCTGTGCCGCGTGGCCATCATGATCAGCACGGCCATGACCGACAGCAGCGCGCCCTTGGCGAGGCGCAGGCGGCGCGCGGCGCCGACCGCGGACGCGCCGACGACGAGGGCGCTCACGCCCTCGGCCAGGAGGATCAGGCCGAACCACCGGTCCGGGACGTGGAGCGCGCCGTCGAGGGAATCGACCACCACCAGGAGGCCGAGCGACGACCACAGCAGGCCGGTGGCGACGATCAGGTGCCAGTGGCGGCGGACCGCGGCCCGGCCGACGAGCAACATCCAGAGGGGCGGCATCCGGCCGCCGACCGCATCCGCGGCGCCCGGTCCGGGCGCTTCGAGCGCGGAGAGCGCGCGCGGGATTGAGGTCGCACAGGGTCCGGACATAGGGGTCGCCCTCGAAAGCGCGCGTCGACGAGCCTCTCGCACGGATGCCGCCGTGCCGTCACGGCCGGAGAGAGGCTCCCGACAAGCGAGCGTCTCGCGATGCGCCCGGGGCGCACGATCCACGCCTTGCCTGAGAACTTTGTTAATTCGGGGCCTGGTCCGGGCGCCAGCGCCCGCGGATCGGCCGCGGACAACCGCCACGGACCCCGCGATCCGGCCGCGCGCCGCCCGACCCGCGGGGCGACAGGGCCGCGGATCGCGGCCCGATCGACCCGTAACGGCGCCGCATCCGTGATCGGTCCCTGTCTCCGCCACTGATTCGCGCGCCCGCAGCCTGTCCTCGTGCGGCCGTTCGAAGTCATCGCCGACAGGCTGTCGGGCCGGATGCCGAAACTGCGCACTGTTTGCGACTGGTCGCGCGCGTAGCAACCTCATGTTGCCCGGCAAGAACAGAAAGTGTTCAAAGCACATCCTAAGATAAAGCGTAGACAAAATAGACAGTTTTTGTATAGTTACGCGCCAATGTTGGCAGACTCGAAGCAGTTTGGTGCATGCTTGGGCGGTAAAAGCTGATCAAAGCCTCAGCTTTATCGATGCACCGTTTTCCATGCCTCGACTCTCGGTACTGGGGGATTCATGAACACCATCGATTTGAACGAAAAGACCTCGGACCCGAACACAGACCTGATCAAGTGCACGGCATCACTGGTTGCGGCCTACGTGTCCCGGAATGCGGTGGGCGTGGGAGACCTGCCGGTTCTGATCGACCAAGTGCACACGGCCATATCGGTGCTGCAGGGCGGCGGTTCGGGATCCGGTCCCGGCTGGACCGGCCCGACGGCGGCGCAGATCGAGGCCTCGATCCAGCAGGACGGCCTGATCAGCTTCATCGACGGCCGGTCCTACAAGACCCTGAAGCGTCACCTCACCGCGCACGGCCTCACCCCCGAGCGGTACCGGGCGAAGTACGGCCTGCCGGCCGACTACCCGATGGTGGCCCCGGGCTACGCCGCCAAGCGCTCGGAGATCGCCAAGGCGATCCAGCTCGGCCACAAGGCGGCCTGAGGAGGCCCGGCCCGCACCGCCCTGGATCGGCGGCCCCGTCCGGGCCGCCGCGACACGCGGGCGCGGGGACGCCTGACGGCGGATCGCCCGCGACCCGCTCCTTCCGGTCTCCGCGCCGGAGGCGGGGTCCCTCGGGGGCCGGCGCGGAGACCGTCCGTGGCCCGACCTGGTGGGGCAGGGCAGGACGGATCCCGCGGAGGGCCCGTCGGCCGCGCGGGCCGTTCAGACCCGGGCGACCGCCAGGGTCCCGTCATCCATGGGAACGAAGCGGACGCCCGCCCGGCGCAGCGCCTCGACCGCGTGCAGGCGGGACCGGCTTCCCCGATGCTCGCTGTCCTCCTCGAGACGCCGCACCGTCGAATGCGACAGGCCGCTCGCCTGGGCGAGATCCATCATCGACCAGTCGAGGAGAGCCCGCGCGGCCCGCAGGTGGTGACCGGTCACGGAATGCTCCAGCCCCTCGTGCAGGCCGACCAGGGGCGGGGCGTGGTTGCGGACGGGGTACTTGAGCCCGCAGCGGCCCAGGTAGGTCCCGTCCGGATCCCAGACCGGCATCGTGAGGATCCGGAAGTGCCAGAGCTCGCCGTTGGCGAGCCGCTCGTGGGCACCTCGCTGGAAGAACGCCCGCCGCTCGATCTGCGCCTGGGCCGCCGCCCGGAAGACCTCGCGCTCCTCCGGCACGACCAGGAGATACGGCTCGGCGCAGATCTCATCCAGCGGGAGCCCGTGGACCTGGGCCACGGCGAACGGGATGTCCCGGACGCGGTCGAGCCCCATCGAGAAGGTCGCGATATGCTCCGTGAGGTAGAGCGCGCTCTGCCGGCGGCGCTCCTCCTGCCGCAGGCGCGCCAGCTGCTCGCGGTCGCTCACGTCGAGCGCCGTGCCGTTGAGGGCGACGGGCCGCCCTTCCGCCGAGACGCGCACCTCCATCGTCAGCGAGAGGGTGCGCACCGTGCCGTTCGTCCGGATCACCCGGACGATGACCTCGCGCGGGACGTGCCCCTGCCGGATATCGGCCAGCGCCGGCATCAGAGGACGGTCCTCCGGATGGATAAGGCTCAGCAACAGGTCGTAGCGCGCCTTCGCGGCGTTCGGAACGAGCCCGAGCAGCCGGTAGAACCCGGGGGACCAGACCTGCTCCTCGCCCGCGAAGATCCAGCTCCAGGCACCACTCACGCCTCGGCTTTCCGTGAGAGTCAGGAACTCTCCCGACGAGAAAGTCAGAGCGCTTAAAGCAGTATGGAACATCTCAGCACCGATCGAACGGTATCACCGTCTCGCCTCTCCCGCCATGAGAATTTTTCCAGCATAAACATTCAGAATTCAGCCGAATTTTCTCTCGGTCAAGTTCGGATCTCTATCGATCTCACTCGAAAGCGTCGATAAAGACCCCTCGGAGACATGGCGGTGCGGCGCGATCTGTTCCCGAAATCGCGAACCGACTGCTGCCGTGCAGCGGAGTGAGATTTCCGAGATCCTCAACCGCGTCCCGCCGCTGGGCGCGTTCGGCACACACCGCCATGACAGCAACGCGACGGACTCCTGATCGGCCATGACCGCTCTCGCGAGGGCCGTTCTCGATTATATGGCGTTTCAGAAGTGTGATTTTCCGCTCCGGCATTGAAGCGATCTGCGAAGAACGCGACGCAGAGCGCGCATCATCAATTCCTGTCGAGCGCGCGAGGAGCGTGTTACGATTATTATTGCGAACATTTGTCTATAATACGGAATCAGATCAACGTAAGTCGATACTTTTGCCAGAACATCGTAGCACGAAGATATAAATACCGATCAGATGGGCGCGGTTCGCGGATCGTCGCGCTCCGGAAGCCGCGCGCGGCCGGACCGAGCCGGCGAGGCCGGGACCTGCGGACGATTGACAGGTCGGGCCGAACAATGCGGGGAGACGGGGTCGCGCACCGGGAGGAACCGCATGAGGGTCGCCTGCATCGGCGAGTGCATGGTCGAACTGTCCGAACGCCCGGACGGGAATCTGGTCCGGGGCTTCGGCGGCGACACGCTGAACACCGCGCTCTACCTCGCGCGCCTCGGCGTGGCGGTGGATTACGTGACGGCGCTGGGCGACGACGTCTGGAGCGACGAGATGGCGGCGGCCTGGGGCCGCGAGGGCATCGGCCTCGACCGGGTCCGGCGCCTGCAGGGCCGGATGCCGGGTCTCTACATCATCCGCACGGATGCCGACGGCGAGCGCAGCTTCCACTACTGGCGCGACCGGGCCGCGGCCCGGGACCTCTTCACCGAGCCGGGCGCCGCCGAGACGGAGGCGGAGCTGGAGCGCTACGACCTCGTCTACCTGTCCGGCATCAGCCTCTCGCTCTACGGCGAGACCGGGCGCGCCGCCCTGTTCGAGACGCTGTCGCGCCTGCGGAGCCGGGGCGGCCAGGTCGCCTTCGACACCAATTACCGTCCCCGCGGCTGGCCCGACCGGGACGAGGCCTGGGCGGCCTTCCGCACAGCCCTGGCCCTGGCCGACGTGATCTTCGCCTCGGCTGAGGATCTGGACTGGCTCTTCGGCGCGGCGGGCGAGGACGAGGTGCTGCGCCACCGCGGCCGGGCCGAGATCGTGCTCAAGGTCTCGGGCGCATCGGGCCCCGTCGCCCGGGTGCTGCACGGCGCGGCCGACACCGCCGTTCCGGCCGGGCGCGCCGCGCGGGTCGTCGACACGACGGCGGCGGGCGACAGTTTCGCGGCGGGCTACCTCGCGGCGCGCATCGCCGGGCTGGCGCCGGAGGCCGCCGCCGCCGAGGCGCACCGCCTGGCCGGGGCGGTGATCGGGCATCGCGGCGCCGTGATTCCCCGGGACGCGATGCCGGTCCCCGCCGCCCGACCGCCTGGTCCGGACGCCTGAGGGCGGCGGGGCCGCCCTTGAGGCGGACAAGCGCAACCGCTACCTCTCTGCCAGCGGGGGACGAGCCTCGCAGCGTCATCGCCGCGCGCGGTGCGGCCGAGAGGGCACCCGTGGCGCCGATTCCCCCGCCGATCCAGGCTCCCGAGCCCGACGCCGCCGCGGCGGGCGGCGGCGCCCCGAAGACGCGGGTCAGCGCGCGCGGCCGGCTGCGCACCTATTTCCTCACCGGCATCATCGTCGCCGGCCCGCTGGCCATCACCGCCTACATCACGTGGTGGTTCATCGCGCTGATCGATTCGTTCGTGAAGCCGCTGGTGCCGGCGAGCTACCTGCCGGACCATTACCTGCCGTTCTCGATCCCGGGCCTCGGCCTCGTGATCGCGTTCCTGGCGGTGACGCTGCTGGGCTTCCTCACGGCGAACCTGGTCGGACGCTCGGTGATCGAGTTCGGCGAGGTCCTGCTGGCGCGGACCCCCGTGATCTCCGGCCTCTACAAGGGCCTGCGGCAGATCTTCGAGACGCTGTTCTCGGCCAACGGCACCTCGTTCCGCACGGTGGGGCTCGTGGAGTTCCCCGTGAAGGGCACGTGGTCGGTGGTGTTCCTGTCCGCCCCGGCGGCCCACGAGGTCGAGGGGGCGCTGCGGGCCCGGGGGGCGCCGGCGGACGACCTCGTCGGCGTCTTCCTGCCCTGCGCGCCCAATCCGACCACGGGCTTCTTCTTCTACCTGCCGCGCGCGGAGGTGGTGGAGCTCGCCATCAGCGTCGACGACGCCGCCAAGCTGGTGATGTCGGCCGGGGTGATCCAGCCGGAGGACCCGCAGGGCCGCCTCAACGCCATGGCGGCCAGCCTGCGGACGGCCCAGCAGGCCGGCGGCCCGGTGCCCCGTCGGGAGCCGCAGGACGCGTGAGGCTGGCGGCCCGGGCAGACTCGCGTCGGCCGGTCCGCGGGACACGGCAACGCCTCCCGGCAGGCTGATCGGGTGCTCTCACCCGACGCCCTCATCCTGAGATGTCCGCGTCGGCGGGCCCCGAGCGAGGTCTCCGCTCCGCTTCGGCACCTCAGGATCGGGCCGCGCGCCGGTTGATCCGGTGCCCGAGCCGCTCCGTCCGTGCTCGGGAACGGCGGCGGACCACGAAAAAAGCCGCCCCGCGCGCGGGACGGCCCTGGATGTTCGGGCTGTCGGCGCGGCTCAGCGCTGCAGCGAGGCCGTCTGCGGCGCGATGGTCGGCGACGCCGCCTGCGCGACCGTCACGGCGCTGCGGGGCGCCGTCGGGCCCCAGCCGGACGCGCATTGCAGGGTGAGCGCGAGCCCCAGCGCGATGCAGAGCCCGTTGGCGGCCAGCCAGAAGGGCCGGGACGCCCGGCGCACGGCGGCCTGCAACTCGTCCGCGGTCTTGCCCGCCGCCTCGGCGGCGCGATCCGTGATCGGCAGGAGCCAGGGCTCGGTCGGCAGGGCGTGGGCACCGGCCATCTCGTGGGAGCCCGGCAGGCCTTGGAACAGTCCGTTCGACATGTCCGTCCTCCAGATTCGTCCGTGATGTCCCGGCTTACCGGGCCATTCGTTCATCTCCAGTTAAGGGAAGAATATGGCTGATGCAAGGTCACGAGGCCTGTCCGGAGCCCTCCGGACCGCCGACCCGTCGCCGCCAAGCTTCCGCGCATTCCCGCCAAGACCCTGATAAAATTCATCTTTTCAGGGCGCCTGTGACATTGGCGCATCGAAGTATCGATCCGGCCGCGCGGCGACGATTCCGGATCCGGCCGTTCAGGAAGGCCGGACTTTCCTGAACGGATCCGTTCAGGAAACCGTTCATCCGGCCCCGATCAGCCGGATCGCGGCCTCCCGCTCGAACAGGTAGAGCAGCACCCGCAGCGCCTGCCCCCGCGGGCTCCTGAGGCCGGGATCGCGCTCCACGATCATCCGCGCGTCGTCGCGGGCCGCCTCCAGCAGGGCGGCGTCGCTCTCCAGCCGCGCCAGCCGGAACGCCGCCATGCCGGATTGCCGGGTGCCGAGCACCTCGCCCTCGCCGCGCAGCTTCAGGTCGGCCTCGGCGATGCGGAAGCCGTCCTCGCTCGCGCGCATCATCTCGAGCCGGGCCCGGGACACCTGCCCGAGGGGCCCCCGGTAGAGCAGCAGGCACGAGGAGGCCTTCGAGCCGCGCCCGACCCGGCCGCGGAGCTGGTGCAGCTGCGCCAGCCCGAAGCGCTCCGCGTGCTCGATCACCATGATGGTGGCCTCGGGCACGTCGACCCCGACCTCCACCACCGTGGTCGAGACCAGGAGCTCGGTCTCCCCGGCGGCGAAGCGGGCCATGGCGGCGTCCTTCTCGGGGCCCGGCATCTTGCCGTGGATCAGCCCGACCGCGTCGCCGAAGTGCTTCCGCAGGTCGTCGAAGCGCTCGGCCGCGGCGGCGAGGTCGACGAACTCCGATTCCTCCACCAGGGGGCAGATCCAGTAGACCCGCTCGCCCCCGGCGATCGCCCGGGCGAGGCCGGCCACGACCTCGTCGATCCGCTCGGTCGGCAGCGTGATCGTGCGGATCGGCTGCCGGCCGGCGGGCTTCTCGTCGAGGATCGAGACGTCCATGTCGCCGAAGAAGGTCAGCGCCAGGGTGCGGGGGATCGGCGTCGCGGTCATGACCAGGAAATCGACCGCCTCGCCCTTGGCGCCGAGCGCGAGGCGCTGGTGGACGCCGAACCGGTGCTGCTCGTCCACCACCGCGAGGCCGAGGTCGCGGAACGTCACCGCCTCCTGGAACAGGGCGTGGGTGCCGACCAGGATGTCGATCTCGCCCGCGGCGAGGTCGGCGAGCGTCGCCTTGCGCTCCGCGGCCCGGTCGCGGCCAGTCATCAGGCGCAGGCGCAGGGGACCGGCCAGCGGTTTCAGCCGCTCGAAATGCTGCCGTGCCAGGATCTCGGTGGGCGCCATCAGGGCGGCCTGACGCCCGGCCTCGACCGCCGAGGCCATCGCGAGCAGGGCCACCGCGGTCTTGCCCGAGCCGACATCGCCCTGGAGCAGGCGCAGCATCCGCCGGGGCGCCGCGAGGTCGGCGCGGATCTCCGCCACCGCCCGCGCCTGGGCGCCGGTCAGCGCGAAGGGGAGGGCGGCCTCGAGGCGGGCGCTCAGGGCCCCGTCGCCGGCATTGACGCGGCCGGCCTTGCGCCGCTGGCGGGCGCGCAGGAGGGCGAGTGCCAATTGCGAGGCGAGGAGCTCGTCGTAGGCCAGCCGCTTCCGGGACGGCGTCGCGGGCGGCGGCTGGAGCGGGTCCTCGGCCTTCGGGGGCGCCTCCTCGGGGCGGTGCTCGAGGCGGAGCGCGTCCGCGAAGGGCGGCAGGCGGTTCCGCTCCAGCCAGGCCGGGTCCTGCCATTCCGGCAGGACCGGCAGCCGGTCGAGGGCCGCGACCGCGAGCTTGTTGATCGCCCGGGAGGTCAGCCCCTCGGTGGCGCCGTAGACCGGCTCGACGGCGGGCAGCTCGGCCAGGCCCGCCTCGTCCACGATCCGCGACGGGTGGACCATCTGGCGGGTGCCGTCCCAGAGGTCGATCCGGCCGGTGATGTAGCGGTGCGCCCCGAGCGGCAGCATCTTCTCCACCCGGGGGCGGGGCATGCCGAAGAAGACCAGGGAGATCTCGCCGGAGGCATCCTCCACCAGCACCCGGTGCGGGCGCCGGCCGGGCCCGGCCTGGGCCGGGCGGTGCGCCACCACGGTGACGCCGATCGTCACCGGCTCGCCGGTGGGGGCCTCGCTGATCGAGCCCATGAGCTTCCGCGCCACGCCGCCCTGGGGCAGGTGGAACAGCAGGTCCACGACCCGGGCCTCGCGCTCGGGGGTGCCGAGCAGCTTCTCGATGAGCGGCGCCATCTTCGGCCCGATCCCCGGCAGGGCGCGGGCCGGCGCGAAGAGCGGGTCGAGGATGCTCGGCCGCAGAGTCGGGGCGACGGCAGGCGCGGGGGCGGCCTCCGCCGCCGGCGCATCGGCCGCGTCGGAATCCTTCAAGGCCGGGTCCTGAGTCGCGCGTGCATCTGTCATGGCGGTTCGGCGGACATGGTGCCGGAGGCGCCTTATCATCCGGTGCATCCCGGCGCGCCAGTGCGGCAGGATGGAGACCGAACCCGGAGACCGAATCCATGGCCCGCGACTTCCTGCCGGGTTTCGACCGGCACCGGATCGAGACCGCGCCCGGCGTGACGATCAACGCCCGCTCGGCCGGGTCCGGGCCGCCGGTGCTGCTCCTGCACGGCCATCCGCAGACGCTGTCGACGTGGCTCCACGTCGCGCCGCGCCTCGCGGAGCACCGCACCGTGGTGGCGATGGACCTGCGCGGCTACGGCGATTCGGCCAAGCCGCCGGGGGGCGAGCGCCACGCCAACTACGCCAAGCGCGCCATGGCGGCGGACGCGGCGGCCCTGATGCGGGCGCTCGGGCACGCGCGCTTCGCCGTCGTCGGCCACGACCGGGGCGGCCGGGTCGCCCACCGCCTCGCCCTGGACCACGCCGCCGCCGTCGAGCGCGTCGCCGTCCTCGACATCGCGCCGACCGCGACCATGTACGCGCGCACCGACAAGGATTTCGCCACCCGCTATTTCTGGTGGTTCTTCTTCATCCAGCCCCACCCCCTGCCGGAGACGCTGATCGGGGCCGACCCGGAATACTTCCTGCGCCACCACGTCGAGGGCCAGTCGAAGACCCCCGGCTCGACCCCGCCGGAGCTCTTCGCCGAGTACCTGCGCTGCTACGCCGACCCGGCCTGCCGCCACGCGATCTGCGAGGATTACCGGGCGGCGGCCGGGATCGACCTGGAGCACGACGCGGCCGATGCCGAGGCCCGGGTCACCGCGCCGCTGCTGGCGCTGTGGGGGGCGAAGGGCGTGGTCGGCCGGACCTACGACGTGCTGGAGACGTGGCGCGAGAAGGCGACCGACGTCTCGGGCCGGGCGCTGGATTGCGGCCACACCCTCCAGGAGGAGCGGCCGGACGCGGTTGTCTCGGAGCTGGCGGCGTTCCTGCGCTGAGCCAGCCGATGAGTCAGCCGATGGGTCAGCCGCCGGCCCGGAACAGGTCGACCGCGAGACGGGCCGTCATGGTCTCGGCGCGGTCGAGGCCGCCGGGCTCGGCCGCCGCCCAGGCCTCGGTCTCGGCCAGGGCCGCCGCGTAGGCGGCCTCCGGCACGTACCAGAACTCGGCGAAGATCCGCTCGCGCAGGCCCCGGAGGGTCTCGGCGGCCGACGTGTCGAAGCGCCACGTGAGATCCGCCGTCGCCACCGGGACCGGCGACCAGCCCCGGCCGGCCAGGAAGGCGACGAGCTCCGCGCTGGAGCCGGGATCGGGCCCGAGGAACAGCCGCGCGAAGCCGGCCGCGCGGAGGCGCGCCGCGAAGTGGCGGCGGACCGCCGTGCCGTAGGCGCCCCGGTCGCGCAGGTGGGCGATCGGCGCGCCGGGCCTCGCCACCCGGACCAGCTCCAGGACCGCCGCCTGCCAGTCGGCGATGTGCATGAACAGCTTGGAGACGACCACCGCGTCGCAGGCGCGATCCGCCTCGGGCAGGGCGCGGACATCCGCCACCGCGTAGAGGGCGTCCAGCCCGGCCGGCAGCTTCGCCCGGGCACGCTGCACCATCTCGACCGCGATGTCGTAGCCCGCGACTGCGTAGCCGCGTCCGGCGAGGGGCAGGGAGATCTGGCCGGTGCCGCAGCCCGCGTCGCAGATCCGGCCGCGCGCCGGGAACAGCCCGGCGGCGATCAGCCGGTCGTAACAGGCGTGGAGATGCGCCTCCGGGATGCGGCGCTGTGGCCTTCGCGGATCGGGCTTGGCAGAGATACCCGAAAGCTCAGATACGGGCACGTGCCGTGCGCGGGAGACGCGCCGGCCTTCTCCCGGGCCTCCGGCGAGCGAGGTCCGACCGGCACGGGAACGAGCGGAGATCGTGCGGGGCAGCATGTCCGAAGGAGCCGAGATCGAAGAAGCCGGCGCGCCGTTCGCGGTCGCGGTGGTCGGAGCCGGGGCCGCGGGGCTCGCCGCCGCGCTGGCGGTCGCCCGCGAAGGGATCCCCACGGCGCTGATCGGGCGCCACGCCCCGGTGGCGGACGGACGGACCGTCGCGCTCCTCGACGGGTCGGTGCGCCTGCTGGAGGCGCTCGGCGCCTGGGAGGCGGTGGCGCCGCACGCGAGCCCGCTCTGCACGCTGCAGATCATCGACGACACCGGCAGCCTGTTCCGGCCACCGCCGGCGCAGTTCCGCGCCGCCGAGATCGGCCTCGACGCCTTCGGCTGGAACGTCGAGAGCGCCCGCCTGGTCGAGAGCCTGCGCGCCCGCGCCCGGGCGCAGGACAACCTCACCCTGTTCGAGGCGGATGCCGCCGGTACCGTGGCCGGCGAGACGGCCGCGCGGGTCGCGCTGGCGGACGGGACGAGCGTCGAGGCCCGGCTCGTGGTGGGGGCCGACGGGGCCCGCTCGCCGCTGCGGGCCGCCAGCGGCGTCCGCGTGCACGACTGGACCTACCCGCAGAGCGCCATCACCACGATCCTGGCCCACGCGCGCCCGCACCGCGACGTCTCCACCGAGTTTCACACCCGGTCGGGGCCCTTCACCCTGGTGCCGCTGCCGGGCGGCCACCGGTCCAGCCTCGTCTGGGTGACCGGGGAGGGGGCGGCCCGGCGGCTCGCCGCCCTCGACGACGCGGCGCTGGGGCAGGCGGTGGAGCGGCAGGCCCGGGCGATGCTCGGCGCCATGCGGGTTGACGGTCCCCGGGGCCTCGTGCCGATGCGCGGCCTCGCGGCGGCGACCCCGGTGGCGCCGCGGCTCGCGCTGATCGGGGAGGCGGCCCACGTCTTCCCGCCGATCGGCGCGCAGGGGCTCAATCTCGGCCTGCGCGACGCCGCGACCCTGCGCGACGCGGTGCTGGCCGCCGCCCGCGACCGCCGCGATCCCGGCTCCCGCGCCGTGCTCGACGGCTACGCGCGGGCGCGCCGCGTCGACACGGCCGCGCGCACCGCCGCGGTCGATCTCCTCAACCGCAGCCTGCTCACCGACCTGCTGCCGGTCGACGCGCTGCGCGGCCTCGGCCTGCTGGCGATGACGCAGCTCGGGCCGCTGCGGCGCCTGGTGATGCGGGAGGGCGTGCTGCCGCGAATCGGCGCGCCGGAGCTGATGCGGGCGGCGCGCTAGGGCCGCGCCCGATCGTGGTGCAACGGCCAGGACGACAGGCATCTCCGGTCGAGACAGCCGCGCCGTGCCCTGCCCCCTCTCCCGTGCGGGCGAGGGGAGCCGCGCGTCCCCCGGCACGGACGGGCTCGGCCGTCGGCCCTGTCCCGGGCGACGGCGGCCCGATTCGCTCCCCCGTCCTGGGTTGCGGGAGTACCAGCGGAGGCAGTGATGGGTTATTCCAGGCGGCGCTCGGCCCCGGCGCGGCCTCCGTCGCGTCGCACGCGTCCGGGCGCGGTGGCCGCCCGCGTTGAAGGCGGAGACGGGCCTCAGAGATCCGGCTGCGCGGCCACGTAGGCGCCGAGCCGGGTCGCGAGATCGACCGGGCCGCCGGCGCGGGCCTCGCCCGAATCACCGATGAGGATCACCGGGATGCCGCGCTCGCGCAGCTGGCCGCGGAGGCGGGCGGCGCGGCGCGCGTAGGCCGGATCCCGGCGGGTGGGCGCCTGGAGCAGCACGGCGGCCGGGCGGGCGATCACGGTCAGCACGTCGTCCGCCGCCTCCATCGAGGCGGTCACGCTCGCGTATCCGAGGCTGGCCAGCTCGCCCGAGAGGGACCGGTCCACGGCGCGGACGCCGTCGTCGACCACGAGCACTTGTTGCAGCGCACCCATAAGCTTGAGCGGTACTCCATCCGGGACGGCTTGGAAAGATAGCCGTCACGACAATCCGATGCAGAACCCGCGAACAGGCGGATCGGATCCGTCGGTCCGTGTGCAGATGCGAGATTATCCGCGCCGCCTGAGTGCCGGATGAACCGGGGATCGTCCGCCGTTCAGGCGGACGGGACCGTCGCGGCGATCGCCGTCACCGTGCCATCCGCGAGCCCGTCCGCGCGGAGCGGCCGGAAGCCCGTGCTCCGCCACGCCAGGGGATCCGTCGCCGGGGTCTCGCCGCGGGCGAGCGGGACCGCCGCGCAGGCCGCGCCCCGGCAGGCGAGAGCGCCGTCGGCGCCGCCGGCGAGGTCCAAGAGATCGCGGGGCAGGAAGGCCCCCTCGGGCTCGGCCAGGGTCGCGGCGAGGTCGTCCGGGCCGGGGCGCGTGAGCACCAGCGCCTCGCCCAGGACCAGGGACTCGAGGCGCTGCGGGCCCGCGGGCCCGGCGCCGCGGGGGGTCAGCCGGGCGGGCGCGCGGTGGACCACGTCGAGGACCCGGACGGTCCAGGGCAGCGGCAGGGCGGCGAGGGCCGATTCGACCCGCGCCGGGACCACCAGCCGCGTCGGCACCGGCCGCAGAAGGGCGGCGCGGAACCCGGCCTCGTCGAAGGGCAGCACGGTCTCCAGGCCGGCGCCGGCCGCCAGGGCGGTGCCCAGGCCGGTCACGAGGCCGCGCAGGTCGTGGCCGGGCAGGAGCGTCAGGACCCGCTCGTCCGCGGTCACGGGCAGCGCGTCGAGATGGGCGGCGACCGCCGCCGCCAGCGCCGCGGCGGTGCGGTAGACCGGCCGGCCGGGATCGCCGGCCGCGAAGGTGACGAGGCCGCGGCTCGGCGCCGGCTCGACCACGCCCCGCTCCAGGGCCATCGCGTCGAGGCTGATCACGCCGTCCGGCACGCTCGGGCCGAAGGCCGCGAGGTAGCGCAGGGCGAAATGGCGCATGGCCGCGCGGGTGAGGTCCTCGGCGGGCCGGCGCGCGCCGCGGCGGCCCTCCGTCAGCACGGCCACGAGGCCCGCCGCCTCGATCCCGGCGGAGAGCTCCGCCTCGTCCCAGAGGGCGGGCATCGCGCAGGGCAGGTGGCCCGCCGCCTCGACGGCGAGGTGGGCCAGGGCCGATTCGGCACCGCCCGAATACCACAGCCCGACCCGGCTGCCGGCCGGGAGCCGCCACGCGCCGATGCCGCGGGCGAGCCGCCCGACGATCTCGGCGGCGGCCGCGTAGGTCCAGGTAATGGACGGGCGCCCGCACCACGCGACCCGGTCCCCCGAATCACGCAGGACCGTGCGCTGCGGGCCCGTCAGGGCGGCGGCGAACAGGCGGGTCGCGAGACCGTCGGACAGCCCGCCGAACAGCCCGCCCAGCGGCGCGCCGGCCAGGCCGTCGGGCGCGTCCTCGGATCGCGCGGACGCGTCCGGTGCGGCGTCGGCCGCCCACTCCGCCACCGCCAACGCGCTCAATCCCGCCGCCCCCGCCGATCCTGCAGAACCTCTATCATCTCGGCCCGGCAGGGTTAACCGACCGCTAAGAGGGCCGCGCAACGTCGCGCTTGCGGCCGGGCGGATGGGAGCCTATCGGGGGCCGGGCGCGGCCAGGACGGTTCCGACAGCCTCCGAGGCCGCGGTGTCATGCCTTCGCCTCATTCGAGGGGAAAGGCAGGCCGCCCGGTCGCCGGGGCGGGGGATGCGCGCAGACGGGCGCCCGTCCCGCCCGATGGCCGGACCGATTCATCCGGAGCTCCGGGCGGTGCGCCAACGCGGCGGGCGGCCGGTCGCTCCGGCGGACCTGCCGCCAGGCCGGCTCCGCGTCCTGCCAGCCACACACGTCCGTTCCAAGGGGTCAGAGCCGATGTCCTTCACCCGCACCGCGACGCTCGCCCGCGCCGCCCTCCTCGGTCTCGCGGGCCTCGGCCTCGCGGCCGCGCCGGCCCTGGCGCAGCCGAAGAAGCCCGCCGCGCCCGCGCCGGCCGCCCCGGCGCCGACCGCCCCGGGCACCCCCGCGGCCAACACCCCGGCCGCCCAGACGGGCCCGCAGATCGTCGCGGTGAAGTCCGAGCCGAGCCAGGCCGACTGGACCAAGGTCTGCGGCAAGGATCAGGGTTCGGGCACCGACATCTGCTACACGACCCGCGACTTCGTGTCCGACCAGGGCCAGCCGGTGCTGGCCGTGGCGGTCTACGAGATGAAGAACGCCGCCCAGAAGCAGGAGGTGCGCGTGGTGCGCTACCTGCTGCCGCTCGGCCTGCTGCTGCAGCCGGGCATCCGCTTCAGCGTCGACGGCCAGGCGGCGACCGCCGGCCGCTTCGCGGTCTGCTTCCCGAACGGCTGCTTCGCCGAGGCCGGCGGCGTCGATGCCGGCGTGATCGCCGCGATGAAGAAGGGCACGACCCTGAACGTCTCGGTCCAGAACCAGACCCAGCGCGAGGTCACCTTCGCGGTGCCGCTGGCCGGCTTCGGCAAGGCCTTCGACGGCCCGGCCATCGACCCGAAGGTCCTCGAGGAGCAGCAGAAGAAGCTCCAGGCCGAGCTGGAGAAGCGCTCCGAGGACATGCGCAAGAAGCTCGAGCAGCAGCAGGGCGCCGCCCCGGCCGCCGGTGCGGCGCCGGCGCCGGCCCCGGCCGCCAAGTAAGCGCCATCGACCCGCCGCGCGGCGGGTCCGTATCGGGGGCCGGGCCGCGAGGTTCGGCCCCTCGCGTTCGACCCGCCCGGCGGCGAGACCTAACGGGTCCCCGGGGTCCCCGAGGCCGGCTGGACGATCAGCACGCGCAGGTCCTGGTCGGGCACGTAGTCCCGGGCCTCCCAGCGGAACGTGGTCGGCCCGGTCTTCCGGATGTCCGTGCGGCAGAAGCTGACGACCGCCTCCGGGCTGCCCTTGTCGACCGTCAGGGTGAAGCGCCCGATCGGCGCGGCCCAGTTGCGCGCCGTGGTGACGATGTAGGGTACTACGGTCGCCCGCAGGTAGCCGCCGGGACCGGCCGCCTTCGCGTGCAGGCGTCGGATCGCCGCGAGCCCGGCCTCGTCCAGGCAGTAGGTCGCCCGGTAGCCCGGGCGGGACGCTTCCTTGAGGTCGAGGAAATGGGCGCCGTTCACGGGCGCGTAGCTGTGGGCGATCCGGACCTCCTGCCCGGGCGGGAAGGTCTGGAGCCAGTGGAACTTGGCCTCGCCGCGCCAGAGCCCCTCGGTCATCCGGTCCGGCGTGTCGGGGACGTCGGGGAAGAGCCCGGCCTTGACCAGCGCGGCCCATTCGGGCGCGCCGATCCGCTTGGCCGCCGTGCTGATCGCGTCGAAGCGCAGCGGGTTCAGCGGCAGGCCGTGCCGGCGCAGCAGGTCCGTCACCTCGCGCTCGCCCACGAAGGCGCGCTCCTCCAGCTCGGGCTCGAGGGGCTTGCCGTCGACCGTGACGGTGAAGCCGACGAAGTTCGGGCTGTCGGGCCGGGGCAGCGCCAGGGCCGAGAAGCTGAGCTCCCGCCCGTCGATCGGCGGCAGCGGGAAGGCGATCCGCACCGTGCGCGGCTCCTGAACCTGATTGCGGAACAGGTAGGACACGTCGATCCGGTCGCGGGCGATCGACAGGTCCTCGCTCGCCAGCACGATCCCGGGCTCGCGCCGCAGGACGAGGCCGCCGGCATCGAGCTCGGCCGCGCTGTCGTTGGCGCGCGCCGCGCCCGTGAGCAGGCCAGCGAGCAGGAGCGCAGCGGCGATGCGGGGGTTGGCGACCACGGGGCGGGCTCGTCCGACGGCACGGGCCGTCGCGGCAGACGAGCGCCCGCCGCTTGCCAGGACCTTCACGGACCGGGCGCCTCAGTTCGTGGCGCGGTCGCGCATCCGGTACGCGCCGGCGGCGTCGCGCTCGAACATCTCGGCGATGCCGGCGTGGCGCAGGGCCTCGCCCGACGTGTCGGGCAGGAGGTTCTGCTCCGACACGTAGGCCACGTACTCGGTCTCGGCGTTCTCGGCGAGCAGGTGGTAGAAGGGCTGGTCCTTGCGCGGCCGGACCTCCTCGGGGATCGACAGCCACCATTCCTCGGTGTTGTCGAACACCGGGTCGACGTCGAACACGACGCCCCGGAACGGGTAGATCCGGTGGCGCACCACGGCGCCGATCGCGAATTTCGCGGTTCTCAGTGTTACGTCCGACATGGTTCAACCCGTCCAGATCGGACAGATAGGTCCGATGACGGATCGTGTCACCCGGTCGCCGCGGAAGTCGGCGTCTCCGCGGCGCGGGCCAGGCGGTCCCGGACGGCGATCGCCTCCGGCAGCGGCCGCCACAGGACGGTCATCTCGGCGATGCGCCCGGCCGCGTCGAGGCGCCAGTAATCCATCCCGTCGAGGCGGTGCGGGCCGGCCGTCGCGCCGAAGAAGGCGGCGGCGTGCGCGGGGCCTTCCAGGATCTCGCGGACCTCGAAGGCGTCGACCGCCGCCAGCAGGGCGTCGACCACCGGCCGGATCGCCGCCTTCCCGCGCACGGGCTCGGCGGCGAGCGGGGTGTTGAGCACCACCCCCTCGGCCATCTGCGCCAGCATGGCGTCCCGGTCCTTCGCCGCCAGGGCGGCCGCGAAGGCGCGAACGTGGGTGAGGTCCATCGGAGGTCTCCTACGGGATCCGGATGCCGAGCTCGGCCGCGATCGCCCGGGCGGTTTCCTCGCGCCGGGCCGTGATGTCGGCCGCCGCCGCCCGCGCCCGCGCCACGGTGGCCGGGGAGGCCGTGCGGGGCGTGCCGCTGTCGAACGGGGGCTCGGGGGCGTACTGCATGCCGAGCTGGATGGTCCGGGCGGCCTCCTCGCCGCGCAGCGCGGCGGCGAGCTGCAGCGCGCCGTCGATGCCCGCGGTGACGCCGGCCGCGAACACCCAGGTGCGGTCGTCCGCGTCGCGGTCGATCACCACGCGCGCGTCCACCGGCTCGGCGCCGAAGAACGGGAGCAGGTGCACGGCGTTCCAGTAGGTCGTGGCCCGCCGCCCGACCAGCAGGCCGGCCGCGCCGAGGATCAGGGCGCCGGTGCAGACCGAGAGGACGTGGCCGGCCCCGGCCACCTGGTCGCGGATCCAGCCGAGCACGGCCGCGTCCCGCATCAGGGCCTCCTGGCCCGTGCCGCCCGGGACGTGCAGCACGTCGAGCCGCGGGGCCTCGCCGAGCGTGGCGTCCGGCAGCATCCGGAGGCCGCGGACGTCGCGGACGGGCCCCGGGCCCGGCGCGTAGACCCGGTAGGTGCTGTTGGGCACCCGGGACAGGACCTCGAACGGGCCGGTGAGGTCGATCTGGTCCAGCCCCTCGAACAGGAGCGAGCCGATCTGCAGGTGGGTGTCGGGCGGGATCATGCCGGGCCTCCGTGGTGGACAGGGAGATCCTAGCGCGTCAGGATCTGGCCGAAATGCCAAAGAGCCCTCGTTTCTCGCCAGATCCGCCGCGCCCGGTCGAGGTGCTGGCCTTCCCGTCGGTGCAGCTCCTCGACGTGGCCGGGCCGCTCCAGGTCTTCGCCACCGCCAACGAGCACGGCGGCGCCGGGATGCCCTACGCGCCGCGGGTGATCGCGGCCGGCGACCCGGGACTCACCGCCTCGGCGGGCCTGCGGCTGGTGGCCAACCCATTGCCGGATCCCGACGCGCCGGTGGACACGCTGGTGATCGCGGGCGGCCCCGGCGTCGTCGCGGCCTGCGACGACGCCGCCCTGGTGGCCTGGGTGCGGGCCCGGGCGGGCCGGGCCCGCCGGGTCGCGTCGGTCTGCACCGGCGCGTTCCTGCTCGGGGCGGCGGGACTCCTCGACGGGCGGCGGGCCGTGACCCACTGGACGCAGTGCGGGGCGCTCGCCGCCCGCTACCGGCGCGCCCGGATCGAGCCCGACCCGATCTTCGTGCGCGACGGCCCGGTCTGGTCCTCGGCGGGGGTGACGGCGGGCATCGACCTGGCCCTGGCGCTGGTCGAGGAGGATCTCGGCCGCGCGACCGCCCTGACGGTGGCGCGCCACCTCGTGATGTTCCTCAAGCGCCCCGGCGGGCAGGCGCAGTTCAGCGCGGCGCTGGCGCTGCAGGCGGGCGAGGAGCGGTTCGGGCGGCTCCACGCCTACGTCGCCGACAACTTGGCCGGCGACCTGTCGCTGCCGGCGCTCGCCGCGGCGGCCGGGATGAGCGCGCGCAGCCTGAGCCGGCACTATCGCGAGGCGACCGGCCTGACCCCGGCCAGGGCCGTGGAGCGCCTGCGGGTCGAGGCGGCCCGGCGCGCGCTCGCCGAGACGGCGCAGCCGGTGAAGCGCGTCGCCCGGACCTGCGGCTTCGGCTCCGAGGAGACGATGCGGCGCAGCTTCCTGCGGCACGTCGCGGCGACGCCGCAGGAGTACCGGGCGCGGTTCGGCGGGTGAGGGGCCTAGAGCCGTATCCGACCATGTTGCAACGGCCGGGAAGGACGGCGAGCCCGGTCTCGCCGGCAGCGTCAGGCCCCCTCTCCCGTGCGGGAGAGGGGGCGCGTCGCGACTCGCGGACGCCGTATCGGGACCGCCACACGCGGCCCCGGCAGCCCGCTCACCCCAGCTTGTAGACCGCCGCCAGCTCCGGGTCCTTCGCGGCGACCAGCCTGGCGAGGTCCACGATGACCTTGGCCTGCTTCCAGGTGGCGTCGTCCTGCATCTTGCCGTCGAGCATCACGGCGCCGGTGCCGTCCGGCATGGCCTCGACGATCCGGGCCGCGAAGGCCACCTCGGCCGGGTCCGGCGCGAAGACCCGCTTGGCGATCGCCACCTGGCTCGGGTGCAGCGTCCAGGCGCCGGCGCAGCCCATCAGGAAGGCGTTGCGGAACTGCGCCTCGCAGGCGTCGCCGTCGGAGAAGTCGCCGAACGGGCCGTAGAAGGCCTTGATGCCGTTGGCCATGCAGGCGTCGACCATCTTGGCGATGGTGTAGTGCCAGAGGTCCTGCTGGGCGCTCGCCCGGGGCGCGTCGCCCGCCGGGTCGGCGATCACCCGGTAATCCGGGTGGCCGCCGCCGACCCGGGTGGTCTTCATGCCGCGGGACGCCGCGAGATCCGCCGGCCCGAGGCTCATGCCGTGCATCCGGGGCGAGGCCGACGCGATGGCGTCGACGTTGGCGACGCCCTCGGCGGTCTCCAGGATCGCGTGGACCAGGATCGGCTTCGTCACGCCGTGGCGCGCCTCGAGCTGGGCGAGGAGCTGGTCGACGTAGTGGATGTCCCACGGCCCCTCGACCTTGGGCACCATCACGACGTCGAGCTTGTCGCCGACCTCGGCCACGATCGTGAACAGGTCGTCCAAGATCCAGGGCGAGTTGAGGGCATTGATCCGGGTCCAGAGGCCGGTGCCGGTGGCGGCGAAGTCGGTGGCCTGGGCCATGGCCACGAAGCCCTTGCGGGCCGCCTCCTTCTGGTCGGCCGGGACCGCGTCCTCCAGGTTGCCCAGCACCACGTCGACGGTCCCGGCGAGGTCCGGCACGCGGGCGCGGACCTTGTCGTTGTGGGGCGGCACGAAGTGGATCATCCGCTCCAGCCGCACCGGCAGCTCGCGGAACGGGGCCGGCGCGCCGGTGGCGAGGGGCTGGAAGAAGCGGCGGGGCAGTTTCATCGGGTGCCTCTTGTCAGGGCTGGCGTCTGAGCCCCGTTAAGGCAGCTTGGGCGGGCGCGTAAAGCCGCGCCGCGCCGAAGTGATCCCGGACGTTCGTGATTTCGGACGTTCGTGATTTCGGACGTTCGGCCCGGCGCGCCGCCGGGGCCGCCGATCCTCAGCCCCGGCCGCCCCGGCGGCCGATCATGCCGATCCGGTTGAGGATGCCGCCGGCCTCGCTGCCGGCCACCACCACGAGGCGCCGGACCTCGCCCCGCAGGAAGGCCTGCAGGAAGCGGTTGTAGTCGCGGAACGAGACGCAGCCGTTCGAGGCGCCGGGCTGCCGCAGCATGTAGGTGTGGGCCAGCAGACCGTCGCGGCCGTGGATCGCGGCGCTGCCGCCCACCGGGTTGAGCCGGATCGCCCGGACCCCGTGGAACAGGCGCTCGCGCTCGGTCAGCGTGTAGGTGCCGGGCGGGGTCGAGCCGCGCATGCGCAGGTGGACGTAGCGCGGGTTGTCCATGTGCTCGCCGAGGCCGGAATGGGCCTCCAGCACCTCGCCGGAGGGCAGCGTCACCGTGCGGGCGGTGATGTCGTAGACGGCCGTGCCGGCCACCGAATCGGGCTCCGGGCTGATCCGGGTGCGCGGCGCCTCCTGCGGCAGGGCGTCCGGGCTGGCATAGGCCAGCGCCTGACGGGGCTCCTGTCGGCTGTCCTGGCGGCTATCCTGAGACGGCGCCGCGGCGCCGACCCCGAACAGCTTCTCGAAGAAGGACGGCTCCTCGGCCATCGCGGCGCGGAACACGTCGCGGGTCCGGGGCAGGGCGCGGCTCGCCACCCGCGCGGGCGGCGCCGCCGGCGCGCGCCGCAGCTCGGCCGGGCGCGCCACCGGCAGCGGCACCAGAGCGGGAACGGGGACGGGTGCGAGGGCGGCGGGGGCGGGCTCGGCCGCGGCCATCCGGACCGGCGCCCCCGCCCCCTTCTCGCCGGCCTTCTCGCCGATCTTGTCCGCGACTCTCTCTGCAGCTTTGGCCTGGGCCATCCGGACCTGGGCGGCCCGCGCCCGCTCCGCCTGCGCGACCTGCCGGGCGATCTCCCGGACCGCCGGGGACGGGGCGGCGGCGGCGACCTGGAAGCCGGGGACCGGCGGGGCCTCGCCCCCGAAGGCCGTGGCGGTGCCGGCGCCCAGCGCCGGGCTCCGGTCGAGCATCCAGGCGAGGCTCGGCCGCGGCGCCACGGCCTGCGGGGGCGGGACGGCGGCCGGCCCGGCCGCCGCGACGGACTCCGCCTCGGGGCGGGCCGGCCCCTGCGGGTGGCTGAACACGGCCCAGCCGGCGAGGCTGACGCCGGTGAGGGCGATGAGCGCCGTCAGCCGGGCGCGGCGACGTGCGCGCCGCATGGCGCTCGGGTAGGGCGCCCGGGTGCGGACGACCGGATCGTAGGCGGTCTCGACGTAGGTGGGGCGCGGGGGCGCCGGTCGCGCCGGTTCCGCGCTCGGATACGCGGTCTGGAACGCGGCGAGGGACAACGCAGCCTGGGCCATTCGGGAACTCGCGTACGCGCTTCCCCTGGGCAGCCGCCGCCGTTCGCCCGCGAGAGCCGTTCTCGCGCACGTGGCCCGGGTCACCCGTCTGGGGAGGACATCAACCGTCCACCCCATTAAGCCGCGGTGTGGTTAATCCCCGCTGAAGAGACAGTTTCCGCGCGCGTTCCCGTGTTGGGACACAGCCTCAGGTGGCCCGATCCGGCGCGTCCCCGGCCGCGTGCCCGAGCGCGTCCCCCGCCAGCTCCATCGGCCCGTGCCGGCGCGCGACCAGCAGGCAGAGCAGGGCCACCGGCACGCCGATCAGCGACGTCCCGACGAAGAACCACGCGAAGCCGGTCCACTCGATCACGAAGCCCGAGAACCCGGCGAGCAGGCTGCCGGGCAGGGCGCAGAGCGAGGTCAGCAGGGCGTACTGGCTCGCCGCGTGGGCGGTGGCCGAGAGCCGCGACATGTAGGTGATCAGCACGATCGACGCGAAGGCGTAGGCGAAGCCGTCGATGCCGACGGTCAGCGCGAAGGTCCAGAACGCCGCCCCGCCGTGGCCGCCGTGCCAGGCGAGGTAGGCGAGGGCCAGGTGCGAGGCCGAGGCCGTCACGGTGCCGATCAGCAGGCTCGCCATCATGCCGATCCGCGGGATGATGGCGCTGGCCAGGAAGGTGCCGCCGAGCGCGATCCAGAAGCCGAACAGCTTCGTCACCGTCGCGATGTCGGTGTTGGTGTAGCCGAGCGTCTTGAACAGCGGGATCGCCATGGCGTTCGAGACGTAGCCGGGCATCCGGAAGCCCGCGACCAGCGCCAGCACCGGGACGGCCAGCGGCCCGAGCCGGGCGAGGAGGTCGCGGATCGGCGCCCAGACGGTCTCGACGAAGCCGCCGGTGGCGGGCGTCTCGGGGGCGGGGGGCTCGGGGGCGAGGAGCGCCGCGACCGTGCCGGGCGCCATCAGCGCGGCCATGCACAGGTAGGCCACGCGCCAGCCATACGCGTCGGACAGGTAGAGGGCGCCGGCGCCGGCCGCGAGGTTGCCGATCCGGAAGCCGATCTCGGCCCAGGACGACATCAGCGCCTGCTGCTCGGGGGGCGCGGCGGTGATGCGCCAGCCGTCGATCACCACGTCCTGGGTGGCGCCCGCGACGCCGAGCGCCAGGGAGAACGCCACCGTCCAGGCGAGCCAGTGGGCCGGGTCGCCGAAGGCGACGCCGGCGAGCGCCAGCGCCACCAGGATCTGCGTGGCGACGATCCAGCCCCGGCGCCGCCCGAGCCAGCGGCCGATGAGCGGCGCGTCGTGGCGGTCGAGGAACGGCGCCCAGAGGAACTTGAGCTTGTAGGCGATGGTCAGCTCGCTCATCAGCCCGATCGTGGCGAGCGGCACCTTCGCCTGGACGAGCCACGCCGACTGCGTCGCGTAGACGAGCAGGAACGGGATGCCCTGCGCGAAGCCGAGCCCGAGCACCGCGGCGACGCGCCGGTCGGTGAACAGGGGCGTGAGGAAGGCGCCCGGCGCGGCCTTCACCGGCTCGGGCGCGCCGGTGACCTGCGCCGGGTTTGCCATCCACGCGTCTCCTGGGCTTCGGGGCGGAGAGAGCAGAGATGCGTCGCGCGTGCAACGATCGCGCGACTGTCCCACCCGCTACCGCGTCCCGAGGAGGCCTGCCGGGAGGACCGTCACGCCGCCTTCTTCGCCCGCTCGGCGATCGTCACGAGGCTGCGCAGCACCTCGGTGGCGGTCTTGAGCCGGGCCGGGACCGTGGTCAGCTCGCGCACGAACACCACGCTCATGTCGGGCCGCACCTTCGCGAACGACGCCTGCTCGGCGACGTAGGCCACCAGCCCCTGCGGGTTGGCGTAGGAGCGGTCGCGGAAATGGACCACCACGCCCTTCGGCCCGGCCTCGACCTTCTCGACGTTGGCCTTGAGGCAGAGGATCTTGATCGTGCCGATCTTGAGGAGCTGCTCCACCTCCGGCGGCAGCGGCCCGAACCGGTCGATCATCTCGGCGCCGAAGCTCTCCATCTCGGAATCGTCCTGGAGGGTGGCGAGCCGCCGGTAGAGCGCCAGCCGCACCCCGAGATCCTCGACGTAATCCTCCGGGATCGTCACGGGCGCGCCGAGCGCGATGGTCGGCGACCACGCCTCCTCGGGCACGTCCTCGATGCCGGCCTTGAGCGCCGTCACCGCGTCCTCCAGCATCTGCTGGTAGAGCTCGTAGCCGACCTCCTTGATGTGGCCCGACTGGGCGTCGCCGAGGAGGTTGCCGGCGCCGCGGATGTCGAGGTCGTGGGACGCGAGCTGGAAGCCCGCGCCCAACGTGTCGAGGCTCTGGAGCACCTTGAGGCGCTGCTCGGCCTGGGCGGTGAGCTGGCGGTTCGCCGGCGTCGTGAACAGCGCGTAGGCCCGCGCCTTCGAGCGCCCGACGCGGCCGCGCAGCTGGTAGAGCTGCGCGAGGCCGAACATGTCGGCCCGGTGCACGATCAGCGTGTTGGCGGTGGGGATGTCGAGGCCCGATTCCACGATCGTGGTCGAGAGCAGGACGTCGAACTTGCCCTCGTAGAAGGCGGTCATCACGTCCTCGAGCTGGCCCGCCGCCATCTGGCCGTGGGCGACCGCGACCTTGATCTCGGGCATCTCGGCGTCGAGGAACTTCTTGACCTCGGCCAGATCCTCGATCCGCGGCACCACGTAGAAGGACTGGCCGCCGCGGTAGCGCTCGCGCAGCAGCGCCTCCCGGATGGTCAGCGGGTCGAACGGCGTCACGAAGGTGCGCACCACCAGCCGGTCGACCGGCGGGGTCGCGATGATCGAGAGCTCGCGCACCCCCGTCATGGCGAGCTGGAGCGTGCGCGGGATCGGGGTCGCCGAGAGCGTCAGCACGTGGACGTCGGCCTGGAGCGCCTTCAGCCGCTCCTTGTGGGCGACGCCGAAATGCTGCTCCTCGTCCACGATGATCAGGCCGAGATCCTTGAAGGCGATGTTCTTGGCCAAGAGGGCGTGGGTGCCGACCACGATGTCGACCGTGCCGGCGATGAGCCCCGCCCGCGTCTGCTTCATCTCCCCCGCGGAGGCGAAGCGCGAGAGCTGCGCCACCTGGACCGGCAGGCCCTTGAAGCGCTCCGCGAAGGTCCGGAAATGCTGGCGGGCCAGCAGCGTCGTGGGGACGATCACCGCCACCTGCTTGCCGGAGATCGCCGCCGCGAAGGCGGCGCGGAGCGCCACCTCGGTCTTGCCGAAGCCGACGTCGCCGCAGACCAGCCGGTCCATGGGCCGGCCGGCATTGAGGTCGTCCAGCACCGCGTCGATGGCGTTGGCCTGGTCCTCGGTCTCCTCGAACGGGAAGCGCGCGGCGAACTCCCCGTAGAGCCCCTCGGGCGCCTGCAGGGCCGGGGCCTTCCGGACGAAGCGCTGGGCCGCGACCTTGATCAGCTCGCCCGCCATCTCGAGGATGCGGCGCTTCATCTTGGCCTTGCGGGCCTGCCACGCGCCGCCGCCGAGGCGGTCGAGGGCGACCTCGGAATCCTCCGAGCCGTAGCGGGTCAGGAGCTCGATGTTCTCCACCGGCAGCAGCAGCAGGCCGCCGGTGTACTGCAGCTCCAGGCAGTCGTGCGGAGCGCCGGCGGCGTGGATCGTCTTGAGGCCGACGAACCGGCCGATGCCGTGGTCGGCGTGGACCACGAGGTCGCCGGGCTGGAGCGCCTGCACCTCCAGGATCACGTCCTGCGGCCGCTTGGCCTTGCGCTTCTGGCGGACCAGCCGGTCGCCCAGGATGTCGCCCTCGGAGACGACGGCCAGCTCGCCCGCGGTGAAGCCCGCCTCCAGGCCCCAGACGGCGACCGCCGCGTCGGTGCCGCGCTTGAGCGCGTAGACGTCGGTGAGCCGGGTGATCGCCACGGGCTTCTTCAGGCCGTGGTCGGTGAGCACGCCGCAGAGCCGGTCGCGGGAGCCGTCGGACCACGCGCCCAGGATCACGTGGTGACCGGATCCCTGGAGGTCGCGGATATGCGCCACCGCGGCGTCGAACACGCTGGCGTTCTCGTCGGCCCGCTCGGGGGCGAAGTTCCGTCCGGATTTCGCGCCGCAATCGATGACGGCGCGCTCGGACGATTCGGGCTGCGCGAACGGGGTCAGCCGCGCCACCGTGGCGGCGCCGATCCGCTCCTTCAGCTCGTTCGGCGTCAGGTAGAGGGCGCGGGGCGGCAGGGGCTTGTAGGGGGCGACGCCGGGCTGCGGCGTCTTCATCGCGCCCTCGCGGGCCTGATAGTAGTCCTGGACCAGCGCGATCCGCTCGGCGGCGGCGTCCTCCACCTGCGGGTCGAAGACCAGCGGCACGCCGCCGAGATAGTCGAACAGCGTGTCGAGGTGGTCGTAGAACAGCGGCATCCAGTGCTCGAGGCCGGCGTAGCGCCGCCCCTCGCTCACGGTCTCGTAGAGCCGGTCGTCCCGGGTCGCCGCGCCGAAGCTCTGGATGTAGTTCTGGCGGAAGCGCCGGATCGTCTCCGTGGTGAGCTGGACCTCGCTCATCGGCATCAGGTCCAGCGAGCGGAGCTGGCCGGTGGTGCGCTGCGTCTCCGGGTCGAAGGCGCGGATCGATTCCAGCGTGTCGCCGAAGAAGTCGAGGCGGATCGGCGCGGCCAAGCCCGGCGGCGACAGGTCAAGGATGCCGCCGCGCACCGCGTACTCGCCGGTGTCGCGCACCGTCCCGGTGCGCAGGAAGCCGTTGGCCTCGACCCAGGCCACCACGTCGTCCATCGCCACGACGTTGCCGATCGCGGCCGAGAACGCCTCCCGGGCGATGTGGGCGCGGGGCGGCACCCGCTGCACCAGGGCGTTGACGGTGGTGCAGAGGATGCGCGGCCTCTCCTCGGCCGAGCGGGTGCGGGCGAGGCGGGCCAGCGCCGTCATCCGGGCGGCGGCGACCGCCGTCGTCGGCGAGACCCGGTCGTAGGGCTGGCAGTCCCAGGCCGGCAGGCTCATCACGTCCATCTCGGGCGCGACGAAGCCGAGGGCCGCCTGGAACGAGGCCGAGCGGCCGGAATCGCGCGCCACGTGGACCAGCACGGCCGGCGCGTCGACGGTCGGCGCCAGGGCGCGGGCGAGGTCGGCGAGGGCGAGGGCGTCGAAGCCCTCCGGGGCGTTCGCCAGCACCGGGCTGTCGCCGCGCTTCAGGGCGTCGATCGCCCGGGCGAGCGCGGAGGATTTCGGCAGCGCGAAGCGCGCGACCTGCGGCTTGGCGGCGGGGGCGGGGGGCTTCGGCTGAGGCTTGGCCATCGGGTCTTTCGCGGGGAGTCCCGCCGGGCGCGTCAGGGGAGGAGGTCGGGTGGCGTTAGCCCAACGGGCCGCCGCGATAAAGCGTCCCCGCGGTCACGGCCGAAGGCCCTATATGGCGGTTCCGCTGCGGCAGGGAACGGTGGTCATCCTCGCGAGCGCAGCGAAGCGATCCAGCAGCGCCACGCTGACCAAGGACGCGCTGCCCTGGGTCACTTCGCTGCGCTCGTGATGACGGAGCGGGCCGCATCGGCCGAGAGCTTCGATCGGATGCGATGAAAATCCCCGGCCCTCGCCCTCAGGCGTCGGGCCCGACGATCTCCGCCAGCGCCGCCTCGACCCGGCCGCGGAAGAAGTCCGCGTTGGGCATGGGCTCGGTCATCGCGGCGGCGCGCGCCGTCGCCTGCCGGAGGATCTCTCCGCGGAGCGCCGGATCGGAGCGCTCCATCATCTCCAGCATGATCCGCACCACCAGCTCGGTGGCGATCGACCGGGCCGGGTGGTCGTAATTGGGTTTCGGTTCGTCCATCGGGGCTCTCTCAGGCGGGCTCTCTCAGGCGGGCTCTCTCAGGAATGGATCGGCGCGTCGTGCCGGTGGAACGCCCGGACGCGCCGCCAGACCGACGTGTCGTAGTTCGAGGGCGTCTCGACCTCGCCGGTGAGCCACTTGAACAGGTCCCGGTCCGGCACCTCGATCAGCGCCTCGAACTGGTCGAGCTCCGCCTCCGACAGCTCGCCGATCGCGGCGTCGGCGAAGCGGCCCATGATCAGGTCCATCTCGCGGATGCCCCGGTGCCAGGCGCGGTAGAGGAGGCGGCGGCGGCGCGGATCGAGGTCGGCGCTCGTGCGGGTGGTGCCGGACATGGATCTCGGACCTCGGCTCGAACAAGGGGTAGGCGCTAGATAGGCCCCCCGCGGCGACGGATCCAGAACGGCGCCGCGACCGGGCGAGTTACAACTGGAGGGCGAGACGGCAAAAAGAAATTGCCTCCGCCGGGCGCTCCGTTATCTCGGGCTGCAACGCCCCCGGACGGGGCGGCGAGCGGGAGTCCAACGATGCCGAAGGCGATCCGGGTCTACGAGTACGGCGGCCCCGAGGTGATGCGCTTCGAGGACGTGCCCCTGGCCGAGCCCGGCCCCGGGCAGATCCGGGTCAAGCAGGCGGCCATCGGCGTCAACTTCATCGACATCTACTTCCGCACCGGCGCCTACAAGTCCCCGCACATGCCCTACACCCCCGGCAAGGAGGGTGCCGGCACCGTCACGGCGGTGGGCGAGGGCGTCAGCCAGTTCAAGCCCGGCGACCGGGTCGCCTACGGCTCGGTGGCGGACGGCTGCTACGCCGAGGAGCCGGTGATCCCGGCCTCCGCGGCCGTGCCGATCCCCGACGGCGTCGACGAGACGACCGCCGCCGCCATGATGCTCAAGGGCCTGACCGTCGAGTACCTGCTGCACCGGACCTACGCGGTGAAGCCCGGCGACACGATCCTGTGGCAGGCGGCCGCCGGCGGCGTCGGCCTGATCGCCTGCCAGTGGGCCAAGCACCTCGGCGCCACCGTGATCGGCACCGCCGGCAGCCCCGAGAAGGCGGACCTCGCCAAGCGGAACGGCTGCGACCACGTCATCCTCTACCGCGAGGAGGACGTCGCCAAGCGCGTCCGCGAGATCACCGGCGGCAAGGGCGTCCCGGTGGTCTACGACGGCGTCGGGCAGGCGACCCTGATGGGCTCGCTGGACAGCCTCGCGCCGCTCGGCCTGCTGGCGAGCTTCGGCTCGGCCTCCGGGGCGATCACCGGGCTCGACCTCGGCCTGCTGGCCCCGCGCGGCTCGCTCTACGTGACGCGCCCGACGCTCGCGACCTTCTCGTCGAACCGCGCCACCCTGGAGGAGGCGGCCGCCCGCCTGTTCAAGGTGGTCCGCGACGGCGCGGTGAAGATCGCCGTCAACGCCACCTACCCGCTGGCCGAGGCGCAGCAGGTGCACCGCGACCTCGCGGGCCGGGAGACCACCGGCTCGATCGTGATGCTGCCGTAGAGACCGACCGTGACGCCCGGCAACGCCGACCTGCTCCTCGTCGTCGACGTGCAGGTCGATTTCCTGCCGGGCGGGGCGCTCCCCGTCCCGGGGGGCGACGCGGTGATCGGCCCGATCAACGCGCTCCAGCACCGCTTCCGGCACGTGGTGCTGATGCAGGACTGGCATCCGGCGGACCACGTCTCCTTCGCCGAGACCCATCCGGGGCGGGTGCCGTTCGAGACCGTGGCGCTGCCCTACGGGCCGCAGGTGCTGTGGCCGCGCCACTGCGTCCAGGGCAGCCGCGGGGCCGCCTTCGCGCCGGATCTCGCCACCGACCGGGCCAGCCTGGTGGTGCGCAAGGGGCTGGATCCGCGGGTCGACAGCTACTCGGCGTTCCTCGAGGCCGACCGGGCCACGCGCACCGGCCTCGCGGGGGCGCTCCGGGAGCGCGGCATCGCCCGCGTCGCCGTGTGCGGCCTCGCCACCGACTTCTGCGTCGCCTGGAGCGCGCTCGACGCGCGTGACGCGGGTTTCGACGTCCTCGTGGTGGCGGACGCGGTGCGCGGGATCGACGTGGACGGGTCGCTCGCGCGGGCCTGGGCGCGGATGGAGGCGGCGGGCGTCCGCCGGATCGCGGCGGCGGAGATCGGCTGAGGACCTGCGGGGACCGGGAGGCGAACCGCCGCACGGGCCGCGGGAGACCGTCTCCGCCCCGGTGCGTTGGCCCGGCATCAGCATCCGACAGGAGCCTGCATGTCGTCCAAGCATCTGAAGACCGACACCCCGACCGACGCCGACCTCAAGGGCAATCCCGGGATCGGCACCTCGAAGGGGATGAGCGGCGCCGACCCGGCGGATCTGCAGGCGGATTCGACCTTCGTGGGCGACGTCGACAACGAGACGAAGCTCGACGGCGGCGTCGACCCGGACCACCGGCCGCGCAAGAACGCGTGACCGGAACCGCGTGACGGGCTGCCCGGGCCGGCGCGGCCCGGGCGAGCCCCGTCAGCGGGCGCGGGCCGGCGGCTTCGGCCGCTGCGGTGCAGGGGCTGCGGGCTTGGCGCTCGGGCCGCCTGCCGGAACGTAGATCTGGGCCGGGCTGGCGGTGTAGCCCCGGAGCTGGGCCGCGTTGGCGGCCCCGAAAGCGGATGTGCCGTCCGCGCGGACGGCGCCCGCCGCGAGGGCCGATAGGAGCGCGGCGGCCAGGGCCAGGCGGGCGTGCTTCGGCATCGACAGGGTCCTCGTGTTCGCCCGGGCTCGAAAAACCCTGATCCGTACCGGATCGCTCCGCTCTGCGATCGACCCGCCCTTCCCGACGTGCGGAACCGCACAGGCGCCGTGTCGTGCATGACGGCGGCGGCTCCATCGCTTTCCGGTTGATCGCTCCCCCACCGTCGTCGTTGCGCGTGGAGCGAAGCAATCCAGGGCAGCGCCACGCCGACCGATGTCCTGCTGCCCTGAGTCACTTCACCGCGCCCGTGATGACGGAGCGTGGGCCTGCCCCGGAGGCCGTGTCAGAGCGCCAGCCCGAGCTGGAGCGGCGCCTCGGGCGCGTCCTGCGCGAAGCCCGACAGCGATACCCCGATCAGCCGCGCGCTGCGCCGCAGGGGGAACAGGCCGGCCAGCAGGTCGAGGCCGATCCGCTCCAGCCCGGCCCGGTCGGCGACGGGGACGGGCAGCGACCTCGCCCGGGTGACCTGGGCGAAATCCGAGAACTTGAGCTTCAGGGTCACGGTCCGGGCGCGCATGCCCTTGGCGTCGGCCCCCGCCCAGACCTTGTCGAACAGCGGCGCCAGCCGGGCGGCCAGGACCTCGAAGGCGGCGGTGTCGTCCGAGAAGGTGGTCTCCGCCCCGATCGACTTGCGCACCCGGTGGGCGCGGACCGGCCGCGCGTCGATCCCGCGGGCGACGGCGTGGTAGTAGGCGCCCGCGGAGCCGAAGGTCTCGCGCAGGCGCTCCGGCGTCCAGGCGCGCAGGTCCGCCCCGGTCTCGATCCCGAGCCGCTTCATCTTCGCCTCGGTGACCGGGCCGACGCCGTGGAACCGGCCGATCGGCAGCGCCGCCACGAAGTCCGGCCCCATCGCGGGGGTGATGACGAACAGGGCGTCGGGCTTCCTGTGGTCGGACGCCACCTTGGCGAGGAACTTGTTGTACGAGACCCCGGCCGAGGCGATCAGGCCGGTGCGCTCCAGGATCTCGGCCCGGATCGCCCTCGCCACGGCCGTGGCGGTCGGGAGTCCCAGGAGGTTCTCGGTGACGTCGAGATAGGCCTCGTCCAGGGCCACTGGCTCGATGACGGCCGTGTGCCGGGCGAAGACCGCGCGGATCTCCTCCGAGACCGCCCGGTAGACCTCGAAGCGCGGCTTCACGAACAGCAGGTCCGGGCAGAGCCGGCGGGCGGTGGCCGACGGCATGGCCGAGCGGACGCCGAACCTGCGCGCCTCGTAGCTCGCCGCCGCCACGACGCCGCGCTCCCGCGAGCCGCCCACCGCCAGCGGCAGGCCGCGCAGGGACGGGTCGTCGCGCTGCTCCACGGAGGCGTAGAACGCGTCCATGTCGATGTGGATGATCTTTCGGAGCGCGACCTCCGGATCCATCGCCGCCTCGGAGATCCGCCGCCAGTTCCCGCTCTGTTCTGAATGACCGCGGCGGGACGGCTGGGTCAAGCCGCGCCGGGCGCGGCGTCAACAGGAGTCCGGCCCGCGCCCGCCATCGCGGGCGCGGCGACGGTGTTCCGCGTCAGGCGACGCTGCCGTAGAGGTCGTAGGCCTCGGCCCGGTCGATCTTCACGGTGACGATGTCGCCGACCCGCACCGGGCGCCGGAAGGCGGCGTGGACGGTGCCGTCAATCTCCGGCGCGTCGGCCTTGGACCGGCCCCGCGCGACCCCGCCCTCGACGGAATCGACGATGACGGGCAACCGCTTGCCAACCTTGGCCCGCTGCAGCCGGAGCGCGATGCCGTTCTGGGTCTCCATGAACCGGCGCTTGCGCTCGGCCTTCACCGCCGGCGGCACGAGGTCGCCCAGCGCGTTGGCGGTGGCGCCGGCCACCGGCTCGTACTCGAAGCAGCCGACGCGATCGAGCTTCGCCTCCTGGAGCCAGGCCAGCAGCTCCTCGAACTCGGCCTCGGTCTCGCCGGGGAAGCCGACGATGAAGGTCGAGCGGATCGCGAGGTCCGGGCAGGTCTGCCGCCAGCTGCGGATCCGGTCGAGCTGGCGCTCCTGGTTGCCGGGGCGGCGCATGCGCTTGAGCACGGAGGGGCTCGCGTGCTGGAGCGGCATGTCGAGGTAGGGCAGCACCTTGCCCTCGGCCATCAGCGGGATGACCTCGTCCACGTGCGGGTAGGGGTAGACGTAGTGCAGCCGCACCCAGGCCCCGAGCTCGCCGAGTTCCCGGGTCAGGTCGTAGAACTTCGCGCGGACCTGGCGGTCCTGCCACGGGCTCTCACTGTAGCGGATGTCGACGCCGTACGCGCTGGTGTCCTGGCTGACGACCAGCAGCTCCTTCACGCCGGCCTTCACCAGCTTCTCGGCCTCGCGCAGCACGTCGGCGGCGGGGCGGCTGACGAGGTTCCCGCGCAAGCTCGGGATGATGCAGAAGCTGCAGCGGTTGCTGCACCCTTCCGAGATCTTCAGGTAGGCGTAGTGGCGCGGGGTGAGCTTGATCCCCTGCGGCGGCACGAGGTCGAGGAACGGGTCGTGGGCCGGCGGCACCGCCTCGTGGACGGCCGCCACCACCGACTCGTAGGCCTGGGGCCCGGTCACCGCGAGGAGGTCGGGGTACTTCTCGCGGATCTCCTCCGGCTGCGCGCCCATGCAGCCGGTGACGATGACCCGGCCGTTCTCCGCCATGGCCTCGCCGATCGCCGAGAGCGACTCCGCCTTGGCCGAATCGAGGAAGCCGCAGGTGTTGACGATCACCACGTCGGCGCCGTCGTGCCGGCGAGCCAGCTCGTAGCCCTCGGCGCGCAGGTGCGTGAGGATCCGCTCGGAATCGACCAGCGCCTTCGGGCAGCCCAGCGAGACGAACGAGATCTTGGGGGCCGTGATCTTGGGGGCGGCGCCGGGAGCGGGGCCGCGGGGGGCGGGCGTGGCGGTCATGGCATTCGGGTCGGACGGTCCGGCAGGGCGACCGGCGATCGGCCGCCCGGCGCGCGGGACCAGGAATTCGGGGTCGCGCTCCTATACAGGGTCCCGCGCCTCCGCGCGAGGCCGGCCGCCGCAGGGGTGACCGGCCCTGCGCGCGAGCCTGGGCCCGGCCGTCGATCCTGCCGTTACAGCAGAGCTTTACGACGGGCTCCTCAGACCCCACATCAGCCCAGGGCGGCGTCGCCCTGCGCCCCGGACACGGCCCGCCCGCGCGGGGCGGCGGGGCCTGCGTGGAACTGCCGCTTCCCCCGCGGCATCGCCTGTGCGACGGCAGCGGACGACGCGCAGCCCGAGGATAACGGCCCCGAACCCGGTCATGTGGACCCGAGAGATCCCCTTCATCGATCCCGTCGCGGCGGCGGCCCGGCTGCGCGCCCTGCCCGGGCTCGCCTTCCTCGACAGCGCCATGCGGCACGACCCGCTGGGCCGGCACTCGATCGTGGCCGCCGACCCGTTCGCGCGGTTCCGCTACCGCGACGGGCGCGCGACCCTCGACGGGCGACCGGTGGCGGGCGGCCCGATGGCGGCGCTCCGGGCCTGCCTCGAGCCCTACCGGCTCGAGCCCGGGCCCGAGCCGTTCCCCGGCGGGGCGATCGGGTACCTGGCGTACGACCTCGGCGCGGCGCTGGAACGGGTGGCGCCGCCGGCCCGGCGGGCGGGGCTCACCGACGACATCGCACTCAATTTCTACGACACGGCGCTGGTCGTCGACCACGCCGCCGGCACGGGCCGGCTCGTCGCCACGGGGTTCCCCGAGACCGCGCCGGACGCGCGGCGGGCCCGCGCGGAGGCGCGGCTCGCCCGCTTCGCCGACCTGCTCGGCGGCACGGAGCCGCCCGCCGCGGCCCCCGCCCGGCCGGCCCAGCCGCTCGCGTGGCGCTCGAACTTCGACCGCCAAACCTACGAAGAAGCTGTCGAAAAGGTCCGCGCCTATATCCGGGCCGGCGACATCTACCAGGCCAACATCGCCCAGCGCTTCACCGCCGACCTGCCGGCCGGCTTCGACCCGTTCGCCCTCTACCGGCGGCTGCGCGAGACCAATCCGGCGACCTTCGGGGCCTACCTGGAACAGGAGGGCCTGACCGTCGCCTCGTCCTCGCCGGAGCGGTTCATCCGCCTCGACGGCCGGCACGTGGAGACGCGCCCGATCAAGGGCACGGCCCGCCGGCTCGATGACCCGGCGGCCGACCGGGCGGCGGCCGAGGCGCTCCAGGCCAGCGTCAAGGAGCGGGCCGAGAACGTCATGATCGTCGACCTGCTGCGCAACGACCTGTCGCGGGTCTGCCGGCCGGGCAGCGTCGCCGTGCCGACCCTGTGCGGCCTGGAGACCTACGCCAACGTCCACCATCTGGTGTCGGTGGTGACCGGCGACCTCCGCGACGGGCTCGACGCCCTCGACCTCTTGGAAGGGACCTTTCCGGGCGGCTCGATCACGGGCGCGCCGAAGATCCGCGCCATGGACATCATCACGGAGATCGAGGGCGACGCGCGGGAACTCTACTGCGGCGCCATCGGCCGGATCGGCTTCGACGGGGCGCTCGACACGTCGATCGCGATCCGCACCGTGTTCATGGACGACCGGCAGGCGGTCCTGCAGGCCGGGGGCGGGGTGACGCTGCTGTCGGAGCCGGGCCCGGAATACGACGAGACCCTGGCCAAGGCCGCCCGCGTGTTCGAGGCCTTCGCATGATCCTCGTCCTCGACAATTACGACTCGTTCGTCTTCAACGTCGTCCGCTACCTGGAGGAGCTCGGCGAGACGGTCCGGGTCGTGCGCAACGACGCGCTGGACGTTCCCGGCATCCGGGCGCTCGGACCGGAGGCCCTGGTGGTCTCGCCCGGGCCCTGCACCCCCGCGGAGGCCGGGATCTCCCTGCCGGCGATCCGGGACCTGTCGGGCGCGGTGCCGATCCTCGGCGTCTGCCTCGGCCACCAGGCGATCGGCGCGGCCTTCGGCGGCACGGTCGCGCGGGCGCAGCGGCCCCTGCACGGGCAGATGACGCCGATCGCCCACGCGGGCGAGCGCCTGTTCTCGGGTCTGCCGGCGCCGATGCCGGTCGGGCGCTACCACTCGCTGGTGGTCACCCCCGGCCCCGACATGGCGCAGCACCTCGCGGTCGACGCGGTCTCGCAGGAGGGGGAGGTGATGGCGCTGTCGCACCGGACCCACCCGACCTACGGCATCCAGTTCCACCCGGAATCGGTCCTGACCGAGGGCGGCCACGCCCTGTTCGCCAACTTCTTGGGACTGGCCCGCGCGTGGCGGGAACGGCCGGAGGGACGCCGCGATGCTGTGGCGTGACGGGGCGCTCGCGCCCGGAACCACGGCCCCCCTCGACCACACCGACCGCGGCCTGACGCTCGGCGACGGCCTGTTCGACACCGCACTGGCGCTCGGCGGCCGGGTCGCCTTCGAGGACGCCCATATCGCCCGGCTCGTGGCCTCCGCGGAGACGCTGGGAATCCCGGCCGAGGCGGAGCGGATCCGGGACGCCGTGCGGGCCGTCGCCCGCCAGGGCGAGCGGCTCGCGATCCGCACCACCCTCACCCGCGGGTCCGGCCCGCGCGGCCTGAAGCCGCCGGAGGATCCGCACCCGACGCTGTTCGTCACCGCGGCGCCGAGCAGCAAGGCCGCGTCCTTCGCGCCCCTGCGCCTGTGGCCGACAGCCATCGCCCGCAACGACACCTCCCCCGCCAGTCGCCTGAAGACGCTGGGCTATCTCGATGCGGTGCTGGCCGCCCGGGAGGCCGCCGCCGCGGGCTGCGACGAGGCGCTGTTCCGCAACACGCGGGGGCGCGTCGCCTGCGCGGGCACGGGCAATCTCTTCGCCCTGTTCGGCACCGCCCTGGTCACGCCGCCGCTCGGAGACGGCGTGCTCGCCGGCATCGTGCGGGCGGAGGTGCTGGGTCTCGCCGCCGGATGCGGGCTGCGGGCCGAGGAGCGGTCGCTCGGCCTGCCCGATCTCCTCGGCGCGGAGGCCGTGTTCCTGACCAACTCCCTGCGGCTCCTGGCCCCCGTGACGGCCATCGGCGACACGGCCTTCCCGGGCGCCGGCCACCCGGCGGTGACGCGGCTCATGGCGGCTCTGCGCGCCCGCGTGGCGCAGGCCTGCGGCGCGGCCGAGGACACGGTCGCGTGACCGACCGGGCGATCGGGACGGGGCGACGCCGGCTGCGCTACGGGCTCGCAGCGCTCTACGGGTTCGTCGGCGTGGTCCACCTCGTGGCGACCGACGCGATGCTGCCGCTGATGCCCGACTGGGTACCGCAGCCGCGGCTCGTCGTCCTGGCCACCGGCCTGTGCGAGATCGCGGGCGCCGCCGGGCTCCTGACCGGCCGGTTCCGCCGGGCGGCCGCGATCGGCCTCGCCCTCTACGCGGCCTGCGTCTACCCGGCGAACCTCAAGCACGCCTTCGAGCACGTCCACGTCGACGGCATCCCGGATTCCTGGTGGTACCACGGGCCGCGGCTCGCCTTTCAGCCGGTCTTCGTCTGGGCGGCGCTCTGGGCCGGCGGCCTGATCGACTGGCCGTTCGGCGGGGGCCGCGGGTCCGCCGGTGGCGCGGCCGGGACCGCCCGCGATCCGGCGCGGCCGCCGCCGGCTCCGGGACCGGACGCGCCGTCAACCATCCGGGAACCCTGATCACAGGATCCCGGGATCCCGGGATCCCGGCAGGCTTTGATCTCAGGATCCTGGCCGCTCGACCGGCCGGCAGCCGCCGCGCGGGCCGGAACACCGGTCCGCCCGGCCCCGATACGGGCGGACGACATGCCGAAGCGCCGCGACCCGGGCCGATCAACCCCGCCACCGCCGGAGACCGTGCCGGACCGCGACGCCGTGGAGCGCGCCCTGGAAACAATCCTCGACCGCCTGCGCCCGAAGCCGGGCGCCGCGCCGCGGGCCGGCCGGAAGCCGCGCCCGGACGGGGCGGGCCGCTGAGCCCCGAAAGGTTCCTCCACAGGGCGAAGATATCGTCCGGATACGGCCGGCGGGACCGGCGTTGCCCGGAAGACGCCGCCGACACGGCGCGCGGCCCCCAGCGGAGACAGACCGAATGGCCAAGCAGAAGACGCTGCAGGACGCTTTCTACGAGACCCTGAAGGACGTCTACTACGCCGAGAAGCAGTCGGTGAAGGCGCTCAAGAAATCCGCCAAGGCGGCGGAGCACGACGAGCTGCGCCAGGCCTTCGAGACCCACGCCGAGGAGAGCGCCCAGCAGGTGGAGCGCCTGACGCAGGTCTTCGAGATCATCGGCAAGCCGGCCCGGGCCAAGACCTGCGAGGCGATGCAGGGCATCGTCTCGGAGATGGAGGAGGATCTCGACGACTTCGCCGACAGCCCGGCCGCTGACGCGGTGCTGGCCGCCTGCGCCCAGGCGGTGGAGCACTACGAGATCGCCCGCTACGGCACCCTGAAGACCTGGGCGGGCCAGCTCGGCTACGCGGACGCCGCCAAGCTCCTGGACGAGACCCTGCAGGAAGAGAAGAAGACCGACGCGCTGCTCTCGAAGATCGCCGAGTCGATCAACGCCGCGGGCGAGCCCGGGTCGGCCGAGCCGGACGCGGAGCCGTCGAAGGGCCGGGGGAAGAAGGCCGCCTGACCGCGGACCGGCCGCGCGGGCGGGCCGGCGCCCCGGGCGCCGGCCCGCCGCCGCCCGGGGGCGCGTCAGTTCGCCGTCAGTCCGCCGTCAGTTCGTCTTCTCGATGGCGCTCAGCGGCGTCCAGTAGCAGCGATCCTGCGTGTCCTTCAGGGCGAGGCAGCCGTAGCTCATCGTCCGGGACTCGAGCCGGACCTCCTCGCCGGGCTTGAACGACCGGCACTCGCCGCTGGCGAGGCTGCCCTGCAGCAGCTGGCCGAAGCCGGATTCGTCGCCCGCCATGACCAGCTTGAACAGGCGGTCCGTGACCTCCTGGGTGTGGCAGCCGAACCGCTCCTGGAGGACCGTCTCGGCCGCGGCGGGCCGGGAAAGGGCGGCGGTGACGGCGAGGGCGGCGAGGACGGGCAGGGTGAAGCGCATGCGCGGAACATATCCGCGCGCCGCGACGTGTCGAGCCCTCGACGCGCGGGGGCACCGCGGAGGATCGCCGCGGAGGATCGCCGCGGGCATGCTCGGCGCGGGTCGCGGCGCGGCCGAGCACGTGCCGACCTGCGCTACCGGGCGACGGGCCTGACCACGACGTCCTCGGCGTAGACGAGGGTTGCCATGACGCCGGACCGGATCCGATCGAAGACCGCGTCGAGATCCCCGACGCTCTGCATCAGCACGGCGCACGAGAGGGCAACGATCTGCGGGGTGCGCTCCGTCCCTTCGGCGAGGAACTCGCGGATCGCGTCGACGAGGGACGCGGTGGCGTCCGCCTCCGCGGTGGCGCCGAGGACGTGCAGGCAATCCTCCCGCAGGGACGCGAGATCGCCGTCCACGACCGAGACCCATTGCCGGTCGTGATCGTAGATGAGCCAGCGCACCGATCCCGCCGCCACGGGGGCCAGTCCCGCGAGATAGCGCTGAGCGGCTGCGTCGTCGAACATGGCACGGGTTTAGCGCCCGCCCTCCGGAACGCCAACGCGTCGGATCGCCGTTTCGGAGCCCGACGGATCCGCCGCGACGGGCCGGCATCTCGGGCCGCGAGCGGGCGGGGCGGCGCGGCCTGACAGCGCCGCTACGCCTGTCCCGCCGCCTCGTCGCGCTTGGCCGCCTGCCACGCCGCCTCCATGGCGGCGAGGTCGGAGCGGCCGAGGGCGCCCCCGGACGCCGCGAGATGCCGCGCCATGGCGGCGAAGCGGCGCTCGAACTTGGCGGTGCCGTCGCGCAGGGCGGTCTCCGGGTCGATCCCGGCGTGCCGGGCGAGGTTCGCCACCGAGAACAGGAGGTCGCCGATCTCCTCCGACAGGGCCTCCGGGTCGCCCGCCGCCAGGGCCTCGGCGACCTCGTCGGTCTCCTCGCGGACCTTGTCGACGACCTGGGTGGCGTCGTCCCAGTCGAAGCCGTGGGCGGCCGCGCGCCGGGAGATCTTCTCCGCCCGGGCGAGGGCCGGCAGCGCCCGCGCGACGCCGCCGAGGGGGTCGGGTGCCGGGTCCGGCGCGAGCCCCGCGTCCAGCCGCTCCGCCTGCCGGGCCGCCCGCTCCCGCGCCTTGATCGCCGCCCACTGTGCCTCGACCGCCGCGGGGTCGCGCAGGGCCGAGCCGGCGGGCAGGGGCGCGCCGTCCGGGGTGAAGACGTGGGGGTGGCGCCGGACCAGCTTGTCGCCGATGGCGCGGGCCACGTCGTCGAACGCGAAGGCGCCCCGCTCCTCGGCCATGCGGGCGTGGAACACCACCTGGAGCAGCAGGTCGCCGAGCTCGTCGCGCAGGTCGCCGAGGTCCCCCCGCGCCACCGCGTCGGCGACCTCGTAGGCCTCCTCGATCGTGTAGGGGACGATGGTGGCGAAGCTCTGCGCCACGTCCCAGGGGCAGCCGGCGACGGGATCGCGCAGGGCCGCCATCAGGCGCAGGAGCCGGCCCAGGGGCGCCTCCGCGGCCGGATCGTCGTCCCGCACCCCGTTCGGCCCGGACCGGCCCGCGTCGCGTGTCTCGCTCATGCGGACGGCGTTAGCGCACGGCGCGGCGCAGGGAAATCCGTCCCGGGGATCGCCGGGCCTCGGCGCCGGGCGTCAGACCCGGCGGGGATCGCGCTCGCGCACCTGCTCGGCCTGCAGGCCGTTCAGGTAGCCGGTGAGGCGGCCGCTGACCGCCGGGTCGGCGCACTGCACCCAGAGGGGCGCCGGGAGCGCGCGGACGGGCAGGCGCAGCAGGAAGGCCTCGGCCGAGAGGGCCGCCTCCCGCTCGGAGGCGGCGGCCAGGAGGCGCGCGCCCGCCTGCGTGCCGATCAGGATCGCGATCGTGCTCATGGCAGCTCTCCCGGCAACTCTGTCGGCACCCCTCCGGGCCACGCCCGTGCGGGACAACGGCGCGCGGGCCGCGGGCGTTGCACGGCAAGCCGATCCGCGTCCCGATCCGCGCGGCCCTCAGCTCGTCGGCCGGACGCAGAGCGGCTCCCGGGCCAGCGCCAGGGTGAACGACCACAGGATCCGGCCGAAGGAATCCGTCAGCACCGCCCCGGTCAGGAGCATGTTGGCGGCGGTGCGGCACAGGTCGCGGGCGCTGCGGATCGCCGCCTCCGCGTCGTCCGCCTCCACACAGTCGCTGGCGAAGGCGAGGCCGCAGCGGCCGTCCGCGTGCTCGAGGGTGCGTCGGAGGTGATAGGCCGGCATCGCTTGGACCACCGCGAGGCGAATCGCCGGCCGCCCGCGGCGCGGGCGGGTGCCGGCCGGCCAAGCTAGCGGCCCGGCGCGGCGCCGCGACTGATCCAGATCAAGCCGACGCGCATGCGCCGCCGCCCGGCCCTGGCCCGGTGTCGCAGGCTGTCGCAGGGTATTCCCCACGGCGGCGACGCCGGCCGCTGCGGGAGGTCCGCGCGAGGCCGTGCCGGGTCTTGTTCCAGCGCAGCGGCGCGCGCACCAGCTCGATCAGCGCCAGCCACGCGGCCAGGCTGACCAGGAGGAAGTAGACCGGCATCCACGGGACCGACCGGGCGAGATCCCCCCAGCCGCGCCGGGCGCAGCCCACGAGGGCGGGCAGGACCAGGGCGGCGAGCCCCGTCCCGAACAGCGTGATGGCGAGCCCCGTGGAGAGGTTGTCCAGGAAGACGGGGGCGGCCGGGATCTCCCGGACCAGGAAGGACCACGCCGCCGCGGCGAGGCAGACCGGGTAGGCGAGCGCCGAGACCACCGTCCCGGGGACCAGGGCGGCGGCGCAGAGCGTCTCCAGGCCGCCGAGCCTGCGGGCGTTGGCCAGCGGGCGCCGCCCGTGGGTGAGGCTCGTCTGGACCAGGCCCTTCAGCCAGCGGGTGCGCTGGCCGAGCCAGGGCCCGAGGCGGGCCGGCGCCTCCTCGAAGGTGGGGCTGGGCAGGTCGCCGACCGTGTAGCCCGCCAGGGCGAGGCGCAGGCCGAGATCCGCGTCCTCGGTGACGTTGTGGGCGTCCCAGCCGTGCAGCGCCCGCACCACGCGGGTGCGCAGGTGCATCGAGGTGCCGCCCAGCGGGACCGGCAGGCCGCAGCGGGCGAAGGCCGGGTTCAGCACGTCGAACAGCCCGGCATATTCGAGGGCGAAGGCGCGGGCGAGGCGCGAATCGCCGGCATTGTCGATCACCAGCCGCCCCTGGAGGCAGGCGGTGCGCGCGGGCAGGCGCGCGAACAGGGCGGCCGCCAGCCGCAGCTGCCCGGGATCGGGCACGTCCTCGGCGTCGTAGACCGTGAGCAGGGCGCCGCGGGCCAGCGGTAGGGCGGCGTTGAGCGCCCGCGGCTTGGTGCGCGGGCCGCCCGGCGGCACCGTGATCACCTCGAACCGGGCCGGCAGGGTGTCGCGGGGGAGGGCCGAGGCGGTCTCCGCGTCGTCCGCCTCGAGCAGCAGCTTGATGTCGAGCTTGGCGGCCGGATAGTCGAGGGCGGAGAGCGCCCTGAGCAGGTCCGGCACCACCGCCGCCTCCCGGTGGAGGGGGACGAGGATCGTGTAGACCGGCAGGTCGGTCTCGGCGAGGGGCGCCACCGCCTCCGCGGCCACCGGGGCCGCGATGGCGAGGGCCGCGATCCGCAGGGTCGCCATGGCCAGGAACAGGACCTGCCCGGCCGTCATCGCCGCGCGCGCCAGCGGGGCCGGCAGCGCCGCGCACAGGCAGAGCGCGGCGGTGCCGGCGAGGGCGAGGACCAGCAGCCAGCGGAGGGCCGGCTCGGGGGCGGCCGCCCGCTCGGGGCTGTGCCGCCGCAGGTCGTGCGCCGCGTGATCCGCCACCTGCCCGGGGACGGACGCGAACACGGCCTCGCGCAGGCGCGTGGGGCTGGTGATCGCCGGCACGGCGGCGTGGCCAGCGGCGTGGCCGGCGGCGTCGAGGAGGTCCGCGATCGCCCGCCCGCGCGGCGCCAGCACCCAGGGCGCCACCGAGCCCGGCGCCAGCGGCGCGAGGCCGGCCACGAGACTGTCGGGGAAGCGCAGGCCCAGGCCGAACGGGATCGGGCCGTCGAGGTAGGGCGCGCCGAGCGCCCGGGCCAGGGCCGCGTAGTAGGCCGATTCCGCGATCAGGCCGGCATTCATCAGCGCGGTCGCCGCGTCGGTCCCGGCCGCGGCCGCCGCGGCGGCGGCCCGGACCAGCAGCCGCCCGTCGACGCCCTCGGCCAGCAGGAAGGCGATCTCGGGCGGCAGGGCCTCCGGCCCCGCGGGCGGGCGCTGGAACGACACGCCGCGCGCTCCCCCCGCGGCCCGAGGACGTGGTAGAGGAGGGGGGTGAGCCAGTCCCCGCCCCCGCGCTCCGAGAGGAGCACCGCCCCGTCCCCGTCGTCAAGAGGCGATAGGACAGCCATCCCATCCTGGATCGTCGCGGGCGCGGTCGCGGCGCTCCTCGCGGCACCGGGGCCGGCCGGTGCCGCGGCGCCCCCGACCGCGCCCGCTACCGCAGCTGCCCCTGCCACCGCCGGGGCTACCGCCGCCCCCGCCGTTACGGTGCCGGATTTCTGGAACCCGCGCAGCCGAGGCGAGCGGATCGAGGCGCCGCAGACCGGCCGGGCGGTCCGCTTCCTCACGGACGACGAGTTCCCGCCGCTGCACTTCGCCGGCCCCGACGGCAACCCGACGGGCTTCGTGGTCGAGCTCGCCCGGGCCGTCTGCGAGAAGCTGACGATCACCTGCACGGTGCAGGCGCGCCGCTTCGACACCCTGCTGGACGCCCTCGACGGCAAGCAGGGCGACGTGGTCGCGGCCGCCATCCCGCTGACCGCGTCCCTGCGGTCGCGATTCCTGGCGACGCGGCCGTATTTCCGCTGGCCGGCGCGCTTCGCGGCCCGGACCGACAAGGGCCTGCCGGTCCCCTCGGCCGCGGGGCTCGCCGGCCGCGGTGTCGGGGTCATCGCCGGCAGCGCCCACGCGGCCTACCTGAAGGCGTTCTTCCCGAAGGCCGTGCCCAAGGACTTCACCGACCTCACGGCGGCCGAGAGCGCGCTCAAGCGCGGCGAGATCGACTACCTGTTCGCCGACGGCCTCAACCTCGCCCTGTTCGTCGGCGGCCAGGACGCGGAGAATTGCTGCGCGCTGACCGGCGGCGACTACCTGGAGAACCGCTATTTCGGGGAGGGGATCGGCCTGATCACCCGCCAGGAGGACGCCGCCCTCTCCCGGGCGCTGGACGACGCGCTCCAGCGGGTCTGGGACGACGGCAAGTACACCGAGCTGTACCTGCGGTTCTTCCCGGTGAGCCCGTTCTGAGGGAGCGCACCGGGGCTTCCGGCGGAAGCGCGAATCGGGGATCCTGCACGGTGTCGGGTATCCATGGATCAGGAGCGGCGCATAACGGATCTGCTCGAGAAGGCCGTGGCGAAGGCGCGGGTCCTCGCACCGGAGATGCAGGACGAGATTGCCCGCCTGATGCTGGCCTTCGTGGATGACGGGGCCTCCATCTATCGGTTCACGCCGGAGGAGGCGGCGGAACTCGACGAATCCGAAGCTGCGGCTGCACGGGGCGACTACGCCACGGATGCGGAGGTGCGCGCCATCTGGGCCAAGCATGGGCTGTCAGACTGCGTCTAACCCGCCCCGCGGCTGACCAACTCGACAGCGTGCTCACCTACATCGCCCAGCGAAATCCGCACGGCGCGCGTCGTGTGCAGAAGCGTCTGCAGGCGCTCATGGACCTTCTGCTGCAACCACCCCTTCGTGGGTTCGATGACGGCCCGGGGCGGCATCAGGCGCGTCGTGGCACGTCCCTATCCCTATGCCATCACCGATCGCGTTGCGGATGACGAGATCCTCATCCTCGGGATTCGCCACACCGCTCGGCAGCAGCAAGCTTGAACGCCCGGCACAGGTACCGTGTCCCCCCGCTTACACGGGACTGGAACCCCGGTTGCACCGCCGGGCGTTCCGCTCCGGTGCGAACCGCTCTAGGGTGCGCGCGTCCAATTCGCGTACATCCCAGAAGACATGCCAGCCGCCCCCCCAGCCCTGACCCTCGACCCCGACACCATCGAGGCCGCCGCCAACGCCGCCGCCTGGCCCTTCGAGGAGGCGCGCAAGCTCGTGGCGCGGCTGGAGAAATCCGGCAAGACCGAGGTGCTGTTCGAGACCGGCTACGGCCCGTCGGGCCTGCCGCATATCGGCACGTTCGGCGAGGTCGCCCGCACCTCCATGGTGCGGCACGCCTTCCGGGTGCTCACCCGCGACGCGGTGCCGACCCGGCTGATCGCCTTCTCGGACGACATGGACGGGCTGCGCAAGGTGCCCGACAACGTCCCGAACCGGGAGATGCTGGCCGCCCACCTCAACCAGCCGCTCACCCGCGTGCCGGACCCGTTCGGCACCCACGACAGCTTCGGGGCGCACAACAACGCCGAGTTGCGCCGCTTCCTCGACGCGTTCGGGTTCGCCTACGAGTTCCGCTCAGCGACCGAGTGCTACCGCGCGGGCGTGTTCGACACGGTGCTGCTGCGCGTGCTGGAGCGCTACGATTCCGTGATGGAGATCATGCTGCCGTCGCTGCGGGCCGAGCGCTCGGCGAGCTACTCGCCGTTCCTGCCGCTCCACCCGGTCACCGGCCACGTGATGCAGGTGCCGATCGACGAGGTGAAGGCGGAGAGCGGCACGATCGTGTGGCGCGATCCCGCCACCGGCGAGCGCTACGAGACCCCGGTGACCGGCGGCCACGCCAAGCTGCAGTGGAAGCCCGACTGGGCGATGCGCTGGGTGGCGCTCGGCGTCGATTACGAGATGGCCGGCAAGGACCTGATCGACTCGGTCAAGCTCTCGGCCAGGATCGCCCGGGCGCTCGGCGGCGAGCCGCCGGAGGGCTTCAACTACGAGCTGTTCCTCGACGAGAAGGGCCAGAAGATCTCGAAGTCGAAGGGCAACGGCCTGACGATCGACGCGTGGCTCACCTACGGCACGCCGGAATCGCTGGCCCTGTTCATGTACAACAAGCCGCGCGAGGCCAAGCGCCTGTTCTTCGACGTGATCCCCCGGCACGTCGACGAGTATATCGGCTTCCTCGACCGCTACGCCGGCCAGGACGCGAAGCTGCGGCTGGGCAACCCGGTCTGGCACCTCCATGCCGGCAATCCGCCGGAGCCCGAGCGGGTCGAGGGCGCGAGCCTGACCTTCGCGATGCTGCTCAACCTCGCGGCGGTCGCCAACACCGAGGATCCGGCGGTGCTGTGGGGCTTCATCCGCCGCTACGCGCCGCGGACCGGTCCGGAGACCCATCCGGGCCTCGACCGGCTGGTCAGGCACGCGCTGAAGTACTTCTCGGACTTCGTGCGGCCGGCCAAGACCTACCGGGCGCCGACGCCCGAGGAACGGGCGGCGCTCGAGGACCTCGCGGAGACCCTCCGGGAACATGCCGGCTCCACCGACCCGGAGGCCCTGCAGGCGGCGGTCTACGAGGTCGGGCGGCGCCACTTCCCCGACACGTCCGGCAAGGCCAAGAGCCCGGACGGGCGGCCCGGCGTGTCGCAGGCGTGGTTCACGAGCCTCTACAACGTGCTGTTCGGCGAGGCGCGCGGACCCCGGTTCGGCTCCTTCGTGGCCCTCTACGGCGTCGACGAGACCCGCGGCCTGATCGCCGCGGCCCTGTCGGGGGCGCTCGTGGCCGAGCACGAGGCCTTCGCGGCCGGCAAGGCGGCCCCGGTCGCGTGAGGGCACGATGATCGTCGACGATCTCGCCGCGCTGGAGGCGATCTACAGCGCGCCCCTGGCGCCCGCCTCCACGGTGAAGGTGGCGGCCGCGATCACGCCGGACTACGCGGCGCTGATCGCGGCCTCGCCCTTCGCGGTGCTGGCGACCGCCGGCCCGGAGGGGCTCGACTGCAGCCCGCGCGGGGACCAGCCGGGCTTCGTGCGGGTCGCCGACTCGCGCACGCTGATCCTGCCGGACCGGCGCGGCAACAACCGGATCGACTCGCTGCGCAACATCGTGCGCGATCCGCGGGTGGCGCTGCTGTTCCTGATCCCGGGCTCGGGCACGACGCTCCGGGTGAACGGGCGAGCGGTGATCTCGGCCGACCCGGAGCTCCTCGCGTCCTTCAGCGTCGACGGCCACGCGCCGCGCACCGCGGTCGTGATCACGGTCGCGGAGATCTACTTCCAGTGCGCCCGGGCGATCATCCGGGCGAAGCTGTGGGATCCGGAAGCCCGCGTCGACCCGGCGAGCCTGCCGACCCCCGGGGCGATCCTGGCGGCGCTGACCGCGGGCGCGGTTGGCGGCCAGCGCTACGACGCGGAATGGCCGGAGCGGGCGGCCAAGACGATGTGGTGAGGGTAGTGAGGGTGGTGAGGGTGGCGTCCGCGACATCTCCGTCCTTGCGAGCGGAGCGATCCAGTGTCGCGCCATCTTCGGGGATGTCGCGCCGCCCTGGGTCGCTTCGCTGCGCTCGCGATGACGGAGCGTCACCTCACCCCACCAGCGCGAGATCCTGCGTCTCGGTGTCGGGGATGACGTCGACCTCGACCTTGAGGCGCTGCTTGCCCGAGCCGCTGACGATGCCGTCGACCGGCGCCACGTCGCCGTAGTCGCGGCCGCGGGCCACCACGATGTGGTCGTCCCGCACCGCGACGCCGTTGGTCGGGTCGAGGCCGAGCCAGCCCTCGCCGCACCAGACCGCCACCCAGGCGTGGCTCGCATCCGCCCCGCGCAGGCGCGGGCGGCCGGGCGGCGGCACGGTGCGCAGGTAGCCGCTGACATAGGCCGCCGGCAGGCCCATGCCGCGCAGGGCGGCGATCATCACGTGGGCAAAGTCTTGGCAGACCCCGGCCCGGAGCGCGAAGGACTCCGCGAGCGGCGTCGAGACGGTGGTGGCCCGGGCGTCGAAGCGGAAATCCCGGCCGATCCGCAGCATCAGGTCGTGGGCCGCCCCGTAGGCGCTGCGGCCGGCGGCGAAGCTCGGGCGCGCGTAGTCGGCGATCGCGGGCAGCAGCGGCACCCGGCCGCTCGGGAACAGGAAGTGCACCGGCGCCCGGCCGCCGAGGTCGCGCCCCGCCAGGACGGCGTCGCGGACCCGCTCCCAGGACGTCCCGGATTCCGGCGGCGGCGGGGCCGGGCGCTCGACCCGCACGGTGGAGAGCGCCTCGACGCTGAAGGCGGTGTGCGGCGTCTCCAGGGTGATCGCCACCGCGTCGATCCCGAGATAGTCGCGCCGCATGACCGCGCGGGCGGGGCTCGGGTCGATCGTGACGGCGCTCGCCAGCACGCTCTGGCCCTCGCCGTCCTGCGGTTTGAGCCGCAGGGTGCAGCGGGCGAAGTGCACCGGCCGGCCGTAGCGGTAGGCGGTGCGGTGGCGCAGCGTGTAGATCATCCCAGCGACCGCCCATCGCGACGTCCGTCGCCTGCGGTCGCCGGCAAGCGCGAAGGCGCGCCGCAGCCCCTGCTGCGGATCGTCCTTGAGGCGGCAGCGTCAAGGACACACAACATCAAGCCAGCCCCGTCAGCTTCTCGGGGCGCAGCGCGTTCGGCCCGGTGGGGAAGTAGCGGGCCGCGATGCCGTCGGCGAGGCGCTCGAGGTCGGTCGCGAGCGCGGTCAGGCGCACGGCGTCGAAATCCGCGGCCTCGCCGCTGCGCAGCTCCGCCAGGATCCGGGTGGCGAGGCGGCAATGGGGCTCGGGGATCCCGTCCGCGGCGAGCGCCGGCAGGTCGGCGAGGTGCCGGGTGATCGCCTCCGCCTGGAAGGCGATCGAGCGCGGGTTGTAGGGGTCGAGCAGCACCATGTCGCGCACGGGGTCGAGGGCCGCCCCCTGCAGGTAGCGCCGCCCGTAGCTGATCTGCGAATCGCACAGGGACAGCATCACCCCGAGGCAGCCGGGGGTCGCCTCGTCGTTGGCGAAGGCCAGCGCGAAGGCGCCGGTGTTGATCGCCCGCTCGATCCGCCGGCCGAGCTCGATGAAGTGCCAGCCCTCGGCCCGGCTCATGTTCTCGTGGGTGAGGCCGGCGAGCGCCGCGAGCTGGCTCAGCGCCCGCTCTGCGCGGCCCGCGAGCTGCGACTCGGTGAAGGCCCGCGCGGTGTTGAGGGACAGGAACTCGTTCAGGTCGGCGAGCACCCGCCACGCCTCGCCCGACAGGCGGGCGCGGAGCGCGGCGGCGTTGCGGCGGGCCGCGATGACGTGGGACCGGGCCGAGCCGGGCCGGTCCCGCCCGGCCAGCGCCTCCTGGGCGAGGCGGGCGGTGGGCAGGTCGGCCGCACCGATGGCGCCCCACTCGTGCAGCAGGGCCCGGAGCGCCAGGGCCGCCGGCGTGTCGAGGGCGCCCGAGATGTCGGTCCCGACCGCGTCGCCGACGCTGCGCAGATGGGCCAGCACCAGCCGGATCACCGCCTCGCCGCGCTCCAGGTAGCGGCCGAGCCAGAACAGGCCGTCGGCGGCCCGGGCGGGGAGGTGGCCGCCGACCCGCCGCACCCGCGGGGCCGCCTGCGTGCCGATCAGGGGCGCGGCGACCGGCGCCTCGGACAGGACCCAGACGTCGGCGGAGCGGATGCCGAGCCGCAGCTCGATCGGGTCGACGTCCTCGCGCTCCGAGACCCGGCAGAAGCCGCCGGGCATGACCTGCCAGCCGAGCGGCGTCCGCGCGGCGAAGACGCGGACCGCGAAGGGGCGGGGCGTCAGGAACAGGCCGTCCGGACCGCGCTCCCAGCCCGGCATGGTCGAGAGCGGCGCCGCCTCCTGGGCGACGTAGTCGAAGGGCCGGTCGCGCAGGGCCGCCACGACCCGCTCCCGCTCCGCCGCCAGGACCGGGCCGGCCAGGATCGCGTCGCGCGCCGCGCCGCGCTGCGGCGTGGCGGCCGGGCGCAGGGTCAGGCTGTCGAGGTTGGCCCGCGCGTGCGCCAGGCCCTCGAGGTCGCCGCACCACCACGTGCGCGGGTGGCCGAGCCGCAGGGGCTCGCCGAGGACGCGCCGGGCGATGCCGTCGAGATAGGGGGCGAGCGCGGCCGACTCGACGAGCCCCGCGCCCGGCATGTTGGCCATCACCAGGGAGCCGTTGCGCAGGGCGTCGAGGATGCCGGGCACGCCGAGCCGCGAGGCCGGGTTCAGCTCCAGGGGGTCGAGGAAGTCGGCGTCGATCCGCCGCCACAGGGCGTCGGCCCGCTTCAGGCCCGAGACGGTACGCACGTGCAGGCACCCGTCCCGCATGACGAGGTCGTCGCCCTCCACCAGCATCAGGCCGAGATAGCGGGCGAGCGCCGCCTGCTCGACGTAGGTGCTGCTGTAGGGGCCGGAGGTCAGCAGGCAGATCCGCGGGTCGGCGCGCTCCGCCCCCAGCGCCAGCCCGTCGCGGAACGCCTGGAAGAAGGCCGGCAGGCGCTCGACGTGGAGGTCCTGGAAGAAGTCCGGGAAGGTCCGGGCCAGGACCATGCGGTTCTCCAGCGCCCAGCCGAGGCCCGAGGGCGCCTGGGTCCGGTCGGCGAGCACCTGCCAGCGCCCGTCCGGCCCCCGGCCGAGATCGGCGGCGTAGAGCTTGAGGTAGTGGCCGCCGGGGGGCGCGACCCCGTGGAGCGGGTGCAGGAACTCGGGCGTGCCGGCCACGATCGCGGCGGGGAGCAGCCCCTCGGCGACCAGCCGGCCCTCGCCGTAGGCGTCGGCGAGGATCGCCTCCATCAGCTCCGCGCGCTGGACGATCCCGGCGCTGAGCGCCGCCCACTCCGCCCCCTCGATCACCAGGGGCAGGCAGCCCAGCGGCCAGGGATGCTCGCGCTGGTCGCCGGCGATGCGGAACGAGATGCCCGCGTCCCGGATGTGCCGCTCCGCCGCGACGAAGCGGGCCATGATCTCCGGCTCGGTGAGGCCGCCGAGACGGTCGAGCAGGCGCGGCCACGCCCCGCGGGGCGCGCCGTCGGGGCCCAGGAACTCGTCCGGCCGGCCGGGCGCCGGGCGGTAGCCCGCGCTCCAGCGGGCGACGCGCTCCCGCGCGCCCTCCGGCCGCTCGGCCCGGCCGCGGCTGCCCGCGAGCGCCGCCTCCATCACGGATACCGGGTCATCGCGGCCCGCGGAGCCACACGTCGTGGACGACGTGGCTGCAGAGCGGAGCGCGGGTCCCCTCTCCCGTGCGGGAGAGGTCTGCTCGCGCAGGAAGCCGGGTGAGGGATCAGGTCTCGCCGGATGAAGCGCGACGCGAACGCGCGTCGATGGAGGAGTGCCCGCTCCTGAAGCCTCTCGTCCCTCACCCCAACCCTCTCCCGCACGGGAGAGGGGGCGCGTCGCGCTCTGTCGCCCGCGCCGGTGTCCGACCCGGATGTCCGAACATCGCGGATCATTGCGGGGCCGGCGTCCGCAGGTCGAGGGTCAGCGGGAACTCGGCGCTCGGTTCCGGGCGGGGCATGTCCACCCGGCCCGGCGTGTGGCCGTTCGGCTGGAACCGGGCGAGGCGCCGCCCCTCCGCCTCGTAGGCGTTGACCGGATGGGTCTCGTAGTTGCGCCCGCCCGGATGGGCGACGTGGTAGCGGCAGCCGCCGAGGGAGCGCCCGCTCCAGGCGTCGAGGATGTCGAAGGTCAGCGGCGAGTGGGCCGGAATGGTCGGGTGCAGCGAGGAGGCCGGCTGCCACGCCTTGAAGCGCAGGCCCGCCACGGCCTCGCCGCCGCGGCCGGTGGAGGTCATGGGCAGGCGGCGGCCGTTGCAGGCGATGACGTGCCGCTCGGGCACGAAGCCCTCGACCCTGACCTGCAGCCGCTCGACCGAGCTGTCGACGAAGCGCACGGTGCCCCCGCTGGTCCCTTCCTCGCCCATCACGTGCCAGGGCTCGAGCGCCTGGCGCAACTCCATCCGGACCCCGCCCTGCTCGATCGTGCCGAAGACCGGGAAGCGGAACAGGGCCTGCGCCTCGAAGGCGACCGGATCGAAAGCGTACCCCGCCGCCCGCAGATCCTCCAGCACCGAGAGGAAGTCGGACCAGAGGAAATGCGGCAGCATGAACCGATCGTGGAGGTTCGTGCCCCAGCGGACACAACTCCCGGTCTGGGGCTCGCGCCACAGCCAGGCCACGAGGGCGCGGAGCAGGAGCTGCTGCGCGAGGCTCATCCGCGCGTCCGGCGGCATCTCGAAGGCGCGGAACTCCAGGAGGCCGAGGCGCCCGGTCGGGCCGTCCGGCGAGTAGAGCTTGTCGATGCAGATCTCGGCCCGGTGGGTGTTGCCGGTGACGTCGACGAGAATGTTGCGGAAGATCCGGTCGACGAGCCAGCGCGGGATGTTGGGCGCGTCCGGGGCCGGCACCTGGGCCAGCGCGATCTCGAGCTCGTAGAGCCCGTCGTGGCGGGCCTCGTCCATGCGCGGCGCCTGGCTCGTGGGCCCGATGTAGAGGCCCGAGAACAGGTACGAGAGCGCCGGGTGGCGCTGCCAGTACAGCACGAGGCTCTTCAGCAGGTCGGGCCGGCGCAGGAACGGCGAATCGTCCGGCGTGACGCCGCCCATGACCACGTGGTTGCCGCCGCCGGTGCCGGTGTGGCGCCCGTCGGTCATGAACTTCTCCGCGCCGAGCCGGGTCTGGCGGGCCTCGGCGTAGAGGTCGGTGGTGATGGCGACCGCCTCCCGCCAGGAGGCGGCCGGGTGGACGTTCACCTCGATCACGCCGGGATCGGGCGTCACCTTGATCACGCCGATGCGCGGGTCGTAGGGCGGCTCGTAGCCCTCGAGGTGGATCGGCAGCCCCAGCTCGGCGGCCACCGCCTCCAGGTGGCCGGCGAGTTCGAGATACTCGTCGGCGCGCTGCACCGGCGGCATGAACACCCGCACCACCCCGTCGCGGGGCTCGATCGACAGGGCCGTGCGCACCGCGACGCCGGTGACGCCGGCGCCGTTGACCACCGTGGCGCCGGGATGCCCGTCGGGGAGGGCGGCGCGGGGCTCCAGCGGGTCCTGCGGCTGGTAGTACGGGTAGTGCTCCGGCGGCACGTAGGGCAGGGACGACAGGGGCAGGCGGAAGCCCACCGGCGAGTCCCCCGGCACCAGGAAGGCGGCGCCGCGCCGGAAGTCCCACTTCTCCGAGATCCAGACCCGGTCGGCCTCGCCGTCCTGGCCGGTGGGCAGGCTCGCCAGCGGCAGGACGTAGCCGGCCGCCTCCCCGAGGCCCCGCGCGTAGACCCGCCTGATCCGGGCATCGAACTCCACCGAGCCCGACTTGGCGTCGGCCGGCGTGACGTTGACCGGCAGCGCCGCGGTCTTCCTCTCCCAGAGCTCGCCGTCCTCGAAGGCCGGGAAGACGTAGTCGGCGAGGCCGAGGCGGCGGGCCAGCGCGTCGGCGAACGCCTCGGCCCGCGCGATGGTGGCCGTCCCCGCCTGCCCGGGGGCGGCTTCCGGAGCGATCAGGTCCGGGTTGCGCCAGATCGGCTGGCCGTCCTTGCGCCAGTAGAGCGCGAAGGCCCAGCGCGGCAGGCTCTCGCCGGGATACCACTTGCCCTGGCCGTAATGGAGCAGCCCCCCCGGGCCGAACCGGTCGCGCAGGCGCCGGATCAGCTGGTCGGCGAGTCCCCGCTTGGTCGGGCCGACGGCCGCGATGTTCCACTCGGGCGCTTCGAAGTCGTCCACCGACACGAAGGTCGGCTCGCCGCCCATGGTCAGGCGCACGTCCTGCGCGGCGAGGTCGGCGTCGACCCGCTCGCCCAGCGCGTCCATGGCGGCCCAGACCGCCTCCGGGAACGGCTTGGTGATCCGCGGCGTCTCGGCGACGCGGGTGATGGTCATCTTGAAGTCGAACGCGGTCTCGGCGGGCTCCATCGCCCCCGAGATCGGCGCGGCCGAGTGGTAGTGCGGCGTCGCGGCCAGCGGGATGTGGCCCTCGCCGGTGAGCAGGCCCGAGGTGGCGTCCATCCCGACCCAGCCGGCGCCCGGCAGGTAGACCTCGGCCCAGGCGTGCAGGTCGGTGAAGTCCGACGACGCGCCGGTCGGCCCGTCGACCGCGGTCGTGTCGGGCACGAGCTGGATCAGGTAGCCGGAGACGAACCGGGCGGCGAGGCCGATCCGGCGCAGCACCTGCACGAGCAGCCACGCCGAGTCGCGGCAGGAGCCGCTCTTCAGCCGCAGGGTCTCGGCGGGGGTCTGGACGCCCGGCTCCATGCGGACGCCGTAGGCGGTCTCGCGGGCGATCAGGCCGTTCAGCGCCACTAGGAACTGGACGGTGCTGGGCTCCGTGGGGAGACGGGCGAGCAGCGCCTCCATCTCCGGACACTCCGCGTCGACCGGGGCGAGGTAGGGGGCCAGCTCCTCGGCGAGGCCGGGGTCGTACGCGAACGGCCGGACCTGCGCGTAATCCTCCACGAAGAAGTCGAACGGGTTGATCACCGCCATGTCGACGGTGAGGTCGACCTCGATCTTCAGCTCGTCGGTCTTCTCCGGGAAGACGAGGCGGGCGAGCCAGTTGCCGCTCGGATCCTGCTGCCAGTTCAGGAAGTGGTTGGCCGGCGTCACCGTGAGCGCGTAGGCCGGGACCTTGGTGCGCGCGTGGGGGGCCGGGCGCAGGCGGATCACCTGGGGGCCCAGGCTGATCGGCCGGTCGTAGCGGTAATGCGTGACGTGGTGCAGGGCGGCTCTGATCGACACGATGGCTCCGTCGGAAGGATCGAACGCGGTCGCGCTGCCGGTCCCTGGCGCCGGCGCCCACCGCGCGGTTATGCGATACTACCCCGCCGGCAAGCAATTTCCGTGCGGCGCCGCCACCCGGTCGCTCGGCAGGAACTTTGCCGCCCGGCCCCGCTTGACCGGCAGGTGGGCCGGCCGCCGGCCCGGGACCGCGCCATGAAGATCTTCCAGTGCCAGGCCTGCGACCAGCCGGTCACCTTCGAGGCGACCGCCTGCGAGAGCTGCGCGCGGCCGCTGGGCTACGCCTGCACGGTCCACGAGGTCTCGGCGCTGGAGCCCCAGGGGCTCTCGGCCCACCCGCTGATGGGCGGGGCGCAGGTCTTCCACGCCTACGCGGATCCCGGCCGGCGCTACCGGCGGTGCAACAACGCCCTCGCGCAGGCCTGCAACTGGCTGGTGCCGGAGGACAGCCCCGACATCTACTGCACCGCCTGCCGCCACAACCGCGTGGTCCCGGACCTGTCGCAGCCCTGGAACCTCGCGCGCTGGCGCCCGATCGAGGCGGCCAAGCACCGGCTGTTCTACTCGCTGCTGCGCCTGGAACTGCCGCTCGCCACCCGCGCCCAGTACACGGACGGGCTGGCCTTCGACTTCCTGGTCGACCCGTCCGAGAGCGTCTCCGGCGGGCCGCCGGTGCTGACGGGCCACATCAACGGCCTGATCACCATGAACATCGCCGAGGCCGACGACGTCGAGCGGGAGCGCCGCCGGATCCTGTTCGGCGAGCATTACCGCACCCTGCTCGGCCATTTCCGGCACGAGATCGGGCATTACTTCTGGTACCTGCTGGTGCTGAACAGCCCCTCCTGGGAGCCCTTCCGAGCCCTGTTCGGCGACGAGCGGCTGAACTACGTCCAGGCCCTGCAGGAGCACTACGCCAAGGGCGCCCCCGCCGACTGGGACGAGGCCTACGTCTCGGCCTACGCCACGGCCCATCCGTGGGAGGACTTCGCCGAGACCTTCGCGCATTACCTGCACATCGTCGACACGGTGGAGACCGCCTCGACCTTCGAGCTGCACGTGCGCCCGCGCCTGCGCCAGCGGGGGCAGTCCGTGCCCCAGGCGCCGACGGTGATCGACTTCGACCCGTACAACACGGCCGACCTCGACCGGCTGATCGCCGCGTGGCTGCCGCTCACCTACGCGATCAACTCGCTGTCCCACAGCATGGGCCAGCCGGCGCTCTACCCGTTCAAGCTGACGCCTGCGGTGATCGCCAAGCTCGCCTTCGTGCACGAGCGGATCTACGCCTCCCGCACCGGCACCCTGCCGGATGCCGGCGAGGCCGGGGCCGAGATGCTCCGGGCGGTGATCCTGGGCCTGCGCCAGAAGGTGGCGGCGCCGATGGTGTGAGGGCCGGAGAGGCGCCGGTCACGCCCCCCCGTGCCGCTCCGCGAAGGCGCGGAACGCCGCGAGCGTCTCGGCGCTGACGTGGTGCTCGATCCCCTCCGCGTCCCGCCGGGCCGTCTCGGGGCTCACCCCCAGCGCGCACAGGAAGCGCTCGACGATGCGGTGGCGCTCCCGGGCCTGCGCGGCGAGCCGGCGGCCGGCCTCGGTCAGGAACACGCCGCGATAGGGCCGCTGCTGGACGAACCCGTCCTCGCACAGGCGCTTCAGCATCTTGGCGACGGTCGGCTGCGCCACGCCGAGCCGGGCCGCGATGTCCACCTGCCGCGCCTCGCCGCCGTCGCCGATCAGGTCGTCGATCAGCTCGACGTAATCCTCCACGAGCTCCGAGCGCCGCGCCTCGCGGGCCTGGCGGAAGCTCTCCACGTGGCGCTCGGGATCGACCAGCACGGTCTCGGGCGAGCCCGGCTCGGACGGTTCCTGCATCGGCTCTCCCCCACCACGGCCCGCGCGGGCCGCCCCGACCCCTGTCTAGCAAACACCGCCCCGGGGAGGGGAGTCCCGCGGAGGCGGTGCGGGCCCCGCGAATCCCGGCCCTCGAAACCTGACCCTTGAATCCCGGCGCCGAACCCTGAATATAGCCTCCGCTATATCTTTGAGGAGAGGGTGAGCATGGTGGCGCCGAACGCCGCGACGGCCCCCGGGCGCGCCGCGCCCGGGGCGATGAGCCGGCGGACCGAGGGCGCGATCCGCGACGTCCTCGACGGCCGTCCCGGCGGCCGGGCCCGGTTCCTGCTGTTCGCCGGCCCGGCCGTGACGGCGTCGATCGCCTACATGGACCCCGGGAATTTCGCGACCAACATCCAGGCCGGCGCCCGCTACGGCTACGGCCTGCTCTGGGTGGTGCTGCTCGCCAACCTGACGGCGATGCTGTTCCAGGCCCTGTCGGCCAAGCTCGGCATCGTGACGGGCAAGAACCTCGCCGAGCATTGCCGGGACGCGACGACGCGGCCGGTGCGCCTCGCGCTGTGGGGCATCAGCGAGGTCGCCGCCATGGCGACCGACCTCGCGGAGTTCCTCGGCGGCGCCATCGGCCTGTCGCTGCTCACCGGCATGCCGCTGATGGCCGGCATGGCGATCACCGCGGTGGTCACCTACGCGATCCTGCTCCTGGAGCACGAGGGCTTCCGGCCGCTGGAGATCGCAATCGGCGCGATGGTCGGCACGATCGGCCTCTGCTACGCGGTCGAGCTCCTCGTCGCGCCGGTGGCCTGGGGCGAGGCCGCCAAGGGCCTCGTCACCCCGCGGATCCCGGACGCGCAGGCGCTCACCATCGCGGTCGGGATCATCGGCGCCACCGTGATGCCGCACGCGCTGTTCCTGCATTCGGGCCTGACCCAGGGGCGGGGCAACCCCCGCACCGAGGCCGACCGGCGCCTGCTGGTGCGCTACTCGAACCGCGAGGTGGTGGTGGCGCTGCTGCTGGCGGGCCTCGTCAACATGGCGATGGTGATCATGGCGGCGGCGGCCTTCCACGTCGGCCACAGCGAGGTGGCGGAGATCGGCGAGGCCTACCGCACCCTGACGCCGCTCCTCGGGCCCGCCGCGGGGGCGGCCTTCCTGGTGTCGCTGCTCGCCTCCGGCATCTCCTCCTCGGTGGTGGGCACGCTCGCCGGGCAGCTGGTGATGCAGGGCTTCACCGGCTGGCGCATCCCGCTCCTCGCCCGCCGGCTCGTGACCATGCTGCCGGCCTTCGCGGTGGTGGCGATCGGGGTCGACCCGACGCAGGCGCTGGTCCTGTCGCAGGTGGTGCTGTCGCTCGCCCTGCCGGTCCCGATGGTGGCGCTGGTGGTGTTCACCCGGCGCCGCAGCGTGATGGGCCCGTTCGCCAACGGGCCGCTCACCCAGGCCGCGGCCGTGGCGGGGGCCGCCCTGGTGCTCGCCCTCAACATGGTGCTGCTGGCGGCGGCCTTCGGGGTGCCGGTGCCGGGGTTGGAGTGAGAGCCCCCTGGCCGCCCGCTCAGGTCGCCCGCACCACCACCTCGACGAGGTTGGTGCCCCCCGACCGGATCCCGGCCTCGATCGCCGGGGCGATGTCGGCGGCCCGGGTCACCCGCCGGGCCGGCACGCCCATGGAGGCGGCCAGCGCCGGGAAGTCGATCCGCGGGTCGGTGAGGTCCATGGCGATGAAGCGGTTGGCGCGCACCGAGGCGTAGTGCGCCTGGCCCTTCATGAAGGTCTTGAGGATGTTGTACTCGGCGTTGTTGATCACCACGAAGGTGACCGGCAGCTTCTCGTGCGCCGCCGTCCAGAGGGCCTGGGGCGAGTACATCGCGGCCCCGTCGCCCACGACGCAGACCACGGGCGCGCGATCGAGCCCCAGGGAGAAGCCGACCGCGGCCGGCATGCCCCAGCCGAGCACGCCGCCGCGCATCGCCGCGTACTGGTGCGCCGAGGGGCTGTCGAGGAAGGTGCGCAGGTGGGTGAGCGTCGCGGGCGCCTCGTCCACGATGGTGGTCTCGGCGCCGACCGCGCGGGCCACCTCCCGGGCGGCGACCAGCGGCGCGATCACCGGATCCTCGAAGGCCGCGTCGGCGGCGGCGGCGAGCTTCGCCCGGCGCTCGACCCGGGCGGTCACCGCCTGGGCGCGCAGGCCCGCGAAGGCGTCGGCCCGGTCGGCGAGGCGGGGCGCGAGCAGCGGCAGCAGGGCGTCGAGGGAGGCGCGGATGTCGCCCACCGTCGACAGGCAGGTGGCGTAGGTGCGCCCGAGGTCGCGCACGTCCGCCGAGAGCTGGAAGACCTGCACCCCCGGCGGCACCGCCGACACCTCCGAGTAGAGCACGGTGATCAGCGACTTGCCGCCCAGCGCGAACACCGCGTCGTAGCGCCCGAGGATGTCGGCGATGGCGTCCGCCCGGGTCGGCAGGTTCCCGGCCCAGAGCGGGTGCGCGGTGGGGAAGGGGATGTGGGCCGGCCAGGACGAGCCGTAGACCGGCGCCGCCAGCAGGTCGGCGAGCGCCACCATCTGCGCCGAGGCGTCCGAGGCGTCGATCTCGTCGCCCGCGATCAGGGCGAGGCGGCCCGGCGCGATCGCGGCGAGTTTCTCGGCCAGCCGGTCGAGGGAGCCCGCCACCGCCCGCTGGTCGATGGTCGAGGTCTCGCCGGCCGGGACCGTGCTCATCGCCTCCATCACGTCCATGGGCAGGGACAGGAAGACCGGGCCGGACGGGGCGGCCCCCGCGTCGTGGAAGGCCCGGCGCAGCAGGATCGGGATCTGGTCCGGGCTCGTCACCTCGCGGGCCCACTTCATCACCGGGTCGGCGATGGCGACGAGGTCGCCCATCAGCAGCGGGTCGGTGAGCGCGTGGCGGAGATCCTGCTGCCCGGCGGTGACCACGAGCGGCGTGCCGGAGACCTGGGAATTCACCAGCCCGCCCATGGCGTGGCCGAGGCCGCCCGCCGTGTGCAGGTTGAGGAAGGCGGGCCGGCGGGCGCCCTGCGCGTAGCCGTCCGCCATGGCCACCGCGGTCGCCTCCTGCAGGGCGAGGATGTAGGCGATGTCGGGCGCCTCGGTGAGCGCGTCGATGAGCGGCAACTCGGTGGTGCCGGGATTGCCGAAGATGTAGCGCACCCCTTCCGAGCGCAGCACCTCCACCAGGAGGTCGGCGCCCCGGCGGCGGCCGGCGGTCTCCACGGTCTCGATCGGCATGCCCTGTCCTCTCCGACGGAATCAGCCGGAGGCTACCCCATGGGCGGACCGGGGCAATGCCGCCGCCCCGCGCCGGGCGGCAACCGGTCGGCAGCCTTTTCGGCGTACCCTCCGTCCGGGACGCGCCCGCGCCCCCGGGCGCAGGCCCGACGATCCACGCCACCGACCAGGACGACACATCATGCGGATCGCGGCATCTCTGGCGCTCCTCGCCACCCTGGCGGGCCCCCTTGCGGCCCCCCTGGGCCTCGCCGCGGGGGCGCGGGCGCAGGGGCTCGAGCGCGGGGCCCAGGAGGGCGCCTCGCGCGGCGAGGAGATGGCGGGCCCCCTCGGGGCGATCGTCGGCGGCGCGATCGGTGCGGCCGTGGGCACGGCCAACGGCATCCTCGGCGTCGACCGGCGGGAGCGGTTCCGCATCTACGCCCTCGGCGAGCGCCGCCCCTCCGTCGCGCTCGCGGGCCCCGTGCGGGTCGGGACGGTGCTCCCCGAGGACGGCATCGTGTACTACGATGTCCCGCGGGAGTTCGCCTTGCCGGATTACAGCTACACGATCGTCAACGACCACCCGATCCTCGTCGATCCGCGGTCGCGCCGGATCGTGGAGGTGATCGAGTGACGGCCCCGGCGGGCGGCGCGCGGCCGGAGGATCCGGCGCGAGGGAGAGGGCGATCCGATGCCGAGAAGGAGGGGGGGCCGGGCGGGCGCCCCCGGTGACGGGCCTGGTGACGGGCCTGGTGACGGGCCCGGTGACGGGGTGAGCGCGCGCGACGCCGCGGATGCCGGGCGGCGGCACTGGTTCTACGACAGCCGGGTCCTGGTCTGCACGTTCTGCCTGCTCGCGGTCATGGTCATCTTCTGGCAGGTGAGCCGGTTCGAGGGCTTCCAGCCGATCTTCACCTGCGCGCGGGATCAGGACGTCGATCGCGACCTGCTCTCCGTCGGGATGCGCGCCTGCATGGGCGACGCGCCCTCGCAGGCCGCCCAGGCGCGCTGCATGCACGTCGTCTACCTGCTGGCCTGTACGGACGAGCGGTGGCGCTGACTCGGCCGCGCGCGGGCGCGCCCGGCGGCCCTACAACCCCAGCGCGAGGCTGAGCGCCAGGGAGGCCGCGGCCTGGGGCCCGTCCGCGGCGAGGCGGATCGCCGTGCGGGCGACGCGGTTGCGCAGGCGCCGGGCCCGCCACAGGGCGCCGGTCTCCACCGCGAGTCCGCGGGCGTACCGGCTGGCGCGCAGGCTGCGGGCGTCGCAGGCCCGCTTGACCGGGTCGGCGTAGAAGGCCGCGATCTTGTCCCGGCCCATGCCGGGCGTGGCGAGCCAGGCCGGCACGTGGACGCGGGCGAGCCGGTCGGCATCGGTGAGGAGCTTGCCGATCCCCGTGCCGGTGACCGGGCAGGCGGTCTGAAAGGCGTCGCCGATCACCACCAGACCGTCGCGCTCCACCCCCTCGGTCCGGACGAGGTCGATCGGCCGGATCTCGAGGGGCCCGGCGACCGCGAGGTCGGGGCAGGCGGCGGGCAGGCGGGGCATCGTCGCCCGGAGGGTGGCCGCCGGGTCCCGGCGCAGGTCCGCGACCCAGGCCTCGCCGGGATCGCGGTAGCAGAACAGGTTGGCCCGCATGACCGTCCCGAGGGGGAACAGGGTCAGGTAGGCGTCGCGGCCGCCGAACCCCTCGGAGAAGTAGGTCAGCGCCGGGAACGGGAAGCGGTCGCGCGGCGCCGCCATGTCGAACCCCGCCGCCAGCGAGTGGCGCGGGCTGAGGACGCGCCGGCGCAGGCCGGCCCGTGCGTGCAGCGCCTGCCCGAGCCCGGTGGCGAGGACGACGAGGCGCGCCGCGAGCCGGCTCCCGTCGCCGAGGGTGATCTCCTGGCGCTCCGGCCCGAGGGCGAGATCCGCGACCCGGCCCGGCCGCAGCAGCCCCGCCGGCAGGGCCTCCCGCACCGCCCGGACCAGCACGGGGTAGGGCGCCCCCCACTCGCGGGCCGCCTCCCGGCAGGCCAGCCGGCCGTACCGCACCACCGCGACCTCCCGGGTCTCGGTGGTGCGGGCCCGCAGGGCGGGCCCGAAGCCCAGGCCCGCGAACAGCGCCATCTGGTCGGCCCCGAACTTCTCCGCCCGGAACTCCCGCCGCGCCGCCGCGTGGCCGGCCTGCGCGTCGATCAGCGCGACCCGGATCCCGGCGCGGGCAAGGGCGCCGGCGAGGCAGCTCCCGGCCAGTCCCGCCCCGATCACCGCGACCTCAACCTGGTCCACGCCCCCCGCGTTCACGCTTCCCTCCGCCGCCTGAGTCCGGCCGCCCCGGCGCGCCGGGCGGACGAGGGCCGCGCGGCGCGGGACGGCGTCCGGGTCCCGACGCTCCGGTCCGCCGGGCAGGGACCGTGCCGGAGACCGGGGATACCCGGCCCCGGGACAGTCCCGACCGGACGCCGCGGCGGCCCTGCGCGGATCGCGCCCCGGACGACGCGGATCATGTCGGCGAGCGTCGAATGGTTCCGCGGCGCGGTCCGCGGCCTCCGCTCAGGCGCGCAGCTCCGCCACGAAGGCCCGGATGAACGGCGGCAATCCGTCGAGGTCGCGCAGGCACAGGGTCAGGTCGCGCCGCGCCCAGGCGTCGGCGAGGGGCACGACCGCGAGGGCGAGGCCCTGGGCGGCGCGGGCGGCGGCGCTCTCGGGCAGGACCGCCAGCCCGACCCGCGCCTCGACGAGCCGGCAGACGGCGTCGAAGCCCCGGAGCTGGACCCGCAGGCGCATCGGCCGCCCCTCGCGCACCGCCTGGGCGACGAGGAAGCGGCTGATGGCGCTGCGGCGGTCGAGGCCGACGAGGTCGTGGCCGAGCACCTCGGCGAACGGGATCGTCCCGCGCGCCGCCAGGGGATGGTCCCGGGCCGCCACCAGCACGAACCGGTCCTCCCGGAACGGGAAGGTCTGCAGCGACCCGGTATCGACCGTGCCGGACAGGATGCCGAGATCGGCCGCCCCCTCGGCCACCAGCCCGACGATCTCCTCGGAGGTGCGCTCGTCGATCTCGACGCCGATCCCGGGGTGATCGGCCAGGAAGGCCGAGAGCGCCTCCGGCAGGAACTCGGTCAGCGCGTTGGTGTTGGCCAGCACCCGGATCTGGCCGAAGGCGCTCCCCGAGAAGGCCGCCATCTCCTCGCGCAGGCGCTCCACCCCGGCCAGCACCTCCCGGGCATGGACGAGGAGCGCGCGCCCGGCCGGGGTCGGGCTGACGCCCTGCCGGCCACGGGTCAGCAGGGCGGCGCCGAGGGATTCCTCCATCAGCCGGATCCGCGTCGAGGCGGCCGCCAGGGCGAGGTTCGCCCGCGCGGCCCCGTGGGTGATCGAGCCGGCCTCGACCACGTGCCGGAACAGGCCGAGATCGACGAGATCGAACCGCATCATCGCGAAGGCGCCTCCCGCCGCGCCGTCCGGCCGGCGCGCCCCGGGCCGCCTGGGACCCGTCCCGGTCCCCGTCTCCGTCGGGGGGCCGCGCGGCCGCGTCAACCCTTCGTCTCGAAGCCGGGCCGCGGTGATCCCCATTACAGACGCGCCGCTCTTTCAGGCGCACCGGAGCGGACGAGGCCGGCTCTCCGCCCGTCGATCGCCGCGGCCTCACCTGTCTCCGACAGACGAGGACAGGAATTCACGCGCACTACGCTTCTGATTAAAATAAATCTCCCAAATATAACCCAGAGCGACGATTTACCACCCGTTAATGCCGCATCATTCAATGCTGCTCGACAGTCTTGCGAGGCGTCGCGGCGATGGTTCCTGTGTCGACATACCCGGTCCGGCGGCCGCCCCGCGATCGCCTGCGCCGGTCCGGGAGCCGCTGATGGACGCGCTCCTCGTCGACGACAGCGCCACCATGCGGATGCGGCTGCGCCTCCTCCTGGAGGCCAAGCCCGACGTGTCGGTCACCGATCACGGCGACCCGGTCGCCGCCATGGTCGAGGCGCGGACGCGGGCCTTCGACCTCGTCCTGGTCGACTGCCACATGCCCGACATCGACGGGATCGCCTTCATCCGGCAGATGCGGACCATCCCGCACTACGCGCAGGTGCCCATCGTGATGGTCACCAGCGACATCTCGGACGCAGTGCGGCTCGCCGCCCTGGAGGCCGGGGCGACCGATTTCCTCGACAAGTCCATGCAGGGCGTCGAGCTCACCGTCCGCCTGCGCAACATGATCCGGCTCGCCCGTGCGGTGCGGCGGCTGGCCGAGCAGGCCGCCTGGCTCGACGGCGAGGTGGAGGCCGCCCTGCGCCACATGCGCGAGCGCGAGGAGGAGATCATCTTCCGGCTCGCGCTGGCGGTCGAGTACCGCGACAACGACACCGGCGACCACACGTGGCGGGTGGCCCGCTACAGCCAGATCGTGGCCGAGGGGCTCGGGCTGGCGCCGGAGACCTGCCGCAACCTCTACCTCGCGGCGCCGCTGCACGATGTCGGCAAGGTCGGCATCCCGGACGGCGTCCTGCTGAAGCCCGGCCGGCTCGACCGGGACGAGTTCGACCTCGTCAAGACGCACCCGGCGATCGGCCGGCGCATCCTGGGCGGGAGCGCCTCCGAGCTGATCCGGCTGGCCGCGGAGATCGCCGAGTTCCACCACGAGCGGTGGGACGGCGGCGGCTACCCGCACGGGCTCGCCGGCGCCGCCATCCCTCTCTCGGCCCGGATCGTCGCGGTGGCGGACGTGTTCGACGCCCTGACCACGGCGCGGCCCTACAAGGACGCGATGTCCTTCGAGGCGGCCCTGGACTGCGTCCGTGCCGAGAGCGGTCGCCATTTCGATCCGGACTGCGTGGCGGCGTTCTGCGCGCGCTTCCCGGACATCCGCGTCGCCGGCGGGCAGAACCGGGCGGCGGTGCGGCCGAGCGCCGGGCCGGTCACGGAACCCTGGGCCCGGGTCCCGACCCTGCTCCGCGAGGTCGCCCCGGCCGCGTCCGTCCCCACGGGGTGGCGCGCCGACACCCTCGACACGCTCCTGAAACCGTCCCTGGACTCGTCCCTGGACTCGTCCCCGGCATCCTCCCCCGCACCGTCGGCGAACCCGGACGCGTTTGCGCCGTTGATCCCCGACCCGCACGGATCACGGACGGAGCCGGACCATGACCCCGACCTGGAAGACGCTGCCGGAGATCGCCCTGGCGCACGGGATCTCCCTCGAGGATGCCCAGCGCCTCGTGGACGGGGCGAACTGCCCGAAGGTGTTCCGCGCGGACGGCACCGTCTACCTCATCTGAGCCCGTCCCATCCGGGTGCGTCCCATGCGGGTGCGACCCATGCGGGTGCGTCCCGCGAGTCCGTCCCGGGCGGATGACGCGCGGCCCGGCGGGCCCTAACCTGCCGGCATGCGCATCGTCCACACGCCCGATTCGAGCCGGCACGATCCCGAACGCTACATGCGGCGCGGCGCGCCGATCCCGCATCCCGAGCAGGCCGCCCGCTACGCGATCCTGCGGGACGCGGCGCTGCGGGGCGGCCACGACCTCGCCGAGCCGGCCGATCACGGCCTCGACCCGATCCGGGCCGTGCACGACCCGGACTACGTGGCGTTCCTGGCCGGGGCCTGGGCGCGCCGGGACGAGATCCCCGGCATCGGCGACGAGATCCTGACGGGCGCCTTCGCGCGGCCGCAGATGCACCGGAAGCCCGCCGGCCTCCTCGGGCGCCTGGGCCTCTACACCGCCGACACCTCGACGCCGATCCGCGCCGGTACCTGGGCGGCGGTCTACGGGTCGGCGCAGTGCGCGGTCGCGGCCGCCGACACGGCGCTAGCGGCGGGGCACGCCTACGCCCTGTGCCGCCCGCCCGGCCACCACGCCTACGCGGACTCCGCCGGCGGCTTCTGCTTCCTCAACAACAGCGCCATCGCGGCCGAGCGGATGCGCGCCGCGACCGGCGGCCCGGTGGCGATCCTCGACATCGACGTCCATCACGGCAACGGCACGCAGGGGATCTTCTACGCCCGCGCCGACGTGCTGACCGTCTCGGTCCACGCCGACCCGTCCGACTACTTCCCGTTCTTCGCCGGCTACGCCGACGAGACCGGCGCCGGGGCGGGGGCGGGGTTCAACCGCAACCTGCCGCTTCCGCCGGGCTCGGGGGACGCGCCCTGGCTCGAGGCCGTAGAGGCGGCCCTCGGGGCGATCGCCGCGCACCGGCCCCGGGCCCTCGTGGTGGCGCTGGGCCTCGACGCCGCCGCGGACGACCCGATCGGCGCCCTCGCGGTCTCCCGGGCGGGCTTCGTCGGGGCGGCGGAGCGGATCGCCCGGGCCGGGCTGCCCACGGCCCTGGTCCAGGAGGGCGGCTACCTCTGCGCGGCCCTGCCGGACAACCTCGCGGCCTTCCTCGCCGCCTTCGACGCCGCGCGCTGAGACTCGCGCCGCGTCCGCGCCGCGCCGCACGTGAAAAGTGAAGGCGTGATGCGATCATGATCGCCGAGGCGCCGGGGTGGCCACTCGGATATGGTCGACCCGATGCCACAACCGACCTATCAGGGCGGGGCGGGCGCCGCCGACGTGCCCCGGGCGGGAGGAACGGGCGATGGACGCGGGCGACGTGGGCATGCGCGGGACGGCCGGCGCTCCGTGGCACGCGGGTCTGACCCGGCGCCACTGGCGGATCCTGTGGGGCAGCTATCTCGGCTGGATCTTCGACGGCTACGAGGCGGTGGCGCTGGTCTACGCCCTGCGCCCGGCGCTGGCCTCGATCCTCACCCCCGAGCAGGCCCAGGCGCCGGCCTTCTACGTGGGTCTCGCCATCGGCATCACCCTGCTCGGCTGGGGGATCGGAGGCCTGATGGGCGGGATCGCGGCCGACTATATCGGCCGCAAGCGCATGATGATGGTGTCGATCCTGGGCTACGCGCTGTTCACGGGGCTCACCGCCTTCGCGGAGAGCTTCGCGCAGCTCGCGCTGCTGCGCTTCATCACCGGGCTCGCCATCGGCTCGGAATGGTCCACCGGCATCGCCCTCGTGGCCGAGACCTGGCCGAACCGGGCGCGGCCGAAGGGCTGCGGCTTCCTGCAATCGGGCTTCGGCGGCGGCGCGGTGCTCGCCGCCATCGTGTGGGCCGTGCTCGCCGCCACCGAGCCGCTGGGCGCGGAATCCTGGCGGATCCTGTTCGCGCTGGGCGCGCTGCCGGCCTTCGTGTGCCTGTACCTGCGCCGGGCGCTGGAGGAATCCGAGCAGTGGATGCGGGCGCTCAAGGCGCAGCGCTGGGCGGCCACCGCGGAGGACGCGCACCGCGCGCCGCGGAGCGCGCGGCGCCCGTTCTCCCTGACGGAGATCTTCCGCGAGCCCGAGAGCCGGCGGCGGGTCCTGCTCGCCACGCTCCTGTCCTTCGCCACCACGGTGGGCTGGTGGGCGGTCTCGTCCTGGCTGCCGGCCTACACGGAGGGGCTCGCCAAGGCCGCGGGCGCGCCGGCCAATGTCTGGGGCCCGCGCATGGGCATCGTCTACAACATCGGGGCGATCACCGCCTACGTGATCTCGGGCTTCGTGGCCGACGCGATCGGGCGCCGCGCCTTCCTGCTCGTGACCTATGCCGGCTGCATCGCCACGTCGCTCGCCTGCTATCTCTGGACCGGCGGGCTGGTGCCGTTCATGGCGCTCGCCTTCCTGAACGGGTTCTTCACCCTGGGCTTCGCCTTCTCGTGGATGGCGATCTACCTCGCGGAGCTGTTCACCCCGGCGGTCCGGGCGACGGCGTCGAGCGCGGTCTTCAACGGCGCGCGGCTGATCGCCTGGATCTTCCCGATCCTGGCCGGGCAGATCGTGACCGCCTTCGGGGGCGTCGCCGCGGCGGCGCTGACCCTGTCCAGCGTCTACGTGATCGGCCTCGTCGTGCCGTGGTTCATGCCGGAGACCCGGGGCCGGCCGCTGCCGGAATAGGCCGGCCCGGCCTCCGCCCCGCCGGCGGGCACCCCTAAGATCCGACCCGACGCGGAGCGGCCCCCGGCTCCGAGGGAGCCGGGGGCCGCGTCCTGCACGGGCCGTCCGGGGCGCCCGCCCTGCCTTCGGCCGGGCCGGCGCCGGCCGGTTCCTAGTCCTCGTCGTCCTCGTCCTGGTGCCGGCCCTTGAGCTTGGCGAAGACCGAATCGGCGTCGAGTCGCTCCTCGCGGCCGCCGTGATCGTCCTCGTGCTCCCGCTCGTCGGCGTCGCGGGCCGTGGAGACCTCGGCCGGCAGCAGCGACGCGCCGGACTCGGCCGCCACCGCGGCCGGGCGGTCGGCCGCCGCGCGCTGGACCTCGAAGTCGAGGTTGATCTGGGTGGTCAGGCCCAGCGTCACCGGGTCCATCGGCTGGAGCGAGCCCGAGTTCCAGTGGGTGCGCTCGCGGATCTGCTGGATCGTCGACTTGGTGGTGCCCACGAGCCGGATGATCTGCGAATCCTTCAGCTCCGGGTGATTGCGCAGCAGCCACAGGATGGCGTTCGGCCGGTCCTGGCGGCGGGAGAGGGGGGTGTAGCGCGGACCCTTGGTGGTGCGCTTCACCTCCGGCAGCTTCACCTTCGAGACGGCGGGCTTGAGCTTGTAGTGCGGGGCCTTCTGGGCCTTCTCGATCTCGTCGCGGGTGAGCTGGCCGGTGGAGACCGGGTCGAGCCCCTTGATGCCGGCCGCGACCTCGCCGTCGGCGATGCCCTTCACCTCCAGCGGGTGGAGCTTGCAGAAATCGGCGATCTGCTCGAAGGCGAGGGAGGTGTTCTCGACCAGCCAGACGGCGGTCGCCTTGGGCATCAGCGGACCCTGGGACATGCTTCTCGTGCTCCGGCCTGGCGGGACGGGGGCCGGGCATCGGGCCGCGGGCTCCGGATGACAGATCCGGATGTCCCGTCTCACGCTGTCGAATGGGGATGACGCACTATAGGCCCGGGCGGGGAGGGGCGCAATCGCGGGTTGGGCCCGTTCGGGGCCCGGCGCGCCGATTCACCGGCGGCCGGGATCACCGGGGTCGCACCCGGCCGTCGCGGGGTCCGGACCGGACAGCACCGCTTCGGCCCCGGCCGCCCTCAGCGCGGGCGCACCCCGTCGAGGAACAGCCGCACCGCCGCCTGCCGCCGCCGCTCCTGCGCTTCCGGGTCGGTGGCGATGCCGTAGAGGGTCGCCTGGGACGACCGGCCGAGGACGAGGCTGAGGAACAGGTCGGCCGCGATCTCGGGATCCGCCACGGCGATCCGCCCGCGCCGCGCGAAGGCGTCGAGCAGCTGCGCCACGGCGCGAACGCCGCGCAGCCAGCCCTCCTCGTGGGCGAGGCGGGCGAGCTCGGGGAACTGCAGCGCCTGGGCCACGAGGTTGCGCTTGAGCATCGCCGCGCCCGGCGACTGCCCGTGGGCCAGCAGGGTGCGGCTGAGATCCTCCAGGGCGGTCTCGACGTCGTCGCTCCCGCCCTGCGCGGCCTGGGCCTCGGCCGCGGCGGAGAGCGGCGCCAGCCACGCGGCGATCCGCTCGCGCAGGACCGCCTCGAACAGGGCCCGCTTGTCGCGGTAGCGCGCGTAGACCGTCGGCTTGCTCATGCCGGCGGCCTCGGCCACCGCGTCGATGGAGGTGGCGTCGAAGCCGCGCTCCAGGAACAGGGTCGTGGCGACGGCGATCAGGTGCGCCTCGCGCCGGGCCGCCTCCGCGCGGGTCGGCCGGCCGCCGCGCCGCGGGCCCGCCTCCGCCCGCTCGATCTCCGTGACCGTCACCCCGCGATCCTCCTTGCTCACCACCGCCAATCGTCCTATTAAAACGATACCGTACCGTTTTGATTCTGGCCAGACCCGATGGACGCACGTCGCAGCGACAGCTTCAAGAGCGCCGACCCGGTCGCGGCTGCGCCGGTCACCGCCCCGGCCACCGCGGCTGTCACGCCCCCGGTCCCCGCGCCGGTCCCGGCCACCGTCTCCGCCCCGGCGCCGCGCCGCCGCGCGCGGATCGTGCTGCCCCTCCTCGGCCTGCTCGCGCTGGGCGGGGCCGGGACCTACGGCTGGCACTGGTGGAGTGTCGGGCGCTTCCTCGAGGTGACGGACGACGCCTATCTCCAGTCCGACAAGGTCACGGTGGCGCCGCGCATCGCCGGCACCGTCGCGGCGGTGCTGGTCGGCGACAATCAGCCGGTGAAGGCCGGGGACGTCATCGCCCGCCTCGACGACCGGTCCTACCGGGTCCAGCTCAAGCAGGCCGAGGCCGAGGTCGAGAAGGACAGGGCGCAGATCCTGGGCGTCGCCTCGGCGATCGTCCAGCAGCGGGCGCAGGTCGCCTCGTCGCGGGCCGACCTCGCCAACGCCGAGGCCGCCCTCACCTTCGCGCAGCAGGAATACACCCGCTACCAGAACCTGCTGCAGACCGGGTCCGGCACGGTGCAGCGCCAGCAGCAGGCGGATTCCGACCTGCGCCAGCGCCACGCCGCCCGCGACAAGGCCGCCGCCTCCCTGGACGCCGCGCAGAAGCAGATCGACAGCCTGAAGGCGCTCGAGGCCAGCACCCGCGCGAGCCTGGAAGGCGCGCAGGCCAAGGTCGAGGGGGTGAGGCTCGACCTGAGCTACACCACCATCCTGGCGCCGATCGACGGCGTGGCCGGCGACCGGGCGCTGCGGATCGGGCAGGTCGTCTCGGCCGGCACCGGGCTCCTGACCCTCGTGCCGATGGGCCGCGACATCTACCTCGTGGCGAACTTCAAGGAGACCCAGACCGGCCGCATGGTCGAGGGCCAGCGCGTCACCTTCACGGTCGACGCCTTCGGCGACCACGCGTTCCGGGGCCGGATCGAGAGCTTCTCCCCGGGCACCGGCTCGCAGTTCGCGCTGCTGCCCCCCGAGAACGCCACCGGCAACTTCACCAAGGTGGTGCAGCGGGTGCCGGTGCGCGTCGCCCTCGACCCGTCGGACCCGCTCATCGGCCGCCTGCGCCCGGGCCTGTCGGTGGAGGCCACGGTCCACACCGCCGACCCGGTGGAGCCGGTGCGGCCCGCCCGGCCGAGGCCCGCTCCGGCCCTTGTCAGCGAGGCCCTGCCCCGATGAGTCCGGCCCCGATGAGTCCGGCCCCGACCAGCCCCGTGCCGGCCGTGGCCGTGGCCGTGCCCGAGGCGAAGGCGAGTGCCCGGGACTGGCTCGCCGTGTTCGGGGCGATCCTCGGCGCCTTCACGGCGATCCTCGACATCCAGATCACCAACGCGTCGCTCGCCGACATCCAGGGGGCGCTCGGCGCCTCCACCGAGGAGGGGAGCTGGATCTCCACCGCCTACCTGATGGCCGAGATCATCGTGATCCCGCTCACCGGCTGGCTGTCCTCGGTGATCGGCCTGCGCCGCTACCTCGCGGTGAACACCATGCTGTTCACCGCCTTCTCGCTGGCCTGCGCGCTGTCGACGACCTTGGGCCAGATGATCCTGTTCCGGGCCGGCCAAGGCTTCACCGGCGGCGTGCTGATCCCCACCGCCATCGTGATCGTGCGCACCCGGCTCTCGAAGGCGCAGCAGCCCATCGGAATCGCGCTGTTCGGGCTGACCGCGACCTTCGCGCCCGCGATCGGCCCGACGGTCGGCGGCTGGCTCACCGACAACCTGTCGTGGCACTACATCTTCTACCTGAACCTGATCTTCGGGCCCGTGGCGGCGGCGATCCAGCTCGGCGCCTTCGACAGCGTGCCGGCGCGCTGGGGCGAGTTGCTCAAGGGCGACTGGATCGGCATCGGCCTGATGGCGACCGGCCTGCCGGCCCTGACCTACGTGCTGGAGGAGGGCCAGCGCAAGGACTGGTTCGGCTCGCAGGTCATCGTGAACATGTCGCTGCTGGCGGCGGCCGGCATCACCGGCTTCATCGTCCGCGAGCTCACGACCGAGCGCCCGTTCATCAACCTGCGTGTCCTGGCCAACCGCTCGGTCGGCGGCGCCTGCGTGCTGATGACCGTGCTGGGCGCGGTCTCGTTCGGGTCGATCTACATCATCCCGGTCTACTGCGCGCAGATCCAGGGCTACAACGCCCAGCAGATCGGCTACGTGGTGATGTGGTCGGGCCTGCCGCAGCTCGTCCTCTTCCCGATGATGCCGCTGCTGATGCGGACCTTCGACGCCCGGGTGCTGGTGGTCACCGGCACGCTGTTCTTCATCGCGAGCTGCTGGATCAACGTCGGCCTGACCCACGATGTCGGCGCCGACCAGCTGATCCTGCCGCAGCTGATGCGGGCCATCGGCCAGCCGCTCTTCACCATCCCGCTCTCGCAGCTCTCCACCGTCGGCCTCGCCCCGCGCGACACCGCGGACGCCTCCGCCCTGTCGAACATGATGCGCAACCTCGGCGGCTCGATCGGCATCGCCATGCTGTCGACCATGATCGACCGGCGGGAGCACTTCCATTTCTCGATGCTGGCCGAGGCGATCACCGTCAACGCCACCCGCACCCAGGACCGGCTCGCGGCGCTCGCCGCCGGGATGCACGCCCGCATCGCCGACCCGCTGGCCGCCAAGGGCGTCGCGCTGGGCCAGCTCGCCGCCCAGGTCCGCCGCGAGGCCTACGTGATGGCCTACGCGGACGGGTTCTGGCTGGTGGGGGTGAGCCTCGTGGCGAGCCTCGCCGTGGTGGCGATCCTCAAGAAGCCGCAGCGCGCCGCCGGGCCCGTGGAGGCGCACTGAGCGGCCGGGGTCCTACCGCCCCGGCAGATTGTGGACGATCGGGAAGAACGTGTCCTTCCAGTCCTTGGGCTCGGTCTTGATGGTCTTCATCGCGTAGAAGTGCCGGGCCTGGAGCATGATGCCGTAGGGCGTGGTAGAGAAGTTCGTCCCGGGCTCCTTCATGATCTCGACCAGGGTCTCGGGGGGCGTCTTCTCGTTGGTGGCCGCCACGTAGTCCTTGGCGGCCTTGAGCGGATCCCGGGCGATCTCGGCATTGGCCTCGTCGATGGCGGCCACGATGGCGGCGGCGAGCTTCGGGTTGCGGTTGTACCAGCCGGTCCGGGCGTAGAAGATCGCGTTGCTCACCGGCTCGCCGACCAGCTCGTAGGAATTGAGCACCTTGTGGATCGCCGGGTCCTGCAGCTCGCGCTGCTGGAACGGCGGCAGCGAGAAGTGGCTGTTGACCTCGTTGTGCGGGCTCGCGAGCGCCGCCACGGCGTCGGGATGGCCGAGCTGGACGGTGAGCGGGTCGAGCTTGGTGGCGTTCTCGGGCCCGAACGCCTTCTTGGCGGCGATCTGGAGCAGCACCGCCTGGGACGAGACCTTCACGGAGGGCAGGGCGATCTTGTCCTTGGACGAGAAGTCCTTGAGTTCCTTCACGTCCGGATTGCGGGTGAGCAGCATCATCGGCGTGGTGCCGACCCCGCACAGGCCCTTCACGTCGCCCTTGGTGCGGTCGTTGAGCAGCAGCATGTTGGTCGAGCCGCTGTCGACGATGTCGATGTTGCCCGAGAGCAGCGCGTCGTTGCCGGCCGCGCCGCTCGTCAGGTTGACCCACTCCACCGTGACGTCCCCGAGGCCCGCGGCCCTGGCGTGCTTCTCGATCAGCTTGTGCTGCTCGGCGAGCACGGCGGGCAGGTAGACGAAGCCCGGCTGCCGGCTGATCCGGACCTTGGCATCGTCGGCCCGGGCGGGGGTGGCCAGCGCCAGCCCGGCCAGCAGCAGGATCGATCCCGCCCGCAGGAGCCGGCGGCGGCCCGGCAGCAGCGAGCCCGTCCGCGACGTACGCACCATGACGCTTCTCCCTGTGGCCCGGCACGATCCTGAGCGGCGCCGGGCTTTCGTTGGACGGGGAGTGGACAGGCTCGGACCGGCGCGCGCAAGGCCGTCTTCACGCTCCGCTAACGCAGAAGCTGCAAAATACCGCACGTTGAAATCATCTTCTTGAAATCATCGCGGGGGCGTGGGTGAAGATCGGGCTCGGAGCGAAGCTCCACACCATCACGGCCACCGCGCTGGTCGGCATCGTCGCGGTCTCGGGCATCGGCCTCGTCAGCCTGAAATCCCAGGTCGAGCAGGACCGGATGGCCAAGACGCGGAACCTCACGGACGTCGCCTACGGGGTCGCGGCCTATTTCGAGGGCGAGGAGCGGGCCGGGCGCCTGTCCCGGGCCGACGCGCAAGGGGCCGCGATCCGGGCCCTCAAGGCCCTGCGCTACGACGACAGGGAGTACTTCTGGGTCAACGACATGCAGCCCCGCATGGTCGCCCACCCGATCAAGCCCGAGCTGGAGGGCAAGGATCTCGCCGCCGTGCAGGACCCCACCGGCAAGCACCTGTTCGTCGACTTCGTCGAGACGGTGAAGCGGCAGGGCCAGGGCTTCGTCGACTATTACTGGCCGAAGCCCGGCGCCGACGCCCCCGTGCCGAAGCTCTCCTACGTGCGCGGCTTCGCCCCCTGGGGCTGGGTGATCGGCACCGGCATCTACGCCGACGACACCGCGGCGATCCTGCGGGACGCGGCCTGGAAGGCAGCGGCCGGCATGCTCGTGGTGGTGGCGCTGATCGGCCTGCTCGCGGCGCTGATCGGCCGGCGGCTGACGCGGCCGCTGCGCGCGCTGAACGGCGCCATGCACCGCCTCGCGGCCGGCGAGACCGCCGTCCCGGTGCCGGCGCGGGAGCGCCGGGACGAGATCGGCGCCATGGCGGGCGCCGTGCAGGTGTTCAAGGACGCGCTGATCGCCAAGGCCGAGTCCGACGCCCGCGCCGCCGCCAGCGCCGACGGGGATGCCCGGCGGGCCGCCGCCCTCGACCGGCTGACCCGGTCCTTCGAGACCCGGGCCGGCGCCCTGAGCCGCGGCCTCGCGACGGCGGCCGCCGACCTCGAGGCGACGGCGCGGACGCTGACCGTCACGGCCGCCCACACCACCGAGCGCACCGGCGCGGTGGCCGCGCAGGCGGCCGGCACCTCCGCCGACGTCCAGACCGCCGCGGCCGCCACCGAGGAGATGTCGGCCTCGGTCCAGGAGATCGCCGGGCAGGTGCAGCGCGCCTCGGAGATCGCCGGGCAGGCCGCCGTCAGCACCCGCCAGGGCGAGGCGACCGTGCGGGCGCTGGCCGCCGGCACCGAGAAGATCGGCGACGTGGTCGGGCTGATCGCGTCGATCGCCGGCCAGACCAACCTGCTGGCGCTCAACGCCACCATCGAGGCGGCCCGCGCCGGCACCGCCGGGCGCGGCTTCGCGGTCGTGGCCTCCGAGGTGAAGGCGCTCGCCGAGCAGACCGCCCGGGCGACCGAGGAGATCTCCGGCCAGATCGGCCGGATCCAGGGCGAGACCCGGGACGCGGTCGCGGCGATCGGCGCGGTCGGCCAGACCATCGAGGAGATGCGCAGCATCGCGGTCGGGGTCGCGGCCGCCATGGAGGAGCAGAACGCCGCCATCCAGGAGATCGTCCGCGGCGTGGCGAGCGCCGCCACCGGGGCGCAGGGCGTGTCCGAGAACGTCGTCGACCTCCGCCGCGGCGCCGACGAGACCGGCAGCGCCTCCGAGCAGGTGCTGGCGGCCGCCCGCGACCTCACCCGCGGCTCGGACGAGCTCGACCACGCCGTCAAGGCGTTCCTGGCGGAGGTCCAGGCGGCCTGAGTGAGGGGGCGGCCTGAGGGCGGCCGTGAGGGCGGGACCCGCGAGCGGGCAGGGCGGCGCTCAGCCCGCGGAGAAGCCCCGCACCGCTGCCCGCACCAGGGCGTCGATCATCGGCCGCACGTCGTCCACCCCGAGGGGGCCGAGGCTGCCGAGATCGGCGAGGTAGGTCATGCCGTGGACGCTGGACCACAGCGCCCGCGCCATCACGGGGATCGCCGCCTCGGCGAGGCGGCCGCCGTCGCGCAGCACCCCTTCCAGGATCCCGAACAGGGCCGCGATGTCGGCCTGCACCGAGTCCGGCGCCGGCACCGTGCGGCGCTCGAAGATCGCCGCCCAGGCGGCGTGGTGCGCGCCCGCGAAGGCGAGGTACGCGTCGGCCAGGCACAGGAGCCGCGCCTCCGTGTCCCGCGACGGACAGGCCGCCAGCGCCCCCGCGAGGGTGTCCCGGAGCCGGCGCATGGTGACGGCGTTCGCCTCCAGCCGCAGCACTTCCAGGCTGTCGAACTGCGTGTAGACCGAGCCGACCGCCGTGCCGGCCCGCTCCGCGACGCCGCGGGCGGTCAGCGCCGCCGCGCCGCCCGCGTTCAGGATCGCCACCGCGGCCTCGATCAGGGCCCGGCGATCGGCCTCCCGATCGCCGGGCTCCTTCCGCGGCCGCCCCCTCACTTTTTTCTGAACCTCGTTCATTTTATCCCTTGCGGCCCGGCGCGTCCCGTGTTTTATCTGTTTAATGAACGACGTTCAATCAAATCCGGACGCGGTCCGGCCCGTCGTTCCCGCGAGGTGAACCGTGATGAGGACCCTCTCCTTCCTGATGCGCGGCGTGATCGCCGACAACGCCCAGGCGATCCACGACGCCCATGCCGTGACGACCCTGCGCCAGCAGATCCGGGACGCCGCCGGCGCCCTGGCGACCGCCCGGCGGGAACTCGCCGTCGCCGTGGCCTACCACGCCGCCGAGGCGCGCGCCCTCGACGCCATCGGCACCCGCATCGACACCCTGTCGGACGGGGCGCGTCGGGCACTGGCCGACGGGCGCGAGGATCTCGGGACCGAGGCGGCGATCCACATCGCCGCCCTGGAGGACGAGCGGGCCGACCGCCGGGCCGCCGCCGAGCGCTTCGCCGCGGAGGTCGAGCGGCTGAAGCGCTTGGTCGCGCAGGGCGGCGAGCGGCTGCGGGACCTCGACCGCGGGCTCCAGACCGCCCGCACAACCGAGGCGCTGCGGCGGGCCGGCCTGGAGGGCCGCCGGGTCACGACCCTGTCGGCGGGGGCGCTGGGGGAGGCCGAGCGGACGCTGGCGCGCCTGCGCGAGCGGCAGGCGGCCGAGGCGGACGTCGCCGCCGCGCTGACCGAGCTCGAGGCCGAGGCCGCGGGCGGGATCGAGGCCGATCTCGAGGCGGCGGGCTACGGCCGCCCCCGCACGGACCCGCGGGCCGTGCTCGACCGCCTCAGGGCCGGCGCCTGACCGGCGCCGCACCGCTTCCCCTTCGATCATTCCTCAGGAGACCGCACCATGACACCGCAGATGCCCCATACCGGCGCCTGGAAGACCTTCACGCTGGTCAGCTTCGCCGCCGCCGCCGCCATGCTGACGTTCGGCATCTTCTTCCTGCCCGCCGACATCTGGATCAAGGGCTACCTCGCCATGGCGTCGCTGTTCCTCACGGGCACGACCTTCACCCTGGCCAAGACCCTGCGCGACGAGCACGAGGCGAGGCGGCTGATCAACAAGATCGAGGACGCCGCCACCGAGCGCGTCCTGCGCGAGGCGGTGCCGGGCCGGCTCTGACGCCGGCAGGCCCGGCACCGCCCCGGGCGGCGCGCGACCCGGGGCGGGGGAGGCGGCGCGCGACGGAGCGCGACCCGCTCCCCGGAGCCCTCAGGCCGCGGCGTCCAGGAACCCGGCCACGACCCGGGCGAATTCGGGGGTCCGCAGGTAGCCGTAGGATTTGTGCCGGTTCTCGGCGCCGTCCGGCCTCCGGTAGGCGTTGATCACCGGCACGTCCCGCACCCGCACGCCGGCGGCGTTCGGCGCGTAGAGGGCCGCGAGGTCGTCGCCCACCGTGGCGATGTCCTGGCGGTCCATCAGGTTGGTCCAGGCGGCGAGCGCCGCCGGCACCCGGAGGTCGCCGTGCTCGTCGGCGAGCTTCAGTTTCAGCTCGGCGAGCCCGAGGGGGGCGCCGAGGGTGACGAGGTCGCAGCGCGGCATCGGCGTCCCGTCCGCCTCGGCGGCGCGCAGCACGTCGTGGGCGATCAGGCCGCCCATCGAGTGCGCGGCGATCAGCACGCGGTCCGCCGCGGCCGCCGCCAGGGCGTCGCGCAGGCGCGCCCGCGCCGCCGCCCGGAACGCCGCGTCCTCGTAGTAGCCCCAGAGGTCGTCGAGCCGGTATTCCAGGATCAGGTCGTCCACCGGCGTCAGCCCGGCGGCCTCCTGCAGGTGCGACAGGCCGCGGTAGATCCGGTCGGTGAGGGTCGGCTCGGCGCGCTCCGGCTCCCCCGCCGGGGAGGGGAACGGCCCGAGGCCGTTGTCGGGGCGGTAGGGCTCGCGGTTGCGGTCGCCCGCGAGCGGCTGCGGGTAGCGCAGGTCCGCCCAGTAGACGAAGGTGAAGGGCAGGTCGGCCTCCGCCACCCGGAGCCCGAGATTGCGGTCGAGCCCCTCGCGGATCGCGGCGCGCCACCAGGCGGCCTTCTCGTCCCGGGGCGGCTTGTTGGCGAGCCCGTGGATGCCGATGATGTGCGTCCGACCCAGTGTCCGCTCCCAGACCGACGAGAGTGCCGGCCGGGCAAGATAGGGCCGCCCCGCGCGGACGGAACTGCGGCTAAGTTTCCGCGCGGCCGCACGCGGCCCGTCGTTCCTGCCGCTGCCCCGCGCCGTCGCCCTCCCCCTCACCCCGCCGTCACCCCACCGTCCCCCCATTGCCACACCTCGCGCCCGCCATAGCTGCGCTGCGGGAACCGGATCGGGCCCGGGGCCTTCTCCCACGACAGATGATCCTGCCGCGCTTGCGTCCCGGTGCGCGCGGCCAATGACGAGGACGGTGGCCCGATGCGGCGCGCCCACAGCATGGAATTCGGGGCCGAGATGGTCGGGGGCGGCGTCCGCTTCGCCCTCTGGGCGCCCACCGCCCGGAGCGTCGACCTCGTCGTCGACGGCATCGACCACCCGCTGCCCGAATCCGGCGGCGGCTGGCGGCGCACCGCCCTGCCCGGCGTGAAGCCCGGCGCCCGCTACGGCTTCCGCATCGACGGCGACCTCGTCGCCCCCGATCCCGCCTCGCGCTTCCAGCCGGACGACGTCTCGGGCTTGAGCGAGGTGATCGACCCGCGGAGCTTCGAGTGGTCCGACGCGGGCTGGACCGGGCGGCCCTTCGCGGAGGCGGTGATCTACGAGTGCCACGTCGGCACCGCGACGCCGGAGGGCACCTATGCCGGCCTGCAGGCCCGGCTGCCCGACCTCAAGGCGCTCGGCGTCACCGCCATCGAGCTGCTGCCGCTCGCCGACTTCAAGGGCTCGCGCAACTGGGGCTACGACGGCGTCCAGCCCTACGCGCCGGACGGCGCCTACGGCCGCCCGGACGACCTCAAGCGCCTGGTCGACGCCGCCCACGGGCTCGGCCTGATGGTCTATCTCGACGCGGTCTACAACCACTTCGGCCCGGCCGGGAACTACCTCCACGCCTACGCCAAGACGTTCTTCACCGAGCGCCACCAGACGCCGTGGGGCGCGGGCATCAACTTCGACGGCAAGGAGAGCGGCGCCACGGTGCGGCAGTTCTTCATCCAGAACGCCCTGTACTGGCTGGAGGAGTACCGCTTCGACGGCCTGCGCTTCGACGCCGTCCACGCCATCCTCGACGATTCGCCCCGCCACTTCCTGGCCGAGCTCGGCGAGACGGTCCGGAGGACCTTCCCCGACCGCCAGATCCACCTGATGCTGGAGAACGAGGCCAACCAGGCCCGCTGGCTGGAGCGGGACGCCGCCGGGCGCCCGAAGATGCACGACGCCCAGTGGGCCGACGACCTGCACCATTGCTGGCACGTCCTGCTGACGGGCGAGGACGCCGGCTACTATAAAAGCTTTGCCGACAAACCGGTCGCCCACCTCGCCCGCTGCCTCGCGGAGGGTTTCGCGTATCAGGGCGAGCCGTTCCCGACGCTCGACAACCACCCGCGCGGCGAGCCCTCCGGGCACCTGCCGCCCTCGGCCTTCGTGACCTTCCTCCAGAACCACGATCAGGTCGGCAACCGGGCGCTCGGCGAGCGGCTCAACCATCTGGCCGATCCCGAGAAACTCGACCTCGCGCGGGCCGGGCTCCTGCTGGCGCCGCAGATCCCGATGCTCTGGATGGGCGAGGAATGGTCGGCCTCGGCGCCGTTCCTGTTCTTCGTCGACTTCGCGCCGGACGAGGACCTGAACAAGGCGGTGCGCGACGGCCGCCGCCGGGAGTTCAAGAGCTTCGCGGCGTTCGCGGACGACACCTCCAAGATCCCCGATCCGACCGAGGCCGAGACCTTCGCGGCGTCCAAGCTCGACTGGTCCGAGCGGGAACGTTCGCCCCACCGCGAGGTGCTGGCCGAGACGACGCGGCTCCTCGACCTGCGCCGCGACGTGGTCGTGCCGCTGGCGAAGTCCGGCTACGAGGGCGCCGCCGCCACCCTGCCGCGGGCCGATGTGGTCGACTGCACGTGGCGCTTCGGCGCCGGCACCCTGCGCTTCGTCGCCAATGTCGGCGACGCCCCCTTCGCGCTGGATCCGGGCGGCGCCCGCGTGGTCTGGACCAACGCCCCGGACGGCGCCGGACGCGACCTGCCGTCCTGGACGGGCGTGTTCCTGACGGAGGCCCGCTCGTGAGCGCCCTGGAACAGCTCGCCGACCTCGTCGGCGTCGCCGCCGGCTACACCGACGCCTTCGGCAAGCCCGTCGAGACGCCGCTGGAGGTGCGCCGCGGCCTGCTCGCGGCGCTCGGCTTCGCGGTGGACGACGCGGCGGCGATCGCCGGGAGCCTGGCGGAAGTCGAGCGCCTGCGCCGCGGCCTGATCCCGCCGCTGCTGCCCGTCGAGGCCCGCCGGGCGGCCCGGGTGCCGGTGCGCCCGCAGGACGGCGCGCCCCACACCCTGGTCTGGCGCCTCGTCGACGAGCGCGGCACGGCGCGGGAGGGGCGGGCGAACCCGCACGGGTCCGAGCCCGGCTTCGAGCTGCCGCCGCTGACGCCGGGCTACCACCGCCTGACCGTCCAGGCCGGGCAGACCCGCACCGAGGCCTGGGTGATCGCCGCGCCCCAGCGCTGCTGGCGCCCGCGCCCCTACACGGAGGAGGGGGCCTCCGACTGGGGCATGGCCGCCCAGCTCTACGGCCTGCGCTCGGCCACCAATATCGGCATCGGCACCTACGCGGATGCCGGCGAGGCCGCCCGCGAGGCGGCCCTGCGCGGGGCGGCGTTCCTGGGCTTGAGCCCGGTCCACGCCCTGTTCGGCTCCGACCGGACCAAGATCTCGCCCTACTCGCCCTCCTCGCGCCTGTTCCTGGAGACCCTGTTCATCGCCCCGCGCAGCCTGCCGGGGCTCGCCGGATCCCGGGCCGAGGCGCTGCTCGCCGAGCGGGAAGACGCGATCACGGCGCTGCGCGAGGCGGCCCTCGTCGACCACCAGGGCGTCCACGACGTGCTCGACCCGGTGCTCCGGGCGCTCTGGGCGGACTCGCCGGCCCGGGCCGGCACCGACGCGGGCTTCGAGCAGTTCCGCCAGGAGGGCGGCGAGGATCTCGAAGCGCACGCCCTGTTCGAGGCGCTGTCCGAGCATTTCCGGGGGCAGGGGGCCCACTGGCTGGGCGACTGGCCGGAGGCGTATCGCCGGGCCGGCACGGACGCGGTGCGGGCCTTCGCGGCGGAGAACGCCGAGCGCGTCGGCTACCACGCGTGGCTGCAGTACCTCGCCGACCGGCAGCTCGCCGAGGCCTCCGCGGCGGCGCTCGGGGCGGGCATGCGGGTCGGCCTCTACCGCGACCTCGCGGTCGGCGCCGACCGGGGCGGGTCCGAGATCTGGTCGCATCCCGAGCGCTTCGCCGACAGGGTGTCGATCGGCGCGCCGCCGGACCTGCTGGCCCCGAAGGGCCAGAACTGGGGCCTGCCGGCCTTCGACCCGCTGGCGATGGAGCGCGACGGGCTCGCGGCCTTCCGGGCCCTGGTCCAGGCCAACATGCGCCACGCCGGCGCGATCCGGATCGACCACGCCTTCCAGCTCGCCCGCCTGTTCCTGATCCCGCTCGGCGCCGGCGCCCAGGCCGGCGCCTACGTGGCCATGCCGTTCGAGCCGATGCTGGCGGTGCTGCGGCTGGAGAGCCACCGCAACAAGTGCCTCGTCATCGCGGAAGACCTCGGCACCGCGCCCGAGGGCTTCTCCGACGCGCTGATGCGGGCCGGGGTGCTCAGCTACCGGATCCTCGCCTTCGAGCGCGAGGCCGACGGACGGTTCAAGCCGCCCTCCGCCTACCCGCGCGACGCGCTCACCGCCATCACGACCCACGACCTGCCGACCTTCGTCGGCTGGTGGCGCGGGGTCGACACCGACACCCGCCAGTCGCTCGGCCTCTACGACCAGGAGCGGGCCGAGGCCGAGCGGGGCGAGCGGGTGGTGGAGCGCCGCCGCCTCGCCGAGGCGCTGGCGGCCGAGCAGCTGCTGCCCTCCGCCGAGCCCCCGGACGCCGCGCCCTTCGAGGCCGCCGCCCGCTACCTCGCCCGCGCGCCCTCGATGCTCACCGCCGTCCAGTACGAGGACGTGGTCTCGGAACTCGCCCAGGCCAACGTGCCGGGCTCGACCGAGGGCTACCCCAACTGGCGGCGCAAGCTCGACCGGGACCTCGTGGACATCGCCGCCCCCGGCGGGCCACTGGCGAAGCTCGCCGCGTCCCTCTCGGCCGAGGCGCGGGGCCCGCGCTCGGGCGCCGCGCGGCTCGCCGCGCCGCCGCCGCGCGCGACCTACCGGCTGCAGTTCCACAAGGACTTCACCTTCGCGGATGCGGGCCGGATCATCCCGTACCTGCACCGGCTCGGGATCAGCCACGTCTACGCCTCGCCGCTCCAGAAGGCGCGGCCCGGCTCGACCCACGGCTACGACATCGTCGACCACGGCGCGATCAACCCGGAGCTCGGCGGCGAGGCGGGCTTCATCGCGCTCTCCGAGACGCTCCACGCCCACGGGATGAAGCTGCTGCTCGACATCGTCCCGAACCACATGGGCGTCGGCGGCGCCGACAATCCGTGGTGGCTGTCGGTGCTCGAGTGGGGCTCCCTGTCGCCCTTCGCCGACGCCTTCGACATCGACTGGCAGCGGCTCGGGGCCGGGCGCAACCTCGTGATCCCGTTCCTCGGCGACCGCTACGGCGAGGCCCTGGAGAAGGGCACGCTGGAGCTGAAATTCGACCCCGAGAAGGGCGCCTTCAGCGTCTGGCACTACGAGCACCAGCTGCCGATCCGCCCCTTGAGCTACCCGACCATCCTCAACCGGGTGATCGCCGCGATCGGGGCGGTGGACGACGACACCACCGCGGAGCTGCTCGCCATCTCCGAGCGGCTGCGGGCCATGGCGATCGACACCGACGAGACCCGCAGGAAGAGCTTCCCCGAGGAGGCCGAGGGCCTGAAGCGCCGGCTCGCCGAGATCTACGGCGTGTCGCCGCTGATCCAGGAGGCGACCGCCAGCACGCTGGCGCTGCTCAACGGCTTCAAGGGCCGCCCGGACAGCTTCGGGCCGCTGCACCGGCTGCTGGAGGCCCAGGCCTACCGGCTGGCCCACTGGCGGGTGGCGTCGAGCGACATCAACTACCGCCGCTTCTTCGACGTGAACTCGCTCGCCGGCCTGCGGGTCGAGCTGTCGGACATCTTCCACCGCTCGCACGAGACCGTGTTCCGGCACGTCCGCGAGGGCCGGATCGACGGGCTGCGCATCGACCACATCGACGGCCTCGCCGACCCGCTGGGCTACGCGCGGGCGCTCCAGGCGGCCGTCGGCCCCGGCTTCTACGTGGTGGTCGAGAAGATCCTGGAGCCGGGCGAGCGGCTGCGGCCCTGGCCGGTGGCCGGGACCACGGGCTACGACGTGCTCAACCAGCTCGACGGCATTCTCGTCGACAAGGGTCGGCGCGGGAAGGTCGAGCGGCTCTACACCTGGGCCACGGGCTTCGACGAGCCCTACGGCTTCCAGCTCCGCGCCGCCAAGGCCGAGATCCTGGAGATCAGCTTCGCGAGCGAGCTGGAGGTGCTGACCACCGACCTGAAGGAGGTCGCCGACGCCGACCGGCGCACCCGCGACTTCACCGTCAACGCCCTGCGCCGGGCGCTGATCGAGATCATCGCACGCTTCCCGACCTACCGGAGCTACCTGCCGTCGGATCTGGAGGAGGGCGAGGTCGAGCCCGAGGATGTCCGCCTGATCGAGGGCGCCGTCGCCAAGGCCAAGCGCTGGTCGAGCCTGCCGGACCGCTCGGTCCACGACTTCGCCGCCGACGTCCTGCTCGGGCGGGTCGAGACGGCGGGGCCGGGCCGGCCGGACCCGCGGGTGGTCCTGCGCTTCCGCCGCCGGTTCCAGCAGCTCACCGGCCCGGTCATGGCCAAGAGCCTGGAGGACACGCTGTTCTACCGCTACGCGTGCCTGCTGGGCCTCAACGAGGTCGGCGGCGATCCGGGCGAGTACGGGATCGACGCGGAGCACTTCCACGACCTGCAGACCGCCCGCGCCCGCGACTGGCCGAGCGCCATGATCACCACCGCGACCCACGACACCAAGCGCGGGGAGGACGCCCGCACCCGGCTGCTCGCCCTCTCGGAGATCCCCGAGGAATGGGCCAAGGCCTGGGACCTGTGGCAGCGGAAAGCCGGCCCGCACCTCGCCCGGATCGACGGCGAGCCGGCCCCCGACGCCAACGACCAGTGGATGTTCTTCCAGGCGATCCTGGGCGCCTGGCCCCTGGAGCTGCTGGAGCGGGACGAGGCCGGGGCGATCGCGGATTTCCGCGACCGGCTGATCGCCTACGGCGAGAAGGCCATGCGCGAGGGCAAGCGCCGGTCGAGCTGGGTCAACGTCGACGAGGTCTACGAGGGCGCGGTCAAGCGGCTGTTCACGGCGCTGATCGCCCCGGGCTCGGAGTTCCTGGACGCGCTCCGGCCCTTCGCCCGGCGGCTCGCCCATCTCGGCATACTGGCGAGCCTCGGCCGGACGGTCCTGAAATGCACGCTGCCGGGCCTGCCCGACACCTACCAGGGCACGGAGATCTGGGACTTCTCCTTCGTCGATCCCGACAACCGCCGCCCGGTGGACTACCCGGCCCTGGAGCGGATGCTGGGGGAGGGCGGGGCGCCGGCGGAGCTGCTGGGCCACTGGCCGGACGGGCGGGTCAAGCAGGCGACGCTCACGCGGCTGCTCGCCGAGCGGGCCGAGCGCCCGGACTTCTACGCCATCGCCGCCTACGAGCCCGTCGCGGCCACCGGCGCCCGGGCCGACCACGTGATCGCCTACCGGCGGACCGATCCCGTCCAGGAGGGCGGCGACCTGTTCGTGGCGGTGCCGCGCCTCTTCGCGGGCCTGGTCGGCGAGGCGGGATGGTCGGGCGAGGCCTTCGCGGGCACCCGGGTCGACCTCGGCGCCGGCACCCGCTGGCGGGACCTCGCCTCGGGGCGGGTGGTCGAGGGGGAGGGGGCCGATCTCGGGACCCTCCTGCGCGACCTGCCCTACGCGGTGCTGCGGCGGGACTCGTGACTGCGCCGTCGTCGCGAGCGGCGAGGGGCGACCCAGGGCAGCGCGACCTGGATCAGCGTGGCGCTGCTGGGTCGCTTCGCTCCGCTCGCTATGCCGGCGGCGGTCCGGGCGCGTCTTCCGGTGCCCCCTCCGCAGCTCTGTCACGCGACTCTGCTGAGATACGTCGGACCGGATCGGGCGGCACAGCCCGGCGGTTCGGGCGTTACGACACTGGGAACGGGAGCCGAGAGGCAGCATGAACGCACCGACCAAAGCCGCTGCGACGTCCGGGGCCGAGGCCGTCCTGCCGGCCGCGCTGGCGCCCCGGGCCGAGGGGCCGCGGATCTACAACCTGTTCCCGCTCCTGGTCGGGCGCGTCGCGGACTGGACCGCCGAGCTGCCGCGGATCGCCGCGCTCGGCTTCGACTGGATCTACCTGAACCCGTTCCACCAGACCGGCGGCTCCCGGAGCCTCTACGCGGTGGCCGACCCGGACCGCCTCGACGAGCGGTTCCGCGATCCTGACGGCACGCCCGACGACGAGCAGATCCGCCGCTTCTGCACCGCCGCCGAGGCGCTCGGCCTGTCGGTGATGACCGACCTCGTGATCAACCACACCGCCGACAACGCGCGGCTCGCCACCGAGCGGCCCGACCTGTTCATGAAGGAGCCCGACGGCTCGATCATGCACCCGGCCGCCGTCGACCCGGACGACCCGTCGATCCGCACCGTCTGGGGCGACCTCGCCGAGCTCGACTACCACACCCCCGCCGCCCGGGACGAGCTGACCCGGATCTGGGGCGCCTACGTGGGGCATCTGCAGGGCCTCGGCGTGAAGGGCTTCCGGTGCGACGCCGCCTACAAGGTGCCGCCGGAGACCTGGCGCGCCCTGATCGGGCAGGCCAGGGAGCGCGACCCCGCCTGCCTGTTCGCCGCCGAGACCCTCGGCTGCACCTTCGAGGAGGCCCGGGCCACCGCGGGCGCCGGCTTCGACTACCTGTTCAACTCCTTCGCGTGGTGGGACCTGAAGAAGCCCTGGGCGCTCGAGCAGTACGAGCGCCTGCGGGTGCTGGCGCCCTCGATCGCCTTCCCGGAGAACCACGACATGAAGCGGCTCGCCGCCGAGATCGGCGGCGGCCCGGAGGCGGTGGCGCAGCATCTGCGCACCCGCTACGCGCTCGCGGCGTTCTTCTCGGCCGGCGTGCTGATGCCGATCGGCTACGAGTGGGGCTACCGCCGGGCGCTGCACGTGGTCGAGACCACGCCGCGCGACCGCGAGAACGACACCGGCATCGACATCTCCGCCTTCGTGCGGGCGATCAACGCCCTGCGGGCGGAGCTGCCGGCCGCCAATGTCGAGGGCGCGCAGATCCGGATCTCGTCGCCCGACAGCGACCTCGTGGCGCTGGCCCGCTTCGACACCGGCCACCCGGCCTCGGCGCGGCACGGGCTGATCGTGCTCTACAACCCGACCGAGAGGCCGGTGCCGGTGGAGGCCGGGTCGCTCATCGCCCGCACCGGCGGGATGCTCGGCGCCTTCGTCGACCGGACCCCGGAGGCCGAGCCGATCGCCTTCCATCCCGGCAGCGCCATCGACCTGATGCCGGGCGAGCTGCGCGTCCTCGCGGCCAGCGCCCAGCAGGTCGCCCGCCAGCCGGAGCGCGGCACCCCGGACGGGGAGGGCCGGGTGGTGATCGAGGCCGTGAGCCCCGAGCTCGACGGCGGCCGCTCGCCGGTGAAGCGGATCGTCGGCGAGTCCCTGCGGGTCGAGGCCGACATCTTCTCCGACGGCCACGAGATCATCGACGCCGCGATCCTGTCGCGGGTCGCCGGCACCGAGGCGTGGCGCGAGGACCCGATGGTCTTCGTCGACAACGACCGCTGGGCCGGGCACTTCCCCCTGGAGCGGAACGCCCGCTACGAGTTCACCCTGATCGCGTGGCGCGACGCGTTCTCGTCCTGGGTGCGCGACACCCTGAAGAAGCGCGCCGCCGGCGTCGACGTGCGCCTGGAGACGATCGAGGGCGTGGCGCTGGTCGGGACCGCCGCCTCCCTCGCCCGGACCCGCGGCGGCCGCGACGCCGACCGGCTCGCCGCGCTCGTGGCGGCGCTCGCCGCCGAGGAGACCGGCTCGGCCGCCCAGCTCGACCGGATCCTCGCCCCCGACGCGGCGGGCCTCGTGCGCCGGAACGCCGAGCGGGTGAACCTGACCCGCTATCCGGTGACCCTGCCGGTGATCGCCGACCGCCTCGCGGCCCGGTTCTCCGCCTGGTACGAGATCTTCCCGCGCTCCCAGTCGATGGACGTCAACCGCCACGGCACCTTCGACGACGTCATCCGGCGCCTGCCCGAGATCCGCGAACTCGGCTTCGACGTCCTCTACTTCACGCCGATCCACCCCGTGGGCCGGACCAATCGCAAGGGGAAGAACAACACCTTGAAGGCCGAACCCGGCGATGTCGGCTCGGTCTACGCGGTCGGCGCCGAGGAGGGCGGCCACGAGGCCGTGCATCCCGACCTCGGCACGCTCGCGGATTTCGAGCGGCTGGTCGCGGCGAGCCACGCCTACGGGATGGAGATCGCCCTCGACTTCGCGATCCAGTGCTCGCCCGACCATCCCTGGATCAAGAACCACCCGGAATGGTTCGAGTGGCGCCCCGACGGCACGCTGAAATTCGCCGAGAACCCGCCGAAGAAGTACGAGGACATCTCGAACGTCCACTTCTACGGCGGCGCCCTGCCCTCGCTCTGGATCGAGCTGCGCGACATCCTGCTCGGCTGGTGTGCGCGCGGCGTGCGCGTCTTCCGGGTCGACAACCCGCACACCAAGCCGATCCCGTTCTGGGAATGGGTGATCGGCGAGGTCAACGGCCGCTACCCGGACGCGATCTTCCTCGCCGAGGCCTTCACCCGGCCGAAGATGATGAAGAAGCTCGCCAAGGCCGGCTACCAGCAGAGCTACACCTACTTCACGTGGCGCAACACCAAGCAGGAACTCACCGACTACGCCCTCGAGCTGGCCGGCGAGATGGGCGAGTACTACCGCCCGAACTTCTTCGCCAATACGCCCGACATCAACCCGTACTTCCTCCAGACCAGCGGCCGCGCGGGCTTCGTCATCCGCGGCACGCTCGCCGCGACCCTGTCGTCGGTCTACGGCATCTACAACGGCTTCGAGCTGTGCGAGGCCGCGCCGTATCCCGGCAAGGAGGAGTACCTGAACTCCGAGAAATACGAGCTGAAGGCCTGGGACTACGACCGGCCGGGCAACATCCGCGAGCACATCGTCAAGCTCAACAAGATCCGGCGCGAGAACCCCGCCCTCTGGGATTTCCGCAACGTCGTCTTCACCGGGGCCTTCAACGATCAGATCATCGCCTACGCCAAGGCGACGCCGGAGCGCGACAACTGCGTCTTCACCATGGTCAACCTCGACCCGAAGAACCGCCAGGAATGCACCTACGAGGTGCCGCTCTGGCTGTTCGGCCTGCCCGACGACGGCGCCGTCGAGGTCGAGGACCTGCTGCAGGGCTACACGTTCGAGCTGCGCGGCAAGTCCCACCGCATCGCCCTCGATCCGGCCGAGCGATCCTGCGTGATCTGGCGCCTCCGGGCGCCGCGGCGGGTTGCGGGCTGAGGCCGCCCGTGGCACTCGGCCATGGCAGTTGAATGCGGCGGCGGGAATTCCCGTCGCCGACCCTCGCACCCGCGCGGCGGCCCGCCGCCCGCGCCCCGGCCGGGTCCCCCGCCGGTCCCGTCAGACTCGACCGATGAGGCAGCGACGCGATGATCGATCGCAGCGACCCGCAATGGTACCGTGACGCCATCATCTACCAGATCCACGTCAAGTCGTTCTTCGACTCGAACAACGACGGGATCGGGGATTTCGAGGGCCTGACCCAGCGCCTCGACTACGTGCGCGATCTCGGCGTGACGGCGATCTGGCTGATGCCGTTCTACCCCTCGCCGCTGCGCGACGACGGCTACGACATCGCCGATTACCGCGACATCAACCCGTCCTACGGGACCATGGAGGATTTCAAGGCCTTCGTGGAGGCGGCGCACGACCGGGGCCTGCGGGTCATCACCGAGCTCGTCATCAACCACACCAGCGACCAGCACCCCTGGTTCCAGGCCGCCCGCGAGGCCCCTCCCGGCTCGCCCGAGCGCGACTTCTACGTCTGGTCGGACACCGACGAGCCGTACCGGGACACGCGGATCATCTTCCTCGACACCGAGGCGTCCAACTGGACCTGGGACCCGGTCGCCAAGCAGTATTTCTGGCACCGGTTCTACAGCCACCAGCCGGATCTCAACTTCGACAACCCGAAGGTGCTGGAAGCGGTCATCGACGTGATGCGCTACTGGCTCGACATGGGCGTCGACGGCCTGCGGCTCGACGCGATCCCCTACCTGATCGAGCGCGACGGCACGAACTGCGAGAACCTCGCCGAGACCCACGACGTCATCAAGGCGATCCGCGCCGCGCTGGACGCGAGCTACCCCGACCGGATGCTGCTCGCCGAGGCCAACCAGTGGCCCGAGGAGACCGCGCAGTACTTCGGCGACGGCGACGAGTGCCACATGGCGTTCCACTTCCCGCTGATGCCGCGGATGTACATGGCGATCGCCCGGGAGGACCGGCACCCGATCACCGACATCATGCGCCAGACCCCGGAGATCCCCGAGGGCTGCCAGTGGGCGATCTTCCTGCGCAACCACGACGAGCTGACGCTCGAGATGGTCACGGCCGAGGAGCGTGACTACCTCTGGTCGTTCTACGCCGCCGAGCGGCGGGCCCGGATCAATCTCGGCATCCGCCGCCGCCTCGCGCCGCTCCTCGAGAACGACCGGCGCAAGATCGAGCTGATGAAGTCCCTCGTCCTGTCGATGCCCGGCACGCCGGTGCTCTACTACGGCGACGAGGTCGGCATGGGCGACAACATCTACCTCGGCGACCGCGACGGCGTGCGCACGCCGATGCAGTGGAGCCCGGACCGCAACGGCGGCTTCTCCCGGGCGAACCCCCAGAAGCTGTTCCTGCCGGCGATCCAGGACCCGATCTACGGCTTCGACGCCATCAACGTCGAGGCGCAGACCCAGGCCCAAACCAGCCTGCTGAACTGGACGCGGCGCATGATCGCGATCCGCAACAACAGCGTCGCGCTGGGGCGCGGCACGATCCAGTTCCTGTACCCGTCGAACCGGAAGGTGCTCGCCTGGATCCGCGAGCACGAGGACGAGCGGATCCTGTGCGTGGCGAACCTGTCGCGCGCGCCCCAGGCCGTGCAGCTCGACCTGTCGGAACTGCGCACCGCGGTGCCGATCGAGCTGACCGGCGGCACCGAGTTCCCGCCGATCGGCGACCTGCCCTACCTGCTGACCCTGCCGTCCTACGGCTTCTACTGGTTCAGCTTGAGTGCCGCCCGGTCGGGCGTGGTCGGCCCGCAGCAGGAGCCGCCGGAGCTGTTCACCCTGGTGCTCACCGGCGGGATCGAGACCCTGATGAGCGGGCGGGAGCGCGTCGCCTTCGAGCGCACCGTGGTGCCGCCGTTCCTGACGAGCCGGCGCTGGTTCGGCGCCAAGGGCTCGCGGATCAAGGCCACGAAGGTCGTCGACTGCGCCGCCCTGAAGGACGTCGACGGCAGCGCGCGCTTCCTGCTGCCGCGGCTGCAGGTGCAGCTCGCCAGCGGCGAGACCCAGGAGTACTTCGTGCCCGTGGGCGTCGAGGAGGGCCGCGAGGACGAGACCCTCATGCCCTTCGCGGTGGCGCGGGTGCGCCGGGGGCCGCGCACCGGCCTGCTCTACGGGGCGGCCGGCTCCAACGACTTCGCCGCCTGCCTGATCGACGACATGCGGCAGGCCCGCGAGATCCCCACGGAGACCGGGCGGCTCGTCTTCGCCGTCACCTCGGCCTTCGACCCGGACGTCACGGTCGACGTGGCCGACATCCGCCGGCTCTCGGGCGAGCAGAGCAACACCTCGATCGCCATCGGCTCGAAGATGATGCTCAAGCTGCTGCGCCGCCTGCAGCCGGGCCTGCACCCCGAGATCGAGGTCGGGCGCTTCCTCACCGAGAAGGCGGGCTTCTCCAACACCCCGGCGCTGCTCGGCACCCTGGAGCACGTGGCCGAGGACGGCACCCGCACGGCGCTGGCGGTGCTCCAGCGGTTCGTCATGAACCAGGGCGACGCCTGGACCCTGATGCTGGAGGGCCTGCGCCGGGACTTCGAGACCGTGGTGCTCACCCCGGAGAGCGAGGCCGCGACCCCCGAGGAGGCGTTCCAGGCCCACCGGCCCTGGGCCGACCTGCTCGGCCGGCGCACCGCCGAGCTGCACGCGGCGCTGGCCATCGAGACCGACGACCCGGCCTTCGCGGCCGAGCCGTTCACCGGGGACGACCTCGCCGTGCTGGCGCGCGACGCCCGCCACCAGGCCGAGCGCGCCTTCCGGGCGCTCAAGGGCCTCGCCGACCGGGGCCTCGACGCCGGCAAGCCGGCCTGCGCGGAGCTCGTCCGGCGCCGGGGCGCGGTCGAGGCGCTAATCGCGTCGCTCACCGAAGCGCCGGTCCGGGGCGCCCACAAGACCCGCATCCACGGCGACTACCACCTGGGCCAGGTGCTGGTCGCCGAGAACGACCTGATCATCGTCGACTTCGAGGGCGAGCCCTCGCGCCCGGCCGACGAGCGCCGGGCCAAGTCGATGCCCCTGCGGGACGTCGCCGGGCTGATGCGCTCCTTCGCGTACGGCGCCGAGACGGTGATCCGGGAGATCACCGCGCGGTTCGCCGACTCCGAGGAGCGGGCGCGGGACGCGGCGACCGCGTGGCGCGGCATGATCGAGGCGGCGTTCCTGGCCGGCTACGAGGCCGCGGTCGAGGGCTCCCGGGCGGCGGTGACCGATCCGGAGAGCCGGACCCGGCTGCTGCGCCTCTGCCTGCTGACCAAGGCCCTCTACGAGGTCGACTACGAGGCCAACAACCGGCCGGACTGGATCGAAATCCCCGCCCGTGGGGTTCTCACCATTCTGGACACGGACGGACACGAGCCCGGAGCATCTGAATGACGGCGATCGACGAGACCTTCGCACGACGGGCCGGCCCGGAGGCGGGACCGGCGCGGACCGCGGATGTCCCGGGCTCCGGCGCCGCGCAGCCGCCGAGCGTCCACCCGGACGCGATCGCCGCGCTGATGGCGGCCAACCACGGCGACCCCTTCGCGGTGCTCGGCCCCCACCGGGTCGGGCCCCAGGCCTGGGAGGTGCGCGCCGTGCTGCCCGAGGCGCGGGCCGCCACCCTGGTGATGGACGGCCGCACCGCGCCCTTCGAGAAGCGCCACCCGGACGGGTTCTGGGTCGCCCGGATCGAGGGTGAGCACCGGCCCCTCTACGAGATCGAGGTCGAGGCCTGGGACGGGACGAGGCGCCGCCGCTACGACCCCTACGGCTTCGGCTCCTCGATCGAGCAGTACGACGTGGCGGCGCTCCGCGAGGTCGGCACCAACCTCGTCTACCGGATGCTCGGCGCCCAGTCGGGGCAGCTCGACGGCATCGACGGCTTCCGCTTCGCCGTCTGGGCGCCCAACGCCCGCAAGGTCAGCGTCGTCGGCGACTTCAACGACTGGGACGGGCGCCGCCACCCGATGCGCCTCTGGCAGGACGGCGGCATCTGGGAGCTGTTCGTGCCGGGCCTGAAGGCCGGCGTGCGCTACAAGTTCGAGATCCGCGGCCCCGACGGCGCCCTGGTGCCGCTCAAGGCCGACCCGGTCGCGTTCGCGGCCCAGCACCCGCCGGAGACCGCCTCGGTCACCCACGGGTCGAGCGACTTCGACTGGCGCGATTCCGGCTGGATGAGCACCCGCGGCGCCAAGGACCCGCGCCACGCGGCGATCTCGGTCTACGAGGTCCATCTCGGCTCCTGGGCGCGGGTGCCCGAGGAGGGGAACCGCTACCTGACCTACCGGGAACTCGCCGAGCGGCTGATCCCGTACGTGAAGGATCTGGGCTTCACCCATATCGAGATGCTGCCGATCACCGAGTTCCCGTTCGACGGGTCCTGGGGCTACCAGCCGGTCTCGCTGTTCGCGCCGACGAGCCGCTTCGGCACGCCCGAGGAGTTCGCGGCCTTCGTGGACGCGGCCCACGAGGCCGGGATCGGCGTGCTGCTCGACTGGGTGCCGGGCCACTTCCCGCTGGACGCCCACGGGCTCGGCCTGTTCGACGGCACGCACCTCTACGAGCACGCCGACCCGCGCCAGGGCTTCCACCAGGACTGGGGCACCTACATCTACAATTTCGGGCGGACCGAGGTCGCGACCTTCCTGGCCGCCAACGCCCGGTTCTGGCTGGAGCACTACCACCTCGACGGCCTGCGCGTGGATGCCGTCGCGTCGATGCTCTACCTCGACTACTCGCGCCGCCAGGGCGAATGGATCCCGAACCGCTACGGCGGCAACGAGAACCTCGACGCCATCGACTTCCTGCGCAAGACCAACGAGGCGACCTACAGCCACGCGCCGGGGACGATCACGGTCGCGGAGGAGTCGACCTCCTGGCCGGGCGTCTCGCACCCGACCTACACGGGCGGCCTGGGCTTCGGCTTCAAGTGGAACATGGGCTGGATGCACGACACCCTGCATTTCATGCAGGAGGATCCGATCCACCGCCGCTACCACCACCACAACCTGACCTTCGGGCTGCTCTACGCCTTCTCGGAGAATTTCATCCTGCCGCTGTCCCACGACGAGGTCGTGCACGGGAAGGGCTCGCTGCTCGGCAAGATGCCGGGCGACCGCTGGCAGAAATTCGCGAATCTCCGGGCCTATTACGGCTTCATGTGGGGGCATCCCGGCAAGAAGCTGCTGTTCATGGGCGGCGAGTTCGGCCAGGAGCGGGAGTGGAACCACGACAACAGCCTGGACTGGCACCTGCTGGACGATCCCCTGCACAAGGGCGTCCAGAGCGTGATCCGCGACCTGAACCGGCTCTACGTCTCGACGCCGGCCCTCTACAGCCGCGACGTCGAGCATACCGGCTTCCAGTGGCTGGTGGCGGACGACCAGGACAACAGCGTGATCGCCTGGGCCCGCAAGGGCGCGAAGCCCGGCGAGGTCGCCATCGTGGTGTCGAACTTCACGCCGGTGCCGCGGGAGGGCTACCGGATCGGCGTGCCGCAGGCGGGTTTCTACCGCGAGGCGTTCAACTCGGATGCCGGGGTCTACGGCGGGTCCAACCTGGGCAACCAGGGTGGGCGCCACACCGACGATCAGGCGAGCCATGGTCAGAGGCAGAGCCTGTCGCTGACCCTGCCGCCGCTGGCGACGATGATCTTCCTGCTGGAGGGGTGAGGAGACTTTCGCCTCCGCCCAGGCGTCACCGCGTCGTCCCGGGGCCGCGCAGCGGAGCCCGGGATCCAGGCCCGCCGGCGGTCAAGGTCCGCACCGACGGTGGTCCGGGTCGCCCGCCTCCGGCGTACCCGTCCGGGTCCGGCTGCGACGCCCCGGGACGACGGGCGCGGTGAAGCGGCGCGAGGGGAAGCGCCCGCGCCGTTGGCAGCGATGATCTGACCCGAACGGGCCTACCCGCCCCGCAGAGGGGGGGGGCCCGCGAGAAATCCCTACGCGGCCCGCCAGCGCAGCCCGACGCTGTTGCCGATCGCCCGGCCGTAGAGCCCGGCGTAGTTGTCGGCGGCCTGGTCCCAGCCGAAGCGGGCCGCCATGGCCCGCCGCCGCATGGCGTTCAGCCGCTTCTTCTGGCCGAAGGCCTCCAGGGCCCGCCGCACCGCCGCGCCGAAGGACGCCGCCGAGGCGTCCGCGAAGGTGAAGCCGGTCACGCCGTCCTCGACCGTGTCGGCGAGGCCGCCGGTCCGCCGCGCGATCGGCAGGGAGCCGAAGCGCTGCGCGTACATCTGGGCGAGGCCGCAGGGCTCGAAGCGCGAGGGCATCAGCAGGAAGTCGCTGCCGGCGAACATCCGCCGGGCCTGCGCCTCCTCGAAGCCGACATGGACGCCGACCGCGTCGGGATGGCGCTTGGCGAGCCCCTGCAGCGCCTGCTCGAACCGGCCCTCGCCCTGGCCGATCACCACCAGCTGGCCGCCCCCGGCCACGATGGTCTCGGCCGCCTGCAGGCTCAGGTCGATGCCCTTCTGGTGCACGAGGCGCGACACGATGGCGAAGAGCGGCCCGCGGGAGACCGCGAGGCCGAACTGCTGGCGCACCGCCTCGGTGTTGGCGCGCTTGCCCTTCCAGTCGTCGATCTCGAACCGCGTGGCGAGGTGCGGGTCGGTGGTCGGATCCCAGCTCTCGTCGATGCCGTTGAGGATGCCGGCGAGCCGGCCCTGGCCGGCGCGGGTGCGCAGCAGCCCGTCGAGGCCGCAGCCCAGCTCCGGCGTCTGGATCTCCCGCGCGTAGGTCTCGCTCACCGTGGTGACCTGCGAGGCGTAGAAGATGCCGGCCTTGAGGAAGGAGAGCTGCCCGTAGAACTCGGCGCCGTCGACCTGGAAGGCGGAGTCCGGCACGCCGAGCCGGGGCAGGGCGTCCCGGGGGAACAGGCCCTGGTAGGCGAGGTTGTGGATCGTCAGCACGCTCGGGACCCGCCGGCCGCGCCACGCGAGATAGGCCGGGGCCAGGGCCGCCTGCCAGTCGTTGAGGTGCAGGAGGTCGGCCGCCCAGTCGGGATCGGCGCCGGTGGCGAGGTCCGCCGCCGCGAGGCTGAGGCGGGCGAAGCGCAGGTCGTTGTCGCCGAAATCGCCGTGCTGGTCGCCGTAGGGCGTGCCGTCTCGCTCGTAGAGGTCGGGGCTGAGCAGGACGTAGATGCGCAGGCCGTCGGCGGCCTCGACCAGGCCGAGGTCGCAGGCCGGGATGCCGGCGAACCCCTCGAGGCGGGCGACGACCGGGATCTCCGGGAAGGCGGCGCGGACCTGCCGGTAGCCCGGGATCAGGACGCGGATGTCGTAGTGCGGGACCAGGGCCCGGGGCAGGGCGGCCGAGACCTCGCCGAGGCCGCCGGTCTTCACGAAATCCGCCATCTCGGGCGTCGCGTAGAGGATGCGGCGGCGCAGCGAGGCCGGCCGGGCCGGAACCGGTACGGGACCGACGCCGTTCTCCTCGCCGGACGACCACTCGGCGAAGGAACCACCACGGCGCGCATCGAGCATCAGCATTGATCCTGGCCGGGCGGGATGCCCCGGTCTGGCAGTCGATCGGGCAGGCACGGCTGTCACGATCTCAACCACGGCCAATGCTCCTTCGCCGCGACGGTTCCGTTGCGACGCACAAAATAGGCCACCGTGGTGATTAAGCGTCACTTACCTATGTGGCATCGCAGCGAGAAATCGCGCCGGCACGGCAAATTTCCGCCGCTGGATAATGGTCTCCGGCCCAGGACAGCGGCGCCCGGCACGCCGGACGGGGTCCGGCCGAAGGGGCCCGCCCAACGGGCGGCGCGCGCCGGACAGGTGATTCGGCCCCCGGCCTGACGGGCGCCGGGGCCGGGCTCCGCTCACTCCGCGCGGCGCAGGATCACCCCCTCGGCGGGCGCCAGCGCCAGGGTGAGGCCGGCCTGCTCGCCCCCGCGCCCCGGACGGGTCGAGAGCAGCACGGTCCAGGCCCCCTCGGGCAGCGGCAGGTCCCGCGACGCCGCGCCGAAATTCAGCAGCACGCGCAGGACGGCCCCGTCGGCGAAGCGCTCGTAGGCGAACACCTCGGCGATCCCCAGCGGCACCGCCCGGTAGCCGCCCACGGCGAGCGCCGCGTGGTCGCGGCGCAGGGCGAGCAGCCGCCGGTGCAGGGTGAGCATCGAGCCCGGATCCGAGCGCTGGCTCTCGACGTTGCAGGCCGCCCAATCCGCCGCCAGCGGCAGCCAGGGCTCGGCCGTGGAGAAGCCGGCCTGGGGCGTGTCGTCCCACTGCATCGGCGTGCGCTCCGGGTCGCGGCCGTGCCCGGGCTCGTTGTGCTCCCAGGGATCCCGGGCGCGGTCCGGGGGAATCGGCACGTGGCCGAGCCCGATCTCGTCGCCGTAGTAGAGGGTCGGCGTGCCCCGCAGGGTCAGCAGCAGCATCGCGGCGATGCGGGCCTGATCGGCCCCGACGCGGGCGGCGATGCGCGGCTGGTCGTGGTTGCCCAGCACCCAGTTCGGCCAGCCGCCCTCGGGCAGGGCCGCCTCGTACTGCGCCACGAGGTCGGCCACCGCGTCGGCCCGCCACGGGGTCTGGATCAGCTGGAAATTGAACGGCAGGTCGGCCCCGGTGAGGTCCGGGCCGTAATAGGCGACCAGCCGCTCCACCGGCAGGTAGATCTCTCCGATCAGCACCCGCTCGCCGTACGGGCGCAGCACATCCCGCATCCCGGCGATCACGTCGAAGATCTCGGGCCGGTCGGCGGAGTAGACCTGGGTGAAGCGGTTGATCTCGGGCGAGCCCGGCGCGTAGTCGGGATTGGCCGGGTTGTCGCGGAAACCCGCATCCTTCATCAGGTGCCAGATCACGTCGACCCGGAACCCGTCGACCCCGCGCTCCAGCCAGAAGCGGAGCACGTCGTGCATGGCCGCCCGCACGGCGGGGTTGCGCCAGTTCAGGTCCGGCTGCTCGGCCAGGAAGGCGTGGTAGTAGTACTGGCCGGTGGCCGCATCCAGCGTCCAGGCCGGGCCGCCGAAATTCGACAGCCAGTTGTTGGGCGGGCCGCCGCCGGGCGCCGGGTCGCGCCAGATGTACCAGTCCCGCTTCGGGCTCGCGCGCGACGACCGGCTCTCGGAGAACCAGGGATGCGCGATCGAGGAGTGGTTCGGCACGAAGTCGAGGATCACCTTCAGCCGGCGCCGGTGGGCCTCCGCCACGAGGGCGTCGAAATCGGCCAGCGTCCCGAACAGCGGGTCGATCCCGCAGTAATCCGCCACGTCGTAGCCGAAATCCGCCATGGGCGAGGGGTAGACCGGCGAGATCCACACGGCGTCGACCCCCAGCCATGCGAGGTAGTCCAGCCGCGCCGTGATGCCCGGCAGGTCGCCGACCCCGTCGCCGTTCGTGTCCTGAAAGGAGCGCGGGTAGACCTGATAGACGGTCCCGCGCTTCCACCAGACGGTGTCGGTCATGCTGCGCCCCTCGCATCGGCGGCCCACGCTTAACCGCTGACCCGCGCGCTGGCGACCGCCGGTGGGCGCGCGGCGCGCGCGCCGGGCGCGCGCCGGCAACGGAGCGCCGGTTCGGGACCGCGCCCGGAATCCCGTCGGGACCCTGTCCGGCGAATGGCTGCGCCCCGCATCCCTCGGGCGCATGCCCCTCGTGCAGGGCCACCGCGCGGAACTGTGACTGGAATGTCACGCCGCCGCGCCATATCTCCTCCGCCGTGCCCGTGCGCTCCGCCGGAGCGGCGCTGCCACGACTTCGCCGGAAGCCGACCGCATCGTCGGACGCTTCGGGGCACGGATCGTCCGTCCGTTCATGCGGCGGCAATCCATCAAAAGAGATAATCCGCCCACGACACCCCCGGCGCTAGAATCCGGGGAGACGACTTTGGGGGACCCGCACGTGTTGAACGATGTTCTGACCCGGCCTGTGCCACAAGATGTCGCGCGCGACGAGCGCGCCGCCGAGGCGCCCGCCTCGGCCCCCTGGACCGCCCCGGTGCTGTCCGGCAGCGGCGACGCGGTGGTGGACCTGCGCGAGGCGATCCGCGCCAAGCTGACCTTCGCGCTGGGCCGCACGCCCGAGACCGCCCGCCCGCGCGACTGGTTCGCCGCGACCGCGCTGGCCCTGCGCGAGCGGGTCGTGGCCGCCGGGCTGGCCTCGGAGCGCAGCGTGCCGAACAAGCGCGTCTACTACCTGTCGCTGGAATTCCTGATCGGCCGGCTGATGTCGGACGCCCTGAACAATCTCGGCCTCACCGAGACGACCCGCAGCGCGCTGCGGGAACTCGGGATCGACCTCGACGCCGTGCAGGATGCCGAGCCCGACGCGGCTCTGGGCAACGGCGGCCTCGGGCGGCTCGCCGCCTGCTTCATGGAGAGCATGGCCAGCATCGGCATCCCGGCCATGGGCTACGGGATCCGCTACGACCACGGCCTGTTCCGCCAGTCCTTCGAGGACGGCTGGCAGCGCGAGGCGCCGGAGACCTGGCTGGCCGAGGGCAACCCCTGGGAATTCGCCCGGCCCGAGGCGACCTACGCGATCGGCTTCGGCGGCACCGTCACGCTGTCCTCGCCGGAGGAGGGGGTGATCCGGCGCCACTGGCAGCCGGCCGAGACCGTGCGGGCGGTGGCCCACGACGTGCCGGTGGTCGGCTGGCGCGGCCGCCACGTCAACGGCCTGCGCCTGTGGAAGGCCGAGGCCGGCGAGCCCGTCGACCTCGCCCGCTTCAACGGCGGCGACCATGTCGGCGCGGTCGCGGCGCGGATGCGCGCCGAGGCGATCTCGCGGGTGCTCTACCCGAGCGATTCCTCGGCCGAGGGCCAGGAGCTGCGCCTGCGCCAGGAATACTTCTTCACCGCGGCCTCGATCCAGGACCTCGTCGCCCGCCACGTGGCCGAGCGCGGCGACGTCCGGTCCCTGCCCGACCACGCCGCGATCCAGCTCAACGACACGCACCCGGCGATCGCGGTGCCGGAGCTGATGCGCGTCCTGCTCGACGTCTACGGCCTCTCCTGGGAGGATGCGTGGCACGTCACCACCCACACCCTGCACTACACGAACCACACCCTCCTGCCCGAGGCCCTGGAGACCTGGCCGGTGGAGCTGATGGAGCGGCTGCTGCCGCGCCACATGCAGATCATCTACCTGATCAACTGGATGCACCTGGAGGAGCAGGCCAAGCACGGCCGTCAGGACGCCGCCTACCTGGCCTCGATCTCGCTGATCGACGAGTCGCACGGGCGGCGGGTGCGGATGGGGCACCTCGCCTTCCACGGCGCCCGGCGGGTCAACGGCGTCTCGGCCCTGCACACCGACCTGATGCGCTCCACGGTCTTCTCCGACCTGCACGCGCTGGATCCGGACAAGATCGTCAACAAGACCAACGGCATCACCTTCCGCCGCTGGTTCCACAACGCCAATCCCGGCCTCACCCGGCTCGCCGTGGAGACGGTGGGCGCCGGCGTGCTCGACAATCCCGAGCTGCTCCGGGGCCTGGAGGCCCACGCGGAGGATCCGGCCTTCGTGGCGCGCTACGCGGCCGTGCGCCGGGAGCGCAAGGAGGCCCTGGCGGCGCTGATCGCCGAGCGCACCGGCATCGACGTCGATCCGGCCGCGCTGTTCGACATCCAGGTCAAGCGCATCCACGAGTACAAGCGCCAGCTCCTCAACGTGGTCGAGACCGTGGCGCTCTACCAGGCGATCAAGGCCGAGCCGCACCGGGACTGGACGCCCCGGGTGAAGATCTTCGCCGGCAAGGCGGCGCCGAGCTACGTCCAGGCCAAGCTGATCATCAAGCTCGCCTGCGACGTCGCCAAGGCGGTGAACGACGATCCCGAGGTCGCGGACCGGCTGAAGGTGGTGTTCCTGCCGAACTACTCGGTGAGCCTCGCCGAGTCGATCATCCCGGCCGCCGACCTGTCGGAGCAGATCTCCACCGCCGGCATGGAGGCCTCGGGCACCGGCAACATGAAGTTCGCCCTCAACGGCGCGCTCACGGTGGGCACCCTCGACGGCGCCAACATCGAGATCCGCGACCATGTCGGGGCGGACAACATCTTCATCTTCGGCCTGGAGGCCGACGGGGTCCGCGCCCGGCAGGCCGAGCCGGACTACGCGGCCCGGGCGATCCAGGCCTCGCCGCGGCTGGCGGCGGCGCTCGACATGATCGCCTCAGGGCGGTTCTCGCCGGAGGAGCCGGGCCGGTTCCGGCCGCTCACCGACGACCTGCGCCGGCGCGACCAGTACCTGCTCACCGCCGACTTCGACGATTACTGGCGGGTGCAGCGGTCGATCGACGCCGCGTGGCGCGATCCCCGCGGCTGGTGGGCCAAGGCGATCCGCAACACCGCCCGCATGGCGTGGTTCTCCTCCGACCGGGCGATGCGCGAGTACGCCGAGGAGATCTGGCGGGTCCGCCTGGGCTGAGCCGCCACCGGCCCGCTCCCGCGCGGGAGCGGGCCGCGCCCGCCCTCAGGCTGCGCGCACGTTGGCCAGGAACCGCCCGACCTCCGCCGAGAGCCCCTCGGACTGGCGGGACAGGGCGGTGGCGGCCGTGAGCACGTGGTCGGCCGCGACCCCCGTCCGCTCGGAGGCCTCGGCCACGCCGGCGATGGTGCCGGTCACCTCCGCGGCGCCCCGCGTCGCCTGGGCGATGGTGCGCACGATCTCCTGGGTCGCGGCGCCCTGCTCCTCCACGGCCGCGGCGATCGCGATCGCCACCCCGTTGATCTCGCGGATCCGGTTGATGATCGCGCCGATGGCGCCGACCGCGGATCCGGTCACGCCCTGGATCCGGCCGATCTGCGCGGCGATCCCGTCGGTCGCCCGCGCGGTCTTCTCGGCCAGGGCCTTCACCTCGCCCGCCACGACCGCGAAGCCGCGGCCGGCCTCGCCGGCCCGCGCCGCCTCGATGGTGGCGTTGAGGGCCAGCAGGTTGGTCTGTTCGGCGATGGACGCGATCAGCCGCACCACGTCGCCGATCTCGGAGGCCGCCTGCCGCAGCTCGGCCACGAGCCCGGCGGTCTGGTCGGCCTCGCCGACCGCCTGCTGGGCGAGTTCGGACGAGCCACCCGCCTGACGGCCGATCGCCTGGATGGCGCTGCCGAGCCGCTCGGTCGCGGCCGCCACCGCGCCGATGTTGACCGCCGCCGCCTCGGCCGCCAGCGCCACCGCGCCCGACTGGCTGGCCGTCTCCTGGGCGGTCGCGGTCATCTGGTGGGCGGTGCCCTCGAGTTCGCCCGCGGCGGTCGAGACCCGGTCCACGATCCTGGCCACCGCCGCCTCGAAGGTCTGGGCGAGGCCCATCGTGGCCTCCTTGCGGGCTGCGGCCGCGGCGGCGTCGGCGCGCCGCCGGCCCTCGGCTTCCGCCTCGGCGTTGCGGATGATCAAGCTCCGGATCGCCTCGACCGCCCGGCCGACCGCTCCGATCTCGTCGCCGCGCCGCGCCTCCGCGATCGTGGCCGCGCCGTCGCCCTGCGCCACGCGCCGCAGCGCGGCGACGAGGCGGTGGAGCGGCCGCGTGACACCGACCACGACGATGGCCGCGGAGAGTCCGAGGGCGACGAGCAGGCCCGCCACCGTGGCACCGATCAGGACCGTCCGGGCCTGCTCGGCCCCCTGCTGCGTGGCGATCTTCGCCTCGCCGAGCCGGGCCGCCGCCTCCGCCTCGTACGCCTGGGCCGCCCGGTCGAATTGCGCCCGGACCTCGCGGCTGGCAACCACGCCGACCTGGATCGCCGCCGGCCGGTCATTCCGGAGCGCGAGGTAGTTGGAGCGGTCGAGCAGGTCGAAATAGTCCCGGGCGACCGCGCCGATCTGGCGCTGCAGCGCCGCGATCTCTGCGCGCCGCGAGCCCTGTTCCAGCGTCTCGATGCCGTCGGCCACGGCCTTGACGGAGGCGTCGTAGCGCTTGCGGAAGAGGGGGATGTCGCCTTTCGGCTCGCCGATGATGAGGTTGCGATTCATGAGCGCCGCGTCGACGAATTTTTCGCGGACGCGCGAGAAAAGCTCGAGCCTCGCGAAATAGTAATCCACCAAAAATCTATTTCTTTCCTCGATTGATCTGAGTTCTTTGAGCGAGTACGTGGCAGAAGCGGCGCACACGATCACCATGAACAAGAGCGGCGCGGACATTTTTAAATGCAGGTTTGCATCACGCAGGATCCGCATTCCGTTCGATCTCCGCCGGCGTCACCGGCACAGCTTATCACACGCCACGAACAGGAATCCACGATCGATCACATCACCCTTCGCGCGCACTGGTGCTCAGAGTGATATGGAGACTTACCATATAAATACAGATACCGAGATATCGAGAGAAATACAGGCACGTTATTCGAACGCTCATGCCTGCATGACTATGCCCGAACGGGCGCCGAGGGCGCCCCGATCCGGGCCGTCGCCGACGGGGGACGGTCTCCGACGACGGGCCCGCTCGCGTCCGGATCCCGAACGGGGCTGGGGTCAGGCGCCTCGGACGAGGCCGACGCGCAGCCCGACGCGGCGCAGGCCGCGCCGCAGCCGGTGAAGCAGGCGGGCGGCGCGCTGGGCGGGACCCAGTCTGCGCCGGCAGACGACGTGCGACACGCGCCCGATCCGCGGGCCCGGGTCCGGGGCGCCCTTGCGCAGGGCGATGTCCGGGCGCTCCGCCGACTGCGCGAACGTCAGCGCGCGCGCCGCCGGGAGGGTCACGCTGCGGAACATCGAGCGCGTGTAGTAGGAGAACGCGTCGTAGGCGACGAGGGCCCGCCCGCGCCCCGTCGCCGGGTCCTCGACCGTCAGCGTGCCGGCCCGCGGCCCGTAGGTCACGAGGAGCCCGATCACGTCGCGGGGGCGCCCGAGGGGAACGGCGACGCGCGTGCCCTCCGGGATCTCCAGGAAGTCCAGCGGGATGCCGTTGCGGCGCAGGGCGAACCCGCAGGTCAGGCCGGGCAGGGCGCGCAGCGGCAGGGCCTCGAACCGGCCCGGCAGGGTCCGGAACCGCTCGATATAGGCCCGGCCCGGCGGCGGCGCGCGCAGGAAGCTGTAGACCAGGGTGCCGTAGAGGTCGGCCCCCGCCGGCGTGACGTGGGTCGCGTCCTTCAGCAGGTAGGTGATGTCGCCCGCGCCCGCGGCCGCCACCGGGGCGGCGATGTCGAGATAGGGGATCCCGTAGAGGGCGCGGTACTCCGCCAGCAGGCCGGCGACGGGCTCGGCCGCGTAGTCGACGCCGCCCTGGTGGAGGTTGAGGAAGGCGGCGGGCAGGTCCCGCCGGGCGGTCGCCGCGAGGATGTCGTCGAGATAGGCCCGCATCGTCGCGCCGTCGAAGTAGCGGACATTGCCGGTGAACAGCTCGAGGAGGACGCGGTCGCAGGGGATCGCGTCCAGGATCTCGTCGATCAGGGCGGCGATGGAGGGCAGGGAATGGCCGCCCCAGCCGCTGCGGAGGAACGTGACCGGGCGCCCCTCGGCCTCGGCCAGGGCGTTGGCCCGCTCGACGTAGCCCGGCAGCTCCGTGACGCTGTAGCCGAGGCAGAGGACGCGGACCATCGGGGCTCGGATCGGGCTCAGGATCGGCCCCGTGCGGCCGGCCCGGCGCCGGTAGCAGCCGGGCGCCGCCGCGTCGAGGCGACGGCGGTCAGTCGATCACGATCGGGTAGCAGCGGGCGCCCACCGAGGCGGCGAGCACCTGCACGGCGCCGACCGTCGACACGTCGCCCGCCACGTGGACCACGTCGGTGGCGCGCAGGCTCGGCAGGTGGGCGCTGAGCGGGCCGGAGCGGACGTCCGGCGGCCGCTGGCGGCCGCGATCGGCGCAGAGCACGATCCGGCCGACGCCGGTGCGGCGCAGCCAGTCCAAGCTCTCGCGCATGTAGAGGTCCAGGGCGTCGCGGGCGCCGACGGCGAGGGCCATCTCGCGGGCGGGCTCGACGTAGCGGGCCGCCCGGGCGATCGCCCAGATCGCGCCGAAGCCGGCGCCGGCCGCCACCAGCACGAGCCGGCCGCCCCCGGGGCGGTACTGCCCCCGGCCGACGGGGCCCTTGAGCCGCACCGGCTGATCGAGGCGGAGCCCGTCGAGGGGATCGCCCTCGGGGTCGCGGGCGACGTGGAACACCGCGTCGTTGATCTCGGTCGTGCCGTCGACCCGCAGGGTCGGGGACAGCGTCCGCGTCGGCAGCCCCGCGAAGGTCACCAGCGCCTGGTGGCCGGGCTCGCCGGTCGGGCGCCGGGTCAGGGTCGCGACGATCTCGAGGATGCCGGGACTGAGCCGGCGGATCTCCGTGACCGTCCCCTTGCGGACGGCGACGGGCGGCGGCGGCACCTCTTCCTGGCCCTGGATCGGGGCGCCGGGGAGGGCCGGCCTCAGGGCCTCGGCCCGGGCCCGCCGGGCGGGAGGCCGGCGGCCGGACGGCGCGGCGCTGCCCTGAGCGATCCCCTGGCCGGCGAGCAGGTTGCCGGACTGCACCTGCAGCGGCGCGATCATGCCCTCGGCCAGCGCCGCCTCCAGCGGCGTGTCGCCGGTCGAGACGCGCACCGACCGACCGTTGACGACGAGCGAGCAGCGCGCCCCCATGGCTGTCCCCCGCATGCCCTGGTGACGGATCAGCGGGCGCGGATCAGGAGCGAGTCGACCAGGGCCGCCCAGCGCTCGCGGGTCGCGCGGACGTCGTCGGTCGGGGCCGAGTCGGTGAGGAGCTGGCGCTGCGCCCGCAGCGACTCGACCTCCTGCCGCTGGGCCCGGAGCACCGCCTTCATCACCTGCAACTCGGTCTCGAGGCGGGCGATCTCGTCGGCCTCGTCCCGCGCCTCCGCGTCGTCGGCGAACGTGTCGGCATACGTGTCGGCATACGCGTAGGCGAACGCGTCGACGGGGCGCGGGTCGCGGAGGGGCATCCGGGTCCGGACCTGCTGCTCCAGCCGGACCGGCCGGGCCATCAGGCGGCGCACGAGGTCCGAGCCGCCTGCCTGCTGGTAACGCCGTGCCGCCTCGGCCATCCGACCTATCCCCATCGCGGGCGCTGAAGGGCCCGCCTATCAACAGGAGCTTGATCGGACATGGTTAAGGCAGACTTAAACCGATCCGCGACATTCGCCGGACCGGCCCCGGGGCGGCCCTCGGACCATCCTCAGACGCCTCTGGCGCGCCGCCCACGCGGGCGGCCGCCGTCCCGGCGATCGGCCGCGCCGTCGCGAAGCGGTCCCGCACGCGCCTGATCTAGTCCGGACTCGTCGCGTCGCCTGCCGCCGCGCGGATCGTTGGCCGGCCGTGTGCCGGGCGAGCCGGTCCGGACCGACTCTCAGGCCGCTTCCGGCGCGGCGCCGACGATCTGGCGGGCCTGCAGCATGGTCATCGGCTCGCCGAAGGCCGGGCCGAGGGCGTACTCGCAGCCGAGCCCGGCGAGGGCCTGGGCATCGGCCTCGGACTCGCAGCCCTCCGCCACGATGGCGAGGTTCAATTCGCTCGCCATGCGCACGATCGAGCGCAGGATCGCGGTCTGGCCGGTGCCGATCTGGCGCACGAAGGTCGCGTCGACCTTGATCGTGTCGAACGGGAAGCGCTGCAGGTAGGAGAGGGCCGAGTAGCCGGTGCCGAAATCCGACAGGCACAGGCCCGCCCCGAGGTCGTGGATCCGCGCCAGCATCTGAGCGGCGTATTCCGGGTTCTCCATCACGAGGCTCTCGCTGAATTCCAGCTTGAGCGAGCCGGGCAGGGCCCCGGAGCGGGCCAGCACGGTCTTCACGTCGTGCAGCAGGTCGTGGCGCAGGAGCTGGCGCGAGGACAGGTTGCAGGCCGCGAAGATCGGCGGCTCGACCTCCAGGGAGCGCTGCCACGCCGCGAGCTCCAGGGCCGTGCGCTCCAGGGCGAAGATGCCGAGATTGACGACGAAGCCGCTCTCCTCGGCGAGCGGCAGGAAGGTCGAGGCGGGGATGCGCCCGAGCTTCGGGTGGTCCCAGCGCAGCACGGTCTCGAAGCCCGCCACGGTGCGGTCCTCGAGCCGGACCACCGGCAGGAACAGCACCTTCATCTCGTTGCGCTCGATCGCCTTGCGCAGGTCGCTCTCCAGCATCAGCCGGTCCGAGCGGTCGGTGCGCATGTGGGCGCGGAACACCTCGATCCGGTCGCCGCCGTTGCGCTTCGCCTGGATCATGGCGATCTCGGCGCTCTTGAACACCTCGTCGCGCTTCAGGTTGGCGCCGGCCTCGTAGAGGGCGAGGCCGATCGAGACGGTCAGGAATATCTCCCGGTCCGCGTAGGTGATCGGCGTGGCGATCGCCCGGCGGATCATCTCGGCGAAGGCCAGGATCCGGTCGGGGTCGCGCTCGGAGAGGAGGATCACCGCGAACTCGTCGCCGGCGACCCGGGCCAGCGTGTCCTGCGGCCGCAGCAGGCGGCCGAGGCGGCGCGACAGGGTCAGCAGGATCGAGTCGCCCGCCGACAGGCCGATCGCGTCGTTGATGCCCTTGAACCGGTCGACATCGAGGACGATCACGGTGGGCTTGAGGCGCTGGTCCTGGCCGGCGAAGGCGAGGGCCGCGTCCAGGCGGTCGCCGAACAGCTCGCGGTTCGGCAGGCCGGTCAGGCTGTCGTGCACGGCGTCGTGGAGCAGGCGCTCCTCGGCGGTCTTGATCTCGGTGACGTCCGCGATGGTGCCGACCACCCGGATCACCTCGCCGTCGGCGCCGATCACCGGCCGCGCCTTCAGCCGGTACCAGAAGAACGTGCCGGCCTCCGAGCGCAGGCGGAAATCGTGGACGATGCGCCCGCGCCGCTCCTCGATCACCGTGTCGAGGGCCGCCGAGTAGCGCTCCACGTCGAAGGGGTGGAGCGCGCCGAGCCAGTTGGTGGCCGGCCCCTCCAGGGTGCCACGGGCGAGGCCGAGCTGGCCCTCGATCTCCGGGCCGACGAAGACCCGGTCGGCCGGCACGTCCCAGTCGAAGACCACGTCGCCGGCGCCGGTCAGCGCCAGGGCGCGCCGCTCCGTGTCGGACACGAGGGCGTGGCTGAGGCCGCCCCCCGCGAAGGCGTGCTGGAGCACCGTGAAGCCGATCAGCATCACGATCAGCACGAGGCCGCCGATCAGGGCGGGCTGCACGAGGTCGCTGCCGATCTGGCCGGTGACCGCGAAGCCCGCCGCCGTGACCCAGACCACCAGCAGCAGCCAGGTCGGCACCAGCAAGATGGCGCGGTCGTAGCCGTTATGGGCGGCGAGGTAGACGATCAGCAGCAGGCCGATCCCCGCCACCGCGGCGATCGAGATCCGCGCCACGCCCGCCGCCACCGGCGGGTCGAACACCGCGAGCCCGACGAGGCCCGCCAGGAAGGCGAGCCAGAAGAACGCCACGTGGCTGTAGCGCACGTGCCAGCGGGCGAGGTTGAGATAGGCGAACAGGAAGACCAGCAGCGTCGCCCCGAGCACCGCCTCCGCGGAGGCCCGGTAGACCCGCTCGGCGAGCTCGGTGACCGGGAAGACCCGCTGCAGGAAGCCGAAATCGATGCAGGCGTAGGCCAGCACCGACCACGCGAGCGCGGCGGCGGCCGGGAAGATGATCGCGCCCTTGACCACGAACACGATGGTCAGGAACAGGGCGAGCAGGCCGCTGATCCCGATGATGATGCCCTTGTAGAGGGTCAGGCCGGCGGTCTTGCGGCGGTAGGCGTCCTGGTCCCAGAGGCGGAGCTGGGGGACGTTGGAGCCGCGCAGCTCGGCCACGTAGGTGACGGTGGCGCCGGGATCCAGCGTGATGGTGAACTGGTCGGCCTCCGGGTTCTCGTCCCGCTCGGGCCGGATGCCCTGGCTCGCCGTGATGGCGGCGATGCGCGAGCCGCCGAGATCGGGCCAGATCACCCCGGAATCGACCAGCCGGAAATGCGGGGCGACCAGGATGCGGTCGATCTGCTCGTCGGTGTCGTTGGTGAGCGCGAACACGATCCAGTCGGGCCGGGCGCCGGCGTCGCGCGCCTTCACGACGATGCGCCGGACGATGCCGTCCTTGCCAGGCGCCGTGGAGATCTGGATCAGGTCGCCGTCGGAGCGGTAGCGCTCGATCGCGGTGGTCAGGTCGATCACCGGCGCGTCGAGGGTGACGCGGACCGCCTCCACGGCCTGGGCGGGCGCGCTCGCGGCGAGCGTGAGCGCGAGGGCACCGACGAGACCGCCGACCAGGGTCAGGAGGAGGGCGAGGATGCGCAAGGGTGTCTTGACTTCCGGCCGTGCGAGCTTCGGCATCGGCCGCCCGGGCGGCCTCGATCGATAGGCGCGGGCCTGACCTGGGGCAAGGTCGCCCCGGGGCCGGTCCACCGCCCGCGGATCGCGCCCCTTTGCGGCCAAATCAAGTTGGGCGCGGCGGGGGCGGGCGTTCCGGGGCCCTGTCCGTCATCGCGCGCAGCGATGCGACCCGGGGATACGCGCCGGTTGGCGATCGCGCGCGGCCCCGGGTCGCTTCGCTGCGCTCGCAGAGACGGCGTCGGTCTCAGGCCGCCTTCAGCGCCGCCGCGATCCTGTCGAGGGCGGGCAGCTTGCGGATCGGGCCGATCGCCGCCAGCGTCGGCGTGCCCTGCAGCATCGCGGCCGCCGCGGCCCGGACATCCGCCACCGTGACGGCGTCGACCTTGTCGATCACCTCCCCGGCGGGAATCACCCGGCCCCAGGCCAGGATCTGGCGGGCGTTGCGCTCGATGCGCCCGCCGGGCGTCTCCAGGGCCGAGAGCAGCGACACCTTCAGCTGCGCCTTGGCGCGGGCGATCTCGGTGGCGTCGAGGTCGCGGGCCGCGCGGGCGGTGGCCGCCAGGGTCACGTCGACGAGCTCGGGCAGGTCCGCCCCGGCGGTGCCGGCGCCGATGCCGAACAGGCCGCAATCCGAGAACGGCCAGTGGAAGGCCTGGATCTCGTAGGCGAGGCCGCGGGTCTCGCGCACCTCCTGCCAGAGCCGCGAGGTCAGGCCGCCGCCCAGCACCTGCGCGAACATGTGGAGCGCGTAGTAGCGGTCGTCCCGGAAGGAGAGGCCCGGCAGGCCGATCACCACGTTGGCCTGCTCGAGCTTGCGCGGCATGCGCCGCTCGCCGCCGCCGTAGACGCCCGGCACCGAAGCGGGGGCGGTCTTGGCCGGCAGGGCCCCGAAATGGCGCTCGGCCGCCGCCACGATCGCCTCGTGGGTCACGGCCCCGGCCCCGGCCACGACGATGCGGTCCGGCGTGTACTCCCGGTCGAGATAGGCGCGGATCCCGGCCTCGTCGAAGCTCCGGATCGTCTCGGGCCGCCCGAGGATCGGCCGGCCGACCGGCTGGTCCGGGAAGGCGGCCTCCGTGAACGCGTCGTAGACCACGTCGTCGGGGGTGTCCTCGACGGCGGCGTATTCCTGCAGGATGACGCCCTTCTCCCGGGCGAGCTCGCCCGCGTCGAACACCGAGTCGGTGAGGATGTCGCCGATCACGTCGAGGGCGAGGCCGGCATCCTCGCCGAGCACCCGGGCGGTGTAGCTGGTGCCCTCCGTGGAGGTGGCGGCGTTGATCTCGCCGCCGACATTCTCGATCTCTTCCGCGATCTTCTGCGCCGACCGGGTGCGGGTGCCCTTGAAGGCCATGTGCTCGATGAGGTGGGACAGGCCCGCCTCGTCGGCCCGCTCGTTGCGCGAGCCCGCCCCGACCCAGACGCCCAGGCTGGCGGTGGCGACCCCGGGCATCGGCTCGGTCACCACCGTGACGCCGTTCGGAAGCCGCGTGGTGCGCAGGGACGGCGAGGCGGCGTGCGTTGAGAAATGCTGGTTCATCGACGGCTCGTCGCGGAGGGGGCCGGATGCGGCGCGGGTCCCCTCTCCCGTGCGGGAGAGGGACAGGGTGAGGGGTGCGACCGCTCCGGACAAGTCTCGACCCTCACCCCGACCCCCTCCCGCACGGGAGAGGGGGCGCGTCGCGCGACGCGCGCCGGGCTCACGCACCCCTCGTGATACGGGCGCGCTCGCGGATGAGCTTTTCCAGAGCGGCCTGGTCGTTCTCCACCCGGGTCAGGCGCTCGGGCCGGTCCATCAGGTCGGCGAGGTGCGGGGGCAGGGGCGGGCGCAGGCCGCCGGTGGCCCGGGCGACCGCGTCCGGGAACTTTGCCGGATGCGCGGTGCCGAGAGCGACGACCGGGGTCGCCGGGTCCCGCTCCAGGAGCCGCCGCCCGGCCCGGACGCCGATGGCGCTGTGGGGATCGAGCACCACGCCGGTGGCGGCCTGGGTCAGGGCGATCTCCGCCATGACGTCGGGCTCCGGCACCGCCACGGCGTCGAACTCGGACCGGACCGTGGCCAGCACCTGGGGGCTCAGCGAGAAGCCGCCGGACTGCTTCAGCCCGGCCATCAGCCGCGACAGGGACGCGGCGTCGCGCCCCAGCGCCTCGAACAGCAGCCGCTCGAAGTTCGACGAGATCTGGATGTCCATGGAGGGCGAGGTGGTGGGGACCACGCCGCGCAGCTCGTAGGCGCCGTGCTCCAGGGTCCGCACCAGGATGTCGTTGGCGTTGGTGCCGATCATCAGCCGCCCGACCGGCAGGCCCATCTGCTTGGCGACCCAGCCGGCGAGCACGTCGCCGAAATTGCCGGTCGGCACCGCGAACGAGACCGGGCGGTGGGGCGCGCCGAGCGCCACCGCGCTGGTGAAGTAGTAGACCGCCTGCGCGGCGACCCGCGCCCAGTTGATCGAGTTGACCCCCGACAGCCGCACCGCGTCGGCGAAATCGGCGTGCTGGAACAGGGCTTTGACGAGGTTCTGGCAATCGTCGAACGTGCCGTCGACGGCCAGCGCGTGGACGTTCTGCGCCGGCACCGAGGTCATCTGCCGCCGCTGCACCTCCGAGACCCGCCCGTGCGGGTAGAGGATGAACACGTCGACCCGGTCGAGGCCGCCGAAGGCCTCCACGGCGGCCGATCCGGTGTCGCCCGAGGTCGCGCCCACGATGGTGGCGCGGGCGCCGCGCTCGGCCAGGACGTGGTCCATCAGCCGCCCGAGCAGCTGCATCGCCACGTCCTTGAAGGCGAGCGTCGGCCCGTGGAAGAGCTCCAGCAGGAACAGGTTGTCGTCGAGCTGGGTCAGCGGGCAGACCGCCGGGTGGCGGAACGTCGCGTAGGCGGCGTCGATCATCCGGTCGAGGTCCGGCCCGGCGATGTCGCCGTCGATCAGCGGGCGCAGCACCCGCTTGGCGGCGTCCGCGTAGGGCCGGCCCGCCAGGGCGGCGATCTCCGGATGGCCGATCTGCGGCCAGGTCTGCGGCACGTAGAGCCCGCCGTCGCGGGCGAGGCCCGCCAGGAGCGCGTCCGAGAACGAGAGCGGCGCGGCCTCGCCGCGAGTCGAGACGTGGAGCACAGGGTCCTCCGAGGGAAGGCGCCCCCTCTACACGATGCGGGCGGACCTGTCGAAAGCCCGGGGCGCGCGCCGCCGTTCCAGCGGGCGGTTCGGCGCGCGAGCGCGCGTCGAGAGACGGATTTCGGGCCGGTCCGCGCCGGGGCCGGCGGTTTAACCGGGGCTGAACGGGCCGGTTCAGGGCCGGTTGCCCGGCCGCGTCCTAGAGCCGGACCGCCCCGCGGGCCCCGAGCCGCCGGGGCGGATCCCGTCTCGGAGAGAGCCGACATGACCCGAATCATCGCCCTCGCGGGTGTCGCGGCGCTGCTGTCCGGCACCGCCGCCCTCGCGCAGACCCCGCCGCCGCCCGGCGGCCCGAGGCCCGGCCCCGAGGCCGGCGCGCCACCCCCGCCTCCACCACCCGTCGACCCGCGGCGCGCGCGCGGCCCCGACGGTCCCCCGCCGCCCCCGCCGCCCCCGCCGCCCCCGCCGTCGCGGGCCGCCCACATCGTGCTGGAGCGCGGCGACGCGCGGGTCGACGTGAAGTGCGCCGACGACGACGCGACCAAGGCCTGCGCCGACGTCACCCTGCAGATGCTCGACCGGCTCGCGACGTTCCGGCCCTGAGCCCGGCCTCCCGCGCCCGCCGCACCGGCCGCGGGCGCCCCGGGCGCGCACCCTCTGGCGCGCACCCTCAGGCGCGCGTGCCGGGCGCCTTGGTCAGGCGGCAGCCGGTGATGCGCCACTGCCCGTCCGCGTCGCGGGCGAGGCTGTACTCGGCCGTCCAGTCGACGCCGTACTCGTCCTGGATCGCCACCGACTGGACCACGCCGGCCTCGTCCGTGTCGCGCGCCTCACCGAACACGAAGCTGCGGTGGCGGTAGACCGGACGGTACTGGTTCCGGACCATGCCGATGAACAGGTCGGCATTCGGGAACAGGTCCCGGATCCCCGGCGCGGCCTGCTCGTAGGCGGTCTGCGCGTCGTCGCGGCCCAGCGCCTGCTCCTGCTTGGCGATGACCGCCCGGGCCGCCGCGCGCCCCGCCTCGTCGGCCGCCGCCGGTCCCGCGAGGCCGAGGACGAGGAGCAGGACGGGCCACGCGCGCATCGCTGTCACTCCGGCAGGATCGGACCGAGATCCGTCATCGTCACGGGAAGATGGTCTCCGCCACGCCCACGACAATGTCGGCGGCGGTGCCGACGACGATCGCCGCGCCGTCACCGGTCACCGCGCCGCGCGGAAGCGCGTGCCGGCGGAACGGCGCGGCCGGCCGGGAAGCGCGCACAGGTTGAGCAGGCATCGCGTCCCGGTTGTGCAAGTCGCTGGAAAGATGGGCATTTTCGCGCCGGATCGGCGCCGCGGGTTTGACCCTTCGCCGCGGGTTTGCGAGCCTCCGCGCGCCGACTCGGTTCCGGGGGAGCCGACCGGGCGGAGCGCGGGACAATGATGCGAAGCCATGCGGAGGACAGCGCCGACGCCCGTCCGGCGCCGGCCATGAGCGTCGGGGTGTTCATCCCGATCGGCAACAACGGCTGGCTGCTGTCGGAGAACGCCCCGCAGTACCGCCCGAGCTTCGCGCTCAACAAGGCGATCACCCTGAAGGCGGAGGGCTACGGGCTCGACTTCGCCCTGTCGATGATCAAGCTCCGCGGCTTCGGCGGCAAGACCGAGTTCTGGGACCACAATCTCGAATCCTTCACCCTGATGGCGGGGCTCGCCGCCGCGACCACCCGGATCCGGCTGTTCGCCACCGCGGCGACCCTGTGCCTGCCGCCCGCCATCGTGGCCCGCATGGCCGCGACCATCGACTCGATCTCCGACGGGCGCTTCGGCCTGAACCTCGTCACCGGCTGGCAGAAGCCGGAATACGACCAGATGGGCCTGTGGCCGGGGGACGACTACTTTGCCAAGCGCTACGACTACCTGGCCGAGTACGCCCAGATCCTGCGCGACCTGTGGGAGACGGGCGCCAGCGACCGCAAGGGCACGTATTTCCAGATGACCGACTGCCGGCTGAGCCCCCGGCCGCAGGCGCCGGTGAAGATCATCTGCGCCGGCCAGAGCGGCGCCGGACTGGCCTTCACGGCCCAGTACGCCGACTACAATTTCTGCCTGGGCAAGGGGGTCAACACGCCGACCGCCTTCGCGCCCGTGGTGGAGAAGCTCGCCGAGGCCAGCGCGCGGACCGGGCGGCGGGTGACCGCCTTCGCGCTGTTCATGATCATCGCCGACGAGACCGACGACGCCGCCACGGCGACCTGGGCGCACTACAGGGCGGGCGCGGATGCCGAGGCGATCGCGTGGCTCGGCGTCCAGGGCGCAGCCGACACCAAGTCCGGCAGCGACACCAACGTGCGCCAGCTCGCCGACCCGGCCTCGGCGGTGAACCTCAACATGGGCACCCTGGTGGGCAGCTACGCCAGCGTGGCCGCGATGCTCGACGCCGTCATGACCATCGACGGGGTCGAGGGCGTGCTGCTGGTCTTCGACGACTTCCTCAGGGGCCTCGACGCCTTCGGGACCCGGATCCAGCCCCTGATGCGGTCGCGCCGGCACGTGACGGCGGCGGCACTGCCCGAGGTCGCCTGATGGACCGCCCGATGGATCGCCCCGCCGGCTACCGCGACGCCCAGGGCCGGCACGGCGACGTCGTCCTGCCGGCCCGCCCGGAGCCGATCGCCCTCGATCCTGCGACCACGTTCCTCATCGTGGTGGACGTCCAGAACGCCTACGCGAGCTCGGGCGGCTACCTCGACCGGGCCGGCTTCGACGTGTCGGGCACCGGCCCGGTGATCGCCCGGATCGCCCGGGCGGTGGCGGCGGCGCGCGCCGCCGGCATCCCGGTCCTGTGGTTCCAGAACGGCTGGGACCCGGCCTATGTCGAGGCCGGCGGCCCGGGCTCGCCCAACTGGCACAAATCCAACGCGCTCAAGACGATGCGGCGGAATCCTGAAGCGAACGCGCAGCTCCTCGCCAAGGGATCCTGGGACTACGCGCTGGTGGACGCCCTGACGCCGGAGCCCGGCGACATCGTCATGGGCAAGCCGCGCTACAGCGGCTTCTACAACACGCCCCTCGACAGCACCCTGCGGGCCCGGGGCGTGACCACGCTGGTCTTCACCGGCATCGCCACCAACGTCTGCGTGGAATCGACCCTGCGGGACGGGTTCCACCGGGAGTATTTCGGGATCGTGCTGGCCGACGCCACGCACCAGGCCGGGCCGGAGAGCCTGCACCGCGCGGCGCTCGCCAACATCGAGACCTTCTTCGGCTGGGTCTCGGACGTCGCCGCCTTCGAGGCCGCCCTCGGGGCGCCTTCACACGCCGCGATTGATACATCCGGTGATACATCCGGCGTCGATCTGGCCGGATAAGTGCATCGCGCCCCCGGCCGGTGACCGGCAGGGTGCGCGAGGACCGCCGCGACGCGGCCGCCCGCGCGGCCTGCCCGGCCCGGCCCGGCCGACAGGTCGCGCGCGGGAGGCGCAGGGGAATGCCCAAGCAGGTCGTGATACCGCCGGGGACCGGCAAGCCGCTGGCCCCCTACGTGCCGGGCACGCTGGCCGACGGAATCCTCTACGTCTCGGGCACGCTGCCGCTCGATGCGGAGGCCAACGTGGTCCATGTCGGCGACGCGGCGGCCCAGACGCGCCACGTGCTGGAGACCGTCCGGGGCGTGGTCGAGGCCGCGGGCGGCACGATGGACGACGTCACCTTCAACCACGTCTTCCTGGCGGACTGGGCCGACTACGCCGCGATCAACGCCGTCTACGCGGAGTATTTCCCGGGCGAGAAGCCCGCGCGCTACTGCATCCAGTGCGGCCTCGTGAAGCCCGAGGCCCGCGTGGAGATCGCCTCGATCGCCCATATCGGCCGCTGATGGGCCCGCTCCACCACGCGGTGGCCGGCCCGGCGGGCGGGCGGCCGGTGCTGCTCTCGCCGGGGCTCGGCGGCGCGGCGGGCTACTTCGCGCCGCAGATGGCGGCCCTGACCGGGCGGTTCCGGGTCGTCACCTACGACCATCGCGGCACCGGGCGCTCGCCCGGCCGGCTCGCGCCGGACCACGACGTCCCCGCCATGGCGCGGGACGCGCTCGGGGTGCTGGACGCGACCGGGATCGACCGGGCCGACGTGGTCGGCCACGCGCTCGGCGGCCTGATCGCCCTCCAGATGGCGCTGGACGCCCCCGAGCGGGTCGGTCGCCTCGCGGTGATCAACGGCTGGGACGCGATGGACCCGGCCACGCGCCGCTGCTTCGCGGCCCGCCGGGCGATCCTGGCCGGGGGCGGGCCGGAGGCCTACGTGCGGGCCCAGGCGATCTTCCTGTACCCGGCCCCCTGGCTCTCCGCGGAGGCCGAGCGGGTCGAAGCCGACGAGGCGCAGGCCCTGGCGCATTTCCCCGGCGCCGAGACCGTGCTGACCCGCATCGCCGCCCTGGAGCGCTTCACCATCGCGGACCATCTCGGGTCGATCGGCCACGAGACCCTGGTCATGGCCGCCCGGGACGACGTGCTGGTGCCCTACACCCGGTCCGAGCGGCTGGCGGCAGCGCTGCCCAAGGCCCGGCTCGCCCTCGCCCCGGAGGGCGGCCACGCCCACAGCGTCACCCGGCCCGAGGCCTTCAACCGGGCGCTCCTGGACTTCCTGGACCGGGACTGAGCGCCCGCTACGCCCGCAGCGCGATCATCGGCAGCACCACCGCGTCGAGCGCGGCGGCCAGCACCGGGAGCAGGGCCGGCCAGCGCAGGGCCGCCGCGGTGCCGATCCGCCCCCGGGCGAAGGCCAGGATCAGCATCGGCGCCAGCAGCAGCAGGTCCCGGGCCTGCATCCCCCCGAGGCCGCCCGCCGGGGCGAGGGCCTGCGCCAGCACCGCCAGCCAGAGGCCGAGGAGCGCGCAGCCCGAGAGCCACAGCCGCTCCGCGGGCGGGGGCAGGGGGCCGCGCCGCAGCGCGACGGGCGGCACCAGCAGCGCGGCGGCCCAGATCCCGTAGAGGAACCCGGGCAGCGGGACGGGCAGGGACACGAATCCGTCCCCCGCCGCGCCGGGGGGCGGAAGCCCGGGGCTCGCGGCCGGCAGCAGGGCCGGCAGCAGGGCCGGCAGGAACGCCGGCAGGAGAGCCGGCAGCAGGGCGAACGCGGCGAGCGGCAGCCGCTCCCGCCAGGCGCGGACGCGTCGCCCCGGGGGCGGGAACGGCACCAGCAGCATCCCCACGAGGGGGGCGCAGGCCGGCCGCGCCAGCACCACCAGGGCGATCGCCAGCGCCGCGCCGGCGCGGCGCGCCGAACCGTGCCGGCCCGTCATCGGCCGGGGGCTGAGCAGCGCGGCCGCGAGCGCCGCCAGCGCCAGGACGGGCCCGTCCGGTCCTGAGGCGGCCGCGAGCGAGGCCGGGAAGCACAGCAGCGCGAACAGCGCGGCCCGGCCCCGGGTCGCCAGAGCCAGGGCGGCGAGCCCCAGGCTCAGGAACGCCGCGATGTCGGCGAGCCGGCCGCCCGCGGCGAGGGCGGAGGTGGACGGGGTCTCGCCGGTGAGACCGATCCAGGCCAGCGCGAGGCAGGCCGGGAGGCCGAGGCCCAGGAAGGCAAGGGCCCAGAACCGGCCGTCGCCGGTGACAGGCAGCTTCACGGCCGCGTCCGGGTCGATCGGGCGACCGGCCCCTGCGCGGCGGGCGCGCGGACAGGGCGCGGCATCGCCGGCCCACTCACCCGGCGGGCCGCGCGCGCGCGGCTCCCAGGAGGTCCGGCACGAGCCCCGGCAGCGCCGCGGCCAGGAGGCCCGCCGCCCGCAGGACCTCCGCGGCCTCCCGGGGGGAGCGGCGGGCGACGGCCAGGGCGAGCCGCAGGGGCACCTGCGCGCCGAAGCTCGCCGCCGTCAGGGCGAGGGCCGTCGCGGCGCCGTGGTGCTTGCCGGCGTAGAGGATCTGGCTGCGCAGGAAGTAGAACAGCCGCCGCGCCCGCACCTGCCGGGTCGTGCCCTGGCCGACGTGGCGGGCGACCGCCCCGGCCACGTGCCGCACCGCGAAGCCCGCCGCCCGGGCCCGGGCGCAGAGGTCGGCATCCTCCCAGTAGACGAAGAAGCGCGGGTCGAACCCGCCGAGGCTCCGGAACAGGTCGCGGCGGATCATCAGGAAGGCGCCCATCACCTGGTCGACCGCGCGGTCCTCCGCGTGGTCCCACTCCAGCAGGAAGTGCGGCCGCACGAGGCCGAGGCGGTCGAGCGCCAGGGCGCGGCCGAGGAGGCCCAGCGCCGAGGGGGCCCGGGCGCAGGAACGCGCGGTCCGCCCGTCCGGGTCGACGAGCCGCGCGCCGACGATCCCGGTCCGCGGGTCGGCCGCCAGGGCGGCCAGGGCCACGCCGAGCGCGTCGGGCGCGACCTGCGTGTCCGGGTTCAGGAACAGGATCGCGGGGGCGTCGCCGGCGGCGGCGCCCTGGTCGCAGGCCCGGCCGAAGCCGAGATTCGCGGCGTTCTGGATCAGCCGGAGCGGGCGGGGCAGGGCGGGCAGGGTCTCGGTGGAGCCGTCCGTCGAGGCGTTGTCCACCACGGTGACCTGCACGGCCGCGGCGTCCCGCGCGGCCGCGAGGCTCGCGAGGCAGGCGCGCAGCAGCGCGCCGCCGTTCCAGTTGACGATCACCACGTCGAGGGCAGGGCGGTCGGTCACGGCAGGTCCCGGGGCAGATCGCCCGGCAGGTCTCGCGACGCGTCTCCGGGCGCGTCTCCGGGCAGGTCCCGGGGCGGCCCGAGGCGCCCCAGGGCGCCGTCGCGGGCGGCCGCGAGGAGCCTGAGCAGCACGGCGGGCCGCCAGCCCGAATCCGCCCAGTACAGCCCGGCCTGGAGCGGCAGGTAGGCGGCCTGGGCGAGTTTCCAGCGCAGCGGCACGTGCGGCAGCCGCCACGCGTAGACCGCGTTGCGCAGGTAGGTCGCCATGCGGAACAGGGGCTGGCGCGGCATCGTGATCCCGAAGGCCCGGATCGTCCCGCCGCCGACGCGGTGCGGGATCGCGACGGCGCGGGCCTGGTAGCAGCCGTAGCCGAGGCTCCAGGCACGGAAGCACCATTCGAGCTCGACCCCGTCGATGAAGAAGTCGCCGCGGAACGGCCCGACCCGCGCGAAGGCGTCGAGGTCGACGAGCGAGCCCGAGGTCGCCAGGAACTGCACCGGGGCGAGGCCGTCGCGTGCCGGCGCGCCGGGACGGGGCGGGTAGGCGGGCGCCTTGTGGCCCGGTGCCGGCGCCGGGACCGGGCCCACCACCGCCGCCGGGATCCCGGCCTCCCGCAGCCGGTCCCGCGCCGCCAGCAGCGCGGCGGCGAGATCCGCGGGCGGCTCGGCATCCTGGTCAAGGAGGAGGAGGGTCCCGGACCCCGCGGCGCGGGCGGACGCGGCGATCCGGTTGAGCGCCTCGGCGATGCCGAGATTCGTGCCCGCCGACAGCAGGGTCACGCCGGCCCGGGCGAGCTGGTCGGCCGTCCCGGCCGGGAGGCCGCCATTGTCGAAGGCGATCACCGCGGCGTAGCCGGCCGAGGCCAGGGCCCGGACGCGCGCCACCTGGTCCGGCCGCGGCCGGAACAGGGTGACCCCGAGGACGAGGCGGCCGAGCCGCGGGTCGGGCACCGGCCGCGTCCCGTTAAGGGGCCCGGCAGAGGCCCCGGTGACGGGCGCGAGACGGTCGCGGTCCGTCACGCCCGCTCCACCGCGGCGGTCGCCGCCTCCAGCGCCGCCGTGATGGCGGCGGCCTGCTCGGCGCTGAGCGGACCGCGGGCGAGCCGCATCTGAAGGGCGAGCTTCAGCCCCTCCTTGGCGCGCACGACCGAGGGCGGGGGACCGTCGCCCCGGGCGGCCTCGGCCTCCGCCATCCGGGCGAGGATCGCCTCGAGGGTCGGGCGGTTGCCGTCCAGGAAGGCCTGCCCCTCGGGCGTGATCGCGTGCAGCCGCTTGGTGCCCTCCCCGGGGGTCACCGTGACGTGGCCGAGTTCCTCCAGGAGGGTCAGCGTCGGGTAGACGGTCCCGGGGCTCGGGCTGTAGGCGCCGCCGACCCGCTCCTCGATCGCCTTGATGATCTCGTAGCCGTGGCGCGGCTTCTCGGCGATCAGGTGGAGGATGACGAGGCGCAAGTCGCCGTGGGCGAAGAAGCGCGCGAGGTCGCCGCGGCCGCCGCGGCCGAACATCCGGCGCTCGCCGGGCCCGCGACCCGGGTGGCCGTGGGGCCCGTGCCGCCCGCGGGGCTCGCCACCCATCGGGCCGCGATGGGCGCGGACGCGGAAGGCCTCGAAGGGATCGGCGTGGAGGAAGTCCGAGAGACGGCGATGCATGGATTCGACTCGATTTCGATATGACTAATTTTCAGATATATCGAAACACGGTCATCCGCAAGGTCGGGCCCGCGCGCGGGCGGCGACGGCACCCCACGGTTTACGGACTCGGCCGGTTCCGTTAGTGCGACCTGTGTCCGACCGGACGATCGCTCCCGCGCCGCCTCGCGCCTCCGACGCTGCCCGCCAGCTGCCGCCCATGACCCGATCAGAGCCCCGCGCCCCGACCGCGCCCGCCCGGCGGGCGGCCGACGGATCCCGCGCCCCGTGACGGCCCGCGGCGAACGCCCCTCCGCAGAGTCCTGAGATGCGCCGCGGCTCCGACGGGACCGGCCGGATCTCGGCCCTGACACGGATGCGACGCCGCCTCGGCCGGCTGCGCGACCCGCTGGCCACGCCGGCGGCGCTGCACCGCCACTGGGCGGGCGCGGCGACCGGCGCGGATCTCGAGGCGCGCCTGGTCGCCGTCCTGGCGCCGCACGTCGACGCGGCGTTCTACGCGAGCTGGTACGGCATCGAGGCCGACCCGGTGCGCGACTACCTCGTCAGCGGCTGGCGGGAGGGCCGCGACCCGCGCCCCGACTTCGACTCCGCCGCCTACCGCGCCCGCCACCCCCACCTCGCCAGCGCCGGCATCAACCCGCTCCTGCATGCCCTGGCGCGCCGCCGCGCCGGGCGTGGCGGGGCCGGCGGGGAGGGGGAGGCGGGCGCCCTGCCGAAGCCCGACACGGCCGAGGCCCACCGCCTCGCCCGCCGCCTCGTCGACGGCGCCTTCTACCTGGCCGGCAACCCCGACCTCGCCGCCGCCGGCGTCGACCCGGTCGACCACTACATGGCCTCGGGCTGGCGCGAGGGCCGCGAGCCGGCGCCGCAGTTCGACACCCTGGCCTACTGCCTCGGCCGCGGGATCACCTTCGCCACCCAGAACCCGCTGGTCCACTACGTCCTCCACGGCGGCCCCGCCCGGCCCGGCCCGGACGCGGCGATGGCCCTGCGGGTCGAGACCCTCGCCCCCTACTTCGACGCCGCCCACTACCGGCAGCGCCTGCCCGAGCCGCAGGCCGAGGCCCTGGCCGACGCCCCGGACGCGGCGCTGCTGCGCCACTACGTGGCGGAGGGCTGGCGGGCGCGGATCGGCCCGCGGCCGGACTTCGACCCGGCCGGCTACGTGCAGGCGCGGGCCGGCAGCCGGGCGGTCAGCGACGACCCGTTCTTCCGCTACGTCGCCGAGACCCGGCTGACGGGGGGCGAGCCGTTCGCCGAGCCGCACCGGCTGAACCTGCCGGCGGTGGACGCGGCGTGGTACCGGGCGACCTACCCGGACGTGGGCGGGCGCGAGCCGTTCCTGCACTTCGCCGAGGCGGGCTGGCGGGAGCTGCGCGATCCCGGCCCGGGGCGCTCGACGCTGGCGGCGCTGCTGCGGGTCTGCGGGCTGCGGCCGGCGCGGGCGCCGGTCGAGGACACGGGCTGGCTCGGGGCGATCGGGCGAGAGCCCCTCGAGCGGGACGCGCTCCTGGACCTGCAGGCGCGTCTGGTGGCGGGGCATTTCGACCACGGCTTCTACCGGGCGCGCTACGGCCTGTCCGAGGCAGAGGACGCGGTGCGCGACTACTGCGACACCGGCTGGCGCAAGGGCCGCAACCCCAGGCCCGACTTCGACGGGCAGGCCTACGCCGACGCGCATCCCGGGACGCGCGAGACGGGCCTCGCGCCCCTCGTGCACCTCCTCGCCACGGCGCTGATGCACGGCACCGACATCGCGGCCGGTGCCTTTCACCCCCGCCACGGCACGCCGGATTCGCGGGAGGCGGCGCTGGCCGACGAGGCCCGGGAGATCGAGCCCTTCTTCGACGCCGCCTTCTACGCCAAGCGCAATCCCGACGCCGCCGGCGCCCCCGGCGGGCCGCTCGCCCACTTCGTCGCCTACGGCCAGCACGAGGGGCGCGACCCGAGCGCGACCTTCTCCATCGCGTTCTACCGGGAGACCTACGGGCATCTGCTGGGCGCGGGGGAGTCGCCGTTCCTGCACTACGTGCGCGCGGGCCGGGCCGCCGGGCTGATGGGCTGCCCCGAGGATCTCGGCACCTACCCGCCCATGGAGGCCCCCACGGCCGACGCGTGGGACCATCTGCCCCGCGCCCTGCCCATCGCGCAGGCCCGCGTCGTCGTCATCGTCCCGGTCTACAAGGGCCGCGGCGAGACCCTGCGCGCCCTCCACGCCTGCCTGTCGGCGCCCCAGGCCACCCCCTTCACCCTGCTCGCCGTCAACGACCGCTCCCCCGACCCGCAGCTCACCGCGGAGCTGGCCGCCCTCGCCGGCCGCGGCCTGTTCCACCTCGTCGAGAACGAGCAGAACCTCGGCTTCGTCCGCTCGGTCAACCGCGCCCTCGGCCTGCGCCAGGGCCGCGCCGTTGTCCTGCTCAACTCCGACGCCCAGGTCTTCGGCGACTGGCTCGACCGCCTCGTCGCCCACGCCGAACACAACGCCGAGCCTCGGGCCGGGTCCGGCATGGAGGCAGGAGCAGAGGCAGGGATGGGCGCGGGGCTGCCCGTGGGCAGCGTCACGCCCTTGTCCAACAACGCCACGATCTGCTCCTACCCGCGCTTCAACGCCAACAACACCATGCCGCTGGAGATCGCCCGGCCCGACCTCGACCGCCTCGCCGCGCGGGTCAATCGCGGCCGCGCCGTGCCGGTGCCCACCGGCGTCGGCTTCTGCATGTACATGACCGCGCAGGCCCTCGACGCCGTCGGCGACCTCGACGCCGAGGCCTTCGGCAAGGGCTACGGCGAGGAGAACGACTGGTGCCTGCGCGCTACCAAGGCCGGCTTCGTCAACCTGCTCGCGGAGGACGTGTTCGTCCACCATGCCGGCCAGATCTCGTTCGGGCTCGACGCGGGCGACGAGTACGACCAGGGCCAGGCGGCGCTGCTCGCCAAGCACCCCGACTACCCGGCCCGGGTCGGGCAGTTCGTCCAGGCCGACCCGGGCCGGCGCGGGCGGGCGCGGCTCGACCGGGCGCGGCTGGCCCGGCACTTCGCCGGGCGGGCGCTGCTGTACGTGACCCACAGCTGGGGCGGGGGCATCCAGCGGCACATCGACGACATGGTCGCGCAGGCCCGGGCCGAGGGCCTGAGCGTGGTGCTGCTGCAGATCGACCGGACCCGCAACCTCGAGGTCCACGTCGCCTACCGCGGCCCCGAGTTCCTGTACCTGCCCAACCTCGACAGCCTGTACCTGCCGCGCGACGCGGCCGAGCTGGCGGACTTCGTCGGGCAGCTGGCGCCGGTTCTGATCCACGTGCACTCGCTGGCGGGGCTGCGCTGGGGCGCGGCGCGGGCGCTGATGGAGGTGGTGGCGGGCGCGGGGCGGCCCTACGCGTGGACGCTGCACGACTACTCGCCGGTGTGCCACCGCAACCACCTGGTGCAGCCAGACGGGCGCTACTGCGGCCTGGCGCCGGTGGCGGAGTGCCGGTCGTGCCTGGCGGTGGACGCGGACGGGTTCGAGGAGCCGGATCCGGGCGAGCGGCGGGCGGCGTTCGGGGCGTTCCTGGCGGGCGCGGCGCGGGTATTCGCGCCGTCCTGCGACACGGCGGGCCGGATCCGGACGGTGTACCCGGACCTCGCCGTGACGGTGCGGCCGCACGTCGAGCCGGAGCGGTCGGTGCGCTCGACCGCCCTGCAGCGGCCCGGCCGCGTCCGCCGCGTCGCCGTGCTCGGCGCGATCAGCGCCACGAAGGGCGGCCTGTTCCTGCAGGCGCTCGCCACCGACGCGCAGGACCGCGACCTGCCGCTGCACTTCGCGATCGTGGGCTACTCGGACCCGGCCCTGGCGATCGGCCTGGAGCGCGTCGGAGTCGCCCAGACCGGGCGCTATTCCGGCGACCACGAGGCCCTGGACCTGGTCTGGCGCCTCTCGGCCGACCTCGTGCTGCTGCCGGCGATCTGGCCCGAGACCTACTCGTACGCGCTAACCCTGGCGCTGCGCACCGGCCTGCCGGTGGCGGCCTTCGACCTCGGCGCGCCGGCCGAGCGGCTGCGCGCCTACCCGAACGGGTACCTGCTCCCCGGAGCCCTCGTCACCGATCCGGCCGCCTTCAACGACCGCCTGCTCGCCATCGACGTCTCGGCCGCCGGCCGGCTCACCGTGCCGATCGGGGCGGCCGAATACGGCGACCTGAGGCGCGACTATTACGGCCTGGACCCGGCGCCGGCCGGAGCCGGACACCCCATCGACGAGGACGCCGCATGATCTCCGTCAACGAGGACATGAAGCAGGAGATGCTGCGGCGCGGCATCTCGGTGCTGCACCCGGCCCCGTTCGGCCTGCCGGAGGACTGCACCTTCGAGCCGCCGTGCAGCATCAAGTGGATGGGCGTCGATTACTGCCTCACCATGGGGGCGTTCTCCTACGCGGTGAGCGGCTACTATTTCGGAGCCGACATCGCCCGCTACTGCTCGATCGGCGAGAGCGTCCAGGTCGGGCGCGGCAGCCACCCGGTCCAGTGCGGCTCGACCTCGCCGCTGTTCTACACGCACCACTCGGCCGTGTTCGACCGCCTCGACCCGCGGGCGGAGGATTACGAGATCTCCGGCCCGTACCTCTGGCCCAAGCGCGTGCGCATCGGCAACGACGTCTATATCGGCCACGGCGCCTTCCTGATGCCCGACATCACGATCGGCGACGGGGCGGTGATCGGCGCCATGGCGGTGGTGACCAAGGACGTGCCGCCCTACGCCATCGTGGCCGGGAGCCCCGCCCGGATCGTGAAGATGCGCTTCCCGGACGCGCTGATCGAGCGCTACCTGAAGGTCCAATGGTGGCGCTACGCCTTCTGGGACCTGCGCCAGTGCTCGATCACCGATCCGGAGACGTTCATCGACGCCGTCGAGGAGCGGATCGCCGGGGGCATGCAGGAATACCGGCCGGAGCTGATCCCGATCCGGTCGCTGCTGCCGGGCGCCTGAGGCCCGGGGCGGCACGCTCAGCCCGCCAGCACCCGCGCCGCCGCGTCGCCGAGCGCCCGCACGCCGAGGGCGAGGTCGGCGTCGGCGGTATCCTCCGCCCAGTGATGGCTGATGCCGCCGATCGAGGGCACGAACAGCATCGCGGCCGGCAGGATCCGGGCGACGTTCTGGGCGTCGTGCCCGGCGCCCGACGGCATCACCTGCCACGAGCCGGGGCAGACGCTCTCGGCCGCCTCCGAGAGGGCGCGCATCAGGGCCGGGTCGCAGGGGGCGGGGATCGCCTTCGCCAGGGTCGTCAGCGTGGCCGGGCAGCGCTCGCGCCGGTTCGATTCCCGCACCAGCGCCTCCAGGCAGGCCTCCATCCGCTCCAGCACCGGCATCGCCACGTCGCGGAACTGGAAATACACCTCGGCCCGGCCCGGGATGATGCTGAAGCCGCCGGGATCCAGGGTGATCCGCCCCGTCGTCCAGGTGCTGCGCGGGCCGCAGACCTTCAGGAATTCCCGGTCGATCGTCGCCAGCAGCCGCACCGCCGCGAGGCCCGCGTCCCGGCGCTCCGCCATGGTGGTGCCGCCCGCGTGGTCCTGGTTGCCGGCGAAATCGATCCGGAACTGCCAGATCGCCACGATGCCGCTCACCACGCCGAGGTGCAGGCCGGCGGATTCGAGCTGCGTCCCCTGCTCGATGTGCATCTCCAGGAAGCCGCGGTAGCGGTCCGGGTCGAGCCGCGTCCGGGGCAGGCCGGCGAGGCCGGCGCTCGCGAGCGCCGCGCGGAGCGGCGTGCCGTCGGTGCGGTTGCGCGCCTCGTCGATCTCGGCCTCGGTCAGGTCGCCGATCGCCGAGCGGCTGCCCAGGAAGCCGCCGGAGAAGTGCCCCTCCTCATCGGCGAAGGCGACGACGTCGACGGGCAGCCCGGCGCGGGCCAGCGCCACCCCGGCCACGACGCCCAGCGCCCCGTCGAGCCAGCCGGCCTCGTTCTGCGTCTCGATGTGGCTGCCGACCAGCAGGTGCGGGCCGGGGCCGCGGTGGCGCCCCAGCACGTTGCCGATCCCGTCGATGGACGCCTCCAGGCCGCAGGCCTCGAGCCGGGCCATCAGCCAGCGCCGGGATTCCATGTCTTCCGCCGAGAAGGTCGGCCGGTGGACGCCGGTGCGGAACCGGCCGATCTCGCGCAGTTCGTACAGGTCGGCCAGGAAGGCTCGGGTGTCGATCGCGGTCATGGTGCGCCCAGGCGATGAGGCCGAGTGACGAGGCCGAGTGACGAGGCCTCCGGCGGTGCAACCCCCGTGCGGCCAGCTATTCCGCCGCCGCAGGTCTCGACGCACCACCCTGCGCGCCGCCCCGCGCGCCCTCCAGCCACAGAGCGAGGTCGGCCCGGGCCCGGTCGGTGAGCGCGCGCTTCTTCAGCGCCGCCTTCTCGGGCCCGCGCAGGCGCCGGCCGGTCTCGTTGCGGGGGGCCCGCTCGAGCGGCGGGAACAGGCCGAAATTGACGTTCATCGGCTGGAACGAGCGCGGGGCGTTGGCCTCGCCGTCCGCCCTCAGGTGGCCGCCGGTGATGTGGGCGATGAGCGCGCCGAGGGCCGTGCTCTGGGGCAGGGGGGCGAGGGGGTCGCCGGCCGCCTCCGCGACGGCGAAGCGGCCGGCCATCAGCCCGACCGCGGCGCTCTCCACGTAGCCCTCGCAGCCGGTGATCTGACCGGCGAAGCGCAGGGCGGGCCGGGCCCTCAGCCGGAGGGTGGCGTCGAGGAGGCGCGGGCTGTCGAGATAGGTGTTGCGGTGCAGGCCCCCGAGGCGGGCGAACTCGGCCCGCTCCAGGCCGGGGATCGTGCGGAAGATCCGCACCTGCTCGGCGTAGGTCAGCTTCGTCTGGAAGCCGACCATGTTGTACAGGGTGCCCAGCGCGTTGTCCTGGCGCAGCTGCACGATCGCGCAGGGCTTGACCAGCGGGTCGCGGGGGTTGGTGAGCCCCACGGGCTTCATCGGCCCGTGGCGCAGGGTCTCGGGGCCGCGCTCGGCCATGACCTCGACGGGCAGGCAGCCGTCGAAGTAGGGCGTGCCCTCCCACTGCTTGAAGCCGATCTTCTCGCCCGCCACGAGGGCGGCCACGAAGGCGTCGTACTGCTCGCGGCTCATCGGGCAGTTGAGGTAGTCCGCGCCCGTGCCGCCGGGTCCCGGCTTGTCGTAGCGGGACTGGAACCACGCCACGTCCATGTCGATCGAGTCGCGGTGGACGATCGGCGCGATCGCGTCGAAGAAGGCCAGCGACTCGGCGCCGGTGAGCCCGCGGATGCCCTCGGCCAGCGCCGGAGCCGTGAGCGGGCCGGTGGCGACGATGCAGGGGCCCCACTCCTCCGGCGGCAGGCCCTCGACCTCGCCGCGGACGAGGGTGACGTTGGGGTGCTGCTCCAGGGCCCGGGTCACCGCGGCGGAGAAGCCCTCGCGGTCGACCGCCAGCGCCCCGCCCGCCGGCACCTGGTTGGCGTCGGCCGCCCGCATGATCAGCGAGCTCAAGGAGCGCATCTCCTGGTGCAGCAGCCCGACGGCGTTGCCCTCGGGGTCGTCGGACCGGAAGGAGTTCGAGCAGACGAGCTCGGCCAGCCCGTCCGTCCGGTGGGCCTCGGTGCCGCGCACCGGGCGCATCTCGTGGATCACGGCGCGGTGCCCGGCTTCGGCCACCTGCCAGGCGGCCTCGGATCCGGCGAGGCCGCCGCCGACGATGTGGATGGTCTGTGTCATGTCTGAGAATAGCGAAGGACCGCCGTCCGGATCAACGGGCGGCGGTCCTTCGGGACTTCGTCTCGGGTGCTGTGACGCGGGCGCTGGGATCAGACGCGGGCGACGCCGCGGATCTCGCTGCGGTTGATGCCGAGATCGGCAAGATCGCGGTCCGACAGGCGGGACAGCTGGGTGACGGTGTCGCGGTACCGGAGATAGGCGCGGACGCGGCTCAGGACGCTACGGGCGGCGGACATGGTGTGCTGTGACCTCTGCTCGGGCAGACGATGGCGCCTCATTGCGCATCGCTGCCTCTTGTTGGTGCAACGCACATATAATCCCGCCGCAGCGCAGCAGGAGGCGCAAGGTCAAGCATCAGACCTGCGGGAATTGCATAACCGGCTTAAGAAACCGGCAAGGTTTCCGAATGGTCATTCTTTGTGCGCATGCGGGCCGCCGAGGGGGGTCCCGCACGCGCGAAGGGCGCCCCGCCGGTCGGCGGGACGCCCTCCCTGTCGTCTCTGGAGCGCCCGGACCGGGGCTCAGTAGAACGGGCGCGGCCCGTAGAACCCGTAGGGCCGGTAGAACGGCCGCGGCCGGTAGTAGCCGCCGTAGTAGATCGGGCGCCGCCAGTAGCCGTAGGGCCGGGGGCCCCAGTTCGGCCGGCAGATGCCCCAGGGATTGGGGTGGAAGCCGGGGCCGCAGCCCCCGGCCGCCTCGGCGGACCCCGCGAGCCCGAGGCCGCCGGCGACCGCGGCGGCCATCACGAGCGCCTTCGCGCGCGGTGCGCTCAGAATCGTCATGACTGGATCTCCTCAACGCTTCCGGCGGATCGGGAGCCGGTCGTTCGAGATTCGGTCCCGCCACCTGAACCGTCGCTGAGCCGTAGGTTGTGTCCGGTACAGGCCCGCGACAGCGCCGCGGCAACGCCGCTCGGAGCGCGAAGGTTGCACGCTCCGGGTCGCAAACTCAGTGCAGCGAGGGCGTGCGCAGGAACCGCTCCCGATCCCCGGAGACGAGGGCGAGCTTCACGCCGCGCCCCTCCCGGCGGATCGTGAGGGGGACCCGCACCCCGGCCTCGCCGAGGGCCCAGACGCTGCGGAACAGGGCGGCGAGATCGGCCACCGGCTCGCCGGCCACCGCCTCGATCACGTCGCCGGCCTGGAGGCCGCCGGTCTCGGCCGGGCCGTTATCGGCGAGGCCCATGACGACGATGCCCTCCTCGCTCTCTGTGGCGTAGAGGCCGAGCCAGGGGCGCGGCGGCCGGTCGGCGCGCCCGCGCGTGGCGAGGTCCTCGAGGATCGGCGTCAGCAGGTCGATGGGCACGACCATGTTGATCGGCCGCGCCGCGCCGGCGCCGCCCTGCTGCAACTGCAGCGAGCCGATGCCGAGCAGGTCGCCCTGGGGGCCGATCAGCGCGGTGCCGCCCCAGTGCGGGTGCGCGGGTGCGGTGAACAGGGCCTCGTCGAGGACGTACTCCCAGTAGCCGGCGAATTCCTGCCGGGCCACGACCTCGACGGCGACGCAGCGCTGGCGCCCGCCCGCCCCCGCCAGCACGGCCCGGTCACCGGTCTTCAGCCCGGCCGAGCGGCCGAGCGGGAGGGCCGGCACGCCGAGATCGCCGAGCGCCTGGACCAGGCCGAAGCCGGTGGCGGCGTCGAAGCCGAGGACGTGGCCGGGCACCGAGCGGCCGTCCCGGGTGGTGAGCCAGACGCTCTCGGCCTCGGTGACGAGGTAGCCGATGGTGAGCACCAGCCCGTCCTCGCGGATCACCACGCCGTTGCCGGCGCGCTCGGTGCCGAGCGTCTCGGCCGTGAACGCGCTCTCCGGGATCCGCGCCGACAGGGCCAGGACCGCGGAGAGCGCCCGGTCGAGGTCGTAGCCGTAATCCGCGGGCCTGGGCTGGGCCTGCGCGGGGATCTTCCACTCGCCCTGCGTCGCCATGACTTTCCTTCGGCTCGTCCGCCTGCGCTCCGGTCGGCCCCGGAGCCGCGCCATCGGCACACCATAGGATGTCCGCGCCGCCCGCGTCACCCGCGGCCGGTTGCGACCCATGGCACGGGCCCGCGCGCGGCGGGGCCGGCGCAACAAAAAAACCGCCCGGCGGAGCCGGGCGGCGCGCCGTCCCGGAGGACGGCCTGTCGGAGATCCGGGCGCCCCCGCCGCGCGGCGGCGGGGGGCCCGGCGTCTCGGGAGGGTCTCAGTACTTGCGGACCAGGGCCGCCGGGACCGGCGAGGCGGCCGGGGCCGGCGAGTACAGCGGCACGATGAACCGGATCCAGCCGTCGGTGGAGTAGTTGCTGCGGGTCTGGCCGAACGCGGTGGTGAGCTGCGCGCCGGTCACGACGTCGCGGGCGACGTAGGCCTGGACGGTGAAGATCTTGAAGTCGTAGCCGATGAGGCCGCCGATGGCGAAGCGGCCGCGGTTGCCGGCCGCCGCGCTGGCCTGGCTGATGTCGAAGTTGTAGGTGCCGTAGGCGATCGGACCGATCTCGAAGTTGCCGAACTTCTTGGTCGCCGTGAGGTCGAAGTTCAGCGAGTCCGACAGGCGGATCGGGCCGATGGCGGCGCCGACCTGGCCGGGGAAGCGGCCGGGCGAGTCGTAGATGTTGGCGGTCAGGTTGGCGGTCAGGTTCCAGCCGTCACCCGTGTAGCTGCCGGCGACGCCGAAGCGGTAGGTGTTGGAGGAGAGCTGCGGCAGGACCGGGGTGGCCGTCGTGCCGTTCGCGGTGATGATCGAGCCGCGGTCGCCGTTCAGGTCGTTCAGGTAGGCGCCGCCGAGCAAGCTGACGCCGAAGTTGTTGCCGAGGTCGAAGGCCCAGATGCCGCCGACGAAGGTGCCGACGTTGATCGAGATGTCCTTGTTGCGCACGCCCGCCGGGTTGCGGGTGAAGGCGAACACGGTCGGGGGCGCCACGAGCAGCTCGACGCGGCCGCCGAACGGCACGAACGGGGTCGACCAGACCAGGACCGGGATGTTGACGGCCGTGTCGGGATCGTTCCGGCCATCGGTGCGGCGGTAGGTGAACGTGTTGATGGCGTAGAGGCCTTCCGGCAGGGGCGCGCCGACCGCGAGGCCGACCTGCTCGCCGGGAACCGTGGTGGTCTGCGCCTGCGCGATCGTCGAGGTCATGCCGACCGTGAGCGCGACCGTGCCGGCCGCGAGCCAGTTCTTCATCATTTTCTCATTCCTTCCCAAGGTCACACGGCGTCCGTCCCGCATTCGGCACTTCCCTGCCGGTCTGCTCGCCTATCGCGGCTGCCGGCTTCGGACCTGCCGAGCGCCCCCACGGAGCCTGCCCGTCTCAACGTCTGCGACTATTCTACAGAGACCCTCGGAAAGACAGTGGAATGCTCGCCGAAACGGCACAACCGGCCGAACCGTTGCGCAAAAGCCGCATTTTTGCGGCGATGCAACACTGTCCACAGACCCTGCTCGGACGGGGGGTCCGGCAAAATATCGTTGAACGGTCAAGCTGTTGTCGGGCCGGGCGGCGGGAGAATCCGGCAAGGCCGGGACGACGATCGGGCAGGCCGCCGGTCCGGACGCGGCGGCCGGGAGCCGGCGCCGCACCCGCCGGCAACCGGTTCGGACCGGCGCCCCGCGGCTCGAATCACCGCCCGCCCGGGCGGGTTCCGGCCGGCACCCGGCAGAAACTGCCGCGCCGGGATCGGGTGAACCGCCGCGTCGGACCCGCGCTGCGACGGATCCGCGGAATCGCGCGGCCCGGTCGGCGGCGCGGGCCGCCCGGGGACGGCCGCCGAGCGGGACGGTCCGCGGCGCTACTCCGCGGCGCGACCGCGGCTCGCCGGTGAGGCGGGGCGCCGCTCCAGCACCTCGCGCAGGAACCGGCCGGTGTGGCTCGCGGTCGCGCGCGCGATCGCCTCGGGCGTGCCCTGCGCCACCACCCGGCCGCCGCCGTCGCCGCCCTCGGGGCCCATGTCGATCACCCAGTCGGCGGTCTTGATCACTTCGAGGTTGTGCTCGATCACCACCACGGTGTTGCCCTGGTCGACCAGCTCGTGGAGCACCTCCATGAGCTTGGCGACGTCGTGGAAGTGCAGGCCGGTGGTCGGCTCGTCGAGGATGTAGAGGGTGCGGCCGGTGGCGCGCTTCGACAGCTCCTTGGACAGCTTCACCCGCTGCGCCTCGCCCCCCGACAGGGTAGTGGCCTGCTGGCCGACATGGACGTAGTGCAGGCCGACTCGCTTCAGGGTCTCGAGCTTGTCGCGGATCGCCGGCACCGCCTTGAACAGCTCGGCCGCCTCCTCGACGGTGGAGTCGAGCACGTCGGCGATCGACTTGCCCCGGTACTTCACCTCCAGGGTCTCGCGGTCGTAGCGCTTGCCCTTGCAGACGTCGCAGGTGACGTAGACGTCCGGCAGGAAGTGCATCTCGATCTTGATGACGCCGTCGCCCGAGCAGGCCTCGCAGCGCCCGCCCCTGACGTTGAACGAGAAGCGGCCGGGCTGGTAGCCGCGCGCCTTGGCCTCCGGCAGGCCCGCGAACCAGTCGCGGATCGGCGTGAAGGCGCCGATATAGGTGGCGGGGTTCGAGCGCGGCGTGCGCCCGATCGGCGACTGGTCGATGTCGATGACCTTGTCGAGGTGCTCCAGCCCCTCCAGCCGCCCGTAGGGGGCCGGGTGCTCCAGGGCGCCGTTCAGCTTCTTGGCGATGGCCTTGTAGAGGGTGTCGATCACCAGGGTGGACTTGCCGCCCCCCGAGACGCCGGTGATGCACGTGAAGGTGCCGAGCGGGATCTCGACGTCGACGTCCTTGAGGTTGTTGCCCCGCGCGCCGAACAGCCCGAGCTTGCCCTTCCGGCCCTTGCGGCGGGCGGTCGGGGTGCGCACCGACATCGCGCCGGTGAGATACTTGGCGGTGAGCGAGGCGGGATTGGCCAGGACCTCGGCCGGGGTGCCTTGCGCGATGATCTCGCCGCCGTGGATGCCGGCGCCCGGGCCGACATCGACCACGTAATCGGCCTGCAGGATCGCGTCCTCGTCGTGCTCGACCACGATCACCGAGTTGCCGAGGTCGCGCAGGCGCTTGAGCGTGCCGAGCAGCCGCTCGTTGTCGCGCTGGTGCAGGCCGATCGAGGGCTCGTCGAGCACGTAGAGCACGCCGGTCAGCCCGGAGCCGATCTGCGAGGCCAGCCGGATGCGCTGGCTCTCGCCGCCCGAGAGCGAGCCCGAGCCGCGGGCGAGCGTCAGGTACTCGAGGCCGACATCCACCAGGAAGCTCAGCCGGTCGCGGATCTCTTTCAGGATCCGGACCGCGATCTCGTTCTGCTTCGCCGTGAGCTTGTCCGGCAGCTCGGAGAACCAGCGATGGGCCTCCGAGACGGACAGGGCCGTCACGTCGGCGATGTCCGCCATGGCGACCTTCACGGCCAGCGCCTCGGGCTTCAGCCGCTTGCCGCCGCAGGCGGCGCAGGGCGTCTCGCTCATGAAGCGCCCGATCTCCTCCCGCACCGCGTCCGAGTCGCTCTCCTTGTAGCGGCGCTCCAGGTTCGGGATCACGCCCTCGAACGGCTTGTTGACCGTGTACTTGCGCAACCCGTCATCGTAGGCGAAGCGGATCGACTGCTTGCCCGAGCCGTAGAGCACGATGGCGCGGGCCGTCTCCGACAGGCTCTGCCAGGGGACGCCCGTCTTGAAGCCGAAATGCTCGGCCAGCGCCTCCAGGGTCTGGCCGTAATAGGGCGAGGTCGACTTCGCCCAGGGGCCGACCGCGCCGCGCTTCAGGCTCAAGCCAGGGTCGGAGATGACCAGTTCGGGGTCGATCCGCATCTCGTGGCCGATGCCGCTGCAGGTCGGGCAGGCGCCGAACGGGTTGTTGAACGAGAACAGCCGCGGCTCGATCTCCGCGATGGTGAAGCCCGAGACCGGGCAGGCGAAGCGCGACGAGAAGGTGACGGTCCGGGGCGTCTCGCCCTCGGGGGCGTCGGCGAACACGATCTCGGCGACGCCGTCGGCGAGCTCCAGCGCGGTCTCGAAGGACTCGGCGAGCCGCGAGCCGATATCGGCGCGGACCACGATCCGGTCGACCACCACGTCGATGTCGTGCTTGAACTTCTTGTCGAGCTTGGGCACGTCGTCGATGGCGTAGTATTCGCCGTTCACGCGCAGCCGCTGAAAACCCTTCTTCTGGTACTCGGCGATTTCCTTGCGGTACTCGCCTTTCCGCCCGCGGACCACGGGCGCCAGCAGGTAGAGCCGGGTCTTCTCCGGCAGCTCCAGCACCCGGTCGACCATCTGCTGGACGGTCTGGCTCTCGATCGGCAGGCCGGTGGCCGGCGAGTAGGGGATGCCGACCCGCGCCCAGAGCAGGCGCATGTAGTCGTAGATCTCGGTCACCGTCCCCACGGTGGAGCGGGGGTTCTTGGACGTGGTCTTCTGCTCGATGGAGATCGCCGGCGACAGCCCGTCGATCTGGTCGACGTCGGGCTTCGACATCATCTCCAGGAACTGGCGGGCGTAGGCCGAGAGCGACTCGACGTAGCGGCGCTGCCCCTCGGCGTAGATCGTGTCGAAGGCCAGCGACGACTTGCCCGAGCCCGACAGCCCGGTGAAGACCACGAGCTTGTCCCGGGGGATGGTCAGGTCGACGTTCTTGAGATTGTGCTCCCGGGCGCCGCGGATCGCGATGACCCGCCGGTCCTCGACGGGGGCCGGCGCGGCGTCGAACAGCGCCTCGAGCTTGGCGTCGATGGCGGCCTCGGCCGCCGCCCCGGACCGGGCGGGTTTCTCGGACTTGGCGCGGGCCGGCCTGAGCTGAGGTGCCTTGGCGAGGCCGGCCTTCGGTGCCTTGGAGACCGTCGGGGCGGCGGCTTTCGGGGAAGCCTTCGCGGCGTCTCGGGCGGCGCCGGCGCGGCTTGCGGCACGACTTCCAGCTTGGGCTTTGGCCATGAGGGCGGCGGTCTCTCGAGGCGTCGACGCAGTCGGATCGGATCCGGATCGGATTCGCGCGCGGGCCAGCCGCCGCTCCGGCTCATGTCGAGCCCGAGGGGGCCCACGGCAAGATGCGGCCGGCGGGACGCAGGCCCGTCATGCGCCGCCCTTGCTAGAACGAAACGCGTACGGCGGCAACCGCTCCGTGCACGGGCCGCCACTCCTGCGCGCGCGGCGAAGCGATCCGGCGGGGCCCAAATGGCCGGTCGAGCGCGTCGAGCGGGCGCCTGCGCAAGCGCGCCCGTCACCGGTGCGTGACCGACGCGTGACCGGGCTGCGCGCGTCGGCCGCGGTGTTGCACCGCGGGAGCCGAGGCCCCACGTCGCCGGGATCCATTTCCCGAATCGCCTCCATCGCAGGTGCCGATGCCAGCGCTCGACATGACCGATCCCGTCGTCCGCGGCGGGGCCGGAGACCGGAACGCGGCCCGCGGGCAGCGCGTGTCCACGCGGCTCCTGTTCCTGATCGTGGGCATCGCCAACGCCACCTGGGCGCCCCTGGTGCCGCTGGTGAAGGACCGCGCCGGCCTCGACGCGGCGGGGCTCGGCCTGCTGCTCCTCACCTTCGGCGTCGGCTCGATCCTGGCGATGCCGAGCGCCGGGGCGGCGGCCGCGCGGCTCGGCTTCCGGCCGGTCCTGCTCGCCGGCACGCTGGCGCTCGGCCTCGCCCTCCCGGTGCTGGCCGTGGCCTCGGGGCTCGTGCCCCTCACCCTGGGGCTCCTGCTGTTCGGGGCCGGGATGGGGGCGGTGGACTGCGTCATGAACCTGCAGGCGGTCGCGGTGGAGCGCCGGAGCGGGCACCCGATGATGTCGGGCTTCCACGGCCTCTACAGCCTCGGCTGCATCCTGGGGGCGCTGATCGCCAGCGGCCTGCTGGCGGCGGGCCTCGGCGCGGGCTGGAGCGTGCTGCTCCTGGTCGCCGGCATCGCGGCCCTGTTCGCCGCCGCCTGGCCCGGCATCCTGCCGACGGACAGGGGAGGGGCGCGCGGCCCCGCCTTCGCGCTGCCCCGCGGCCCGGTGCTGGTGCTCGGCCTGCTCTGCTTCGTGGTGTTCCTCACCGAGGGCTCGGCGCTCGACTGGAGCGCGGTCTTCCTGATCCAGCAGCGGGGGCTCGACCCGGCCTGGGCGGCGCTCGGCTACGCGGCCTTCTCGGTGACGATGACGGCCGGCCGGCTCGCGGGCGACCGGGTCGTGGCCCGGCTCGGGCGCCGGAGCGTGGTCGTCCTCGGCGGCCTGCTGGCGGCCGTCGGCCTCGCGCTCTCGGTCCTCGTCCCGGCCTGGGAGGCGGCGCTCGCCGGCTACGCCCTGGTCGGGGCGGGCTGCGCCAACATCGTCCCGGTCCTGTTCACGGCGGCCGGCCGCCAGAGGGCGATGCCCGAGAGCGTGGCGGTGCCGGCGGTGACGACGCTGGGCTATGCCGGGGTGCTGGCGGGCCCGGCCCTGATCGGCTTCGCCGCGCAGGCGCTCGGCCTCCCCGCGGCGCTCCTGATCGTGGCGGTCCTGCTCGTCGGCGTGGCGGCGGCCGGGCGCTCCCTGCGGGTGTGAGGCTCACGCCCGGGCGTTGCGCGCCAGGAAGGTGGCGGGGCTGCCGTCCTCCGGGTTCACGAAGACGATGTCGGTGGGCGCCCGCCGGGGCGTGTCGATCGACAGGAACACCACCGGGTCCCCGGGCTCGAGCTCCGGCATCGCGTGGACCGTGCCCTTCTCGAAGAACAGGAGCTGGCCGGGGCCGAACGCGGCCACGGAGGCGGGATCGCCCATCCAGAAGGTGCCCCGGCCCGACAGGCAGTAGAGGTACTCGTCGCAGGTGGCGTGATAGTGCGGCGGGGTCGGCCGGTAGACCCGGAACACCCGGGCGCTCGCGGCCTCCCGGTCGGTCAGGTAGGTGTCGACCAGGAGGGTCTGCGCCCGCTCGGGCAGCGCCGCCGCCAGCGCCGCCACGTCGAAGATCCCGGTCCCCGCCGCTTCCGCCATCGCGTCCTCCTCAGTCCGAAAAGCCTTCGAGCACGATCTTGCCCCTGGCGCGCCCGCTCTCGATCAGCGCGTGGGCGCGCCGCAGGTTCGCGGCGTCGATCCGCCCGTAATGCTCGCCCAGGGTGGTGCGCAGGCGACCCGCATCAACGAGGCGGGCGACCTCGTCGAGGAGCGCGCCCTGGGCGGCGATGTCGGCGGTGGCGAACATCGAGCGGGTGAACATGAACTCCCAGTGCAGCGACAGGCTCTTGCGCTTGAGGAGCCCGACATCGAGGCGCTCCGGATCGTCGATCAGGGCGAGGCGGCCCTGCGGGGCGACGAGGTCGACGATCGCGGCGAGGTGCGCGTCGGTGTTGGTCGTGGAGAAGACGAGGCCCGGCGCGCCGAGCCCCAGGGCCGCCACCTCGGCCGCCAGGGGCCTGGAATGGTCGACCACGTGGTGGGCGCCGAGGTCCCGGCACCAGGCCGCCGTCTCGGGCCGCGACGCGGTGGCGATCACGGTGAGGTCGGTGAGTTCCCGGGCGAGCTGGATCGCCACCGAGCCGACGCCCCCCGCGCCGCCGACGATCAGGATCGCCGGGGCGGCGCCCGGAACCGGCTTTCCCGCGTCGAGGCGGTCGAACAGGGTCTCCCAGGCGGTGATCGCGGTGAGCGGCAGGGCGGCGGCCTGCGCCCAGCCGAGACCTCGCGGCTTACGCCCGACGATGCGGGCATCGACGCAGTGGAACCGGGCGTTCGTCCCCGGCCGGGTGAGGTCGCCCGCGTAGAACACCGCGTCGCCCGCGGCGAAGCCCTGGACCTCCGCGCCGGCGGCCACGACGGTGCCGGCCGCGTCCCAGCCGAGCACCTTGGCGCCGCCTTCCTCCGGCTCGGCCCGCCGCCGGACCTTGGTGTCGACCGGGTTCACCGAGACCGCCTCGACCTTCACCAGCAGGTCGCGCGGGCCGGGCTCCGGCTGGGGCAGGTCGAGGTCGACCAGGGCTTCGGGATCGGTGATCGGCAGGGACTTGCGGTAGCCGACGGCGCGCATGGTGATCTCCTCGGGCTGTCGCCGCAGGAGATGCCGGCCGCCTTCACGGACCGCAAGTACGCACATAAAACGCCGATAGTGCCAGAAACGATACCGTCGGAGACATCGCCATGCCGCGCACCCGCCATCACGCCGGCGCCTGCAGCCCCGGCTGCGCCGTCGAGGCGACCCTCCGGTTCATCGACGGCAAGTGGAAGGGCGTGGTCCTCTATCACCTGCTGGAGGGGACCCTGCGCTTCAACGAGATCCGCCGGCGGGTCGCCGGCGTGACCCAGCGCATGCTCACGAACCAGCTGCGCGAAATGGAGGCGGACGGCCTGATCACCCGGACGGTCTACGCCGAGGTTCCCCCGAAGGTCGAATACAGCCTGACCGAGCGGGGGCGGTCCCTCGAGCCGGTCATCCGCGCGCTGAAGACCTGGGGTGATCTGCACGCCGAATTGGCAGATACGGCCCAGAACGCTGCCTGATTGGGCAGACCTGTGCCGAATATGGGCGAGACAGCATAACTGGATTTTTATGACTTGGCCGGAAGGTGGCGCGTCTCCCGCCGGACGGTTCCAGAACTTCCGATGCCGATCCTCGCCTCCCTCCGCGCCCGCATCCTGGCGGTGGCGCTCGCCCCGTGCCTCGCCTTCGCGGGGGCGGCCGGCCTCGCCGTGTCGGACCAGTGGGCGCGGCGGGCCGAGATGGACCGGGTGGAGAGCCTGGTCGGCCTCGCGTCCCGGATCAGCGCCTTCGTGCACGAGGCCCAGCGGGAGCGCGGGGCCTCGAGCCTGTTCCTGGGCGCGAAGGGCGCGCAGTTCGGCCCGGAACTGGCGGCCCAGCGCGGACGCACCGACGCGGCGCTCGCCGGGCTGCCCGAGGCCGTGACCGCCGCGACGGGCTTCGGGCCGGTCTTCGCGGCCCGGAGCGAGGGCTTCGCGCAGGCGCTCACGGGGCTGGCCGCGCAGCGCCGGGCGGTCGATGCCCTGACGGCGGCCCCGCCCCAGGCCGTGGCCTACTACACGGGCCTGATCGGGGAGGGGCTCGGGCTGGTGCGGGCCATGGGCGGCGCGATCGACGAGGCCGGCCTCGCCGCCCGGGCGAACGCCTACGCGGCCTTCCTGGCGCTGAAGGAGGCGGCCGGCCAGGAGCGGGCCGTCGCCGCGTCGGTCTTCGCCTCCGGCAACCTCGACCTCGCGGCCGCCGGCCGCCTCGCGACCCTCTCGGCCGAGCAGGCGACCTATGCCGGCCTGTTCCGGGCCGGGGCCGAAGCGGGACAGGCGACCCTGCTCGACGCCGCGGAGGCGGCCGGGCCGGCCCGCGAGGTCGCGCGCCTGCGCGCGTCGGCGCAGGAGACGGTGCCGGGGACGCCCCTCGCCTTCCGCGACGCGCCGGCGTGGTTCCGCCTCGCCACGCAGCGCATCGACGCCCTGAAGGGCGTGGAGGACCGGCTCACCGCCGACCTCGTGGCGGCCGCGGGGGCGGTGCACGCCCGCGCCGAGCGGATGCTGGCCCTCTGGGCCGCCGGCGGGCTCGCCCTGTTCGCCCTCTCGGCCGGCCTCGCAATCTGGCTCGGCACGGCCATCGCCCGGCCGCTCTCCCGGATGGCCGGGGTGCTGACCGCGATCGGCCGGGACGCGGGCACGGCCGACCTGACCATCCCAACCGGCGGGCCGCGCGAGGTCCGGGCGATCGCCGCGGCCGCCCTGGCGTTCCGCGACAGCGTCGCCGAGCGCCGGGCGGCCCGGGCCGCGCAGGAGCGGCTCGCCGCCGAGACCGCGGCGGCCCGGCGCGCGGCCGCCCTCGGCCTCGCCGACAGCTTCGAGCGCCAGGTCGGCGGGATCGTCGCGGCCGTCTCGGCGGCGGCGGCCCAGTTGGAGGCCTCCGCGCACGGGATGGCCCGGGCCGCCCAGGACACGACCGATCTCAGCCGGGCGGTGGCGGTGTCGGCCGATTCGGCCGCCCGCTCGGCCGACACGGTGGCGGCGGCCACCGAGGAGCTCACCGCCTCGGTCCGGGAGATCGGCGTGCAGGTCGGGTCCTCGGCGGACCTCGCGGCGAACGCCACCCGGAGCGCCGACGGCATGGCCGGGGAAGTCCACCGCCTCGCCCAGGCGGCCGGCAGCATCGGGGAGATCGTCGCGATCATCTCGCAGATCGCCGGCCAGACCAACCTGCTGGCGCTCAACGCGACCATCGAGGCGGCGCGCGCCGGGGAGGCGGGCCGCGGCTTCGCGGTGGTGGCCGCCGAGGTCAAGCACCTCGCGGAGCAGACCGCCCGGGCCACCGAGGCGATCGCCGGCAAGGTCGGGGAGATCACCGGATCGACCGAGGCCTCGGTCCGGTCGATCGGCGGCATCACCGCGGTGATCCGCGACCTCGCCCGGATCGGCGCCGAGATCGCCGCCATGGTCGAGCAGCAGGGCGCCGCGACCGCGGAGATCGCCCGGACCACCGCGCGGACCTCGCAGGACACGCGCGGAGTCTCGCAGCACATGGCGGGCGTCGGCGCGGCGGCCGGCACCGCGAGCCAGGGCTCGGCCCAGGTGCTGCACGCGGCGGCCGACCTGTCCCGGCAGGCGGGCGACCTGCGCGGCGCGGTGGAGGACTTCCTCACCCGGGTCCGGGCGGCCTGAGGAGGGGGTTCCCGAAGGGCTCGGCCCTTCGGCGGGGTGTCGGGGCGGCGCCCCCGACAGGCGGGCCGCGCCCGCGACAGGTCCCGGACCTTTCGAAACCGGGCTTTCCCTACGCGGCGAGGCCGAGCCCGAGCAGCCGGTCGGCGTTGCGCCAGAGGGCCGCCTCCAGGGCCTCCTCGGACAGGCCGAGGCCGCGGAAATCCGCGACGCCCTGGCCCATCGGCCGGAACGGGAACGAGGAGCCGAACAGGAACTGGTCCCTCATGAACCCGTTCGCCGCCTCGACGTAGAGGCCGCCGCCCGGCGCGAACGTGTACATGTCGGGCGAGACGAGGACGTTCGCGTTGCGGAACGCCACCGTCACCATCTCGGCCACGTGCGGGTAGAACCCGTGGCAGCACACGATCGGCAGCGTCGGGAAGGCTCTGGCGACCCGGTCCACCGCCAGGGGGTCGTTGAGGCGCAGGTCCGGCGTCGTCGGGCCCGACATCACGAAGGCCGGGACCTTCAGGTCCTGGCACAGCTCGTAGAGCGGCATCAGGCGCGCGTCGTCGGCCCGCATGGCCTCGCGGTAGAAGCCGGCATCGAGGTTGATGCCCTTGAAGCCGAGTTCGGTCACGGCGCGCCGCGCCTCCGCCAGGGCAGCCTTGCGGCCGAGCTTCACCGGGTCCACCGAGGCGATGCCGATCAGCCGCCTCGGGTCGTGCCGGGCGGCCTCCGCCAGGGCGTCGTTCGAGACCCGCACCCCCGGCACCGAGCGGGCGACCATGACGGCGACGTCGATGCCGGCCCCGTCCATCTCGGCGCGGAAGCCCTCGATCGTCGCGCCGCGGGTGAAGTGCTCCACCTCCCGGCTGCCGACCCGGGCGTTCAGCCAGCGCGCGACGCCGAATTCCGGCGTGTCCGGCTCGGCGCCGAAGAATCGGTGCAGGAAGGTCGGCCGGCTGCGCATGTCCACGACGGGCATTTTGTGACTCCCCAGTGTGATCGGCGGATAGGTCGGGTTTCCGGAGGGCGGGGCCCTCTGGCGGGTCGTCAGGGCAGAGCCCCGACACGCGGCGTCGGGAACCGGCTCAGTGCGAGACGGCCTCCAGCACCTTGCCGCGGGTCTCGACGCCGAGGGTCAGGACCAGCAGGGCGGCGATCAGGAAGCCGCCCGCGCCGACCTGGAACGCGGTGGCCGGGCCGTGGTCGCGCACCAGCACCGGCACGATCATCGGCCCCAGGATGGCGCCGATCCGCCCGAAGGCCGAGGCGAAGCCGGCGCCCGTGGCCCGGGCCCGGGTCGGGTAGAGTTCCGGCGTGTAGGCGTAGAGGCAGCTCCACATGCCGAACATGAAGAACTGCATGACGAAGCCGGCGACGAACAGCCAGGTCACGGCGACGCCCGAGACGGTCAGCACCGTCCCGGCGCCGGCATTGCCGTACAGGTAGGCCGCCGCCGCCGCGCAGATCAGGAACAGGGCGGTGGTGGGCTTGCGGCCGACCCGCTCGAGCAGCACGGCCGCGGCGGCGAAGCCCGGGATGCCGCCGAGGGTGATCAGGGTCACGAAGCCCACAGAGCCGACGATCGAGAAGCCGCGCTCCTTGAGCAGCACGGCGATCCAGGAATTGAGGCCGAAGAAGCCGATCAGCGCGAAGAACCACAGCCCGAACGCCATCACGGTGCGCAGGCGGTACGCGGGCGCGAACAACGTCGCGACGGCGCCGAGTCGCGGGCCTTGCTGCGGGCCGGGCACGGCCGCCGTCGCCTCGGCCGTCACCGCGGCCGTCACCGCGGCCAGGGCCGGCGCGACCGGGGGGAGGGGGCGGCCGGTGGCGCGCTCCACGGCCCGCTCCATCGCGGCCATCGCGGATTCCGCCTCCGCCTCGCGGCCCGCCTCGGCGAGCCAGCGGGGCGATTCCGGCATCGTGCGGCGCACCGCCAGCACCACGAGCGACAGCAGGCCGACCACCACGAAGGCCCAGCGCCAGCCGAGATAGGGCAGCACGAAGAAGCTGATCGCCCCCGAGAGGACGTAGCCGACCGCCCAGAACCCCTCCAGGATCGCGATGTACTTGCCGCGCACCTGGGCCGGGACGATCTCCGAGACCATCGCCTGCGCGACCGGCGCCTCGCCGCCGACGCCGACCCCGATCAGGAACCGGCAGGCCATCAGCACGGGCAGGCTCCAGGCGGCCGCCGCCGCGAGGCTCGCCAGCCCCCAGACCACCATGGTCACCTGGAACACCGCCTTGCGGCCGAACCGGTCGGAGGCGGTGCCCGCGAGGATGTTGCCCACGAGCTGGCCCGCGAAGGTCATGGCGGCGAGCTGCCCGGCCTCGGTGGGCGTCAGGCCGAAGGCCGCCACGATCGCGCCGAGCAGGAAGGTCAGGAGCGCCACGTCGATCTGGTCGACGAGCCACGCCGAGGCGATGATCGCGAAGATCCTGCGCTGGTAGCCCGACATGGGCAGCCGCTCCAGGCGCGCCGCGATGTCGGAGGCGTGCGGCCGCGCGACCCCGGATGACGGGGCGGCCGGGCGTTCGACGGCTGGCGGCACGGTCGGCTGCTCCCTCCGCGTCCCGGACCGTACCGGGGCGGTTCCGCGGATCCGGTACATCACGCCGGGGCCCCGGACCAGGGACGGTGCGCGCCCGGCACCGTCGCGCTCCGGAGCGGGACCCGGGCAGAGGTCCCGGGCAGAGGTCCCGGGCATGATCCCGATCGGACGGGACCGGACCGCCTCCGGGTTTACCGGTTCAGTCGGGAATCGCGAAGCCGATCGACAGGCACAGGGCCGCGACGGCCGTCAGGGCCATGGCGGCCTGACGGACCTGATGCCAGCGCGCGCTGCGCGCGCGCTCCTCCGGGCTGGCGCCGAGCTGGAGCTCGTCGTCGAAGCCCGTCACGAAGGATTCGAAGCTCGGGAAGGCGCGCCGCGCGAGCCAAATCCACACGCCGACGGCGACCAGGCCGAGGGCCCAACCGCCGTAGGTAAACGCATCGTCCAACATCCGGCGCAGCCCTCGAGCCGACGCCCCCCTCACCGCATATTCTACGGGAAGTTGCGAAGATTGCCTAGGCGGAAGAGGGGGATCCGGAGCCGGTTCCGTGTTTCCGAACGTGTCGCGGCGGGACCGATCGGGTGCCGGGCCGGCCGCGTCCCGGTCGCGCGTCCGTCGCGGCCCCGTCGGGCCCCTGTCAGTCCCTGTCAGTCCCTGCTCCGGCCGAGGGCGTAGAGGGTGATGGCGGCGGCGTTCGAGACGTTGAGGCTGCGGATCGCGCCCGAGAAGGGGATCCGGGCCAGGACGTCGCAGCAGCCCCGGGTCCGCTCGCGCAGGCCCTTGCCCTCGGCACCCAGCACAATCACCAGCGGCCGCGCGACCGTCAGCGCGTCGAGGCTCTCGGGCGCGTCCGAATCGAGGCCGACCCGGGTGAAGCCGCGCTCGCCCAGTTCGATCAGGGCCTCGGCGAGGTTCCGGACGGTCACGAAGGGCACGTGCTCCAGGCCGCCGGAGGCGGATTTCGCCAGGACCCCGGTGGCGCCCGGCGCGTGGCGCGCCGTGGTGACGATCCCGGCCACCCCGAAGGCCGCGGCGGTGCGCACGATCGCCCCGACGTTGTGCGGGTCGGTGATCTGGTCGAGCGCCAGCACCAGCGCGTCGGCGGGCAGGTCGTCGAGGCCGGGGGCGGGCAGGGGCTCGGCCTCCAGGTACAGCCCCTGGTGGACGGCGTCCGGGCCGAGCAGGCGGCCGATGTCGCTCGGCCGCACCAGTTCCGGGGTGATCCGCACGGCGCCGCCGAACTCGGCCTCCAGCCGCGCGGCCGCGTTCTCGGTGGCGAGCAGCCGGTGCAGGCCCCGCCGGGCGTTGCCCAGGGCCTGCACCACGGGATGCCAGCCGTAGAGCACGGTCGGCCCGTCGCCGGCCTCCTCCCACGGGCGGGCCGCCGCGCCCGGCCGGCCTCCGGGCCTGGGGGTCGGGGGCCGGGACCCGTGCGGGCGGGGCCGGTTGGGGCGTCCGCCGGGCGGCCGGCCGTCGTCGCGGCGATCCGTCATCGGGCTTCGATCGGCGAAGGGACCCTGGCTGGGGCGAGGCTGGGCCGGGTGGATTCGGGCAAGGGGGGCATCGGCGCGCTCTTCTCTGAGGGCCCTCTCGGAAGGAGCCGAGAAACCGGGCGGCATCGCCCGCGTCAAGCCGGCATCACACCGGGACCCCGGCGCGGTCCAGGACACCACCGCGGGGATCGACGGAGCGCGGCGGCACGGCACCGGATTCCCTCGCCGATCCGTCAAGCCGGAACGATCGGTCCTCGTAGGAATGTGGAAAACCTGCTCATATTCCCTTCGAACTCTGTGCACGTGCGGGCTCGACACGGTCGTTCGTCAGAACGAACGGTCGGATCCGCAGTAGGAAGATTATCTGGATGAATCTCTCAGAGAGTCAGTTCAGCAGGTTATATGGGGCGGCGAATTCCGCATCTGTGCCAGGGCTTTGTTCCGGGTTCACGCATCCGACTCTGCGCGGGGGTGCATTGAACTCTGCGCGGTGGCGTATCCGAGTCTGCGCGCGGGCCGCCCCTCGGCGTATCGGAATCTGCGCGGCCGCGTATCTGATTCGGCGCGGATTCGAGCCCGGGTCGGTGGATAACGGGGACGGACACCGTGCGGTCGCGCGTATCGGACTCTGCGTCCGACTCTGTGTCCGACTCAGCGCCGGATCGGCGGGGACGAGGCCCGTATTGAACTCTGCGCGCCGGGGCGGGGACCGGCCGTCGAGCGACCGGCCTCGGCCCGCTTTCGGGCGCGACCGCGCAGCGGGGAAGCGTGGATTGCCGGGACAAGGCCGACCGGACGGGGGCCGCGGCGGGCGAATCGTGGCATGGCAGGATCGGGCCGTCCGTCCGCCTGCCGGATGGACGCGCCCGTGCACCGCGGGCCGAGGGGCGATGAGCATCGAGGAGAAGATCGCCGGGATCCACGACCCGGACCTGCGGGCCGAGATCGAGGCGGCGCGCGGCGGCTTCCTGTTCGCCCAGATCGTCGAGCACGTGCTGCACCGTCAGCGCGAGCGCGATGCCCAGGCCGCCCTCCTGGGGGAGGAGGAGAGCCGCCGGGCCGGGCTGTCGCGCGACCAGCGCCGCCGCGACGCGGTGCGCCTCGTGATCGAGAACGAGCCGGCCCTCCCGTCGAGCCTCCAGCACATCCACTCGGTGCTGGCTTTGTGCGGCCTGCCCTACCGCGATCCCGGGCCGGTGCGGGAATTCTCCCGCAGCTACGGCCGCAACTCGCTCAACCTGATCGCCGGCCGGATCAAGGACCCGGAGACCGGCGCCTTCGAGCCCCAGGGGCTGCCCTACGGCCCGAAGGCCCGGCTGGTCCTGCTCCACCTCTGCACCGAGGCCGTGCGCCAGCGCAGCCCCACCGTGAAGGTGGCCGAGACCCTGTCGGGCTTCATGCGCGAGATGGGCTTCGCGGTCACGGGGGGCGAGCGCGGCACCATCCGCCAGTTCAAGGAGCAGCTGAACCGGCTGGCCGCCTGCTCCATGCAGATCGGCCTCTGGGACGGGCGCGACAGCGCGACCACCCTCAACGTCCCGCCGTTCCGCAGCCTGGAACTGTGGCGCCCCCGCGCCGGGGAGGGGGACGACGAGGCCGGCCGCACGGTGCGCTTCGATCCCGAATTCTACGAGACCCTGATCCGGCACGCCCTGCCGGTGGACGTGCGGGCCGCGCGGGCCTTCTCGGGCTCGGCGCGCAAGCTCGACCTGCTGTTCTGGACCGGCTACCGCCTGCGGTCCCTGCAGCGGCCGCTCCGCCTGACCTGGGCCAACCTCCACGCGCAGTTCGGGGCCGAGAACGCCTCGATCCGCAGCTTCCGCCAGGCGTTCAAGGCCGATCTCGCGCATCTGCGCGAGGTGTTTCCGCGGCTGCCGCTGGTGCTCGACGACGGCGGCCTGACCCTGCACCCGGCCGATCCCAGCACGCTGCTCGTGCCGCCCCGCCCGGCGGGCAAGGGAATACGGAGACGCGTCAAGGAATAGGACGGTCGGCGCGCCGGTGCCGTTCCCATCACCAGGAGGAATATGATGGGAATGCGCGTTAGCGGCTATTCCCGAAGCCGATGGGAATGAGTATATGTTCCGTCCACTCGGAGGGAACATGACGTGGGCCTGTCGGAGTCCGAGATCGCGGCGCGGCTGGCCGCGCTGCGCCGCCAGCGCGAGGCGCTCGATCGGGAGATCGCCGATCTCGTCCTCTACCAGGAGCTCGGTCGCCGGCTGGCGGCCGGCGGTGCCGACGCGCGGCCGGATCCGGCCCTGAGGCCCGATCCGCCGGTTGGGCTGCGCCGAGACCCGGCCGACGGGCCGCCGCCGCGGGGTCTGGACGTACCGGAGGCCCGGCCCGGAGCGCCTGCCGACGGGGAGCGCGCGGCCCGCGGGCGGTGGGGCGCGCAGGCTGGTCCGGCGGCGCGGTCCGCGGGGGCGCCCGAGCCCGCCGTCGGCGCCGGCCCGATCCCGCCGGCGATCGCCTTCACGGAGGACGCCGCCGGCGCCCGTCGCTACGGCCGGGCCGTGGTGCAGGCGGCCTGCGCGGCGATCGCGCGGGCGGGCCGGCCGCTGCACGCGGCCGAGATCCTGGAGGTGCTCGCCGGGCAGGGCTTCACCCTGCCCGGTCGGGATCCGGTGGCGGCCCTCAACACGCGCCTGTGGAAGCGGTCGGGGCCGGGCGGCCCCCTGAACCGGGTCGCCGAGGCCACCTACGGCCTGGCCTCCCCGCCGGCCTCCACGCCGGCATTCCCGGGACCGGACCCCGCCTGAGGGGCGCGGGTCACGAAGACGTGACGCCGGACCCCGCCGCCGTCTCCCCCATAAAGGGCGCGCGCCGGGCCCGGCGATCCGCTCGGCTGCGCGCCCGCGGGCCGGGAGCGGCGTCTGGGCCGGGGAGGGCGTGCCATGGACAGGATCGGCCGCGATCGGATGACCCGGAGGGCGCGATGACCGCGGCGCTCGCCGCGCCGGTCACGCAGGTCTGCGCCTTCGTGCTCGGCTGCGCGCTGATCCACGCCGCCCGCGCCCACGCGGATCTGATCACGCGGCTGCTAGCCGTCACGGCTATCGGCGCGGCCGTGCTGGTGCTCCTCGTCGCCTCCCTCGACTACGCGCCGGAGGGCGGGACCTTCGACGAGGTCACGGTCTACGCGGACTCCTGATCCGGCCGCCGGGCCCCGCAGGCGCCGGTCGGTCCGCCTCAGTTGACCAGGCAGAAGCCCTGACCGGTGCCGACCCGGCGCTCCTGCGCGCACCAGGGCTTGGACGCGCCGGAGCCGGCCGCCGGGGCCTTCAGGCTGGCGGTCGTCTGCGCGGGGTCGGCCGCGGTGCCGCGGAGGGTGAGGCTGCCGAGGGGCGCCCGGCCGGGCTCGGGCCGGAGCGCGGCCTGATCGGGGCCGGCCTCCGGTCGCGACCCCGGCGGGACCGCGCCGTCCGGCGCCGGGGGCGCGGCGCTCGCCACCGGCGGCTGCACCGCGTCGGGCGGGCTCAGGGTCGCGAGGCCGGGCATATCCTGCGCCGCCGCGGCGCCGCACAGGACCAGGCAGGCGGCCGGGGCCGCGAGGAACCTGATCATCGACGAAGCTCCTGACGAGAACCATTCCGCCGGCAGGTCCGCGGAGCCGACCTGCCGTGGGGCGCAGTCTGGCCTTCCGCGCGTTAAAGGGGCGCGAAGATTCAAGATTAACCGGTTTTGAAGATCGCCGGGCATCCGGACCCGGAGAGCCTTGACGGCCGGGGCGGCGGGCTGCCGCCGCCCGGAGATCGGGACGCGGTGACCGGGCGCGGAAGCGGCGCGGAGCCGCTCCCGATCGCGCCGGCGTCGGGAGCGGCTCCGCACCGTTGCTGCGGGCTGGGCTTCGGCGGCCGGCCCGGGATGCGGCGCGCCCTCCGCCGGACCGGTCCCGCCGCCGGCGGAGGGCGCCGCCGGGGCCTCAGTGGGCCGGGGCCGCCACCGCGGCGGCGAGCCGGTCGTGCGGGACGCCCGAGCCGCCGACCACCGCGATCCGGCTGCCGCCGGCGCTGCGCCGGCTCGCCCAGTCGCCGATCATCTCCAGGCAGGTGTGGTCGATGGCCGCGAGGTTGTCGGTGGCGAGGCGGACCTCGCCGCCCGCCGGGGTGCGCTCCAGGGCCGCCGTGAGGCTCGGCAGCTGCAGGAAGGTCGCTGCCCCCGACAGGCGCAGCTCCGGCACGCCCGGCACTTCGGGGGCCGCCGCGTGCTCGATCCGGAGCCGTCCCTTGCGCAGGCTCGGCAGGGCCTGGAGCAGGCTCAGGGCGAGGCCGGTGAGCACCCCGGTGAGCAGGTCCACCGCCACCACGGTGGCCATCGTGGCGAGCCAGATCGCCGCGGTCAGCCAGCCGTAGCGGGCCTGCAGGTGCAGGGCGTGGGCCGGGCTCGCCAGACGCCAGCCGGTGACCACCAGGATGCCGGCGAGGCTCGCGGTCGGCACCAGGGCCAGCAGCCAGGGCAGCACGAGCAGGAAGGCCAGGATCCAGGTCCCGTGCATCACCGTGGCGGCGCGGCTGACGGCGCCCGCCTGGACGTTGGCCGAGGAGCGCACGATCACCCCGGTCATCGGCAGCGCGCCGACGAGACCGCAGATCAGGTTGCCGATGCCCTGCGCGCCGAGTTCCCGGTTGAACTGGGTGCGGGGGCCGTCGTGCATCCGGTCGACGGCGGCCGCCGAGAGCAGGCTCTCCGCGCTGGCGATCACGGCGATCACCAGAGCCATGATCAGGATCTCGGCCTCGGCGAGGCGGGCCCAGGACTCGGCGGCCGGCAGGGCGAGGCCGGAGAACAGCGCCTCCGGCACCGCCACGCGCTTGACGGCGAGATCCCCGAGCCCCGCCACCAGGCTGCCCGCCAGCACGCCGATGAGCGCCCCGGGCAGGAGCCGGAGCCGCGCCGGGCGCAGCCGCTCCCAGGCGATCATCGCCGCGATGGTGATCCCGCCGACGATCACGGCCCCGGTGCGGTCGCCCGTGCCGGAGACGAAGTTGAAGAACGCGGCCGGGATCGCCACGAGGTTGTCGAGGCCGCTCGCCCGGGGGAGGGCGTCGGTCAGGACGTGGATCTGGGCCAGCACGATCAGGATCCCGATGCCGGCCAGCATGCCGTGCACCACGGCCGGCGAGATCGCCCGGAACCAGCCGCCGACCCGCAGGGCGCCGGCGGCGAGCTGGACGAGGCCCGCCACCACCAGGACGGGGCCCAGGGCGTCGAGACCGTGCGCCTGCACGAACCCGTAGACGATCACGGCGAGCCCGGCGGCGGGCCCGCTGACCTGGAGCGGCGAGCCGGCGAGGAAGCCGACCACGATGCCGCCGACGATGCCGGTGATGAGCCCGCGCTCCGGCGGCACGCCGGACGCGATGGCGATGCCCATGCACAGGGGCAGCGCCACCAGGAAGACCACCACGGAGGCGGGCAGGTCCCGGGCGAGGCTCGTCCGGACGGCGCCGCCCGGGGCGAGGGCGCTCTGCAGGTTCGTGGTCAGGCGGCCGGGGGGGCGCATGATCAGGCCGCCTGCAGGCGGCTGCTGGCGGAGGAATCCTGCGCCACGGGCATGTCGGCCCCGGCGATCGGCCGGAAGCGCCCGCTCGCGCCGTCATAGGCCAGGAGGGCCCCGGTCTCGATCTCGAAGAACCAGCCGTGCAGCCGCAGGGAGCCCTTGGCCAGGGCGGCGGCGACGCTCGGATGGGTGCGCAGGTTGGCGAGCTGGACCACCACGTTCTCCAGGGCCAGGGCGTGGTGGCGGGCCTGCGCGTCCATCCCCTCGGGATAGGCCTCGCAGACGATCCGCTCGGCGGCCTCGGCGTGGCGCAGCCAGGCGGCGACGCTGGGCATCCGCTTGAGCAGGTCCCGGTTCATCAGCCCCTTCATGGCGCCGCAATCCGAGTGGCCGCAGACCACGATGTCGCGCACGCCGAGGGCCACCACGGCGTACTCGATCGCCGAGGAGACGCCGCCGACCACGTCGGAGGCCGGGGGCACGATGTTGCCGGCGTTGCGGCAGACGAACAGGTCGCCGGGGCCCGCCTGGGTGATGTGCTCGGGCGAGACCCGGGAATCCGCGCAGGCGATGATCAGCGCGCTCGGGTGCTGCCCGTCGCGCACCAGCTGCTGGTACATCTGCCGCTGGCCGGGGAAGACGCTGCCCTGGAAGCTGGCGATGCCCTGGATGATGTTGTTCATGAAGGGTCCCTGACGCTGGGAGAACCGGAAGCCGGAACGGGGAAGGGCGACGCGCCGGAGCGCGCCCGCCGGACGGCGGCGCGGGACGGGAGCGCGGAGCGGTGTTCGGTCGGGTCGGACCGCCCGGCCGGAGGGGCCGGGCGGTGGGTCTCGGTGTCGGCGTGCCGCGTCGGAGGCTCGGCGCCCGAAGTCTCAGCGACGGGCCCGGCGGCGCTCCGCGGTTCCGGAGGCCCAATGCGGGTCGACGACCTGGCCGCGCGCCACGGTGGCCCCGGCCCTGTCGTGAACCATCGGCGCCCCGAGGAGCTGCCCGGATCCGGAGCGCTGCGAGTGCAGCGAGCGCGGGTCGTGGTGCGGGTCGCTGATGTAGGAGCTCATATGGCCGCCGCCGGCGGCCTGGCGGCTCCCCCCGCCGCCTTCGCCCGCCTGCGCCGCCAGGGGCGCTCCGAGGATTCCGGTCAGGAGGCCGAGGGCGAGGCCGAAGGCGGGACCGGCCGTGCGGCCGCGGACCGGGAGATGTCGGGACTGGGTCATGGCGTTTCCTCGCTGTTCGACTTGTGGCGCGGGACACCGCATCCCTGCCGATAAGTCGACCCTAGTCTACATTCTCGGAATGGCATGTGCGCATCGGCACATTATATCGACGAAGTCTTTAATCCTCGGCACCTGTACTATTGTGTGCGCCCGCGCACGTCTTTGTTACACCATGAAATCATCGACGGGATTAAAGGGAGATCTGGCCTCGACGGCGCGGGTCGTGCCGCGCCGGGGCGCAGGGCCGCGCGGCCGCCGCCCCGCCGTAGAGAGGTGCGCGCGATGTCGGGTTGAGGCCGGGACGACGGTCGTTCGGGCCGGCGCGGGATCAGGCCCGTCCGGCGTTCGGACGCGGCGCGGCGGCGCGGCCGGCGGCGGGCAGGGGATTGGCCGCCGCGTAGACGAGGCCGCCGGCCTCGTAGGTGAGGCTGGCGGTCCTGCCCCCGGCGAGGCCCCGCTCGAGCAGGCGGGTGCCGAACCCCTTCCGCGACGGGGACACGACCGGCGGGCCGCCGCACTCGCGCCAGGTCAGCCGCAGGGTCTCGGTGTCCGGACCGGCCTCCACCGTCCAGGCCAGCGCGGCCCGCCCGCCCGGAACCGACAGGGCGCCGTGCTTGACCGCGTTGGTGCACAATTCGTGCAGGATCATCGTGAGCGCGAGCGCGCCCTCGGGCGGCAGCCGCAGGTCGGGGCCGTCCAGGGTGATGCGCGGAGTGTTCAAACCCGAAGTGTCCCGGTCCGAAGCCTCCCGACCGGAGCAATCCCGGCTCGACGGATCGCCGCCCGCGGGTTCTGGACCCAGGAAGGGCCGCACCGCCTGGGCGGCGATGCCGCGCAGATCCGCGCTCGCCCAGCTCTCGCGGGTCAGGATGTCGTGGGCGCGCGACAGGGCGAGGAGCCGCGCCTCGAAGGCGTCGCGCCCGGCCTCCGCGCCGGCGCCGAGATTCTTCAGGCTCTGTGCCGCCATCGCCTGAACGGTGGCGAGGGTATTCTTCACCCGGTGATTGAGTTCATCGATCAGCAGCCGGTGAGTCTCCGCGCGCCGGGCCCGCTCGTCCGCGGCCGCCGCCAGGGCGTCGGCGATCGTCGCGCCCTCGCGCACGAAGGAGCGGGGCAGCGGCGGCAGGGGCTGATCGCGGCCCAGCGTCTCGGCCGCGGCCGCGAGATCCAGCAGGGGGCGGGCGATCAGGCCGGCCAGCAGCCACGCGAGCAGCGCCGCCGCGAGCGCCACCGCGCTGCCCGTCGCCAGGATGCCCCCGCGCAGGGCCGCCACCGAGGCCAGGGCCCGGTCGGCCGTCTGCCGCACCACCACCTGCCAGCCGAGGCCCGGATAGTCGCGGTGGCCGGCCGTGGACGCGCGGGCGCTGAGATACGCGGCGCCGTCCGGCCAGGGGCCGACCCGGCTCGTGCCCTCCGGATCGAGGGGCCGGCCGCCCGCCAGGACCGACCGGGGCAGGGGGGCGCCCTGCAGGGCGGGCGGACCGAGGAGCACGGTGCCGTCGCGGGACAGGATCAGGATCTCGGCACCCTGGCGGTGGCCCCGGAGGGCGCCCTCGAGGACGCGGGCCATGTCGCGCGCCCAGGTCCAGTCGAGATGGGCGGCCAGCACCCCGAGGACGCGGCCGTCCGGCGCCCGGACCGGGGCCGCGACGTCGAGGAGCCGCAGGGGCTCGCGCGCCGCCGCGCGCGCGGCGGCCTCGTCCGGGGGCATCAGCGCCTCGAGGAGCTTGGCCGGGTGCACGTCGCCCACGTAGGGGCCGGCGCGGCCGCCGCGGAAGTAGTCGCGGCCGGAGACGTCCGCCCCCTCCAGGGCGCCGGTGCTGGTCACGGAGAAGCGCCCGCCGGCGTCGATCAGCCCGATGATCGAGTAGGCCGGGTAGGTCGCCTGGAGCCGCTCCATCACGGCGCGCTTGGCGGCCGTCCCGGCCGCGGGATCGCGCAGACTGTCGGAGGCGGCGGAGATCTGGATGTCGCGCCAGCGCTCGAACATCCCGATATCGAGACCCCGGGCCATCTGCCCGGCGATCTCGGCCAGCTGGCCGCCGACCTCCGCCTCGAGCCGTCGGGTCGCCTCCCGGCTCACCAGGGCGGCGAGCGCCAGGGTCGTCAGGAAGCCGAGCGTGCCGAAACCCAGGGCCAGCACGACGCGCAGCCGCGGCGCGCGCCGTCCGCCACGCCATCCGCCGCGGCTGGCGGCCCGGTCCGCGGGGCCGGCGCAGGGCGTCGCCGCGGGGGTGTCCGATCGCGCGACCGCTTGCATCCGATCTCCCTGGGATCGGCCGGCTCCCGGTGGAGGGAGATCGTGCCCGCGATCCCGTCACAGCACGGGCGGCAAGCCTCAGCAAGACGGAAACGGGCCTCGGCGATGCAGAATTTCTATCGGGAGTTGCAAATCTGCACGCGGTCGTCCCCCGCGTCGTCCAGGGTCCGGCCGGGATGCTGGCCGGGGCCTCAGCCCTCGAGCAGGGCGTGGGCCGCCCGGACCAGGATCCCGCCGGGCCGGCGCAGGGCGTCGAGCACCGAGAAGTGCTCGGCCCCCGGGACCGGCAGCAGGGATCCCGGGGCGTGGGCCGCCGCCCGCAGGGCGTGCAGGTTGCGGGCGTCGTGGATCAGCGCCGGCAACTCGCGGGAGCCGTAGGCGATGCAGAGCGGCTTCGCCACCGCCGGGAGGCGCAGGGGCGACAGGGTCTCGATCTCGCCGTCGGTGAGGCTCAGCTTGGCGTCCAGGTAGGTCTGGCGGATCGGCGCGAGGTCGTAGACGCCGGAGATCGCCAGGCCCGCCGCCACCGCCGGATGGCCGAGCTGCATCGCGGTGAGCAGCCCGCCCGCCGACCAGCCCGACAGGACCAGGGGACCGCGGATCCCGCGCGCGGCCCCGTGGGCGGCCAGCCAGTCGAGGGCCGCGCCGATCTCCGCCACGATCCGGGCGAGGCTCGCCTCCGGCGCCAGGGTGTAGCCGACCATCGCCACCGACCAGCCGGCGGCGTTCGTGCCCTGCGCGAAGCAGGCGAACAGCTCCCGGGCGCCCCGCTGCCAGTAGCCGCCGTGGACGAAGACCAGGCAGGGCGCCGCCGCGTCCCGCGCCGGGTAGAGGTCGAGGGCGTTACGGGCGCCGGGGCCGTAGGGCACGTCGAGGCCGGCCGGATGCGCGGCCCGGTAGGCGGCCGAGGCCGCGTCCCGGGCCGCGACCTGGGCGGCGCTGTCGGCGACCGCGCGGGTGTTGTCGTAGCAGGCGTCCCGCGCCTCCTGCGCGAGCGTGTCCCAGCGGCGGCGCGGATCCGCGGGGGTCGGATCGTCCAGGCGGAACTCCAGCACCATCGTGTCCGTCTCGGGCCGCTGCTTTCGCCCGCACCATGGCAGGCGGCCGGGCCCGGGTCGAGGCGGTTCAGAAGCCGGGCGCGGCGCCCGGGACGGTGCCGCCGTAGCCCCAGCCCGTGAGCGGCGGCGCCGCGACCCGCTCGCGCGTCGCCGGGGCGAGCATCCGGGCGAGGGGCCGGGCGAGGGGCCGGGGCCGCTGCCAGACCCGCCAGCGCGGCCGGTCGCGCGCCGCCATGCGGGCGAGGGTCAGGTCCGTGTCTGAGGCCGCGCGGTGATGCGGCCGCCCGGCGTGGGGACCGGCCTGCCGGCGGGCCTCGGCCGGGGCGGCCAGCAGCAGGGCCGTCGGCAGCAGGAGCGTCGGCGGGAGGAGCGTCAGCAGGAGGGCGGCGAGCATCGGGGCGGGACCGGCACGCATGGTCGGGGCTCCGGGACGAGCGGCCCGATGGGGGCTCACCGGCGGCTACGCCCGAGCGCCGCCCCGGTTCCGGGGCGCCGCCGGTCAAGCCGGTCAAGCCGGTCAAGCCGGTCAAGCCGGTCAAGCCGGTCAAGCCGGTCAAGCCGGTCAAGCCGGTCAAGCCGGTCAAGCCGGTCAAGCCGGTCAAGCCGGTCAAGCCGGTCAAGCCGGTCAAGCCGGTCAAGCCGGTCAAGCCGGTCAAGCCGGTCAAGCCGGTCAAGCCGGTCAAGCCGGTCAAGCCGGTCAAGCCGGTCAAGCCGGTCAAGCCGGTCAAGCCGGTCAAGCCGGTCAAGCCGGTCAAGCCGGTCAAGCCGGTCAAGCCGGTCAAGCCGGTCAAGCCGGTCAAGCCGGTCAAGCCGGTCAATGCCCGGGCATTGCCCGGGATCCCCGGAGCGCCGAAAACCCCGTAGGACTCGGCGCGCCGCCGATATCGATTCGCGCGGGTCGGCGCGCCAGCCGCGTCCCAGCCACGTCCTACCCAAACCCAGCCACGACCCAGCCACGCCATGGGACCCATGACAGAGCCCGCACAGACCGTCACGCCGCGGCCCGGCACGCCCGATCCGGCGGCGCTGCTCGCCACGCTCGTCGCCTTCGACACGGTGAGCGCCCGCTCGAACCTGCCGCTGATCGACTGGGCGGAGGCCTATTGCCGCGGCCACGGCGCCGCGGTGGAGCGGGTGCCGGATCCGACGGGCCGGAAGGCGGCGCTGCTGGTCAGCGCCGGACCGTCCGAGACCCGCCCCGGCTACGTGCTCTCCGGCCACAGCGACGTGGTGCCGACCGACGGCCAGCCCTGGTCGTCGGACCCGTTCGCCCTGCGGGAGGAGGACGGGCGGCTCTACGGGCGCGGCACCTCCGACATGAAGGGGTTCCTCGCGGTCTGCCTCGCGCTCCTGCCCGAGATGGTCGCGGCGGAGCTCGCCACCCCGATCCACCTCGCGATCTCGTACGACGAGGAGGTCGGGTGCCTCGGCGTGCGCCCGCTGATCGCCCGGATGCTCGAGCGGGTGCCGCGGCCGCTCGGCTGCTTCGTGGGCGAGCCGACCGGGATGGACGTGGTGGTCGGCCACAAGGGCAAATCGGCCGCCCGCCTCACCTTCCGCGGCAAGGCCAGCCACTCGGCCCTGGCGCCCCAGGGGGTCAACGCGGTGGAATACGCCGCCCGCTTCATCGAGCACGTCCGCCTGTCGGCGGAGGCCATCGCCCGGGACGGGGCCCGCGACCCGCTCTACGACGTGCCCCACACCACCGGCCTGTCGAGCGTGGTCCGGGGCGGATCGGCGCTCAACATCGTGCCCGACAGCTGCAGCGTCGAGTTCGAGTACCGGGCGATCGGCGCGGACGATGCCGCGGCGCTGGCGGCGTCCGCGATCGCCTACGCCACCGGGACGCTGGCGCCGCTGATGCGGGCCGGCGATCCGGCCTGCGGCGTCGCGGTCGAGCCGCTGATCGACTATCCGGGCCTCGACACCGATCCGGAGGCGGAGATCGTGACCCTGGCCAAGCGCCTCGCGGGCCGCAACGGCCACGCCAAGGTCTCGTACGGCACGGAGGGCGGGCTGTTCGAGCGGCTCGGCGGCGTGCCGGCCGTGGTGATCGGGCCGGGCTCGATCGCGCGCGCCCACCGGGCGGACGAGTACGTCACCCGGGACGAGCTCGAGGCCTGCGCGGGCTTCGTGCGGCGGCTGATCGGCGCCTGCGCGACCGGCCCCGCGTCGGCGGCCCAGGAGCCGCTCCGAGGCTGAACCGGCCTCCGCGCCGGTCGAGCGCGCCGCCGGTCCGCGGAGCGTCCGCCGCGCGGCGCGATCTCACCAGGGGATGCGGCCGAAGCGGTCGACCAGCCGCCGGTACTCGGCCTCGCTCTCGGCTCGCGACGTCCCGCCCTGGCCGACATCCGAGCTACCGGAGCCCGGATGCACGAGGCGGCACACCAGCGGCAGGACGAAGCCGTGGCGCGCGAGGGATACGCTGGGGCCGCCGAGCTGGAGGACGTTGGCGAGCCACGGACGGACCAGGACCGCGTCCTGCAGCGTGACCGGCGCCGTCGCCTCGACGAGGTGGGCGCGGCGCAGGCCGGTCTCGGCGAGGCGGCCGAGCCACTCGTTGTCGTAGTGCCACTTCGAGGCCGGGCTGATCGCGCCGACCCGCGCGAAGGTGGTCCGCCGCATCAGCCAGCCCGACGGCGTCGCGAAGTCGTTGATCCGGACCACCTCGCCGGCCTCGTCCACCTCGAGCTGGGTCGAGGAGACGAAATCGACGCTGTCCAGGGCGCGGACGGCGACGCCCAGATAGGGCGGCAGCCAGCGGTCGTCGTCCTCGAGGAAGCCGACGAGGTCCCAGCTGTCGTCGACGGCGCGGATCGCGGCGTTCAGCGCGGGGATCTGGCCCCTGTGCTCGCCGCGCGCGAAGGTGATCTGCGGGTGCGCGGCGAGCCGCGCCGGGATCTCGATCCCGGGGTCGGTCCCGACGAAGAAGTGGATCGTCGCCGGCCGGTCGAGCTCCTGGGCGTTGGCGCTCTCGACCGCGTGTTCCAGGAAGTACTGGCCGGTCTTCCCGACCAGGGTCGAGGGCTTGAGCCGCGACGGTGTGATGATCGCGATTCGCATGGTCAAGGCTCGACACTCTCACGGACACTGATCGGAGCGTGTTTCCCTCGGCCAGCGCCTTGGCAATCGTCGCCGCGGGTCGAACGGGGGGAACGTCGAGAGATCGAGCAGTGAACGGAGCTTGCCTGTCAATATCTTGGCGAATGACCGGAGTCGTTTCTGAATAATGATCGTGAAATAGCCGAGATGTCGTATGGGTCGGGATCAATCTTCTATTGGAAGATCGGTACGAATTTCCAGACCTATCCGGCGCTCCGCCACTTGCGCGAAGCGGCTTGAACCATTGTTGCCGCGATGCCACGCTCGATCCAGGAAGCGCGGCATTCCGGGCGGCACCGCCCATCCGGGGCTCGCGGCACCGGCGCGTGGCCAAGGAAACCTTTGCGCCGCTCGCGGCTTGGATCAGCGCCTTGTTTCAGCGCCCTGTTTCAGCGCCTCGAATCGGCGGACCGGGCGGGTTGAGGGAGACCGTTCAGCGCATGGCCAGCCTCAGCGTCGCGATCGCGTTCGGCGTCCGCCTGCTCCTCGTGCTGCTGTTCCTGCCGTTCAGCGCCCTCGACAAGATCCTGAACTTCAGGGGTGCGGTCGGGCAGGCGCGGCAGGCCGTGCACGCCACCGCGCCCGCGGTGGTGCTGATCCTGATCGGGCTCTGCGTCGAGATCGGGATGTCGCTGTGCATCCTGACCGGGACCGCCGACCGGGCGGCCGCCTTCGTGCTCGCCGGCTATTGCGGGGTGACGGCGCTGCTGTGGAAGCAGTTCTGGGCGCAGGGGGATTTCTGGGCCGGGGGCAAGGGCCGCGAGCTGTTCTGGGACTTCCTGAAGAACTTCGCGCTGGCGGGCGGCTTCCTGCTCATCACCTTCGGCACCGGCGCCGGGACGGTCCAGGACTTCCTCGCCGATCCGCTCGGATCGAGCCACCCCTACGCGATCGCCGACCGGGCCCGGCCGTAGCGGGGCCCGGCGCGGCGGGGCCCTCAGCCCTTCGGCACGGTGGCTTCCATGGACGGGCGGCGCTCGAACTCCGCGTACCAGGCGGCGACCGCCGGGCGGCCCTCCCGCCACGCGAGATCGGGGAAGCGCAGGTCCAGGTAGCCGAGGGCGCAGCCCAGCGCGACCGTGCCGATATCCAGCGCCGGCATCCCGCCGACCAGGCTCTCGAACCGGTCCAGCGCCGCGCGGATCTTGCCGACCTGACCGGCCTCCCAGGCGTCCCAGCGCCGGGGCTCGGGCCGCAGCGCCCGCTCGTAGCGGGTGAGCAGCGCCGCATCGAGCAGGCCGTCGGCGAGCGCCTGCCGGGTCAGCGCGTCCCAGCGGGCGGCGCCCTCGGGGAACAGGCGCGGCCCGGTCGAGAGGCCGTCGAGATACTCGCAGATCACCCGGCTGTCGTAGAGGGCGGTGCCGTCCTCCAGCACCAGGGCGGGGATCTTGCCCAGCGGGTTGTGGGCGGCGACCTCCGCGGAGGGGCCGGTCGGCGAGGCCCCCGCGGCGGTGACGGTGATCCGGTCGATCAGTCCCGTCTCGTGGGCGAGGACCAGCACCTTGCGGGCATAGGGAGAGGCGGGGGAGTAGAGGAGCTTCATCGGACCGTCCCGGTTGGTCTCAGGCGCCGTGATCGCGGCGCCGGGACCTTGCACCGATGCCGCGAGGAATCCAGTCCCCGGCGCCCCGCCCGAGGCTCAGACCTTCCGGGTCATCCTGGAGCCGGCATGGACCACCCGGCTCCGGCTCGGGCTCGGGCGACGCGCCCGCATCCGCGCGCGCCAGACGAGGATGGCGCTCGCCACCCGATCGAGGACGAGCATGCACAGGCTGCCGACGATGGCGAGCACGCAGGCGGCCCCGATCAGGACACCCCAGATCCCGGGGGCCGGGATGATCATCAGGCACAGGAGACCGAAGACGGCCGCGCCAGGAATCCACTTCGCCATCGCGCCGTCCGCCTGAACTGGAAAGGTGTCGCTCGGGCACAACCTGCACCGAGACCCTTAAGAGGGTTGGTTCGACTGACGTGTAGGCGGACAACTTTATCTTTAGAAGATGCAGATCCGCTGGTTTAGGTTTATGTGCGGTAAATACGGCTGCGAATATGGGCTGTCATTGCTGTCCCGAGACCGGATCCTAATCCACCGGCGACAAGGTCCGTCCGGCGCTGACCAGATGGTAGAAGCGGCCGTCGAACATCTGCATCACCGCCTCGGTGGCGGCGTGCGATTCCGGGCGGATCGACGAGGCGAGGCAGGCGTCCAGGGCCGCCTGGTCGGGGAAGTCCATCTCCAGGATCATGGCGATCGGCCGCGCGTCGTCGTCCTTGGAGACGAGGCGCTGGACCCGCACGGCGGTGACGCCCGGGAAGCGCCGCCAGAACGGCTCCAGCTCGTCCCGAACCCGGCGGAAGAATTCCTCCTCGTGGCCGTCGCGCACCGTGCCCTCGTAGATCGCGGTCCTCGTCAGCATCGGTCGCTCCCTGAAATCCTCCGTCAACCGACGGCGGCCGGGATCGCTCCCGGCGGTGACAACCGGGATCGGCTGTCGGCGAAATCCGTCCCGGCCGGGACGGGCGGGCTTCTCCCCGGCGGCCGACCGGCGTATCCGATGAGCAGCCCATCGCGACGATGCGGGAGAGACCGGGATCTTCCCAGCAGAGGGGACCCGGCGCCGACGGAGCAACCGCCCCGGAAACTCTCAGGCACCGGAACCGTGTCGTCAGGGCGATCTGGAGAGTGGTGCAGCGGGGGGAACCCGTGGGCACCCGCCGAAGGGGACGTCCGTGCTTCGCCTCGCCAGGGCGGGGCCGGATCAAGCTCTCAGGCATCGGGACAGATGGGGCGCGCAACCGGCCGACCGCACAGGGCGGCCTTCCCGCGTCCCGACGTCTCGGAGTCCCAAACCATGACCCACATCGCCGTGATCGGCGCCGGCATCACCGGCGTGACGACCGCCTACGCGCTCGCCCAGCGCGGCTACCACGTCACCGTCCTCGACCGGCAGCGCTACGCCGCCATGGAGACCTCCTTCGCCAATGGTGGCCAGCTCTCGGCCTGCAACGCCGAGGTCTGGAACAAGCTCTCCACGGTGATGCAGGGCCTGCGCTGGATGATGCGCCGGGACGCGCCGCTGCTGATGAATCCCAAGCCCTCCTGGCACAAGCTGTCGTGGATGGCCGCGTTCGTCCGGGAGATCGCCCATTACCGCGCCAACACCGTGGAGACGGTGCGGCTGGCCCTGAAGGCCCGGGAGGCCCTGTTCGCCATGGCCGAGGCCGAGGGGATCGACTTCGACCTGAAGGCCCGCGGCATCCTGCACTTCTACCGGGACCGGGCGAGCTTCGAGAAGGCCACCGCCGTCAACGCCCTGCTGCGGGAGGGCGGCCTGGAGCGCTACGCCGTGACCCCGGAGGAGATCCGGGCGATCGAGCCGACGCTGGCCGGGCACTATCACGGCGGCTTCTTCACGCCCTCGGACGCCACGGGCGACATCCACAAATTCACCCGGGGCCTCGCGGCCGCCTGCGCCCGCAAGGGTGTCCGCTTCGTCCAGGACGCCAGCGTCGAGACGATCGCGCCGGGGGAGGGGGGCTACGCCGTCGGCTGGCGGCAGGCGGGCCATCCGGCTGACCGCCCTGCCGAGCCCCCGCAGATCCTGCGGGCCGACGCGGTGGTGATCTGCGCGGGCTGCGCCAGCCGGCACTTCGCGGCGCTGCTCGGGGACCGGGTCAACGTCTACCCGGTGAAGGGCTACTCGATCACCGTGAACCTGCTGACGCCGGAGGCGCAGGCGGCGGCGCCGGAGGTGAGCATCCTCGACGAGGCGGCCAAGATCGTCACCAGCCGGCTCGGCGACGAGCGCCTGCGGGTCGCCGGCACCGCCGAGTTCAACGGCTTCAACCGCGACATCCGCCACGACCGGATCCAGCCGCTGGTCGACTGGACCCGGGAGCAGTTCCCGCGCGTCGACACCGACCGGGTGGTGGCGTGGAGCGGCCTGCGGCCGATGCTGCCGACCATGCTGCCCAAGGTCGGCCGCGGCCGCCGGCCCGGGGTCTTCTACAACACCGGGCACGGCCATCTCGGCTGGACCCTCTCGGGCGCCACCGCCGAGCTCGTCGCCGAGTCGATCGCCGCCGAGCACGCGCCGGAGCGGACCGTTCTGCCGCTCGCCGCCTGACCCGGGTTCCCGAAGGGCCCAAGGCCCTTCGGCGGTTGTCAGGGCGGGGCCCTGACGCGCAGCGCGGCGCGCCGTCCCATCCCCGAACTGGGGGGCGCGCCGTCGCAGATTATTTTGTATTCTCTTTCCGAACCACCCCGGAACCCGAGCCGCGATGCCCTCGTCTCCCGCCTATCTCGACCCCGCGACCGGGGCGACCTACCCGATCGAGACGCCGCGCTGGCGCTCCGAGACGGGCGGTCCACTGATGATCACCGACCTGCCGGGGATCGGGCGGGCGGAGATCGACACGGGCCAGCGCTCCCTCTGGCGCTACGCCGCCGCCCTGCCGGTGGCGGTGGCCGACCCGGTCTCGCTGGGCGAGGGCTGCACCCCGCTGGTGCGCCGACCCTGGCGGGGCGGCCACGCCCATTTCAAGCTCGAGTGGTTCGCGCCTTCGGGCAGCTTCAAGGACCGGGGCGCGTCCGTGATGCTGTCGGTCCTGCGCCAGCAGGGGATCGACGCGGTGCTGGAGGATTCCTCCGGGAACGGCGGCGCCGCGGTGGCGACCTACGCGGCCGCCGCCGGGATGCGGGCGAAGATCCTGGTCCCGGCCTCGACCTCGCCGGCCAAGACCGTCCAGATGCGGGCCGCCGGCGCCGCGGTCGAGCTGATCCCCGGCACCCGCCAGGACACGGCCGACGCCGCCGTGCGGCAGGCGGAGGAGATCTTCTACGCCAGCCACAACTGGCAGGCCCATTTCCTCCAGGGCACCAAGACGCTCGCCTACGAGCTGTGGGAGGATCTGGGGTTCACCGCGCCCGACGCCGTGATCATCCCGTGCGGGGCCGGCAGCAACATCCTCGGCTGCGATATCGGCTTCTCGGAGCTGCTGCGCCGGGGGGCGATCACGCGCCTGCCGCGGCTCTACGCGGTCCAGCCGGCCCACTGCGCGCCCCTGCACGCGGGTTTCGAGGCCGGCGCCGCGGATTTCGTGCCGGTCACCCCGCGCCCGACGCTGGCCGAGGGCGCCTCGATCGCCCAGCCGGTCCGCGGCCGGGAGGTGCTGGCGGCGCTCCGCCGGTCCGGCGGCGGCACCGTGGCGGTCTCCGAGGATGCCATCGAGGCGGCCCTGATGGAGCTCGCCCGCTCGGGCCTCTACGTCGAGCCGACCTGCGCCATGGCGGCGGCCGCGCTCACCGATCTCCACGCGCGCGGCGCGATCCGGCCCGATGAGACCACCGTGGTGGTGCTCACCGGTACCGGCATCAAGGCGACGCCGCGCATCGCCGAGCTTCTGGGCCTCGCCCCGTAACCCGGCCCCCCGCCACGAGATCCGCACGCGATCAGGAGGACACACCATGCGCAACAACATCCCCGCCGCCGTCGGGATGCCGGTCGAGGAGGTGGACACCCCCTGCCTGCTGGTCGACCTCGACGCCCTCGAGCGCAACGTCGACAAGCTCGGCCGCTTCATGAAGGAGCACGGCCTGCGCCACCGGGCGCACGCCAAGACCCACAAGTCGTCCGACATCACGGTCCTGCAGATCGAGCGGGGCGGGGCCTGCGGCGTCTGCTGCCAGAAGGTCAGCGAGGCCGAGGCGCTGGTGAGCGCCGGCATCCGCGACGTGCTGGTCTCCAACCAGGTGGTCGCGCCGAAGAAGATCGAGCGCCTCGCGGCGCTCGCCACCCGGGCGCGGGTGCTGGTCTGCGTCGACGACCTCGGCAATGTCGACGACCTCTCGGCGGCGGCGGTCAAGTACGGTGTCACCCTCGAGTGCCTCGTGGAGATCGACGTCGGCGCCGGCCGCTGCGGCGTCGCGCCCGGCGAGCCCGCTCTGGCGATCGCGAAGAAGATCGCGGCGGCGCCGGGCCTCAGCTTCGCCGGCCTGCAGGCCTACCAGGGCAAGGCCCAGCACGTGCGCGACTACGGCGAGCGCCAGGCCCTGATCCAGACGGCGATCGACGAGACGAAGCGCACCGTCGACCTGCTGAAGGGAGCGGGCCTCGACTGCCCCATCGTGGCGGGGGCCGGCACCGGCAGCTTCGCCATGGAGGGCGGCAGCGGCGTCTACAACGAGCTGCAGTGCGGCTCCTACGTCTTCATGGACGCGGACTACCAGCGGGTGAAGGACGCGGACGGGCGGCCGATCGCGGAGTTCGAGAACAGCCTGTTCATCTACACGGCGATCATGAGCAAGGCGAAGGCGGACGTCGCGATCTGCGATGCCGGCCTGAAGGCGCAGAGCATCGACAGCGGCCTGCCGGTGGTCTTCGGCCGGGACGACGTGGAGTACATCAAGTGCTCGGACGAGCACGGGGTGATCAGCGATCCCGGCAACGTGCTGACGCTCAACGAGCGCCTGAAGCTGATCCCCGGCCATTGCGACCCGACGGTTAACGTCTACGACTGGTACGTGGGCGTGCGGGACGGCCGCGTCGAGGCGATCTGGCCGGTCACCGCCCGCGGCATGACCCTGTAGGGGATTCCGAAGGGCCGAGGCCCTTCGGCGGGGTGTCGGGGCGCCGCCCCGGCATCGGGCTCTGCCCTGCACCCGCGAAAGGTCTCGACCTTTTGAAACCATGACTTGGGAGGTCCCTGAATCCATGCGCTTCATCTCTGAGGAGGAATCCGCCGCCCTGGTCGATCACGCCATGGCGTTCGACGCGGCTCGCGAGGCGCTGATCGCCGCGGTGGCGGCGGGCACCACCCTGTTCCCGGCGGTGCTCGGCCACGGCTCGGAGCCGACCAACCGGTTCTCGATCAAGTCGGGCTCCACGGCCGACTATGCCGGCCTGAAGGTCGGCTCGTTCTGGCCCGGCAACCCGGACCGGGGCCTGCCGCGGCACAATTCGGTGATCCTGCTGTTCGACCAGGCTGTCGGCCGGGTCGACACGGTGATCGAGGCGGGCCGCGTCAACGCCTACCGGACCGCCGCCGCCGACGCGGTGGCGGCGAGCGTCCTGGCGCGGCCGGATTCCGCGGTGCTGGCGGTGTTCGGGGCCGGCAACCAGGCCGAGTTCGAGTGCGCGGCGCTCGCCCGGGTCCTGCCGATCCGGACGGTGCTGGTCGTCGCACGGGACGCCGCCAAGGTCGCGGGCTTCGCCGAGCGCTTGGCGGGGCAGGGGGCGTCCGGGATCGACGTGCGGGCGGCCGCGCCCCGGGAGGCCTGCGAAGCGGCCGACGTGATCGTCACGGCGACGCCGGCCCGCGCGCCGCTGTTCGAGGCCGACTGGGTCCGCCCCGGCACGCACGTCGCCGCCATGGGCGCGGACGCGAAGGGCAAGCAGGAGCTGCCCCCCGCCCTGCTGGAGCGGGCGGGCCTGTTCTGCGACCTGCCGGAGCAGTCGCGCACCATCGGCGAGTTCCAGCACGCCTCCGCGCAGGCTCAAGGAGGCCTCACGGCGCTCGGCGACGTGCTGCGGAGCGGGGAGGGGGGCCGCGCGCATCCGGATGCGATCACCGTGTTCGACTCCTCCGGCATCGCCCTGCAGGACCTGACCATCGCCCGGGCGATCCTCGCCAAAGCCGACGCGCGCTTGTAGGGGAGGCCGGCGCCGGCCCTCCCCGCCCCGGCGGAGGACGGCATGCAGGACAGGCAGATCCGGGTCATCGGCATCGGCACGGGCGATCCCGAGCACCTGACCCTCCAGGCGGTGCGGGCGCTCGCCGACGTCGACGCGGTGTTCGTCCTCGACAAGCGCGCCGAGACCGCCGACCTCGTCGAGATCCGCCGCCGGATCTGCGCGGCCCACATCCGAAAACCCCACCGGGTCGTCACGGTCGAGGACCCGCCCCGGGAGCGCCGCCCGGCCGATTACGGGCGCACCGTCGAGGCCTGGCACGCGGCCCGGGCCGAGCGGCTGGAGGCGGCCTTCGCGGCCCATCTCGGGGCCGGGGAGGTGGGGGCGATCCTGGCCTGGGGGGACCCGGCCCTCTACGACAGCGTCCTGCGCATCCTCGACCACATCCTGGCCCGCGGGCGCGTGCCGTTCCGGCGGCTCGTCGTGCCCGGGCTGTCCAGCGTGCAGGTCCTCGCCGCCCGCCACGGCGTGCCGCTGAACGGCATCGGCGGATCGGTGCTGATCACCACCGGCCGCCGCCTCGCCGCGGGGTGGCCGGCGGAGGCGGAGAGCGTCGTGGTGATGCTCGACGGCGACCCGACCTTCGCGCATCTCGACCCGGACCTGACGATCCACTGGGGTGCCTATCTCGGCAGCCCGGACGAGATCCTGGTCTCCGGCCGGCTGGGCGACGCGGGCGACGAGATCCGCCGGGTCCGCGCCGAGGCCCGGGCCCGGCACGGCTGGATCATGGACATCTACCTGCTGCGCCGTGACCGCGCCGCCACGGACAGGGCCGGCGCGGCCGGCTAGACCGCCGCCATGCTGCGCCTGCGGGACTACCAGCGCGCCAGCCTCGACGCGCTCTCGGCCGCCTGGGCGCGGGGAGGGGCGGACGACGCGGCGCCCGGCCACCTGATCGTGCTGCCCACCGGCGCCGGCAAGGCGCTCGTGATCGCGGCCCTCTCCCGGGAGACCCTGGAAGAGAACCCCCTCGCCCGGGTGGCGATCGTCACCCACAGCCGCGAGCTGGTCGCCCAGAATTTCTCCGAGCTGACCCGGTCCTGGCCGGGGGCGCCGGCCGGGGTCTTCTCGGCCGGGCTCGGGCGGCGGGAGGCCGGGGCGCAGGTGCTGGTCTGCGGCATCCAGTCGGTGGCCGACCGGCTCGACGCGGTCGGCCCGCGCGACCTCGTGATCGTCGACGAGGCCCACCTGATCCCCCGCGCCGCCGACACCCGCTACGGCCGCTTCCTGGCGGGCCTGCGGGCGCGGACGCCCGGGCTGCGGGTGGCGGGCTTCACCGCGACGCCCTACCGCCTCGATTCGGGCCGCCTCGACGAAGGCGAGCACCGGCTCTTCTCCGGCATCGCCTACGAGGCCGACACGTTCACGCTGATCCGGCGCGGCTTCCTGGCGCCCCTCGTCTCCAAGGCGACGCTCACCCAGCTCGACGTCTCGGGCGTCGGCCGGCGCGGGGGCGACTACATCCCGGGCGAGCTGGAGGCGGCGGTCAACCGCGACTGGATCACCCGGGCAGCGGTCGCGGAGCTCGCGGAGTACGGGCGCGCCCGCCGGGCCTGGCTCGCCTTCTGCGCCGGCCTCGCCCACGCGGACGCCGTGCGCGACGCGGTGCGGGCGGAGGGGTATTCCTGCGAGAGCGTCTCGGGCGAGACACCCCGCCGGGAGCGCGACCGGATCGTGGCGGCGTTTCGCGCGGGGACAATCCGCTGCCTGACCTCGGTCGGCGTGCTCGGCACCGGCTTCAACGTGCCCGAAGTCGATCTGGTGGCGCTGCTGCGCCCGACCCGCAGCACCGGGCTCTACGTGCAGCAGGTCGGCCGCGCGCTGCGCTGCGCGCCCGGCAAGGCCGACGCGCTGATCCTGGACTATGCCGGTCTGGTGCGGATGCACGGGCCCGTGGACGCCGTCACGGTCCGGAGCGCCACCCAGGGATTGGGCGGGGCAGGGGCCTCGCGCGCGAAGCCCTGCCCCGGCTGCGGCGCCCTGATCGCGCTGAACGCCTCCACCTGCGAGGCGTGCTGGACCGAGCCGGAGGTGGACGAGGACCCCGAGGCGCCGCACGAGGCCGCCGCCGACGACGAGCTGGCGATCCTCTCGGCGGACCCCGGGCTGCCCGGGCCCGAGCCGGCGGGCCCTGCCCCGGCGGCGGAGACCGGCTGGCAGGAGGCCGCCTGGCATCCGGTCACGGCCCTGAATCTGGAGGCCGCGCCGGACGGGCTCGACCTCGTGCTCGGCTGGCGGGACGGCCCCGCCGAGGCGGCGTGGCGCGTCCGCCTGCGGCCCGAGCGCAGCGGCTACGAGCGGGAGAAGGCGGTGTCCTGGTGGCGCGGTCTCGGCGGTGGCCGGGACGCGCCGATGAGCGCCGCGGAATTCCTGGAGCGCGCCGCGCTCCTGGCCCGGCCGGCTTCAATCCGGATCCGGCCCGGCCGACAGTCGGAGCATATCGACTGTCGGACGCGGGACGGCCGGATCCTCGGCGACGTGCGCCGCCTGGCCGGGCGCGCCGCGTGAGGCCGCGTGAGGCCGCGTGAGGCCGCGTGAGGCCGCGTGAGGCCGCGTGAGGCCGCGCGGGCGGCGCGAGCCGCGGGGAGGGGGCTCGGACCGCCCTCGCCCGATCCGGAAGCCGCTGAGCCGGACGGGACCCGACGCCGAGGCCGCACCGCCCGGATCCGGACGCGGCGCGATCCATCCAGACTGTCAGCCTTCGACCCGACCGGCACGCTGCCCCTCGCCCCGTCCGACTCCCCCATTAAGTTCCATAATATATCTTATGCGAACAATGGGCAGGGGCTCGTAGGGTCGGGTTGCGGGGTCGGATTGCCCGGTGTCTGGGCGTCGCGGCCTGAAGGCCGCTGATCGGGTGAGAGGTCGAGGCCCTAGGGTTGGAAGGCCGCGCGCCGCCGGGCACGTTGAGCTCCGACCCGGGCCGCAGCGCGCGCGTCGTCGCGCGCGGCGAGGGCGCGGTGACGAAGTGGCCGAGGGGTGCCGAAGTCCGACGCTCCCGGGCAGGGCGGTCGGGCCACGGGGGGCCGGAGGCCCCTCCCCGCGGCGGATGGACCGGGACGACGCCCAGCCGATCGCCGCGGCGCTGCCCTCGGCTCGCTCAGCATCGCTCAGCGTCTCTCGACGTCTCTCGGCGTCCCTCGCGGTGGCGGCGGGAGCGGCGGTCCGGCTCTCCGGTCGTGACCGCCCACGAACCCGGCGGCGGCGATCTCCGACGTGCCCGGCGCGGTGCTGTCCGCGCGGGCGAGGGCCGCTGCGCGCCGACCCGGGCTCACCGGTCCCCCTGCCCTGCCTGACGGCTCCCGAGCCGGATGGCCGACCCGACAGGGCCGCCGCGGGCCGGCAGTGCGCGCGGCGTCAGCGCATCACCGACACGCTGGTCAGCCAGAGCCGGCAGAGTCTCGGCCAGAGGGCGACCGGCGCCTCCGACCGGCCGATCCCGAAACCGTGGCCGCCGACCGCGAAGCGGTGGTACTCGACCGGCACGCCCGCCGCGCGGCAGGCCGCGTCCAGGATGCGGCTGTGCTCCGGGCTGATGACCGCGTCGTCGTCCGCCTGCACGAGGAACAGCGTCGGGCAGCCGGACCCGATATGGGTCTGGAGCGACCAGTCCCGGCTCGCCTCCGGGCTCGGGGCCTCGCCGACGAGGGAGCGCCGGGTGGTCGTGCGGTCGTAGGGCGGCTCCAGGCTCACCACGGGGTAGATCAGCGTCGCGAAGTCGGGCCGCGCCGACAGGTCGTCGGCCGCGTCGACGGGGGCGTAGGCCCGGAACGCGGAGCGCGCGGCGATCAGGCCGCCGAGGTGCCCGCCCGCGGAGAAGCCGAGCACGCCGACGCGGGCCGGGTCGATCCGGAAGCGCGCGGCCTCGGCGCGGATCAGGCGCAGGGCCCTCTGCCCGTCCTGAAGCGGCGCCAGGGGGCCCGCCGCCCAGCCCTCGCCGGGCAGGCGGTAGGTGAGCACGAAGGCCGTGATGCCCTGCGCGGCGAGCCAGAGCGCGGCGGGGAGCGCCTCCTTGACCATCCCGATCCGGGCGTAGCCGCCACCGCCGGCGACGAGGACCGCCACGCCGGTCGGCGTCTCCGGGGCGTACACCTCCAGGACCGGCACGGCGACGTTCCTCACGGCGCCGCTGTCGTCGCGGACCGGCGGACCCTGCGGACCGCCGCCGCCCGGCGGTTCCCCCGGCCAGAGCGGGATCCGCTCCGGCGCCCCGACGGCGTCGGCGCCCCGCGCCGACAGGAAGGCCGACCCCGCGGCCAGGGTGAGGAGCAGAGAGCGGCGGTCGGGCACGAAACCGGGCATGGGCCCCCTCGCGACGGGCGCGGTCCCGTGCGGCCCGGTAGGCAAGACCGCCGTGCCGGATCGGTTCCCGGTCGGGGGTCTAGAGGGCCCGCGGCAGCAGCCGGCCGAGGAGATCCCGGCCCGGGAACCGGACCGGCGGCATCCGCAGCTCCGGCGCCGGCTCGTTCCCCGGAATCGGCCCCTCGGCGAAGCGGGCCCCGGCGGACCAGAACCCGTCCCGCCGCGTGCCGATCATGCCGAGCCCGACGGGCTCCCGCGCCGCGTCGGGGCGCAGCCGTCCCGCCGCCCAGACGCGCTGCCAGCACCGGCGCCGCGACAGGTCGGCATCCCGCCAGCCCAGCCGCGCGTAGCCGGCCGCCGCGAAAACCCGGTCCCCGGCGAAGTCTTCCGGGATCCACACCCAGCTCGAGAACACGTGGACCGTGTCGGCGCGGAAGCCGGCCGGATCCACCGCCCGCGTGTACGCGCTCAGCGCCGTCGCCCGGTGCCGACCGACGTGCCGGCGCAGGCGCCCGGACAGCGTCAGTGCCTCCGGGAAGGCGGCGGCGTCGAGGCGGGTCGGCGCCGCGCCGCGCTCCAGCGCGTAGGCGCTGTCCACGAGGTGCATCCAGGGTTCGAGGTCGACCTCCCAGGCCTGCTCCACCGGCGCGAACCGGCGGACCTGTCCCTCGATCAGCCGGTCGGCGACGCGCCGGGCCGGTTCGGGAACCCAGTCCGGCCCGGCCTCGGTCACGCGGAGCAGCGTCGAGGGCCCGTGCGCCCGGACCGCCTCGGCCAGGCGGGCGAAATCGGCCTCGGGCTCGTCGCGGCCGACCTTGCGCACCAGGATCTTCGCGCCGTCGGCGAGATCGTCCAGCATCTTGCGCTTGAGATGGGCCAGCCGGCCGTATTCCCGCTCCAGCAGCACCTCCGGCTCGATCGAGCCGGCCGGGTGCCCGGTATTCGCCCAGATGTTGTAGGCGACGCTGTGGCAGTAATAGGTGCCGCCGGAACTCACGGAGAGCCGCAGGTCCCCCGGCACGCCGAAATCCGCGAAGCCGCAGCGCAGGCCGCGGATCAGGTCCTCCATCGGCGTGTAGGAGAAGCGCAGCAGGCCGGAGGGCTCGACCCCGCCGTAGCGCTGCACGAACCCGAACTCGCAATTGTCGCCGAGGCTCCGAAAGGCGTGGAGCCGTTCGGCGAGGCGCGCCGCCGTCGTCCTGTTCTCGGTCACTGCATCCGCTCTGTCTCGCCGAGCCCGTCGCGCCCGGATCGCGACGGGGCAGGGCCCTTGTCCAGTCTCCGCCCGGTCGGGGCGCGCGCCACGCTCAGCCGGCCGGCGGCGCCTCGAGGGGCACCTCCGGGGATACGTCCAGGGGCACTTCCAGGAGCACTTCCGGGGGCACTTCCAGGCGGAAGCAGGCGCCCTTCCCCCGGGCCTGGATCGTCAGGCTGCCGCCGAGCTGGCGCGTGAGGCTGCCGACCACCCGCATGCCCAGGCTCTTCGAGCTGCGCCCGATCTCGAACCCCGCCGGCAGGCCGATCCCGTCGTCGGCAACCTCGACCACGAGCCCCTCGGGCCGGCGCTCGGCGCGGACCCGGATCTCGCCGCCCGCCGGATGCGTCTCGGGCGGGTAGGCGTATTTGAGCGCGTTGGTGACGAGTTCGTTGACCAGGAGGCCGATGGGGATCGCCCGGTCGGCCGAGATCCGCTGCGGGCAGGCCGTGCAGGTAAGCCGCTGACCCGGCACGCCGCTGGCGAGGTTGGCCAGCAGCTTCTCCAGGAAGGGCGCGAGGTCGAGCTCGCCCGGCACCCCCTCCCCTTCACCCTCTACCTTGTCACCCTGCCGCCAGAGCTGGTCGTGGACGCCCGCGATCGCCTCGACGCGGCTGCGCGCGTCCGACAGGGCGGCCTGCACGGCGGGCTCCTCGGCGGCCCGCGCCTGCAGGGCGAGGAGGCTCGCCACGATGGCGAGGCTGTTCTTGACCCGGTGGCTCATCTCGCGGGCGAGCAGGTCCTGCCGGGCGAGGGCGGCCCGCAGCAGGCTCTCGGTCCGCTGCCGCTCGATGGCGCCGCCGAGCAGGTTGGCGAAGCCCTGCATGAAGGCGATGTCGGCCTCCGCGAACATGCCCTCGCGGGTGTCGTCCACCTCCAGCACCCCGAAGGCGCCGTCCCGGTTCTCGATCAGCACGTTGATCGCCCGGCGGATGCCGTGCTCGGCCATGAGCTGCGGCGTGCGGAACCGGGTCTCGTCGGCGAGGTGGTTGGAGATCACCGGCCGGCCGGTCTTGAGGGCGAAGCCCGCCGGGGAGGCGAGGTCCGCCCCGATCCGGGCCTTGCCGATCACGTCGGGCCCCCAGCCGACGCCGGCCCGGACCAGCAGGGTGTCGGCGCCGCGCCGATATTCCAGGGCCTTGCAGAACTCGGCGCCCATGCCCTGCGCGCACAGCTCCGCGGCCCGCTGCAGCAGGTGGTCGACATCGGTGCCGCGCAGAGCCTCGACGCCGAACTCCGACAGGATCGCCTGCTGGCGCAGGCGATAGTCGAGATCGGGCGGCGCGGGCGCGCGGCGCGTCTCGGGGCTCGGTTCCACTTCGGTTTGGTCTGTCTGCGGATTCATGGAGGGCCGCAGAGTAGCAGGAAGGCGGCTCCGGCGCGAAGCGTCGCCGCTCGGAGGGGTGGACCCCTCGGTCGCACGTGTCGTCGCACCCCGGCCGCCGCCCGGACCCCCCGGCCCCGTACGGCGTTCGTCCGTCGAGCACGCTTCGAGGAACGCGCGGAGGAACGCACGCATGGCCGACGACCTGAACGGACTCTCCGACAAGGCCCTCTCGATCCTCGCCTTCGCGGCCTATCACCGCCTCGTCAGCGGCGAGACGGTCACCTCGGTGATCCGCCGGGACGGCGCCGGTCACGAGGCCGACCCGGACGGCGTGAAGGAGCTGGAGGGCCGCGGGCTCGTCACCGCCGGCGAGAGCGCCATCAATCTCGGAGAGACCGCGCAGGCGGCGGTCGAGACGATGGTCGCCGCCCTGCGCCGAGAGGTCGGGCGCTGAGTGCGGCATTCCGGCCGTGGATGCCCGGGAACGCGCCCGCCCCCGGGCGCCTTTCCCCGCATCCACGCCCTCATCCACGACGGAGACGCGCATGACCGCCAAGGCGAAGGTGAAGACCGGGGACGACGTCACCTACAAATGGGGCAAGGGCACCGTCTCGGGTGAGGTGACCAAGGTCCACACGCGGGACGTCGAGAAGACCATCAAGGGCAACACGGTGAAGCGCGAGGCCTCGAAGTCCGAGCCCGCCCTCGAGATCGAGACCGCCAAGGGCAAGACGGTGCTGAAATCCGCCTCGGAGGTCCGGGTCAAGTCGGCGTAAGCGCGCAACCCTCGCGTGCCGTGATCTTGCGCACATCGCTTTCCGCTTAAGGTCTCGCCGGGGGCGTGGCGGCGGCTATCTGTAACGGTTCCAGCCTTGGAAGCCGGGACCCCCGCATGACCATTCCCCTCAGGCTCACCCTGAACGGGCAGCCGCGCGAGATCGCCCTCGACGATCCGCGCGTCACCCTCCTCGATCTCCTGCGCGAGCGCCTCGGTCTGACGGGCGCCAAGAAGGGCTGCGACCGCGGCCAGTGCGGCGCCTGCACGGTCTTGGTGGACGGGCGTCGGATCAACAGCTGCCTGACGCTCGCCGCGAGCCTCGACGGCGCCGAGGTGCTGACCATCGAGGGGCTCGCCGAGGGCGACCGGCTGCACCCGGTCCAGGCGGCCTTCATCGCCCATGACGGCTTCCAGTGCGGCTTCTGCACCCCCGGCCAGATCATGAGCGCGGTCGGCCTGATCCGCGAGGGTCATGCCGGCACCGATCCGGAGCGCATCCGCGAGGGCATGAGCGGCAATCTCTGCCGCTGCGGCGCCTACGCGGGCATCCTGGACGCCGTGCAGGACGCGGCCGCCCGGACCTCGGAGCAGCGGGAGGACGCGGCGTGAGGACCTTCGACTACATCCGCCCCGCGAGCGTGCCCGAGGCCGTGGCGGCCGGCCAGCAGCCGGGCACGGCCTATCTCGCCGCCGGCACCAACTTGGTCGACCTGATGAAGGGCGGCGTCGCCACGCCGGAGCGGGTCGTCGACATCACCCGCCTCCCCGGCCTCTCGGCGATCGAGCGGCTGCCGGACGGCACCGCCCGGGTCGGCGCCCTGGTGCGCAACAGCGACCTCGCCCACGACCCGGCCTTCGCCAAGGCCTACCCGATGGTGGCCGAGGCCCTGCTGGCCGGCGCCTCGGCGCAGCTGCGCAACGCCGCCACGGTCGGCGGCAACCTGATGCAGCGCACCCGCTGCCAATACTTTACCGACGCGGTCTCGCCCTGCAACAAGCGCGCGCCCGGCTCCGGCTGCGCGGCGCTCGGGCACGCCACCCGGATCCACGCGGTACAGGGCTGGAGCGAGCACTGCATCGCCACCCACCCGTCCGATTTCTGCGTGCCGCTCGCCGCCCTCGACGCGGTGGTCGAGATCGCCGGGCCGGACGGCGCCCGGGAGGTGCCGCTCACCGCCTTCCACCTCCTCCCCGGCGGCCACCCGGAGCGGGAGACCGACCTGCGGCCCGGCGAGCTGATCACCGCCCTGCGCCTGCCCCCCGAGGCGGCGTCCTTCCGGGGCAACGCCCGCTACCTCAAGGTCCGCGACCGCACCTCCTACGCCTTCGCGGTCGTCTCGGCGGCGGCCGCCCTCACCCTGGAGGCCGACGGCCGGATCGGGCAGGCCCGGCTCGCCCTGGGCGGTCTGGCGCTCAAGCCCTGGCGGGTGGCGGAGGCCGAGGCGGCGCTCGCCGGACAGGCGCCCTCCCCCGAGGCCTACGCGAAGGCCGCCGCCGCGGCGCTGTCCGGCGCCGAGCCCACCGGCGAGGCCAACGCCTTCAAGATCGAGCTCGCCCGCCGGGTGGCGATCCGCGCCCTCGCCCAGGCCGCCGCCGGGACGCCCGCCCGGATCCCGGCGCTCCCCGCCTCCCCGTTCGGCATCGTCTGACACGCCGGTCGATGGCTTGGCACCGCCGTCCCCGCGAGCGGAGCGAAGCATCCCAGTCGGCGCCACGACCTGCGATGTCGCGCTGCCCTGGGTCACTTCGCTCCGCTCGTGACGACGGCGGGAGCCACGTTGACCAGAAGCTCCAACCGGAACCCGTCTTGAGGAGACCCGCATGACCGCGACCTCCACGCCCGCCTCGAACCTCCCCGCCGGCGCGATCCGCCACGGCTCCAGCATCGGCCAGCCGCTGACGCGGCGCGACGGTCCCCTCAAGGTGACGGGCCAGGCCCGCTTCTCCGCCGACAACCTGCCGCCCGGCACGCTCCACGCGGCGCTCTGCATCGCCCGGATCGCGAAGGGCCGCGTCACCGGCCTCGACGTGGCCGCCGCCGAGGCGCATCCCGGCGTCGTGGCGGTGATGACCCCGCAGAACGCCCCGACGCTCGCCAAGGACCCGGACGCCAAGGACGGGCCGTTCACGTTCCGCCTGGACCTCCTGCAGAACGACCGCGTCCGCTACGCCAACCAGCCCATCGCCGTGGTGATCGCCGAGACCCTGGAGGCGGCGACCGAGGGGGCCCGGCTGCTCGCCCCGACCTACGCGGCCGAGACGCCGCGGATCGGGCTCGATTCCGGCGAGGCCTTCACGCCGGATTCGGTCGGCGTCGGCGCGCCGCCCGTCGAGACGGACGGCGACGTCGAGGCCGGGCTCGCGGCCGCGTCGAAGACGATAGCCGCCACCTACGAGACGCCGGCCCAGTACCACAACGCCATGGAGCCGCACGCGGCGGTGGCGAGCTGGGACGGGGACCGACTGACGCTGCACATGCCGACCCAGGCGCTCGCCATGTCGCAGGCCCGGCTCGCCGGGCTCTTCGGCATCGGCCCCGACGACATCCACATCGAGAGCCCCTATCTCGGCGGCGGCTTCGGCTCGAAGGGCGTCCCCGCCGGGCCGCAGGTGCTCGCCTGCATGGCGGCGAAGCTCGTGGGCCGTCCGGTGAAGCTCGTGCCGACCCGCACCCAGATGTACGGCCCGATGGGCCATCGCGGACCGACCCGGCAGACACTCCGGCTCGGCGCCGACGCGTCCGGCAAGCTGACGGCCCTCGACCACCACATCCGCACCGCCTCGTCGAGCTTCGACGACTTCTTCGAGCCGGCGGGCCGGGCGACCAGCACCCTGTACGCGAGCCCGGCCATCGCCATCCGGCACGAGGCCGTGCGCCTCGACACCGGCACGCCGCTGTTCATGCGGGCGCCCGGCGAGGCCACCGGCAGCGTCGCCCTGGAGAGCGCGCTGGACGAGATGGCCCACGAGCTCGGCATGGACCCGCTGGACTTCCGGCTCGCCAACTACGCGGAGGTCGAGCCGATCACCGGCAAGCCGTTCTCCTCGAAGGCCCTGCGGGACTGCTACCGGCGCGGCGCCGAGGCCTTCGGCTGGGCCGGGCGCCCGCTGCAGCCCCGCCAGACCCGCGACCGGGACGGGTTCCTGGTCGGCACCGGCATGGGTACCGCCACCTTCCCGGCGCTGATCTTCGAGGGCATGGCCCGGGCCGAGATCCGCGCCGACGGCACCGGCACGGTGGAGCTCGGGGCGATCGACATGGGCCAGGGATCCTGGACGGCGCTCGCCCAGATCGCCGCCGACGGGCTCGGGATCGGGATGGACGCCCTCACCTTCCGGATGGGCTCCTCCGATCTGCCGAATGCCGGCATCGCGGGCGGCTCGGGCCACACCGCCACGGCGGGCGGCGCGGTCCACGCGGCGGCCGGCGACGTGATCCGGCAGCTCGCGGAACTGGCCACCAACGACCCCGCCTCCCCGCTCTACGGCGCCGGCAATGCCGGCGTGACCGCCGCGGGCGGGCGTCTGACCCGGCGCGACGATCCGGGCCGGAGCGAGTCCTTCACCGACATCCTCCGGCGGGCCGGCCGGTCGAGCATCGAGGGCCAGGGCAAGGCCGGCGCCGATCCGGCGGCGCAGGCCTCCTACGCCATGCACGCCCACGGCGCGGTCTTCGCCGAGGTGAAGGTCGATCCCGATCTCGGCCAGATCCGCGTGAGCCGCCTCGTCGGCGCCTTCGCGGCCGGCCGGGTGATCAACCCGCGGCTGGTCCAGAGCCAGTATTACGGCGGGATGATCTGGGGCCTGTCCTTCGCGCTCCACGAGCGGGCCGAGATGGATCCGCGCACCGGCCGGTTCCTCAACGACAACCTCGCCGAGTACCACGTGCCGGTGAACGCCGATGTGCCCGCCATGGAGGCGATCCTGGTCCACGAGGACGACGCGGTGGTGAACAACCTCGGCGTGAAGGGGGTCGGCGAGATCGGCATCACCGGCACGGTGGGCGCCATCGCCAACGCGGTCTGGCACGCCACCGGCGTGCGGGTCCGTGAGATGCCGATCACCCTCGACAAGCTGCTGGGCTGATCGAGCGGGTCGGGCGCACGGAACCGGTCCCGGGCGCGTCGCGTCGCCCGGGATTTTTTAGTATGGGGCATGCCATCCGGCGGCTGGAGAGGCCGCCGCAGCAGCGCGGAGACCGGCATGCCTCTCACCAGCGACATCGGCGGCGTCGTCCCGATCGCGCCGACGCCGTTCCATCCGGACGGCCGGATCGACGAGGTCTCCCTCGACCGGATGACCGACTTCTTCGGGGCGGCCGGCGTCGACGGCCTGACGATCCTCGGCCAGCTCGGCGAGGCCGGCAAGCTCGACCACGCGGAGGGCCTCGCGGTCGCCAAGCGCGTCCTCGGGCGCACCCGGCTGCCGGTGATCGTCGGCGTCACGGCGCCGGGCTTCGCGGCCATGCGGTCGCTCGCCCGGGAGGTGATGGCGCTGGGCGCGGCCGGCGTGATGATCGCGCCGCCCAACACGCTCCGCACCGACGACCAGGTGGTCGGCTACTTTCGGAACGCCGCCGAGGCCGTGGGCCCGGACGTGCCCTTCGTGCTTCAGGACTATCCCCTCACCTTCTCGGTCCAGATGACCCCCGGCGTGATCCGCCGGATCGTGTCGGAAAACCCCTCCTGCGTGATGCTCAAGCACGAGGACTGGCCGGGGCTGGAGAAGATCTCGACGCTGCGCGGCTTCGAGGCGGACGGCTCGATGCGCCACATCTCGATCCTGGTGGGCAACGGCGGCCTGTTCCTCGACTTCGAGACCGAGCGCGGCGCCGACGGGGCCAATACCGGCTACGCCTTCCCGGAGATGCTGGTCGACGTGGTCCGCCTCGGCCGGGCCGGCGAGCGCGACGCCGCCCACGACCTGTTCGACGCCCACCTCCCCTATCTCCGCTACGAGCAGCAGCAGGGCCCGCTGGGGCTCGCGGTGCGCAAATACGTGTTCATGCGGCGGGGCATCTTCGCCTCGGACGCGCAGCGCAAGCCCTCGCAGGCGCTGACCGCCACCGCGAAGGCCGAGGTCGAGTACCTGCTGGCGCGGCTCGCCCGCACCGACGCGCGGGCGCGGCTCGAAGGTTAGGACGCCCCTGCCCCGGCCGGGCGGCCGGGGCCGCCGCAAAGCCGCTCCGCCGCGAGGCCGGCGATCCTCGGGCTCGCGACAGGCGCGCGGTGGCTCACTCGAGCCTGAAGGCGATGACCGAGTCGCCCGGCGTGGTGCCGAGCGAACCGTGCCCACCCGCCGCGATCACCACGTATTGCCGGCCGTCCCTGCCGCGATAGGTCATCGGGGTGGCCTGGCCGCCGGCCGGCAGCGGCTTGGTCCACAGGACCTCCCCGGTCTGCATGTCGTAGCCGCGGATGCGGTCGTCGAGCGTGGCGGCCGTGAAGGCGACGCCGCCCGCCGTGGTCAGGGTGCCGCCGTGGGCCAGCATGCCCATCTCCAGGGGAAGCGGGACCGCCAGACCGCCGACCTTCTGCCCCGCGACCGTGCCGTTGCGGCGCTTCCAGGCAACGGTTCCGTCGGCCAGATTCACGCCGACCCGCACGCCCCAGGGCGGCGCGCTGCAGGGGATGCCGAGGGCGGAGCGCATGTGCGCGATGGAGACCGCATAGGGACCGCCGAGATTCTCGTTGCCCGGGGTGGAATCCGGATCGGGGGAGACGAGGCGCTTCTCCGGGTTGCCCGGCGGGCGCAGGAGCAGGCGGTAGAGGTAGGGCAGGTATTGCGGCGTCGCGATCATCCAGTGATGGACCGGGTCGACGGCCACCGAGCCCCAGTTGAACACCCCGATATTGCCCGGCCAGATGAGCGCGCCCTCCGACGCCTGGGGCGGCGTGAACGGGTTGCCGTCGTAGCGGTTCGACCGGAAGGCGAGGCGGCACTGGATCTGGTCGAAGGGCGTGACGCCCCACATGTCGGCCTCCGTCAGCGCCGCGGGCGCGAAGCTGAGCGACGACATCGGCTGGACCGGAGACGGCGCCTCCCCCGGGATGTCGGTCCGGGTCGAGACCGAGACCTCGGAGACCGGCCGGATCGGGGTGCCGGTGCGGCGGTCGAGGACCCAGAGGTTGCCGACCTTGGTGGGGATCAGGATTGCGGGCACTGTCCCGTCGCCCTGCGGCAGGGTCAGGAGGACCGGCTGGGACGGGTTATCGCGGTCCCACAGGTCATGATAGGTGGTTCGGAACGCCCAGGTCAGCCTCCCGGTCTCCAGGTCCAGCGCCGCCAGGGCGTCGACCAGGGCCTCGTCCGCCTTCGACCGGGACACGCCCACCTGATCGGGCGCCCGGTTTCCGAAGGGCACGTAGACGAGCCCCAGTGCCTCGTCGGCCGAGAACTGCGTCCAGGCCACCGCCGAGTTGGGCTCGTACGAATCGCCGGGCCGCAGCGGCGCGGTTTCGCCGGGCTTGCCGGCGTCGAATTTCCAGACGATCGCGCCGGTGCGCACGTCGAAGGCGCGGATCACGCCCGAGGGGTTGTCCGCGTAGTAGTTGTCGGCGATCGCGCTGCCGAGGACGATGAGGTTCCGGGTCACCAGCGGCGCCGAGGTCTGCTGATAGGCGGCGCGCCGGAGGTTCGGCATCTGCGCCCTCAGATCGACGAACCCGTCCGCCCCGAAGGTCCTGCACAGGGCGCCGGTCTCGGCGTTCAGCGCGTAGAGGCGCGCGTCGACCGAGGTTGCGATGATCCGGCGCGGACATTCGGCGATTGCGGTTGCGACGGCCCCGTCCGCGTCGGTCTCCGCCGGCGGCGTGTACCCGGTCGAGTCGTTGTAGGACACGCCGCGGCAGGTCTGATGCTGGTACTGGCCGTCCCGCGCCATCTTCGGGTCGAAGGCCCAGACCAGCCGGCCGGTCTCGGGCTCCAGGGCCTGGACGATGTTGTGCGGCGTGCAGAGGTAGAGCAGCCCGTTCACCTTGATCGGCGTGGCCTCGAAGGTGAACTCCTTCGAATCCGTCCGGCTGTCGCCGCGCAGGTCGCCGGTATGGTGCTCCCAGGCCACGGCGAGGCCCCGGACATTGGCGGTGCCGATGTCCGCCAGCGCCGAGTAGCGCTGGCCGAGATTGGTGCCGCCGTAGGCGACCCAATCGTCGGCCGGATAGGGAACGCCGCTCGGATCGACGGCGGCCGGCCCCGCCCCCGCGACCTTCGGCAGGCTGCCCCGCGTCTCCACCGGGTCGACGAACCAGGACGCGGCGCCCGAGGCCGCGATGAGCAGCACGACGACCCGGAGGGCGAGCGGGCCGTTCCCGAGGCCGGGCCTCCAGGGCCGCTCGGGTGCGTCGCGCAGGCGCCGCACCACGAAGGGCAGACAGAGCGCGAGCCCCACGAGGAGGAGCAGGGCCCCGCGCGGGATCCATTGCCACTTGTCGAGCCCGACCTCGCCCACCGTCCAGGCGAACGCCGCCGCCAGCACCAGCGCGTAGATCCCGAGGCCGCGCTGGCGCCGCCGGGCCAGATCGACGCCGGAGGCCAGCAATCCCGCGCCGAGGGCGACGTAGAACCAGGATCCCCCCGCGAGGGCCAGCGTCAGACCGAGGATCGCCAGGGCGAGCCCGAGCAGCGCGATCGACAGCGCTATCGTTCCGAGTACCACGGCGGTGATATCCGCTTCCTGAGCCGGCCGGTCACGGCGGCGCCGGGGTCTGCCCCCGCGTCGGCCGCCGCGTGCCCGACGCTTATCGCCGCCGGAGCTGTCCCAGGGCTGGACACGGCGGCCGCACGGCGTCGCCCCGTTCCCGCACCGCGCGTCTGGCCGCCGCTCACACCGCCGCTCACACCGCCGCTCAAAGCGCGGCTCACGCCCCTGCCCGGTCCTCCGGACGCAGGGTGACCCTGTCGCCGTCGCGCAGCGAGGCCGGCGGGCCCACGACGACGCGCTCGCCGCCGCTCAGGCCGTCGCGCAGTTCCAGCAGCGTGCGGGTCTGGCGGAAGATCGTGACCGGGCGCATCCGCACCACGCTGCCCCCCTCCCCGGCCGCCTCGACCACGGCCACGCGGGTCCCGTGCTGGTCGAAGATCAGCGCGTCGTTCGGCACCGTCACGGCGGGCGAGACGCGCGGGATCTCCAGGGTGATGGTGATGTAGAGCCCCGGCCGCAGCGCGCCGTCTGGATTGGGGATGTCGACCTGCGTGACCAGCGTGCGCGCGGCCGAGAGCAGCGTCGTCGACGAGCGCGAGACCGTGCCGGGGAAGATCCGGCCCGGCATCTGCGCCACCTCGACCTTGGCGGCCAGCCCGTCGCGGACGCCGTCGGCGGCGTAGAGCGGCACGTTCACCGCCATGCGCAGCACGTCGTCGCGGTTCAGCGTGAGGAGCGGCGCCCCCGTATTCGTGTCCGCCGTGACCGCGTCGCCGACATCGTTGTTGCGGGCGGTCACCACCCCGTCGAAGGGCGCGCGGATCTCCTCGAACCCGGTCAGGACCTTGAGCCGGGCGACCTGCGCCTCCTGGGCGGCGATGTTGGCCTCCGCGACCTTCACGGCGGCCTTGGCGGCGTCGACGTTGGCGGTCTGCGCCAGCACCCCGGCCTGGGAGGTGTCGGCGTTCTGCCGGGTCTCGACCCCGGTGCCGGCCAGCGTCGAGGTCCGCCGGTTGGTCACGTCGGCGAGGTGACGGTTGGCCTCGGCCTGGTCCACCATCGCCCGCGCCTGGATCAGCGCCGCCCGGAGCTGCAGCACCTGCGACTGGGCCTGGACCAGCTGCTGGTCGAGGTCGGGCGCGCTGATCCGGAACAGCAGGTCGCCCGCCTTCACGTGCGAGCCGATATCGACCTTGCGCGCGACGATGTAGCCGGTCGCCCGCGGGTAGAGGTTCGCGGTGTCGAATGCCTGGGTGGTGCCCGTCTGGGTCAGGCTCAGGGTGTCGGAGGCCCGGGCCGCGGCGGCGACCCGCACGGTCGGCGGCTTCGCCTCGGCGGCGGCGGGCGGACTCGCCGCGCGCGACGCTTCCGGCCACAGGCGGTATCCGAGGGCGCCGAGGCCCGCCAGCGCCAGCAGGGCGATCCACCGGCGGCCGCCGCGGGCGGGCGGCACGGTTCCGTCCGCGGCTGAACTGTCCCGGTCCGCCATCCTCGCCCTCGGGTCGCGCCGCGCCTGAACCGCCGCCTCGGCGCCCGGCCGGGACGCGTCGGGTGCCGTATTCAATGCATAGACCGCGCGCGGGCTCCGGGCGAGATGCCGCAGCGCACAGCGCGGCTCGTCCCCGGATCCTCCGAGCGCGCGACCGGTTTTCCTGCCACTGACTCAGGGACCGATCCACGATGACCGAGATCTCCAGGCGCGCCGTCATCGCAGCCGGCGGCGCGATGGTGGCGTCCTCCGCCGCGGCGCAATCCGCCGGGACAGCCGCGCCCCGCCCCGAGCGCGGCGGCAAGGGGGCCGACATCCTGGGTCCGCAGAACCGGCCCCGCGCCGCCGAGGAGCCGTTCACCCTGGCGCCGCCCGCCACCGATCACGGCACGATGCCGAACCTGAAATGGTCCTTCGCGGACAGCCACATGCGGCTGGAGGAGGGCGGCTGGGCGCGCCAGACCACGGTCCGCGAGCTGCCGGTCTCCAAGGCCATGGCCGGGGTCAACATGCGGCTCAAGGCCGGCGCGGTGCGCGAGATGCACTGGCACAAGGAATCCGAGTGGGCCTACATGATCAAGGGCAAGGCCCGGATCACCGCGGTCGACCAGGACGGGCGCACCTTCGCGGACGATGTCGGCGAGGGCGACCTCTGGTACTTCCCGGGCGGCATCCCGCACTCGATCCAGGGCCTCGCGTCCGACGGGGTCGACGGCTGCGAGTTCCTGCTCGTGTTCGACGACGGCGGCTTCTCGGAGGATTCCACCTTCCTGCTGACCGACTGGCTGGCGCACACGCCGACGGACGTGCTCGCGAAGAACTTCGGCCTGCCCGAGAGCGCCTTCGCCAAGGTTCCCCAGAAGGAACTCTACATCTTCCCCGGTCCCAAGCCCGGCCCGCTCGCGGCCGACAAGATGGGCGGCTCCGGGCCGGTGCCGAAGACCTTCAGCCACCGCATGCTGGCGCAGGAGCCGGTCCGCACCCGGGGCGGCAGCGTGCGCATCACCGATTCCACGGTGTTCCCGGCCTCCGTGACGATCGCGGCGGCGCTGGTCGAGGTCGAGCCCGGAGGGCTGCGCGAGCTGCACTGGCACCCGAACAGCGACGAGTGGCAGTACTATCTCTCCGGCCAGGGCCGGATGACGGTGTTCGGCTCGGAATCGAAGGCCCGCACCTTCGACTACCGGGCCGGCGACGTCGGCTACGTGCCCTTCGCCATGGGGCACTACATCGAGAATACCGGCGACACGACCCTGACCTTCCTGGAGATGTTCAAGAGCCCGCGCTACGCCGACATCTCCCTGACGCAGTGGCTGGCCCTGACCCCGCACCCCTTGGTCCAGGCCCATACCGGCCTGGATCCCGAGCGCGTCGAGGCCCTGCCGGAGACGAAATCCCCCGTCGTGCCGGGTTGACGCGCCCGGGAACCCGGACCGATCCTGGCGCGTCGACTTCGGACAAGCGTTTCCGAAGACCGCTCGAATCCCGCACGGAGGGACCCATGCGTGCCGCGTCCCGCGCGCTCCTCGCCCTGGCGCTCGCCCTCGCGGCGGGCTCCGCCCGGGCGCAGGTGCAGCAGAACGACCCGAACGCCGCCAACGCCTCGTTCGCCCTGCAGGGCCAGATCCGGTCGCTCAACCAGCAGCGGGTCTCGGACTTCAACACGCTGAACCAGACGTTCCAGCGCAACGTCCAGGCCGATTCCTTCGGGCCCTACCTGCCCTATCGGGGCGTCCGCGGGGACGTGTACCGGGGCCGCCATATCGGCCGCAACGGGATCGTGCGGCGGGGTGGCGGCCTCAACACGAGCGTCTGCACCGGCTGCTGACATCGGTCTCCGCGCCGCCGGGATATCCGCGCAGAGCGGGGAAAGCCCGAAAAAAACCTTTTCCCGCGGGCACGCTTCCCCCAGAAGCTGGGCCCATGGTGGCGTGCGCATGAATATCCTGCTGATCGGCTCCGGCGGCCGCGAGCACGCCCTGGCCTGGCAACTGGCCCAGAGCCCGCTCTGCACCCGGCTGTTCACGGCGCCGGGCAATCCCGGCACGGCCCGCCACGGGACCAACCGGCCGGACCTCAAGGTCACGGACCACGCGGCCGTCGCCGCCTTCTGCGCGGCGGAGTCGATCGGCCTCGTGGTGGTCGGGCCCGAGGCGCCCCTCGTCGCCGGCCTGGTGGACGACCTGAAGGCCGCCGGGATCCGCGCCTTCGGGCCGACCCGCGACGCCGCCCGGCTCGAGGGCTCGAAGGGCTTCACCAAGGATCTCTGCGCCGCCTGCAACATCCCGACCGCCGCCTTCGCGCGCTTCACCGAACTGGAGCCGGCGCTGGCCTATGTCCGCCAGCAGGGCGCCCCGATCGTCGTGAAGGCCGACGGCCTCGCCGCCGGCAAGGGCGTCACCGTGGCCGAGACGGTCGATCAGGCCGAGGACGCGCTGACCGGCCTCTTCGCCGAGCCCGGCGCCGAGGTCGTGGTCGAGGAGTGCCTGTTCGGCGAGGAGGCGAGCTTCTTCGCCCTGTGCGACGGCACGCGGGCGATCTCCCTCGGCACCGCCCAGGACCACAAGCGGGTCTTCGACGGCGACCGCGGTCCCAATACCGGCGGCATGGGCGCCTATTCCCCGGCCCGGGTGGTCACCCCGGAGATCGAGGCCCGGGTCATGGCCGAGATCATCGCGCCGACGCTCGCCGGCATGCGGGCCCGCGGCTGCCCGTTCACCGGCATCCTGTACGCCGGCCTTATGCTCACCGCCGACGGCCCCAAGCTGATCGAGTACAACACCCGCTTCGGCGACCCCGAGGCGCAGGTGCTGATGCCGCGCCTCGCCTCCGACCTCGTGCCGGCCCTGCTCTCGGCCTGCGACGGCGACCTCTCCGGCGTGAGCCTGGAATTCGATCCCCACCGGGCGGCCCTCACCGTGGTGATGGCGGCGGCGGGCTATCCGGGCGCCGTGGTCCGGGGCTCGGTGATCCGGGGCGTCGACGCCGCCGAGGGCGACGGGGTTCACGTGTTCCAGGCCGGCACCCGCGCCGAGGACGGGCAGCTGCTCGCCGATGGCGGCCGGGTCCTGGCGGTGACGGCTCTCGGCGACAGCGTCACCGACGCCAAGGCCCGCGCCTACGCGGCGGTGGCCCGGATCGACTGGCCGGAGGGTTTCTGCCGGCGCGACATCGGGTTCCGCGCCGTGGCGCGGGAGGCGGGAGAGGGCTGAGCGGCGCCCGTGTTCGACCCCGCGAAGGCTGATCCGGGACCCGAGCCCGCGCGGTGCCGCGCAGCGGCCGGGAACCTCCCCTACTCCCCCACCGCCGCGCCGGCCGGCCGGCGGTTGTCGTTGGCGCCGTAGAGCAGGCCTGGCCGCATCCGCTCCGTGCGCGAGGCGTCGTTGCCCGACGACACGGCCCCCGGAAGCACGGGCGCCGCGGCGCGGACCGCGATGAGTTCCTGTGCGCCCCAGGGCTTCTGCTCGACGATCGTGTGGCCCATGCCTCGCAGAAGGCCCTGCGTGTCCGCCGAGAGCGCGAACGGCTCGGCGTAGACCGTGTCGGGCAGCCACTGGTGGTGGATGCGCGGGGCGTCCACCGCCTCCTGCGGCTCCATGCCGAAATCGAGCATGTTGATCAGCGTCTGCGCGTTGATCGTGATGATCCGCGAGCCCCCCGGCGAGCCCGCCACCATCGCGACCTTGCCGTCGCGCAGCACGATCGTGGGCGCCATGGACGAGAGCGGGCGCTTGCCCGGCTGGATCGCGTTCCTCGTCCCCTGCACGAGCCCGAACAGGTTCGGCACCCCGGTCTTGACCGTGAAGTCGTCCATCTCGTCGTTGAGGAAGAACCCCGTGTCGCCGGCGATCACCCCGGCGCCGAAGTAACCGTTGATCGTGTAGGTCAGCGCGGCCGCGTTGCCGGCCTTGTCCATCACCGAGATGTGGGTGGTCTCGGGCCGTTCCCGCGTCTCCGGGCCCGGATCCGGGCGGATCTCCGCCGACGGGGTCGCCCGGTCCGGGCGGATCGAGGCCCGGAGCGTCTCCGCGTAGGCCGGCGACAGCAGCCGGTCGACCGGGTTCTCCACGAAGGCCGGGTCGCCGAGCAGCAGGTTGCGGTCCGCGTAGGCGCGCCGCATCGCCTCGACCATCAGGTGCACGGTCCGGGCCGAGTTGAACCCGGCGGCCCGCAGGTCGTAGCCGTCGAGGATGCTGAGGATCTCGCAGAGCGTGGTCCCGCCCGACGAGGGCGGGGGTGCCGACAGGATCGTGGCGCCCCGGTAGCGGCAGGTCAGCGGCTCGGACTGCGTCACCGTGTAGGCGGCGAAGTCGGCCGCCGTCAGCAGGCCGCCGCCCGCCCGGGAGGCCGCCTCCACGGCCTGCGGGATCGCGCCCTTGTAGAACGCGTCCGCGCCGTGCTCGGCGATGGCCTGGAGAGTGCGGGCGAGGTCGGCCTGGACCAGCCGGTCCCCGGGCCGCCAGGGGCTGCCGTCCGGGCGCAGGAAGATCCGGGCGACGTTCGCTTGGCCCGCGAACAGCTTCGTGCCGGATTCGAGGATGTCGGTGTCGCCCCGGGTCAGCACGAACCCGTCCCGGGCGAGCGCGATCGCCGGCGCCATCACCCGCGCCAGCGGCAGGGTCCCGTACGCGGCGAGCGCGGTGTTGAGGCCGAGCACTGTCCCGGGTACGCCGGCCGCCTTCCAGCCGCGCAGGCTCGCGCCCTTCACGACGGTGCCGGCGGCGTCGAGGTACATGTCCCGGGTGGCGGCCGCCGGGGCGGTCTCGCGGAAATTGACGAAGCGGCTGCGCCCGTCGGCGCTGTGGAGCACCAGGAAGCCGCCGCCGCCGAGATTGCCGCAGCAGGGGTTCACCACCGCCTCGGCGTAGGCGACCGCCACCGCGGCGTCGACGGCGTTGCCGCCGGCCCTCAGTATGTCGGCGCCCACCTGCGAGGCGAGGCGCTGGGACGAGACCACCATCCCGTTCTCGGCCTCGACGGCCGGCCCCGAGGCGGCCCAGGCCGGTGGGCCGCCGAGGGCGAGCAGGGCCGTCAGGAGCAGCGCGCGTGCCGGTGCGATCATCGTGCCCTTTCCGGTGCGGGTCCCGCGCCGTTGCTGGCGCTGGCCGCCATATAGGGCGGGACGACGCGGGCGCCTGCCGACATTCCCACGCGCGACCTCATCCTGAGGCGCCGGAGCGCACGCAGGCTTCGAAGGAGGCTTCCAGACGACTCGCGATCCCTGGAAGGCGCCTTCGAGACGGCTTCGCCGCACCTCGGATGAGGGGGGAGCGAAGGGAGGTGAGGGATCTGACCGATCTGCCTCACTCGGTTTCGCTTGAACGCTTCGATTGAGGTGCCCCTCTCCGTCATCACGAGCGCAGCGAAGTGACCCAGGGTCGCGCCACGTCATGAAGCGTGGCGCTGTCTGGATTGCTTCGCTCCGCTCGCAAAGACGGCGGTGCCGAAGGCCTTGACCGGAAGCGGTATCAACCGTTGCGGAACGTGTAGCTGTAGCCGTTCAGCGCCGGCGCGCCGCCGAGATGGGCGTAGAGCACCTTCGAGCCCTTCGGGAAGAAGCCCTTCTTCACGAGGTCGATCATGCCCTGCATCGACTTGCCCTCGTAGACCGGGTCGGTGATCATCCCCTCGAGCCGGGCCGAGAGCCGGATCGCCTCAACGGTCTCCTGCGAGGGCACGCCGTAGACCGGGTAGGCGTAATCCTCGTTGAGCACCACGTCGTCGGCGACGATGTCGCCCGCGCCGACCAGGGCGGCGGTGTTCTGGGCGATGTCGAGGACCTGGGCCTTGGTCTGGGCCGGGGTGCAGGAGGCGTCGATGCCGATGACGTTGCGGGCGCGCCCGTCGGCCGAGAAGCCGACCAGCATGCCGGCATGGGTCGAGCCCGTCACCGTGCAGACCACCACGTAGTCGAAGCGCAGGCCCATCTCGGCCTCCTGCCTGCGGACCTCCTCGGCGAAGCCGACGTAGCCGAGCCCGCCGTACTTGTGCACCGAGGCGCCGGCCGGGATCGCGTAGGGCTTGCCGCCCTCGGCCTCGACCTCGGCGAGCGCCCGCTTCCACGAATCGCGGATGCCGATGTCGAACCCGTCATCCACGAGCTGCGTCTGCGCGCCCATGATCCGCGACAGGAGGATGTTGCCGACCCGGTCGTAGACGGCGTCCTCGTGGGGCACCCAGGCTTCCTGGATCAGCCGGCACTTCATCCCGATCTTGGCGGCGACCGCCGCGACCATGCGGGTGTGGTTCGACTGCACGCCGCCGATCGACACCAGCGTGTCGGCGCCGCTCTTGATCGCGTCCGGCACGATGTACTCGAGCTTGCGGAGCTTGTTGCCGCCGTAGGCGAGGCCGGAATTGCAATCCTCGCGCTTGGCGTAGAGCTCCACCTCGCCGCCGAGATGCGCGGTCAGGCGCTTGAGCGGCTCGATCGGCGTCGGGCCGAAGGTCAGGGGATAGCGCTCGAATTTGTCCAGCATCGGGTCTCTCCGGGTCTCGGGGCGCGGCCGGAGGAAGGAGCGGTCTCCGTCCCGCCCGGCCGCGTCGAAGCGAGGCCTCGGGGACGGCCCGGCGCGAGGCCCGGCTCCGTCTTCGAGGCGCAGGGAAAACTACCCGATCCGCGATGAAAGGTGCTCTCGATCTTCGGCCTCAGATGGACGCTGACTTGCGCATCTGTGCCTCCTGGCGCCAGATACATCCGGATTAAATACTGGGCCTGAAAGAATCGTCCATGTCCGCAGGGCTCGACCGGATCGACCAGAAGATCCTCCGCCTCCTCCAGGCGGACGGGCGCATGGCGAACGCCGAGATCGCCGAGCGGGTCGGCACCAGCGCGGCCACCTGCCATCGCCGGATCCAGCGCCTGTTCGCGGACGGGTTCGTGCGGGCGGTCCGGGCGCTGATCGACCCGATGCGGGTCGGGCGCGGCACCTTGGTCTTCGTCGGCGTGGTGCTCGACCGCTCCACCCCCGAGAGCTTCTCGGAGTTCGAGGCGGCGGTGCGGGCGATCCCGGTGCTCCTCGACTGCCACCTCGTGGCCGGCGACTTCGACTACATGCTGAAGATCCGGGTCTCCGACATGGCCGACTTCAACCGCCTCCACAGCGTCACGCTCATCGGCCTGCCGGGGGTGCGCCAGACCCGGACCTTCTTCGTGATGAAGGAGGTGATCGACAACGCGCCCCTCGATCTTTGATACGGCTTCGGTTGAGGCGGCCCACGCCGTCATCACGAGCGCAGCGAGGTGACCCAGGGCAGCGCGGCGTCAGGAATCGTTGGGCTGCTGGATTGCCTCGCTCCGCTCGCGATGACGGCGCCGGAGCTATCAACCAGAAGCAGGGTAAGCCCCCTACCCCTCCCCGCGGCGCGCCTTCCGCAGCGCCTCCCACCGGTCCAGCCGCTCGGCCAGGCGCGTCTCGTAACCCCGTTCCGTGGGCTGATAGAGGTGCTGGCGTCCCAGCGCGTCGGGCCAGTAATCCTGCCCCGAGAAGGCATCGGGCTCGTCGTGGTCGTAGCGGTAGCCCTCGCCGTAGCCGATCCGCTTCATCAGCTTGGTCGGCGCGTTGAGGATGGTCCGCGGCGGCGGCAGGGAGCCCGCCTCCTTGGCGAGGCGCGTCGCGGCCTTGTAGGCCTCGTAGACCGCGTTCGATTTCGGCGCGCAGGCGAGGTAGATCGCCGCCTGGGCGAGGGCCAGCTCGCCCTCCGGGCTGCCGAGGAAGTCGAAGGCGTCCTTGGCGGCGTTGGCCACCGCCAGCGCCTGCGGGTCGGCGAGTCCGATGTCCTCCACCGCCATGCGCACCAGCCGGCGGGCGATGAACAGCCGGTCCTCGCCGGCATCGAGCATCCGGCAGAGATAGTAGAGCGCCGCGTCCGGATCCGAGCCGCGCACGGTCTTGTGGAGCGCCGAGATCAGGTTGTAGTGGCCCTGCTGCGCCTTGTCGTAGATCGGCGCGCGCCGCTGCACGATCGCTTGCAGCGCCTCGGCATCGAGGGTCTCGCCGGGCCGGGCCGAGCGCCAGACCTCCTCCGCCAACGTCAGGGCCGCGCGGCCGTCGCCGTCGGCCATGCGGACCAGAACGCCGCGCGCCTCCTCGGTGAGCGGCAGGACCTGGCTCGTCAGCGCCTCGGCCCGGACCAGCAGCCGCGCGACGGCGCCCGGATCGAGCGCCCGGAACAGCAGCACCCGGGCGCGGGACAGGAGCGCGGCGTTCAGCTCGAAGGACGGGTTCTCCGTGGTCGCGCCCACCAGCGTGACGGTCCCGTCCTCCATCACCGGCAGGAAGGCGTCGAGCTGGGCCCGGTTGAACCGGTGGATCTCGTCGACGAACAGCAGGGTCCCCTGCCCGGTCGCCCGGCGCTTGCGGGCGGCCTCGAACACCTTCCGCAGGTCGGGCACGCCGGAGAAGATCGCCGAGATCTGCTCGAAATGCAGGTCGGTGCCCTGGGCGAGCAGCCGCGCCACCGTGGTCTTGCCGGTGCCGGGCGGTCCCCAGAAGATCAGCGAGCCGAGCGTCCGTCCCCGCAGCAGGCGCGTCAGCGCCCCGCCCTCCCCGGTCAGGTGTTCCTGGCCGACGACCTCGGCGAGGGTCTGCGGGCGCAGCCGGTCCGCCAGCGGGCGGGCGGCCTCGGCGCCGGGGGCGCGGCCGGAATCCGGCGCGGGAGGCGGTTCCGCGGAGGCGAACAGGTCGGACATCCGCGCATCAACACCGGGCGCGGCCGGGGGCGCAAGCCGGGAGCCGGGGCTTGCCCACGGCCACGGACTTGGCTCCCTCCGGACTTGGCGCCCCCGGACGGGATCAGCCGCCGAACACCGAGGTCAGGACCTCGCCGTTGCGGTTGATCGCGACCTCCCACGAATTGAGGCTGTTGCGGGTGACTCGGTCGAGATCCTTGGTGGTCGCCATCGGCACGCCGTTGACCGCCACGATCACGTCGCCCTTCTGCAGCCCGACCCGGGCCGCGATGGAGTTCTCGTCCACCGCCTGCACGGCCACGCCCTCGGCCGGGAAATCCACCTGCATCTCCTCGGCCACCGCCGGCGAGGTGTTGACGAGGGTCGCGCCGACGAACGGCGAGCGGGTCTTCACCTTGAGCGCGTCCCGCGGGCGCGTCTCGGGTGCCGGCGCGAGCTTGACCGGGACCGTCTGCCGGGTCGTGCCGCGCAGGATCCCGAACCGGGCGTGGCCCTGCACGCCCTTCAGGGCGAAGCGGTAGCCGAAGGCCTCCGGGTCGGCCACCTCCTGGCCGTCGACCGTGAGGATCAGGTCGCCGCGCTTCAGGCCCGCCTCCTCGGCCGGGCTCTTGGGCTGGAGGCTCGCCACCAGCACGCCGGTCGGGTGGTCGAGACCCATGCTGTCGGCGATGTCGGGGGTCACGCTCTGGATCCGCGCCCCGAGCCAGGGCCGGCGCACCACGCTCGCGCCGTCGCGGGCGGCGTCGACCACCGCCTTGACCATGCCCACCGGGATCGCGAAGCCGATGCCGTGGCTGCCGCCCGATTGCGAGTAGATCGCCGTGTTGATGCCGACGAGCTGGCCGCGCAGGTCCACCAGCGCGCCGCCGGAATTGCCCGGGTTGATCGCTGCGTCGGTCTGGATGAAGTACTGGTAGTCCGCCGAGCCGACCTGCGTGCGCGCCAGCGCCGAGACGATGCCCTGCGTCACCGTCTGGCCGACGCCGAACGGGTTGCCGATCGCCATCACGAAGTCGCCGACCTCCAGGGCGTCGGCATCGCCGAACGGCATCGGCACGAGGCCCTTCGGCGGCTCCTTGAGCTTGAGCACCGCGAGGTCGGTGCGGGTGTCGCGCATCACGATCGTGGCCTCGAACTCGCGGCGATCCGCCAGGGCGATCCGGACCTCGTTCATGTTGTCGATGACGTGGTTATTGGTGATCACGAGCCCGTCGGCATCGACCAGGACGCCCGAGCCCAGGGACCGCTGGGCCCGGTCACCCCGGGGACCGCGACCGCCCTCCGGCTCGCCGAAGAAGCGGCGCATGAACTCCTCCATGGCGCTGGTGCGCGCGCTGGAGCGCTTGTCCACGTGGGAGGCGTAGACGTTCACCACCGAGGGCGCGGCCCGCTTCACCACGGGGGCGAAGGAGAGCTGCACGTCGGCCTTGCTGAGCGGCACGACCTTCGCGGTGCCGTCCTTCGCAGGCTCCCGGGTCTCCGTCCGCGCCATCTGCGCCGTGGCCGGGCTGGCGGCCAGCAGGGCTGCGACGAGGGCGGGCAGGGTGAGGCGGGTCAGCATGCAGGGCTCCGGCGTCTGGGCGGGCGCGCCGTCCAGGCCGAGAGAGGGCAGGCGCACCGTGCAGCCTCACGCTATCGAGGCCGATTGCGGCAGGTCGACGACACCTTCGCCGCAGGCGGGGCGCGCCGCCGTCAGACGGCTTCCTTGCTGCGGGCCCGCCGCTTCCCGGCGGGCTGCGGCGCGGGCTCGGGAGCCGGCGCGTCGGCGGCGACGGCGCGCGGCTGCCCGAGGCCGAGGGAGCGGGCGAGCTGCGAGCGCTGCTCGGAATAGCTCTGCGCCGTCATCGGGTAGTCCGAGGCGAGGCCCCACTTGGCGCGGTAGGCTTCCGGCGTCAGGCCGCGCAGGGTGAGATGCCGGCGCAGCGTCTTGTAGGGCTTCCCGTCCTCGAACGAGATCAGGAAGTCCGGATTGATCGAGCGCCGGATCTCCTGCGCGGTCGCCTTGGCGATCGGCTGGCTCTGGCCGGCGTCGCAGATCCCCCGAATCGCCGCGTGCACCTCGTTGAGGAGGCCGGGCAGATCCGCGCTCTGCACGTGATTGTGGCTCACATAGGCCGAGACGATCTCGGAGGCGAGCGTGACGAAGCGGAGAGAGCCGCCGTTCGACTGAGCCATGTCTCGTGCGTTGCCTTCTCGTGATGACGAAACTCGCCAGAACGCAAGCACTGCGTCGCGATTCGGACGCCTGATACAATCGCATTCGGAAGATGGGTCAAGTCTTAAATTCGGAATTGGGGTATACGATCCCAAATAGCGTAA